>JAZLLN010000029.1:0-5256 GCA_045598165.1 Candidatus Cryptobacteroides sp.
GTGTGCTTCCGCAAACGCTACAGAACGCGCTTTATGAACATATAAACTTTTGATAATCAGTAAAATAAATTAACTTTCCTCTTGCTTTTCTCATAGAAAAAGACTAACTTTACCCTATGGGAAAGGTCGGAATGACAGCAATTCTTAAGACTCAGCTGGAGATGGCGAATGCCACCATCCGTGAACTCACGCTTCGTCTTGAGTCCGTCACCAGGACGATGGAAGAGCAGTCCTCGACCATCAAGTCCCTTGAGTCAACCATCAAGAATCTTGAGGAACTTCTGCTGAAGAAGGAAGATGCCCTGTCATCAGCCGAGGAGCAGAAGAAAGCCCTCGGCAAACTCATCGAGAAAAAGAACGAGAAGGTCAGGACCGCATTCATACCGAAAACTGAAGAAGAGAGGGCCGAAGAGGATAGGCGCAGGGAGGAGGAGCGCAAGGCCCGCGGCAACAACGGAGCGAAGCGAAACATGCACTACGAGATGACCGTCGAAGAGAAGGACGTATGTCCCGACGATTCCATAGTGGGCAATCCGGATGCCGAGCCAATCGGTGCCAGGCAGTATGTCCGTTACAGCATGATTCCTCCCAGGTTCATTAAGACCGTTTACAATAACATCGCGTACAAACTCGGCGGTACGGTGTATGCCGGAACCGTCCCAGCCACTCCTTTCCAGAACTCCAACTATGAGGCATCCTGCATCGCGGGGATTGCTGAACTCAGATACATACAGTCCCTTCCCGTGGAGAGGATAGTGGGATTCTTCCAGTCGCACGGGTTCGACCTCGACAAGAACACCGCCCACGGGCTCCTGAAGAAGGCGGCCGACCTGCTCGATCCGCTGCTCAAGGCCCTTGCCGGTGCCGTGAAGGGTTCGTCCTACATCATCTGCGACGAGACCTACCACAAGGTCCTTGTCAATGCCGATGACAATGAAGGCAGGGGAAGCAGGAAGGGATACCTCTGGGACATGATTGCCCCCGCTCTCGGACTTGCGTACTTCTTCTATGACGAAGGCTCACGTTCCGAGGACGTCATACTGAACGAACTCGAGATCTACGAGGGCATCATACAGTCCGACGGCCTGAACGCATACAAGAAAGTGGCGGCAAGATCGAACGGCAAGGTCATTCGCCTCTCCTGCCTGCAGCACTGCAAGCGAGGCTTCATCGACCTGCAGGGCAATCCCGACGCGGACTTCATTCTTGAGCAGGCGAACCTGCTCTACGCCAACGAACATGAGCACACCATAGGTGTCGACGGTTGGACGGAGGAGGACAACCTCAAATGGAGACGAACGTATGCCCCGCCGATTCTGAGAAAACTCAAGGCCGCACTGCAGAGAGTCGTTGACTCCCAGAATAAGTATCCTCCGAAGAGTCCGATGTACAAGGCTGCTCAGTACTTTCTCAATGAGTTCGACGGCATCGAGGCCATCTTCCGCACGGGCGGGTGTGACCTGGACACGAACAGGCTGGAGAGGCTCAACCGCTATGTCTCCCTGTCGAGGCGCAACTCCCTCTTCTTTGGGAGCCACGAGGGTGCGGAGCGCGGGGCTCTGTTCTACTCGCTTTCCTGCAGCTGTCGCCTCTGCGGCGTGGACTTCTTCGAGTACCTGACGGACGTCATCAACCGCGTTGCGGCAATGGGGCCGAAGGCTACGGCGGACACCTGCCGGGACCTTCTTCCCGACAAGTGGGAGAAGAAGCAATAAATACACTCAGTTTTAGACGATTTCTCCGTCCGGACAACGTAGTTCGGACGATTTTATGTAACTTTGCGGAAAATTGAGGGCGGCACCAGCTAAAAATAGAGATAATAATATAGCACCACTATTATGAGAAAATTGTTCGTACTCCTTGCATTTGTTCCGTTTTTCTTTGCCTGCAGTAAAGATGAGCCGGAGAATGTCCTTCCCATTGACAACCCAATAGATATCACTGGAATAGGCGACAAGGTCACAAACCCCAAGAATGCGGACTTGTGCAAGAACCCTGAGGTAGCGGATGCAACGCTCTCATCTTTGCGACGTATATCCGACGTTCTCTACAAGATGGATTACACCGCCGATCTGCATCTTGATGAATTGGCCGAGGGCGATTATCGTACGAGGGATGCTTTCGAAAATGCCTTTTCAGAGTTTTTTTTCACTCCTGAGGGTGCTGAACCGACTCCCGCCAACTCCCCCCAGGCCTGCTCCGGGTTTGTATGCAACACTCCGGAGGGTGAGCTTCTGTTGGGTCGAAACTTCGACGGTGCGCACGGCCCGATGCTTCTGCTTTTCAACGGTGCCAACGGCTACAAATATATCCAGTGTACCGCACCGAACTACAATTCCGGTCTCTATATGGGTCCGGACGGCCTTCACGGCGACGGTGTCCTGAGTGATGGCAAAACCTCTCTCCACCGTCTTATGCGCGAGCCTCTTGCCACTATGGACGGCATGAATGAGCACGGGCTCTGCTTCGGCGCCTACCAGCTTCCCAGCTTTGATGAAAACAACAAGGACCTTAAGATTCTCTTCCAGGATACGGGCAAAAAAGCCATCTCGGCATCGCTTATGCACAACCTCATCCTCTCCAAATGCAAGACCGTAAAGGAAGTGGAGGCCCTCCTGCGCTCCTATGATATGGTCAACATTTTGACGAGTCTTAACGTCCACTGGATGGTAGCCGATGCAACAGGCGATTGGGCTCTCTTCGAATATTGGAACGACACGCTATACGTCATGCGCATGCCCGAGCTCTATTACCTTGGATTGCAAGCAGGCCTCAGCATACCCTATGAGTGGTACAGCATAGAAAATTACTACCGCCATCCTGATGCTTACCTTGCCTATCCTTCTCCAATCCAGAAAGATCCTTACAACTGGCAAGTCGTGATGTCGGCCAAGATACGCGTGGGTCATATGATGAATTTCTACAATCCTACAATGACCGAGAAGGAAGCTATGGAGTGCCTGCAGCAGGGCCGCTACAGCATAGAGGTTCCCAATGACTTCACCAACTGGTCCTGCATCTACAATCCCGGCCGGCGAACCCTTACATTCGCCCTGCGCAACGATATGTCGAAGGTATATACCGTTGATTTGAAAAAAGTGTTTTAATGAAAAAGTTCTGTCTTCTTGTCTTGTGGGCCGTTGTCATCTCTTCTGTGACGGGATGCAATTCTTCGGAACCGGATCCGTCAGTTGCTAATGCTGATTGCCTGATTCTGGGTAATATCATCACTATGGATGACGATAATCCGGATGCGGCAGAGGCTGTTGTGGTGTCGGATGGCATTATTCAATACGTCGGGAGCCGTCAGGAAGCACAGAAATACTGCAACGACAAGACTCAGGTGCTCGACTTTGGAAAGAACAGCGTGTATCCCGGATTCATGGAAGGTCACGTGCACGGAATGGAGGTGGCGACACGCGCGATGCAGTTGGATTTGTCTGACCTGGATGAGGAGCTGGATACCAAGATGGAGGATTTTCTGGACAGGATTGCGGAATATGTGAGAGACAACCCTCAATTGGAGTTGTACAAGGGTGCCGGATGGTCAGTCAGGAACAGCGTGTATCCCACGGCGGCTATGCTTGACGAAATATGCAACGACAAGCCGATGATTATGACCACGGTGGACGGCCATTCCATGTGGATCAATACAGTTGCCATTGAGCGGTATAAGGTATCTGATCCTGCCAACATTCAGAAATACGGAACCAACTGCATACGTGTTGACGGTTCAGGATATCCCACGGGTTATATTTCCGAAGCGGCCACGGATCTTGTCCGTCCAGCATTGGCATTGACAAAGGAGGAGTACAAGCAGGGACTGCTTGAATGGCAGGAAATGGCGTTCAGCTATGGCATCACCGCTGCGGTGGAGGCAGCTTTGCCCATAAACTCCGTGCCGATACAGGATGCCTTCAACGAGCTGGCCGAGGAGGGCAGATGGAAACTGCGCACTTATGCCTTCGAGGCTGTGCAGTATCCCGACCCGTACGAACAGTTCAAAAATGACTTGGAAACAATCAGAGACCATTTCTATCAATACCGGAACGAGTATTTCAAGGTGTCCGGAATAAAGATTTTTGTGGACGGAGTGGTTGAAGCCCACACCGCGTGGCTGTCCGAGCCGTATGCCGACAATCCGTCCGACTATGGTCTGCAGGCTTTCCCAAATCCTGACCGCATAACGGAAGCCGTGAAATTTGCCAATACCAACGGTATGAGCGCACACTTCCATACTATCGGCGATGCCGCTGTCCATACTGCCGCTGAATGCATAGCAGCCGCCCAGAATCAGACAGGCATCACGGATGCACGCAATACGATGGCCCATCTTCAGATTGTCAAAGCCGAGGATATTGAAAAGATAGGCGCCAACAATATCATTCCCGTGGTGGCACCGCTATGGGTGTCAATAGAGCCCGGTTATTTTGCACACGAATTGGAGTATTTGGGTGGAGAGCGTGCCTATTCGCAGTATCCTATCAGGTCTTTCTTCGATAAGAATTGCAACGTGACATTCCACAGCGACTATCCGGTGTCGCCCAATATCAGTATGCCTCATACTATCTATGCGGCGGTCACCAGAACGGATGAAAATCTGGGGCCTGCAGGCGTGAACAATATCGAAGAGGCTGTGACCAGAGAGCAGGCATTGAAAGCCGTAACGGTAAACGTAGCCTACCAGTTGAAGGAGGAAAACCGTTTGGGCAAGATCAAAAAGGGTTTTGTGGCCAATATGTCGGTGTATGACGCAGACTTCCTGAGAGATGACCTGTCAAAGGTTTCCAATTCTTCGACAGTCGCCACAATAGTGGACGGCAAGGTGGTCTATCAAAACAAACATTAGCACTCTCATCCGTTTCCTGCGACAATAGACGGAATCGTCCGGCCCGGTTCGGAACTTTGGGTGTAGCCGCTACGTCCACGCGGAGACGCTTACCAACAACAGGTGGTTTCTGTTTGCCAAGGAAAAGGGGAAGAAGTTTCCGCATTTCAGCACTTACGCTCTTGACAGAATAGAAAAGGTTTCTTTCTCTGACGGTGCTTTTGTGCCGAATACCGTCATTGATTTTTCGCAATGTTTCAATGATATTGTGGGTGTGACACTGACTGGCAAGGATGGAGTTCAGCCGGAAACAATCGTGTTGCGTTTTGCCCCGGAAAGATTCCCGTACGTAGTCTCGAAACCCTTGCATCCCTCGCAGGAGGTAGTCAGCGAAAAGGACTGTACGGTAAGAATAAAGGTATATCCCA
>JAZLLN010000030.1:0-39870 GCA_045598165.1 Candidatus Cryptobacteroides sp.
CAATGCCGGTGCTGAATCTCTTAACTCAAAGATCAAAACCTTCAGATCTCAACTACGAGGTGTAAGCGACTACCCCTTCTTCATGTATAGAATCTATAAGATCTTTGGATAACTCAAACACGGAACTTTGCAGGTGAGCCGTAAAGTCGGCGGACAACGCAGGAAGTTGGCAAACTATGCCAATCTATTCAAAAACAGAAAAAAATTCTCCCGTTTCCTGTTTTTGCTTTCATTTCCGGAGCAATTATGATACATTTGCCAAAGCGGCCACTGGAGGCGGCTGGATATGTGTTATGAGAATCAGTGACAAACTTCTTGAAAGAATCAGTGTAGATCTGAATTTGAATTCAGCCTATATCAAAGGCTTTGATACCCCTGTGAAAAATTGCTGGCATTTCAGTTCTGACGGAAACGCCATCAACTCCATGTTTAGAGATGAAGAAGATTTCAAAAACGGGATGAATCGTATTTTCTCGGTCTTTTCTTCTTTTGACATTGTAATTCTGGCATTTACCTTGATGGACACGCATATCCACTTCATTTTATACGGTGACTATCAGGAATGCAACGGATTCATCCACGAATATATCAGAAGGACTTCCATCTACTTGTCAAGGAAATACCGTCAGAAACACTCTCTTTCGGGACTTCCAATAAGCCATCAGGTGATTGATACGGATTATTACTTAAAGATTGCCATTTGCTATGTTTTGAAAAACGCAACGGTTGCCAGCATAAATTATCTTTATTTTGATTATCCCTGGTCCAGCGGCTCTCTGTATTTCAGAAGCGGATCTTCTTTCTGGACCTCTCCGAGATGGGGAGAATCCACTGATACCGCCACAGGCATGAGCGTCCTTGGAAAGAGAGCCGAGTTTGGCACTCACACTGTCATTGACGATAACGTACGCATAATGGACAGGATGGTTTTTCCCGGTGAATACGTCGCTTCGCAAATAGTTGAGAAACTTTTCCGCACTCACAAAAGTTTCTCATATTTCATGGGGCTGTCGAAAGAATCCGATATCGAGTCCCGGGGCGGTATTATTGCGAATCTCAGCCTGCCAATGCAGGAAATGAGACAGCATCGGGACGAAATCTGCATGGAATTATTCGGCCATTCATTCTCCAGAAAATTCAACACTTCAGAACGGTTAAAACTGGCCAAAACACTTCGTCACCGATACAACAGCTCGGTAAAACAGATAACCAGACTGTGCGGATTGGTTTACGATGAGGCGAAAGACCTCCTATGAAAACATGGTTGCCGATTCTCCAGAACCGATTCATGCTTCACCGGTATGGGAGAATGGCACGAAACTGCTCATTTTGCAATTCATCTGTCATGGGCTGTTGACGTATACGCCATGGATAATGGGTAGCCGTTCCCGATATGGCCCGCAATAACTCATCGGGAACGATGATGCGGCTCTGGCATCAGCTATTAAGCGGTTTGTCTGCCAAACGAAATGCAAAAAATATATACCTTTGCACATACAAGCACACAAACACATAAACAACTATGACCAACCTCATCATCACTGTTCTCGCCGTACTTCTGCCCGTTCCGAAGCAGATTGCATACAACGGACAAAATTGCCCGCAATCCTCGCAACCGGTCATACAATATGTGGAAAACATATCCGAAGCGGGAGTGCATCAGGATGAGGCATATAGGCTGGATGTTTGCTCTGAAGGCATCAGGATTGAAGCCGTCACCCCCATCGGAGCCATACGGGCCCGCCAGACCCTGGAGCAACTTCTTGAAAACGGCGCTTATCGGGGATGCAGCATCACCGACTGGGCGGCTTTCCCTGTACGCGGCTTTATGCACGATGTCGGGAGAGGCTATATAAGCACGGACGAACTCAAACGCGAGATTGACGCTCTCTCGAAATTCAAAATCAACGTATTTCACTGGCATCTGACGGAGAATCAGGCGTGGAGGCTTGAGAGCAGGGTGCACCCGCAGGTCAACGCACCCGAGACCATGGCAAGGTTCCCCGGAAAGTTCTACACTCAGGATGAGGCCAAGGAACTGGTGCGTTTCTGCGCCGAACGCGGAGTGACCCTGATTCCGGAAATCGACATGCCGGGGCACAGTCAGGCCTTCGTACGCGCTTTCGGAGTGGATATGCAGTCCACGGAGGGAACCGCAATCCTGAAAGACCTGCTGGAGGAAGCCTGCGAAGTTTTCAAAGACTGTCCGTATTTCCACATCGGCACCGATGAGGTAAATATATACAACAAGGAATTCGTTCCGGAAATGGTCGCATTCTTGCGGGCAAGGGGCAAAAAAGTGATTTCCTACCACCCCGGATGGCACTACGAACCGGGAGAAATCGATATGACATTTCTCTGGAGTTACCGCGGGACCGCACAGGAAGGCATCCCCGCCATCGACAGCAAATTACATTATCTCAATCATTACGACACCTTCGTCGATCCGGTTTTACTATACAATATGAAGCCTTATGGCAAAGACGAATGCAAAGGTGATATCGTAGGTTCCATTCTGGCTTTATGGAATGACAGGCGGATAGATGACGAACTGCAGGTTATAGCCCAGAACGGTCTCTATCCCAATATGCTCATACTGGCAGAACGCGCCTGGCGCGGAGGCGAGCCGGACGGATTCGCAGAGTTCGAAGACAGGATGCTCTATTGGAAAGAACGCAACTTCAAAGGTTATCCGTTCGCCTACGTCAAACAGTCCAACGTTCATTGGGGCATAACAGAAGCTTTTCCCAACGGAGGCGACCTGACCGCCGTCTTCCCTCCCGAAACCGGCAATCCCGCAGATTACAAATATGGAGAGGTCACAGGTGCCGGAGCATATCTCAGGCACGTCTGGGGCACTTCCTCCCCCTGTTTTTTCAAAAATCCACAGCCCAACAGCACCGCTTACGCATACACGGACGTATTCTCCCCCTGCGCGCAGGAGGTCGGACTCTGGTTCGAGTCTCAGAACTACAGCCGTTCGGAAATGGACCTGCCGCCCAGACAGGGCTGCTGGGACTACAAAGGCAGCAGAATCTGGATAAACGGCAAGGAAATCCAGCCTCCCGTCTGGACCTCCGACCATACGGAAAAGAGTAACGAGATTCCTCTCGGCAACGAGAATATGGTTTCAAGACCCCCGATTCCCATCAGACTTGACGCGGGATGGAACAAAGTCCTGATAAAACTTCCCGTCGGAGAATTCAGCGCCCCGGAGACACGCCTGGTCAAATGGATGTTCTCCTGCGTATTCGTGACATCTGACGGCACCTCATCCGTGCCGGGACTGATTTACGACTGCAACCGAAGGTAACTTTCTAACGGAATCTGTCAGCAGTATTGTTCCAGGAAGGACCTGTTGCGGGCCAGGATGCAGGCTCCGATTACACCTGATTTTTCGCCGAGTTTTGAGGTCTTGACCTGAACGTCATTGCTCATCAGGCGAAGGGAATATTTTCTGATGGAGTCGTTCATAGGATGCAGGAAATAATAGGTGGCAGCCTCGGCGAAAGTTCCTCCCACCATAATACATTCAGGATTGAATATGTTGATGAGGCCGGCGACGTGACGCCCGAGCTGTGATCCCATCTGCGATATCAAATCAACGCACAACGGGTCCTCTTTCTCTGCGGCGAAGATGATATCCTTCAGCGTTATCCCTTCCCCGGACAGAATCTTCCTCGAAAGAAGTGACTGCTCACCCTCTCTCACGCGCTGAATCAATTTGCGATACACCGCATTTCCGGATACTTCCGTCTCGATGCATCCCTTCTTCCCGCAATGACACAGTACGTTGTTTTCGTAGAATGGGACGTGCCCGAGTTCGCCCGCATACCCTTTGTGCCCTACCAGAAGTTTGCCATCCACAATAATACCCAGTCCTAGCCCCCAGCCGATATTGATGTACAGCATATCCTTTATGCCGTCATCGCCGAGAGACATATATTCTCCATATGCCATCACCTTGGTATCGTTCTCAATGATAACGTGATATCCCAGCCTGTCCTTCAAAAAATCCGCAAGCGAGGTATCACGGATTTCTTCAAAATTGAATATGGAGGCGCTTGTACCCTGAACTGAGTTCACACGCCCTCCAATGGCAAAACAAATGCATTGTATCTGGTCCGTCCCAACACCTTCCAACTCTTTGATAAAATCATCAACGGCGACAACTATCTCCTCAAGCTTCGAAAAGGAATCTTCAAACCTGAAACCTCCCATATGCTTGGATTTGAGCATTTTCCCATTCAAATCCATCATCCCGATATCCAAAGAGAAATATTTTATGTCAACTCCGATGAAATAGAGAGACCTTGACTTCAGGCCGTATAACAGGGGGCGCCTGCCGCGGTGTTCGCTTTTCACCTTATCAATGACATCCAGCAAGCCGGACACCTGCATGTCAAACACATATTTGGCAATGGTAGTCGGGCTGATTCCGGTTCTGTCAACAATATCGGGAATGGTAAAGTTTCCCTGTTCCATAATGCGGGTGAGTATCTCGTTCCGAACTATGCGGGAAGTACTTTTGTCAATGGTGGCATGTTTCATAATTATTCCAATTTTAGTTAAATATAAACATATTTTTAAGGAATTTCTTCATATTATCGGAAAATCCAACTTCAAACTTAATATTTCCCTAATTTTTCAAATATTGACACTCACCCCCCCCGTATATTTTCCATAATTTTATTAATTACATTAGCATTTAAAAATATATATACTTTATTTGAGAAAAACATTGTTCGGATTGTAAATTATCTTATTTTTCACTCATAAAAGACTTTATTAACTTTTTTATTAACCTTAATTAACTATGAAGCTAATTCCTTCTATTTCCAAAGCGCTTGCGCTTTTGCTGATTGGAGCCGGGATGCTTTCATCGTTCGGTGCCTATGCCCAGAACACTGTAAAGGGTACGGTTTCCGATGCGACCGGTCCCCTTCCCGGAGTTACGGTCCTGCAGGCCGGAACTTCCAACGGTGCGGTTACCGACATCAACGGCAACTTCTCCATTGATGTGCCTGAGGGAGCTGTTCTCCAGGTATCTTTCGTCGGCTATGCCACAGAAGAAATCACTGTAGGCAAGCAGTCTGTCTATAATGTCGTCCTCAAGGATGACACCACTATGCTTGACGAGGTTGTGGTCACCGGTTACGGCGGAACACAGCGCAGGGCAAAGGTCACCAATTCAATCGCGAAGGTTGACGAGAAGGCCCTTCAAGTAGGTTCCTTCACAAACCCCGGTTCGGCACTCGCAGGCGCCGTCTCAGGTTTGCGCGTTGTCCAGAGTTCAGGTAACCCCAACGCCATGCCAACCATCACACTCCGTGGTGGCACCAATTTCGACGGGACATCCAATGCTCCCCTTGTAGTCGTTGACGGTCAGCTCCGTGACTCTATGGAAGACATCAACCTCGAGGACATCGAATCAATGGACGTCCTTAAGGATGCAGGTGCAACCGCCATATACGGTGCCCGTGCTTCCAACGGTGTTATACTCATAACCACAAAGAGCGGTAAAGAAGGCCATAGGGAAATCAATTTCAAGGCCAAGGTCGGCATGAACTACTTCTATCTCCCTTGGGAAATGTGTGATGCCCGCGATTACATCTATTGGATGCGCAAGGCATACAACGAGTCTTCCTGGGCTAACGCATCTACCTTGAGCGGTGTCAACGCCTACGGTACAGGTGCTACCGAGATTACTCCTTCCACCCAGTTCAACATCCTCAAGAAGACTAACGAGAACGCATATCTCCTCCAGAAAGGCTGGGAAGAAATGATAGATCCCATTGACGGCAAGACAGCAATCATCTTCAAGAACACGAAACCTTCCGACTACAACATCAACAATCCTTCCCTTACCCAGGATTACAATGCAAATATGTCGGGCGGTAACGACAAGGGCACATACTATGCCGGCATAGGATACAATTCTTCCGACGGTCTCCCCAGAACAACATACTACAACCGTATCAGTTTTATTTTCAACGGTTCCTACAAGATTACGAACTGGCTGACATCAAAGTCAAGCGTCAACTTCGCCCGTTCAAAGTATCGTTCACTGACCGCCACCCAGACATCCGAGTACAACTACTTCGGACGTATCATGTCAACTCCTCCTACAGTCCGCTTTGAGGATGAAGAAGGCAATATGCTTCTCGGCAACTCCACAGGAGACGGTAACCAGAACTTCCAGAACGACAAGTTCTTCCGCGATAACGAGAACCTGAAGACAACCCTCAGCCAGGCCTTCAGCGCCAAGATTGTTGACGGTCTCACCTTCAACATCAGCGGCAACTGGTACTACAACCAGGATTTCAACGAGTCCTTCAACAAAGACTACCAGACCAATCAGGCTGGCACTTCCTTTAACAGGACACGTTCTTCTTCAGCACTGAGCTCACAGTATTTCACCCAAACCTACAACGCTACCCTTCAGTTCAACAAGGAAGTTGCCACCAATCACAACCTTGACGCAATGGTCGGCTTCGAATACTATGACAGGAACTACAAGGCAGTGTCCGCATCCGGAGAAGGCGCCCCTACCGATGATTTCAGAGATCTCGGACTTACCTCCAAGGCAGAAGGAAAGAGAAACATCGATTCAGCCCACGAGCAGTACCGCATTTCTTCATTCTTCGGCCGCATCAACTACGATTACGCAGGCAAGTACCTCGTTTCCGCAACTTTCCGCGAGGACGGCTATTCGGCCCTGCTCAACAACAGGTGGGGTTTCTTCCCCGGCGTGTCTGCCGGTTGGGTATTCGGCAACGAAGATTTCGTAAAGAACGCCATTCCCGCGCTGTCATTCGGTAAGTTGCGTGTTTCATACGGTATTAACGGTAACGCATCCGGAATCGGCGCCTATGATCTTCAGGGCGCATACAGTTCAACCGCATACAATGCCAGCACAGGTTTCTATCTGAGTACTCTCCCCAATCCGGGCCTCCGCTGGGAAAAGACCAAGACCTTCGAAGTCGGTGCCGATGTCAGTTTCTTCCACAACAGGTTGAACGCCAACATCACTTACTACAACCGTCTTACCGAAGACAAGTACGCAAACCTCTCACTCCCCCAGACAACCGGATACTCTTCAATCAAGAGCAACAACGGTCAGTTCCGCAACCAGGGTGTCGAACTTGAGCTTTCCGGCAAAATTATCAGAAACAAAGATTTCCAGTGGGATCTGGCAGCCAATATCACATACAATAAGAACGTGATTGTCAAACTCCCCGACAACGGCATCCCTAACAACCGTCAGGGTGGTCAGGAAATATACACCGGAAATGGCAATGAAACCATTTGGGTAGGCGGATATCAGGAAGGGCAGGAGCCCGGCACCATCGTCGGCTATCAGTCCCTCGGTCTCTTCAGAAGCGAGAGCGACTTCCCCGCCGGATATAAGGTAACAGGTGATGCCACATATAGCGGCAAGACCCTTTATTCTCCTGCGGAATACGCAAAATTATCTGACGCCGACAAGGCAAACGGCATTTTGCTCGCTCCCGGCGACCAGCATTGGAAAGACATCAACGGAGACGGCATTATCGACGTGCACGATCAGGTCGTTCTCGGCAATTCAACTCCTCATTGGACTGGAGGTTTCAACACAACGTTCCGTTGGAAGGATCTCTCTTTCTATGCAGCGTTCGACTATGCATTCGGTTACAAGATTTGCGAAAATCCTCAGTACTCCCTCTCCTGGTATATGGGCTGTATGCAGGGAGCATTCAACATGACCAAGGATGTATGGGACACATATTCGGCTGAAAATCCCAATGGAAAATATCCCCGTTACGTCTGGGCAGACCAGTTGGGCCCCAACAACTACATCAACAACAACTCCCTGTTCACTTATAACGGAGCATACATTGGTGTACGCGAGCTCTGTCTCAGCTACTCTCTTCCCAAGAAATGGATGAACGCCATCCACGCACAGAAGATAGAGTTCTCTGTAACAGGCCAGAACCTTGGTTACATCACCGGCGCCTACGTCATCAATCCTACAATCGGTGGCGACAGCTATTTCTCATATCCTGTTCCCCGCACTCTTCTCTTCGGAGTTAACATTACATTCTAATTTGACAGTACAACCATTTAATAAGCAACAATTATGAAAAAGATACAATCACTTGCTTCCGCACTTGTACTGATCGCTTCAGTATTTTCATTCTCTTCCTGCAACAAACAACTGGAACTCGGTCCAATAGACTACTACGGAAGCGGAAACTTCTGGACGGCAGAGGCTCAATTCGACGGGTATGTTTATTCATTGAACACCTACCTGCGCGATCTCTGTCAGACTCGTACCATGTTCCTCGGCGAATGTCGCGGCGGCCTGTACAAGGCAACAGGAGGAACAACCGACGGCTCAACGACGCTGAACATTCCTATCATTCTCTCCAACTTGAGTGCAGAGAATACTCTCAACAACTTTGCCGGGTACTACGGAGCAATCACCCAGACCAACCTCTTCATCAAGAGGACAGAAGCAACAGAAGTGCTTCCTGCCACCAAGAAGAGCTATTATCTTGGTATAGCCTACGGAATAAGAGCTTTCCTCTATTTTGACCTTTACAGATCCTTCGGCGAAGTGCCCTATCGTACCGAAGTCGAGGTCATTGAAGGTGAAACAGACCCCACCAAGCTCTATATGGCACGCAACAGCGCCGACGACGTGATTAAAAACATCAAGGCTGATATCTCAAAGTCTCTGTCAAATTTCGGCGACGTCAAGGATTTCAACCCCTACGGACACGGAGCAAAAATCACCTGGTCCAAAGCAGCCACAGAGTACCTCGCAGGTGAGGTATATCTCTGGAACGCAAAGGTATCCGTTGACGGCAACATGGGCAAGCATGCAGCAGAGCCCGGAGATATTGCAACGGCAAAGACCTATTTCAGCAATGTCGTCAATAATTACGGCCTCGGCCTTGAGAATGATTTCGTAAACGTATTCAACGTATCCAACAAAGGTGGAAAGGAAGTAATCTTCGCCATCCGCTATCTTGAGAACGAAGCAAGCAACCCCATCGGTGTCAACTACACACATATGACCGACGGACGTGGCATCATCATGCACCTTTATGACGCATTCGGCAACCAGTTCGGAGATCCTTTCCAGCTCAATGGCGGCGGCAGCCAGTGGTATGAGTACAAGAACGCACTTTGGGAGTCATTCGATCCGTTGGATACACGCCGCGACGTCACTTTCGCCGCTGCGTACACAAAAGATGATGACGGCACTCTCCATCTGGCAAGTACTCCCGTCGGAAAGAACCTCGGCCACGTCAATGCAGCCGGCGTTCACATCTACGATGGAGACCAGATTTACTATCGCGTTGCCGGAGCATACCTTGCACTTGCTGAAATCGCCAATTTCGAAGGCAACAACGGCGATGTCAAGAAATACATCGACATCGTCCGCAAACGCGCTTTCGCTGAAGCCTGGGACGAAACGACAATGGGATACACCCCCGGTGATTTCAAGACAAATGAAATCGCTATTCTCTTTGAAAACGATAAGGAATTCGTCAATGAAGGACACCGCTGGTGGGATCTCTGCCGTATGACCACCGTCAAGGGCGGCGCTGAGACAGATCACCTTGCATTCTGTGCAGAAGTCTGTCCCTCAACAGATCCGGCAATTCCCAACCAGCCTGTTTTGAAGACCAGCGAGGCATACAAACTTCTCTGGCCTATCGACAAGACTCTCCTTGGAAGCGACCCTGAACTCAAACAGACTAAAGGTTATTAATATACTGGAAACCTCTTATCAAGGAGGCGGGCGGATAACCCGCCTCCTTTTAAATTTTAATTATGAAACGACTTTTTCACGCCATATTGCTTGCGGCCGGAATGACAGTTCTTGCGGCTTGCAACGGTGCCGTTGATGCAACGGCCGTTATCACCAGAAACAATAATTTTACCGGAAGAGGGAACACCGACGAAACTCTGCTGACTGTAAACATCAGTTCCGAGAGCAAAGCATTCCGTATCAAGAATGTCAAACTTTCCCTGAACGCAGATGCCTGTGATGTCAGCACCGTTAAACTTATCCGTGATTCCGTTGTGTTGGCGGAGAAGAAAGTCAATCAGCTCAAACATGATTATTGCCTCCGATGCAATGTTGCCGCCGACAGTGCGGTCACATTGAAAATCAGCGCAGACATACGGGATGACGCGACTGAAGGAGACAGGGTTTCCGCCGACATCACCAGCATCGGAATCGGCGGGAGCGACATTGTCCCGGAACCCACGGAACCGGGTGAAAGAGAAATTCTCCTATGCCGCAAATGCCTCTACCGGCCGGGAGACTACGGTTCCAACTATTGGCGCATTCCCGCTATACTCCAACTTTCAGACGGCACCCTTCTTACTGTCAATGACAGGAGGAACGTTGTCCAGGAAGACCTGCCCAACCAGATTGACGTAGTCAGCAGATACAGCACCGACGGAGGACGCAGCTGGAGCGAGCCTGTCTTCATCGCCAAGAACGGAGGCAGGATGTTCGGATTCGGAGACCCCGGACTGGCCGAACTCGAAGACGGCACTGTCATCTGCACCTTCTGCGGAGGGCAGAGACTCGACAAATCCTGCTGGGAAGACCAACAGCGCTCATATTTCGCGGTCAGCAAAGACCACGGCAGGACATGGAGCGAACCGGAGAACATCACGGCTTCCATCTGGGGACCGTCTCCACAGAATCCGTTCTGCAAAAGATACAATTCCTCATTTTTCTCAAGCGGAAACTCGCTGGTACTCAAGAGGGGCCCGCATAAAGGCAGAATGCTGGTCGCCAACGTGTGCACCTACGACAGTTGGAGAGGGCTCTGCAACCACGCCGTCTATACCGACGACGGAGGGCGAAATTGGAAAGTCTCCGAGATTGCCTATGCGGACAAAGGCGATGAAGCCAAGATGGTCGAACTGCTTGACGGACGGATTCTTATGAGCATCCGCCAGAACGGCAACAGGGCTTATGTGCTTTCGGAAGACGGAGGACAGACCTGGAGCAAACCCTCGTTCTGGGACGAAATCTGCACCAATGCCTGCAACGGCGACCTCATAAGATACAACGACAGCATACTCCTGCATTCCGTTCCGAACTCGATGAAGAGGGAGAACGTCAGCATCTTCCTTAGCTATGACGAAGGCAGAACCTGGCCCGAACACAAAAGCATCTGCCACGGCAGATCCGTCTATTCGTCGCTGACCGTTCTCGCAGACGGCACGATAGGCGCATATCTTGAGGAGGATCCGACCGGAGCCTGCGAGCTCTGGTATGAGAATTTCTCACTCGAGTGGCTGCAAAATAGAAAATAATTGACTATATTTATGACTATATACTAAAACCTGTAATGATATGGAAAGAATAATAGGACTCATTGATGCTCCATTCACCCCAATGAAGCCCAACGGAGATATAAACACCGAGCCTATCCCCGCATATGCGGCGATGCTGGCGAAGAACGGTCTGAAGGGCGTGTTCATCAACGGCTCGTCAGGTGAAGGTTATATGCTCACGACTGACGAGAGGAAGAAGCTTGCAGAAAAATGGATGGCCAGCGTCCCTGCAGGATTTAAGGTGATTGTTCATGTGGGTAGCTGCTGCCTGCGAGAAAGCGTGGAATTGGCGCGTCACGCTGCGGAAATCGGAGCCTGGGGCATAGGCACGATGGCTCCCCCGTTCCCGAAGATCGGGCGCATCGAGGAACTTGTGAAATATTGCGAGGCAATTGCCGCAGCCGCCCCCGAACTTCCTTTCTATTATTATCATATTCCCGCATTCAACGGATGCTTCCTCCCGATGGTTGACTTCCTGAAGGCGGTGGACGGAAGGATTCCCAATTTCGCCGGCATCAAGTACACCTTCGAGAGCATGTATGAATACAACCAGTGCCGGCTCTACGGCAACGGCAAATTCGATATGCTTCACGGCCAGGACGAAACCTATCTTCCCAGCCTTGCCCAGGGCGGCGCCAAGGGAGGAATCTGCGGCACCACCAATTACAACGGACGCGTGCAGGTGGCTATCGGAGAGGCCTGGGAGAAGGGAGATCTCGCAAAAGCTCAGGAATTGCAGAACTACAGTCAGGAAGTCATCAATGTCATCTGCCACTTCAGAGGCAACATCGTGGGAGGAAAGAGGATAATGAAGCTGATCGGGCTTGACCTCGGCCCCAACAGGGTGCCCTGGCGCAATATGACAGACGAGGAGGAGGCAGCTCTCAAGGCCGAACTCGAAGCAATAGACTTCTTCAACCACTGCAATATCCTATAGCCTATGACATCCGAACAGAAACAATACCTCACAGCCTGCAGAGACCGTTATCTGAATGACTTCAGAAATGACATAATGCCGTTCTGGATGGAGCACGGTCTGGACAAGGAACACGGAGGCATCTATACCTGCCTTGACCGGGACGGATCGCTGATTGACCGGACGAAATCAGTCTGGTTCCAGGGAAGATTCGGATTCATCGCAGCGTATGCCTACAACAATATTGAGAAGAATCCGGAATGGCTCGCCGCATCCAAATCCTGCATCGATTTCATCGAAAAGGGCTGCATTGACACGGACGGCCATATGTTCTTCACCGTCACTGAAGACGGCAAGGGCATTCAGAAACGCCGATATGTGTTTTCCGAGTGTTTTGCCATCATCGCAATGGCCGAATATTCACTTGCGAGCGGAGACAGCACATATGCGGAGAAAGCCCTGAAACTGTTCAAATGGACGCGGGAAATGCTTGCCCGCCCCGGTTTCCTACCCGCCAAGACTACGGAAGGAGGTTTCAGCCACTCCATCACGATGATGTTCTTCAATGTCGTGGCTGTCCTCAAGAAGGTAATAGATGACCCCGAGTTGGATGAGCAGCTGAAAACATCCCTCAACCTCATAGAAACCAAGCTGCTAAAGCCCGAATACAAGACCATAATGGAAGGTGTCGATGAGAACGGAGAAGTCCGCGACACCATCGCAGGACGTGTGATAAACCCCGGTCACTGCATCGAGACTTCCTGGTTCCTGATGGAGTCCGCTCCCATGTTTGAGGATCCGGAGCACGTCAGAAAACTGGCTCTCCAGATATTCGACTGGGATTTCGAATGGGGCTGGGACAAGGTTTTTGGCGGAATCATCAACTTCAAGGACTGCAAGAATCTGCCTCCGCAGGATTATTCCCAGGACATGAAGTTCTGGTGGCCTCAATGCGAAACCATCATCGCCTCCCTCTATGCCTACAAGCTCACCGGAGACGACAAGTACCTCGAGATTCACAAAGCCACCAACGACTGGGCTTTCGAGCATTTCGCAGATAAGGAATACGGCGAGTGGTACGGCTATCTGCACCGTGACGGCACAGTGGCGCAGCCGGCGAAAGGCAATATCTTCAAAGGCCCCTTCCACGTTCCCAGAATGATGATCAAAGCCGCTCTGCTCTGCAATGAGATTCTTAAGTAGACTTTCAGCACTCGCTTTCTCCCTGTTCCTGCTTTCCTGCTCCAATGGGGAGAAAGTAGTTCAGATGCCATCCCTTGACGGAATCGGCCTTTCCGGACTCTATGCCGGCAGGATTGGAGAAAGGCTGTTCGTGGCCGGAGGCTGCAATTTCCCGGACAAGCCTCTTACGGAAGGCGGGAAGAAAGCATTTCACGATGAAATATGGGCCTTGGGCGACAACGGATGGGACCTTATGGGCACTCTTCCTGAGCCATCGGCATACGGAGCGTACTTTTGTTCCGGAGACGGACTTCTTATTATGGGCGGAGCCAATGCAAACGGTTCACTCGACAAGGTATGGATGCTTTCGACTGAAAACGGCGTGGAGGAACTGGATCCGTTGCCAAAGCCTTTGGAACAGGCAGCCTGGTACACTACAGGCGAAAGCCTTTTCCTTGCTGGTGGCCTTTCAAACGGAGAAGCCTCCCTTGATGTATTTGAATTCAAGAACGGGCAATGGAAAGTCATCGGCACTCTTCCCCGTCCCATCGTTCAGGGAGTGGCCACAATGTCGGAAGACACTCTCTATATCTGGGGAGGATTCGACCCTTCGGCCAAGGAAGCCGTCACTGGAGCCTGCACCCTGAATCTCAAGACGAAGGAATGGTCCTTCCGCGAAACGGACATCACCTTCGTGGGCTCCGCTCCGCTTGACGGATACGCTGTCGGAGGCTGCAACCATCAGGTCTTCACTACTGCCTTAAGCCTTTCCGGAGATGCTCTTCTCAATTATCAATTGCAGGCTCCGGATTATTATAAATTCCGAGCAGAACTGCTTCAATTCACGGACGGCGGCTGGACCCGGATTGCATCGTCGCCGCACCTCGCCCGCGCCGGAGCCTCCGTGGCATTCTGGCAGGACGGCATAGTATCTATCGGAGGGGAGCTCAAACCGGGCGTCCGCACTCCTGAAGTTTGGATGATAAAACTCAAATAGATGAAAACAGATTCGAAATTCGCAAAGGTATATCCCTGGATAGTCGTGGGATTGCTCTGGGTTGTGGCGCTTCTCAACTATATGGACAGGCAGATGCTTTCCACAATGAGGGAGGCGATGCAGATAGACATCTCAGAATTGGAGTCAGCCGTCAACTTCGGCAGACTTATGGCCATTTTCCTGTGGATATACGGATGCATCAGCCCGTTCGCGGGAGCCGTCGCCGACTGCATAAGCCGCAAATGGCTCATTGTCGCCTCGCTCGGCGTATGGTCAACCGTTACGCTGCTTATGGGACATTGCTCCACCTTCAACCAGATTTACTGGCTCCGCGCCATTATGGGCATAAGTGAAGCTTTGTACATCCCTGCCGCACTGTCTCTCATAGCCGATTACTTTACCGGATCCGCCAGAAGCCTTGCCATCGGAATCCATATGACCGGTCTGTATATAGGTCAGGCTGTCGGAGGGTTCGGTGCCAGACTTGCCGAGGCCTACTCATGGCAGCAGACTTTCCATTGGTTCGGAATCATAGGTGTAGCCTACGCCGTAGTGCTCATCTTTGCCCTTCACGATAAGGTTCGTACTCAGGTTGAAGACAATTCCGAAAAAATCAGCGTTGGGAAGGAATCAATTTTCAAGAGTTTCGCTCTCGTATTCTCAAACGTGGCATTCTGGATAATCCTGTTCTTCTTCGCATCAGTATCTCTTCCCGGATGGGCTACAAAGAACTGGCTGCCTACTCTGTTCGCTGACAGCCTTGGCATCCCTATGGCTCAGGCCGGTCCCATATCGACAATCACCATTGCCGCCTCTTCATTCATCGGAGTGCTTGTAGGAGGTTCAATGTCAGACAAATGGGTCAAGAGGAATCTCCGCGGGAGGATCTATACCAGTTCCATCGGAATGGCGCTGATGATTCCGGCTCTGATATTCATAGGCGTCGGCCACGGAATGACCGCCGCTGTCTGCGCCGGCCTCTGCTTCGGTATAGGTTACGGTATGGTTGACACCAACAATATGCCGATTCTCTGCCAGTTCGTTCCTGCGAAGAACAGGGCTACGGCATACGGCCTCATGAATATGACCGGAGTCTTTATGGGAGCTGTCATCACCAAGTTGCTCGGCAAATGGGCCGACCAGGGGAACCTCGGTCTCGGCTTCGCCCTGATGGCGGCAGTTATCACGGTCGCGCTGCTGCTTCAGCTGTTCGTGCTCAGACCCGCATCCGACGACAAACAATAAAACCATGATTGCACTCAGCGCAGGCTGGATGGCTAGCCGCCCTCGGCTCTAGAGGGAGGGGCCCAGGCTTGCTTGGGAGGGCCTGGTCACCTGAAGAGGACTCCAGCCTGCGCTGAGCGAATTATAACAGCATCTGTATTATGGTAAATCTGAAAGACAACAAGTATTATCTGGAAGCCCTTGAATTCATCAAGGCAAACGACCTTTCTTCATTCACGCCCGGAAAGCACGTCGTTGACG
The DNA here is from genome assembly GCA_045598165.1 of Candidatus Cryptobacteroides sp. Lineage (GTDB taxonomy): Bacteria > Bacteroidota > Bacteroidia > Bacteroidales > UBA932 > Cryptobacteroides. The sequence goes on from JAZLLN010000030.1 coordinate 15,933, forward strand.
AGGGCAATGTTTGGGTGAACATTGTTGAAACCGACCTGCGCCCTGCAGAAGGGGCGCCGATGGAAGCGCACAACGATTTCATCGATATTCACATTCCTTTCAACTGCTCCGAGAGCTACGGTGTTAAGGGGCGCTCATTCTGCCGTCTGCCTAAAGGCGAATTCAACGTCGCAGACGACTGCATCCTCTACGACGACGAGCCTGACGCCATCCTCACGAGAGCCGCCGGCACACTGACAGTCTTCGAACCGGATATGGCACACGCCCCTCTTATCGGTGCAGGCCACATCCGCAAGGCCATCGTAAAAATCCGGGTAGAGAAATAATCAGTACAGTTCTTTCCGGCAAAGGTCGACGACAAGGCGGACGTATTCGGCAACGACTGCCGCAGCGTACGCCCTGCCTTTTTCGGCTGAAGACTTCGAGGGGTCTCCGACGCCTGTGGAGTCTGTCACCTTTGTCCAGTTGCGGGGAATCCAGGCTACTTTTTTGTTAAGACCGTCAATGGCAAACGACCGGGAAGAGCCGTCCCCGGCATATTCCATTTTGACGAGTTCAGGGTAATAGTGCATCATCACGGAGGTCTCCTGCTCTCCTGCGTGGTCATCAACAACAGCATCGAAATAATCACGCCGTGGAATAAAGGTGAACCACTCGCTGGAGGCAATAATGAAATCCGGCTTCTCCACGGCCAGGTCGCGGATGAAGCCCTTGAAGGAATTGCCTCCGTGACCGTTGATGATGAGCAGTTTCCTTATGCCCTGATGATCCAGAGAGCGCACTATGTCCCGGAGTATCGCGAACTGGGTTGACTGTGATGTATGTATACAGAACGGCAGGTCGTTCTGGCCGGGATTCTGGGAGCCGAAAGGCACTCCGGGGAGCACCATCACGTTGACCCCGGACTTCCTTACCTCAGCCGCAACTTCAAACGCAATGGCCTGTGAAGTCAGGACATCAGTGCAGTACGGAAGATGCCCGTTATGAGGTTCTGTGGCACCCCAGGGCAATATCGCCATATCATATCGGGAGGTTTTCGCGACCTCCCCCCACTTCGCTGTGGTAATGTCGTATTCTGAGTACATATATTCTATTCCACGATTAGATTGAGATCTTCATATGTTGCAGTGTCGCCGCCGCTGAGCTGTGTGCCGACAAGTCTGACAGCCGTAGCCCTGACAGGCTCGAAACGGATTTCCTGCCAGATGGGATTGTTCACCACGTTGGCGAACTCGCCTTGACGCACTGTTATCCATTTCCCGTTCACGAGCACCTGGAATTCATAATCCGTGACAATCCCGGCGCTGCCCGGAGCCTGAAGAGGCAGGTAAGAGAATCCCGAGACACTTTTCTCCCCGTCCGTTTCCACCACGATGGCATTCCCGTCAACTTTTACAGAATAGCCGGCAGACAAGTTTTCTCCAGAATCGGGAATATCAGGCGTAATTTCAGGAGCGAGGAACACTCCAACTGTTGAAATCAGCGGACAGGCCTTGCCGTCAAGGACATTCAGGCGCAGCTGTGTGGCAGTCACATTCTCCGGCAGACGGATTATTCTCTTGCGTCCTATCGTACTCATCGCATCCTCAGAGTCGCTGACATCACTGAGCGGAATCCACTGTCCGTCCACGAAAGCGTCCAGAGAGAATTTTCTGACCCTCTGCCCCAACTTGATATATTCGCGCAACATGATGCGATTGAACTCAACAGCTTTCCCGAAGTCAAGGACCACGCTCGCAGCAGTTACGTCGTCATCAGTAGCCCAGTAGGTTTCTTCATCTCCGTCATAGACCTTGGATGCGGCATACTTTCGGGAACCGCCGCGTACCTGGGAGGCGCTGGCCGTTGTCCCTGACGCCAGGTCGTTGCTGAATACGGTCTCAACCATTTTATGGAACGCAGCTCCCCTGGCGCTGTCCACAGGGTGTATCAGTCCGTCCGGCATTATGGGGAAATTAAGAAGCAGCGTACCGTTGCGGCCCACCGACTTGTAGTAGATATCCATCAGTTCCGACAGAGTCTTCGCCCTCTTATCCTGGCTCCTGTGATAGAACCAGCCCGGACGTATGGACACGTCCGCTTCACCGAACACCCACCGGTCACCGTCCTCGTTCCCGTGATGCAGTTCATCGAGATTGGCCTTGCGCCCGGATACCAGAAGAGCCCAGTTCCTTTCGCCGATGTATCCCTTCTCATTTCCTATCCATCTGAGGTCCGCCACGTGGGTATTGTCACCCCAGATACAGATATTCTCCTGAAGGCTCCTCACCATCGCATAGGTCGTTCCCCAGTCATAATAGTCACGTTCGATTTTCCTGGTCTCGTCAGCTCCACCATACCAGCCGTTGCCACCGTTGGCTCCGTCGAACCATACCTCAAACATATCGCCATAGTTGGTCAGGAGTTCTGTCAACTGGTTCCTGAAATAGGTGATATACTCAGGGCGTCCGTATTCGGCGTGGTTCCTGTCCCAGGGAGAAAGGTACACGGCAAAACGCAGGCCCTCCTCGCGGCAGGCATCGGCGAGTTCTTTCACCACATCCCCTTTTCCATCTTTCCAGGGGGTGTTCCTTACACAGTATTCGGTATATTCCGACGGCCACATGCAGAATCCGCAGTGATGCTTGGCGGTGAATATGATTCCCTTCATTCCGGCAGCCTTGCAAGTACGCACCCACTGTCGGGCATCAAGCCTTGCAGGGTTGAAGAGAGAGAGGTCCTCGTTGCCGTAGCCCCATTCCTCATCGGTGTAGGTATTCATCGAATAGTGCAGGAAAGCGTAGGTCTCCATATCCTGGATTTTCATCTGGTTTTCGCTCGGCACGGGCCCGCAGGGAGAGGGTGCGTCCACTTTACGGCAGGAGGCCAGGGTAAGCGCCGACAATGTCAGAAGGATGGCAATGGTCTTGGTGTTCATTCTATTATGCTTGGTTTGTATCACAAAAAAAGTTATCTGATAATGGCAACGAAGCCTCCCCCGGGGGCAAGATGGGCCTTGAGAGCTTTGCCGGGTTTGAGTTCAGCCTCACATTTCTTGTAATCCCTTGCAGCCTTGTCGGCATTGATGCCGTCCTTGAAAGCTGTCATTATGTGCTTTCCCTCTCCGAGGAAATCGATGTTGATTTCCAAGTCACGCTCATCCCAGTTCGTGATGGCTCCGACATACCAGACATCCCCCTTGCGACGGGCTGTCACGACATACTCGCCGACTTTTCCATCAAGAGCGACGGTCTCATCCCATACTTCAGGAACGTTTGCGATATATTCCGTACATTCCGGCTCGTTCATATAGTTGGAAGGAGAATCGCAGAGCATATTGAGAGGAGAAGAGAATATCACGTATTCGGCCAGCTGACGGCAGCGTGTTCCCTGGCTCATTGCCTCGCTCCACACGGCACGGTAATTATCCTTGTTGGCGTTCCTCATCGCTCCCTGGGTATAATCGGCAGGACCTGCGAAGAAACGGATGAAGGGGATGATGGTCTCGTAGGTGACCTGATCGACATTCTTGTTCCATTTGAGGTTCTCAAGACCGTAAACGCCTTCGAAATTGAGGACGTTTGGATATGTCCTGTGCAGGCCTGTAGGCTTGTAAGTACCGTGGAAGTCAATCATCATCCTGTACTTCGCGGCTATTTCCGCCGTTCTGCGGTGGAAGTCAACGACAGGCTGGTCGCAGGCATCCATAAAGTCAACCTTGAATCCCTTGACGCCCATTTCCGAATATACCTTGCAGGCCTTCTCGATATCCTTCTGGAACGGCCCGTATCCGGCCCAGAGAATAATGCCCACATTTTTCTCCTTTCCGTATGCAATGAGTTCCTCAAGATTGATTTCCGGAACTATATGGAAAAGATCCTCAAAGCCCACGGACCATCCTTCGTCCATAATGATATACTGGATGCCGTTCTTCGAAGCAAAATCGATGTAGTATTTGTAGGTGTCGTTGTTGACTCCGGACTTGAAGTTCACGCCGTAGATGTTCCAGTTGTTCCACCAGTCCCAGGCGACTTTTCCGGGCTTAACCCAACTGTAGTCGACAGCCGGGTCCGGAGCGGAGGCAAGGCGGTAAACCATATCGTTGTCCGTCATTTCCCAGTCGTTCCGGGAAATTCCTATCACTCTCCAGGGGAAGCCGCATCCGCCATCGAACTTCGCAATGTAATCTGCCGTTTCCTGCACATAGAATGAGCGTCCGTCTCCGTCACCTGTCGTCTTTACAGTAGGATATTTGGGGAAATATCCGGAAAGGGTATTGTCGCAATCCCCATTGTAGAGATACATTCCGGGATAGTTCATAAGGTCAGCTTCCGTAATGCACAGTTTGACCCCGCCTTCCGCCTCCACCATCAGGGGAAGGAAAGCGGCGCGTCTCTTGTCCCAGCTGGCAACAGGCTGATAGTCATAGTGATTCTCAAAGGAGTTGTGAAGCTGCGAATCGAAATCATCGCTCAAGTTCTGCACCACGTAAGGAACGTATGCATTCCAATTGGCAGGGAAAGAGAATTCCGCCTGCTCCGACTTCACCTCGAAAGGTTCGGCGGACAAGCTTACAAAACGGTATGCAACGCCGTCATCATAGGCCCGGAATATGAGATTAAAATCCTTGTACCTGAATTCCAGTTGGTTATAGTTGTCACGGACCTCCGCCTTTCTGTAAACCTGAGCTTTGATGATGTTGTCGGCACTGGACTTTATGACCTTGCGGAGACGCGCTGCGCCATCATAAACTTTGCCGTCATTGAGTGTGACGGAAATAACGGACGGAGAGAGCACCTGCACTCCATCCACAGTGATCGAATAGCTTATCCGTCCATCCGTACCCACTTCTACGGCGACGCTGCCGTCGGGCGAGGTCAGTTTGTGCTGTTTCGGCAATGCCATTACGGAAACAGAAAGTGCCAGAAAAACAAAGGCCGATGCGAACTTTTTCATATACTTTTTTTTAATGGTTTTCTATAAGGTCAATACAAGCTGAGACAGGATCCTCGAACGGATCAACCGGTGAAACACCGACGGAATTCCGCACCCAATCCTCTTCCCACTCCACGAAATCGAAATCCTTGCCGTGATCTTTCGCCAGGAACCATTTCTGCCACCTGGGCAGATAGTAGTCACGCACCAGACCTGACCATATTCGCGCTGAATAATCGTCCACCGGAGGTCCCCAGACGGTGACAAGACGTTTCGCATTATGCTCATAATAGTCTGCAAGTTCAGGAGTGCCTCCCCAGGCTCGGGCATAGGCTATCCAGTTGTCAAGCTTGAGGTTGGGATGAGAGGCCAGCACCTTGTCCAGCGCGATGCCCATCCTGAGGAAGGAGTCCTTCTCTCCGGAGAAATCCTCACCTCCGGCGACCTTGTCATAAATGGCGTGGACTGTCTCTTCCATCCTGGCCCCCAGGTATTGTGCGGTCAGTTCTTCGAGATCCACGACATACAGGGGAGAATCGGAAAGTTCCTCAGAAGCCGAAGCGAAGGCTTTTATGCCGTTGAACAGATGCTCGTCAATCATAACCGAATTATCGCCGCGAAAACCCGGACGGAACTGCCATACATAGCGTGGATGGTCGGTAAAACTGCCATAAACACCCTGGCGCATCTCCTTCCAGTAATCCTTTATGCCCTGGGGAACGGCCCCGTAGCGGCATGCGCTGTAATTCTCCAGCCACCCGTCCAGGTCAATCTCATCCTCCGTCCACCCCGCGTCTGACAGGAGCTCATATATCACCTCGTTGTTCTCAATGCCTTCCGGGGCAAAACCGAAAGCGACAAGATTGCCCCTGTTGGCTGAGTCCATAGCATCAAGGCGTCCGTTGGCATAGAAGTCAAGAATGCCCGTCATACCGGTTTTGCCTCCCATATTGGGAATCACGCTGTACACCCACTGCTTGCCGAAAAACCCCTTGTAGTATTCCCAGTTGTACTCGGAATGCCACTTGCACCTGTTATAGTCGGCAGCGAGGTCAAGAAGGAGCATTTTGTCGTCGGGCACCTTACTCACAAGAGCGGCCAAGGTCTCATAGTCCCAGATATCGTGCTGATAGCCGAACATCCAGCCCTGCATCACCCACACTGCATCGGGACTCCCCGCCCTGATGGCCCCATACACCTTCTCTCCATAATCCGCCAGCAAATCATATCTGGAAGGGTCCCCCTTCGGCGGGAAGGGTATGTCCATCTCATTGAAGCTGTCGGCAAGATAATAGTCGCATTTGCCGAATTCGGATTCCCATTCCTCTATGAACATCCGTCCTATCTTCCCGAACAGTTCGTCCTGCGGGTCGATCATCCAATTGTGGAATGCGCCTCCCGACCACGACATCTCCATAAGATTCAGGTCGGGATACAGTCTCTTCATTGCCTGTGGCACAAAACCGGCAAATGCCGGACATATGGGACTCATCCCCAAGGCACGCATCTTATCAAGGATACGGTGCATAAGTTTCACCTGCCCGTCATGCCACTCAAGCGGAAGAGGCCCGTCGTGGTGGCTGATGTTTCCCATCCTCATCCAGGGGAAATGCGCGGGGCCCACGAAATAATCTGATATTTCTTCATCCGTGAGTCCGAGTTTCTTCCATACGCGGGCCGTGATGGCTTCGTTGGCGACCAGTGCGAGCGGCATATCTATGCCGTGCAGGGCCATCCAGTCCAATTCCCGGCTCCAGCGGTCCCAATCCCAGTAGGCCATGGTGTAGCCGTATGTCACTACGTTGAAATAATAATGATGCCTGAAAGGAGAGACTTTCCCTATGCTTTCCGTGTCGTCGGATTTTCCGGACATGACGAACCTGTCACCGGACCAGGAGCATATTCCGGCTTCCCGCGATTTGACATACTCATAGAATCCCCGGCACAGGGCCACATTGCTGCTGCCATCCACACAAAGTATCCCATTTTTCACCTGATAGCTGAACCGGTCGCAGCCATTCTCCTTCTCAAGTGATAAAGACAATTTGACAGGATAGCCGCCCCCGGTAAAATTATTGATGACCTCCCTTGCCGGATCGGTCGGTGAAGAGCAGGCGGCCGTGAGGGCAATCGCCAGGACTATTGCAATTCTTTTTCCCATTTTTCTCCGGATTTTAGATATACGGGGCCGTCCGTGACGTCCTTCACGTTGAATTCTCCGTCATTCTTTGCCTCAAGACATACATAAGTCAGCTTGCCGCCAGCCCACTTTGCAGACACTTCCGCACCGCCGCGCACACAAAGTCCGCTGAACGAACCGTCCTTGAGGGCGTCAGGAAGGGCGGGAAGGAGTTCTATGAATCCTTCGTGACTCTGAATGAGCATCTCGGCGATTCCGGCGCATCCTCCGAAATTTCCATCAATCTGGAAAGGCGGGTGGGCACAGAACAGATTGGGATAGGTTCCTCCACCTGCTCCGTAGTTGAATCCTGTGGAGGTAACGGGGTGAAGCAGATCGCAGACAAGTTTGTATGCGTGATTCCCTTCGTGGAGGCGCGCCCAGAAATTGACCTTCCAGCCCATCGACCAGCCTGTGCTCTCGTCGCCTCGGACCTCCAATGTCCTGATGGCGGCTTTGGCAAGTTCGGGGGTTCCGGTAACGGATATCTCGTCACCAGGATACAGTCCGTACAGGTGGGACGTGTGCCGGTGATGCACATCCGTTTCCTGACGAGGCTCCGGCCATTCGAGTATACGTCCGTCCTCCCCTATGGTTGTAGGCATCAGCCGACCACCCTTCAAGGCAAGCGTGTCGCAGAACTCCCTGTCGACACCGAGAATAGACGCCGCCTCCGATACGTTGGCAAACAATTCGCGGACTATCTGATTGTCCATCGTGGAGCCCGCGCTCAGGCTGACCTTCTTCCCCTTGAACCAATAGGCCAGTTCGGGAGAGGTCGTGGGAGCCGTCACAAGATAATGGCTGCGAGGATCCTCCACCAGCATATCCACGAAGAACAGCGCCGCCTCCTTCATCGTGGGATAAACTTCAGACAGATAATCCCTGTCCTGAGTATATTGGTAATGACGGTAAAGATGCTGGCACAACCAGGCCGCCGATGTGTTTGTGGCGCCCCAGCTGGGATGCTCCCCGGGGTATGTGAAATTCCACACATTGCCCAGAATGTGGGTGACCCAGCCGCGGGAGTTGTAGAAGACCTTTGCCGTGTTGCGTCCGCTCTCGACCTGGTCCTTCGTCCACTCGATGAAGGGAAGATGCAGTTCGGAAAGGTTGCCCGTCTCCGCAGGCCACAGATTCATCTGCATATTGATGTTCAAATGGTAATCGCCGTTCCACGGTGTCTTTATCGTATTTGCCCAGAGCCCCTGGAGATTGGGAGGCAGGCAGCCGGGACGGGTGGAGCTTATCAGCAGATAGCGGCCGAACTGATAGTACAAGCTGACGAGTGAAGGATCGGAATGGTCGGTGTCAAAAGCTTTCAGCCTTTCATCGATAGGAAGGTTTTCCCTCGCCGCATCGTGTCCGAAATCCACGTCAACCCTGCCGAAGAGCTCGCCAAAGGCCTTGGCATGATCGGAATACAGCCTCTTCCAGGGCTTGGCCGCAGCCTTGTCCACCTGCGCCTTAAGAACGCTTTGATAATCATCTCCGAAATAATCCGTCTTCATCCCAATAAGGATGAGAGCATCGTCAGCGTCTTTGACCTCAATCGTACCGTTTTCAGCCTTGACAGACCCGCCCTTGCCGAGCAGCACGCGGGTGCGGCCTTCATACCTCATTCCTTCGAATGCGGCTTCCGGATTGGGTTCCGTCCCGCTCTGGAGACGTCCCCGGAATATGAGATCTCCGTCCTCGATGGAGCAGACAGGCGCCTGAAGCTCATTCAGCGGAATATTGGACTTGCGGTCCATCGAAAGCCGGAAGCCCAGAGACTTCTTTTTGTCCGCCGTAAGCCTTATGACAACTACGTCATCGGTGTAGGATGAGAATATCTCCCTTTTATAGTTGACCCCTCCCTGGCTGTATGTAACCGTCTGCATTGCATCCCGGAGATTCAGTTCCCTCCTGTAACCGGAAACCTCACCCTGCATCGCATAGTCCAGATACATATTGCCGAAGAGCTGGTAGGCACCGTACGGCTTGGCGTAGGATTTGCCTCCGTTGGAACCGGCGCCCGCACAGGTAAAAGTCCTATAGGTCAGTTCCTGAGCCTCATCGTTCCTGCCCTGAAAAAGGAGGGAGCGGATCTCGGGAAGGTAGTTGACAGCCTCGGTATTGTCATTGAACTCCCGGCTGCCGGACCACATCGATATTTCATTCAACACTATCTTCTCGCTGTCAGTGTTGCCATCGGTCATTACGCCGATACGGCCGTTGCCCTGGGGAAAAGTTTCTTCCCAGATTGCGGCCGGGGCATCGAAATGGTAGGAAAGCGAACTGTCAGACGCCGGCCCGGCACAGGAAAAGAACAATATGGCCAGTGATACCGGAGACAGAAAAGAGTGCAATTTCATAGAAGTTCGGTTATAGTTCAGGTGTGAACTCAAATATAATCAATTATCGCCAATAATCGCCGCTTTTGATTATATTTGTGAATATGAAACGAGTATTGTCCTTTATCATTCTTGCGGCCGTCCCGTTCTTCGCCGTAGCCGCCACGAACTACACTATCTATCCCGTTCCACAGCATCAGACTGTAAACGAAAGCATTGCATCATTCTCCCGCACGGTCAACATTGTCGCCGGACCGGCAATCGACAAAGCGACCGTCAACAGAGCCAGAGAAGTGCTGGAAAGCCACGGAATCACCGCTTTGGTTTCCGACAAAACCGTCAGCGGAGCATCCAACCTGGCCATCGGCGTACAGGGGTCCCGCGATGCGGCGGACAGACTTGCCGGAAAACTGAAACTGGACAGAAAAGTTTTCTCCACCGCAAAATATGACCGTCACATACTGAGCCTGACGGCGGACAGGTCCGGCATCGCGCAGGTCCTGATTCTCGGAGAAGACACGGATGCGGCATTCTGTGGTCTGGCATCGCTGGAGCAGATACTGGATTGCGGCACATCAGAGCTGAACGGAGTGGTGATATATGACTATGCGGATATCAGGGACAGAGGCATCATAGAAGGCTATTACGGAGTTCCCTACAGCGCCGAGGTCACAAAGGACCTGTTCCGGTTCATGGCCAGGTACAAGATGAACACCTATATGTACGGGGCGAAATCCGACCCGTACCATTCCCGCTACTGGGCGGAACCATACCCTACGGAAATCAGTGAAGAGCAGAAGAATATAGGCTTCCTCTCCCAGGACATGCTCAGGGAAATCACTGAGGTGTCACACGCCACGAAAGTCAATTTCATCTGGGCCATACACCCGGGAGTGGCCTTTACCGATGCCGCCGACGAGAATGTCAACTCCCGCATAATGGACAAATTCGAGAGCATGTACGGGCTCGGCGTGCGCCAGTTCGGAGTGTTCGTGGATGACGTGGGAGTCCCCTACGACGACCCCACCCTGAAACTCTGCGCCGACCGTTTGACCGACCTGCAGAATCGTATCGACGCCCGTTGGAATGTTTCCGGCGCGGCCCCGTCAGATACTGTGAAGCCTCTCAACTACGTGCCCCAGCTGTACGCCTATTCCTGGACGAGCCGGGACAACGCCCGCAAGTTTTTCAAATCCCTCAGCGCGACTCCGGACAAGATTAACATCTATATCACAGGACGCGCGGTCTGGACCGTCCCAAACAACGAAGACCTGGATGTGGTCAGGGATTTCCTCGGCCGCTCCACCGGCTGGTGGTGGAACTACCCCTGCAACGACAACGATATGACCAAACTCTTCCCTATGGACATCTATTCCAACTTCAGGGACGAGCGCCATATTGACAATATGGCCAGGCTCGAGGCTCTCAAAGATGAAAGGACCCTCATCATCAATCCGATGCAGCAGGGAGAAATTTCGAAGATCACCCTTTTCAGCGTGGCTGACTACTCCTGGAACAACAATGCGTTCAACAACGAGCGCAGCTGGAGCGCCTCACTTGCGGCTGTTGTCGGCAAGGAGAATGAAGCTTCCCTGCGTCTCCTGGCCCCGTATCTGAGATATTTCGACACGGATGCCCTGAAACTTGAGGTCAACTATTATAAGGAGTCCGTCAAGGAAGGACGCCCCAGACCGGGAGCTCTCATAGAAAAGCTCAACGCTGTAAATACTGCCTGCCACGCCCTGAAGGCGATGAAAGACTCCGACAAGGAAAGCGACAGACTGTTCTATAACGACATCCGGCCCTGGCTCCTCAAACTGGAAGCGATGACAGCCGAGGCGGTCGCCCTGTTAAAGGGAGAATCCCCCGCTCCCACTGACTACGAAAAAAATCCGGATTTCCAGTTCAGCGGCCTCAGCGGAATGGGCGAAAGCATCAGCCTCTCGACCCTCACTGCCGAACCTTCAGCGGAAATCCTGCGTCCTTTCATCGACTGGCTCAGAGGACAGGATAAATGAAAGGTCCGTCCCTGACTCTCGGGGATGCGGCTCATCTGTGCGCCCCGGTTTCGTTCGGCACCATGGTCAAGCCGGCGGGCAGCGCCTGCAACCTGAACTGCACGTACTGCTATTATCTCGAAAAGTCGGAGTTGTACGGAGGCCGGGAACCCATCATGAGCAAGGACCTGCTTGAAACATACATCAGGCAGTACATAGAGGCCAACGACGGTGACGAAGTATCTTTCTGCTGGCACGGAGGGGAACCGCTTCTGCTCGGCACCGACTTTTTCAGGACCGCCGTCAACTTACAGCAGAAATATGCAGGAGGCAAAACCATTCACAATTCCTTGCAGACAAACGGTCTCAGGGTCAATGACGAGTGGTGCCGTTTCTTTCACAAGAATGATTTCCTGATAGGGATTTCTCTGGACGGGCCGCGCGACATTCAGGACGGTTTCAGAAGGACGAAAGCCGGGAAACCCACTTTCGATGCCGTGATGGCTGCAATAGGAATGTTCAGGCGGCACGGAGTGGAGTTCAACACCCTCAGCGTGGTAAACAAGCGTTGTGAAGGCCGGGGACTCGAAATATACCGGTTCTTCCGCGACGAGGCAGGCAGCAGATATATGCAGTTCCTTCCTGCCGCGAACAGACAATTGCCCTGGGCCGTTTCCGCTGAAGGCTACGGACAGTTCCTGATTGATATCTTTGACGAATGGGTGAGGCGTGACGTTGGAGAATACTATGTACAGATTTTCGATGCGACTCTCGCCCAATGGTGCGGCGTAAACCCGGGCCTGTGCTCAGTGGGCGAGACCTGCTGCGATTCGCTCACCGTGGAGCATAACGGAGACGTATATCCCTGCGATCATTTCGTCTATCCCGAATACAAGCTCGGGAACATAAGGGAAAACAGCCTGAGGGAAATCTACGACCTGCCGCAGAGGTTCAATTTCTCCATTTCCAAAAGGGAATCCCTCCCCGCAGAATGCAGAAGATGCAGATTCTATTTTGCCTGCCACGGAGAATGTCCCGAGCATCGCATTGATGGTAAAAACGTCCTGTGCGACGGTCTCAAGGCTTTTTTCGAGCATGTATCACCCGCAATGGAAACAATGAAGGAGTTGCTCGCCCTGCACAGGGCGCCGGCAGAGATAATGGCAAGGTGATTATCTGGCCATCGCTTTTCTGAGTTCCCTCAGAGCACGCTCCGGTCCGTTCTTTTCGAGTTCATCCTTGGTGAACAGTTTCAGGGCTTTTTCCAATCCCGCCGATTTCTTCGTGCCGCGTCCCCATTCCTCAAGCAGTATGACAGCTTTGAGATAATCCTGAAGGCCTTCCTTCAGTCTTTCGAACCGTACGCTGCTGACACCTTCAGGATAAACCATATAGCAGTCCCCGGCCGCCCAACTGCGGAACCTCGCATCCTTCACGGGGTTCTCCGTCCAGCTGTTGTACGCCCAGCGCAGATAGCCGTCCACGTCACGTGCCAGCGCCACAAGCGGCAGCCATGATGCCTCATAGGGATTGCTGGCAATGAAGGTGTTGGGGAATTTCTCCGCACAGCAGGTATAGTAGGTGGATATCTGCCCCTTTGCTCTTCTGGATTCGACAACGCCCTCGGAATATTCCGCCCCGAACGCTATGCAAAGATCATCGATGTCGTCCGCGATGGACTCGTGATAATTCCCCGCAAGGGCGACCTTGAATTCAGGCTCGACCTTTTTTATGAGCCGCAGCGCCGCCGCCATCGATTTTTCAGGGCGTTCGTCCATTGCTATATATGTCTTTTCAAACCATCCTTTCATTCTCAGGTGAGCCGCGAAATCCTTTATGAAATTCCCCCAGTACGTCTCATATTCAACGCTGCCCGGTTCCGCATGGATGGTGGCCTTGCCATCCGTCGCCTGATCAAAATAATCGAAAGTCAGAGCCCAGGGTATGAGGGTATAACAGTTGATCTGACCGTCAATTCCCAGTGAACTCATAAACTCCACCCATTTGTCGAAAATGGTATAGTCGTAAAGCCAGCTGCCGTCTATCCTCTTTATCTTGGTGACCATGGGCCCGAAGGGGTCCTCCGTCTGTCCGTTCCAGGGACGGTCCATAATTGTGGCGGTAATCACCTTCTGCCCCGCATCGGCGAGAAGTTTCATCACGGGCTTCATATACTCGAAGTGCTCCTTGCTCCAAAGTGGAACGTTGTGGTACCTTGCCACAGCATATGGATTCTGCCACAAGTCGAGATGGAAGGGACTCATAGTCAGAGGAGGCAGAACCCGGTCGCAGACCTTTACGGAATATTCAAGGCTTGCAAGTTCTTTCTCCCCCTCGCAGAAACGCACCGTTCCCCTGTATCTGCCGGGGACGGCGTCGGAAGGAATGCTCACGCTCATCCATAACGACTGTGACTGCCCCGGTTCAAGAGCGACCGACACCCTGTTGTCTATCATATCCGCCGCACGAACGGCCTTGTAGTTGACCGTATCACGGCCTCCACATTGATTGTACTGCTCAAGAAGTTCGTCTCCCGTAATGTCCGTCAGGAAATTCACCTTCACCATGGAGGCGCTGATGGAATGCTTCCCGGATACCGGACCGTCACATCTGACAGTCAGATTTTCAACCTTATCGGAAGTCGTCACCCGAATTGCGGCATTGAACTTCTCACCGCGCCAGACCGGGTTTTCAGGCAAGGAGGCCGACCATTCGGCAATGATTCCAGCCCTGCAGGCCAAAGAGGCAAACAGCGTTGCCAGCACAAGGATTTTTCGCATAACAGATGGTTTCTATATGTTCAAAAATAGGAATTATTATTTATATTTGTTCTATTAATTGTCCAAGAATTATGAAACACTTTTCTTTACCTAAGAACGGAGGGATAAAGATTGATGATGTCCCTGCAGACATTCTTCACGCCTGCGACAAGATTTACACGAAAATTTACACCTCACCTGAGGAAGCCGGCGAAAGGGTAGTTGCAAAGATTATCAAGACGGTCAATGAGTTTCTCGAGGAAAATCCGGGCAGGAAATTCAAGCTCTGTTTCTCGACGGGAACCACGCCCATCCCCGTTTTCGAGCGTCTGGCAAAAGCCTGTGCGGAAGGGAAAGTATCTTTCAAGCAAGTGGAGATTTTCTCAACTGACGAATACTATCTCCCGGGTATGGAAGAGCACCAGAGAAGAGTCGCTCCGCTTAAGAAATACCTCCTTGACAAGATTGACGTCAATCCGGAAGACGTTCATCTTCTTGACGGTTCCATAAAGCATCCGGATCTTTCCGAATATTGTATGGAATACAACGCCAAGGCCAAGGACATCGATCTCCTTGTGACGGGCTTCGGAGAGATGGGACAAGTGGGGTTCAACGAGGTCGGGACTGAGAAATACACGCGCACCCGATCCGTGATGCTGTCATACAATTCCCGCAAACGCCAGATGAAGAATTTTGGCGGGGAGATTGCAAACACCCCGAAGTTCGCCCTGTCAATGGGGATGAACACCCTGCTCTCGGCCAAGAAAGTTTACCTTATGGCTTGGGGAGAAGGAAAGGCGCAGCTTGTGCATAAGATCGTGGAGGAAGCACAGGATCCCCTCTGCCCCGTCTCCTTCTTCCAGGATCACTCCAATGTGCGTATGTACGTTGATGAAACGGCGGGCAGCCTTCTTACACGGGAAGTAGCCCCCTGGCTGCTCGGTCCTTGTGACTGGACTGAAAAATTCTGCCGCAAGGCAGTCATCTGGCTCAGCCAGAAAGTCGGAAAGCCCGTTCTAATGCTCACCCAGGAAGACTATCTCCAGAATTCTCTTGATGAACTTCTCGAGAAGCACGGTCCTTACGACAAACTGAACATCAAGATTTTCAATGACCTTCAGCATACCATCACCGGATGGCCCGGAGGCAAGCCGGATGCCGATGACAGCACCCGTCCGGTCTCCTCGAAGCCGTTCCCGAAGACTGTGCTCATATTCTCACCCCATCCCGATGATGACGTCATTTCAATGGGCGGCACTTTCATCAGGCTCGTCCATCAGGGACATAACGTCCACGTGGCATACGAGACTTCCGGATGCGTGGCCGTACACGACGACGTGGTGCTCCAGCATATGGATGCGGCTTATCAGCTCGGCTTCGGGGACCGTTTCGATGAAGTCAAGGCCCTTGTCGAGTCCAAGCGTCCCGGTCAGCCCGAACCTCGCGCTCTCCTCGACCTGAAGGCGGCTATCCGCCGTTCCGAGGCCAGAGGTGCCGATCGCTCATTCGGTCTGGACGGCTCCCACGTCCACTTCCTGAACCTCCCCTTCTATGAATCCGGAGGCATCGAGAAGCTTCCCCGCTCCCAAGCGGACGTGGATATCATCAAGAAAATAATGTCCGAACTGAAACCGGACCAGATATATATGGCCGGAGACCTTGCCGATCCTCACGGAACTCACCGTGTCTGCACCGAATGCGCAATGGAGGCACTCAGCCAGCTGAAAGCGGAAGGGGCGGAATGGGCAAAGGATGCCGTGGTATGGCTGTACCGCGGCGCATGGATGGAATGGGACCTCGGAACAGTGGATATGGCGGTTCCGATCAGCCCTGCCGAAGTTATCGAGAAGCGTCACGCCATCTACCATCACCTGTCACAGAAGGACATAGTTCCTTTCCCGGGAGAAGACCCCAGAGAGTTCTGGCAGAGGGCCGAGGACCGCACCCAGAACACAGCAAGACTCTACAACGAACTCGGAATGGCTGAATACAAGGCCATAGAAGTGTTCGTGAAATGCGACGTAGAATAATGAATATTTCAGGAAAAATGAAAAGAATACTTACTTCGATTGCGGCCGTCTGCATTGCGATTGCGGCGTCCGCGCAGCAGGGCCAGCCAATTCCAATTGACCCGGCAGTCCGCATAGGACATCTCGACAACGGTCTTACCTACTACATCAGACATCACGAAGAGCCCAAAGGGCAGGCGAATTTCTACATAGCCCAGAAAGTCGGTTCCATCCTGGAAGATGAAGACCAGCGCGGACTGGCCCATTTCCTGGAGCATATGTGCTTCAACGGCACGGAGCATTTCCCCGGCAACGGAATCATTAAATATTGCGAAAGCATCGGAGTGAAATTCGGCGCCAACCTCAACGCCTATACCAGCATTGATGAAACGGTCTACAACATAGACAACGTACCGGTGGCCACCGTTCCTTCCGCAATCGACTCCTGCCTGTGGATTCTCCACGACTGGGCCGACGGCCTGCTCCTCACCGATGAGGACATCGACCATGAGCGCGGCGTAATCCACGAGGAGTGGAGAACAAGGGCCAGCGCCCAGATAAGGCTTCTGGAAAAGATCCTCCCCGCCATCTTCCCTGACGGCAACCGTTACGGCAACCGCCTTCCCATCGGGTTGATGTCAGTCGTGGACAATTTCCCTTATGAAGTTCTGCGCAACTATTACGAAAAGTGGTACAGGCCTGACCAGCAGGGAATCGTTGTGGTCGGCGACATCGACGTGGATGCGGTAGAGGCGAAGATAAAGGATATTTTCGGGACTATTGCAAAACCGGAGAATCCCGCCGAGCGTTTCTACGTTCAGGTCCCCGACAACGAAAAGCCCATCATCTGCCTCGCAAAGGACAAGGAGCAGCAGTATGCCATAAGCTACATCATGTGCAAGCATGAGCCCTATCCCGTCGAGATGCGCGGAGACCTCAACTACTACGTCTATCAGTATGCCCTGAACGCAGCCTCCATGATGGTCAACGCCAGAATTCAGGAAATGCTCCAGTCGCCGGAGCCTCCGTTCATCCAGGCATCCATCGACGATGACGAAATGTTCATTGCCAAGACCAAATACTGTTGGGGCGGACAGGTGGTGTCTTCCGATACCGGTCTCGAAAAGGCTGTGGCCGCGGCCTATCGTGAAATGCTCCGCGCCACAAGATGCGGCTTCACCGCTTCCGAATACGAGCGCGCCAAGGCCAGAATGCTTGCCAACGCCGAATCGGCATACAATTCCCGCGACAAGAAAAAGAGCGCTTCATATTGCAGCCAGTATGTCCGTCATTTCATCGACAACCAGCCTATTCCGGGCGAGCAGAACAACCTGGCCCTCCTCCAGCAGATATCTCCAGTCATAAGTGTTGAGATGATCAACCGGATTGTCGGGCAACTTGCAGGCAATGGCAATCTTGTAATGTTCTCCATGCTTCCCGACAAGGAAGGGGTGGTTTATCCCACTGAAGAGGAGATGGCAAAGATTCTTGCAGATGTGGAGGCGGAAGACATCGCTCCCTATGTGGATGCCGTTTCCGACGAGCCCCTTATGGCCGAACTGCCTGCGGCGGGCCGTATCACCGGCAGGCAACCCGCAAGTCTCGGCTATACAAAATTCACGCTGTCCAACGGAGCCACCGTATATTTCAGACAGACTGATTTCAATGCTGATGAAGTCATCATGCGAGCCTCCAGCAAAGGTGGAACTTCTCTCTATGACGAACGTGAGATATCCAACCTCAAGGGTCTGGATGAAATAATCACGGTCGGGGGCGTAAGCAATTTCAGCACAACAGACCTGACCAAAATGCTGGCCGGCAAGAAAGTCAGCGTCACCCCGGGTGTGGGCCAGTACAGCGAATACGTATCCGGCAAGTCAACGCCCAAAGACCTGGAGACGATGTTCCAGTTGAACTATCTCTATTTCACATCGCTCCGCAAGGATGCCGATGCCTTCGAATCCTGGCGCGGACGTTCGAAAGCGGCCATCGCAAACCGCGAAAGCGACCCTATGACTGCATTCCAGGACAGCCTGAGCACCACTATATACAAGAACGCAGTGAGGGCGGAGAATTTCAAGATGAAAGATCTGGACGCTATCGACTATGACCGTGTCCTGCAGATTGCAAAGGAAAGATTTTCCAATGCCGCAGACTTCCGTTTCATAATCACCGGAGCCGTCGATGAGGATACGATTGTCCCTCTCATCGAGCGCTATATCGCCTCCCTGCCCTCCACCGGCAAAAAAGAGAAGGCGAATCTGAAAACCCAGGACTTTGCAAAGGGCCGGAAAGACAATGTCTTTGAGCGCGACATGGAAGTCCCCATGGTTACCAACCTCTTCTTCGACAGCGCCAAGGCGAAATACACCTTGAAGAACACTCTGGCATTCGACCTGGCCCTCAACGCCCTGTCCGTCACGCTGCTTGAAGAAATCCGCGAGAAGGAAGGCGGCACTTACGGCATTGGAGCATACGGAGACCTTAGCGGCACCCCCGCTCCCCGTCAGCAGGCATATATGCAGATTGTCTATCAGACCGCTCCCGACAAGTACGAGTATCTCAACAAGCGCATCCACGAGATTGTGGCTGACTTCACCGTCAACGGTCCGTCAGAGGAGAACCTTGCAAAGGGCAAGGAATTCTATCTGAAGGAGCATGGCGAGAATCTCCGCGAGAACTACTACTGGGCACAGGCTCTGGGCATCCTGCTGGACACCAAGGTTGACATCACCGCAAATTATGAAGATGTCCTGAAGAGCATCACTGCAGATGATGCACGCAAGGCCGTGAATGCAATGCTCAAGCAGAACAACCATTCCGAGGTGATTATGGTCGGAACTAAAAAACAGCCTGCGGAATAAGCGGGGAGTGATTGTAAGGGATTTGCATGTAAAACAATACATAGCAATCGATCTGAAGTCTTTCTATGCTTCAGTTGAATTTGTGGACAGGGGGCTCGACCCTCTGTCCACAAATCTTGTTGTGGCCGACGTCTCCCGCACGGAGAAGACCATATGCCTTGCAGTCTCCCCTTCCCTGAAGTCCTATGGCATCCCGGGAAGGCCCCGCCTCTTTGAAGTCGTTCAAAAAGTTAAAGCCGTAAATGAGCAAAGGCGCAGGAAGGCTCCCGGATGGCGTCTTGTCGGAAGTTCTTCGGACAACAATGCCGTTCAGGCCAATCCATCCCTTGCTCTGGAATATATTACGGCTCCGCCGCGGATGCACCGGTATATGGAAGTGAGCACAAAGGTCTATGGCGTATATCTAAAATACATCGCTCCCGAGGACATCCACGTATACAGCTGTGATGAAGTATTCATCGATGCCTCCGCATATCTCGGCACCTACAAGTGCTCCGCCCGTGACCTTGCCGTCAGAATGGTGCATGATGTGCTGGCCACCACAGGAATCACGGCCACTGCCGGAATCGGCACGAATATGTTTCTCTCCAAGGTGGCCATGGACGTGGAGGCGAAGCACAGTAAAGCGGACAAGGATGGAGTTCGCATCGCAGAACTTGACGAGATGTCCTTCCGTCGGAAATATTGGGAACACCGTCCCTTGACCGACTTCTGGAGAATCGGCCACGGAGTCGCCGCCAGGCTTGAAGCGAACTATATGTACACCCTCGGAGACGTCGCAAGGTGTTCCCTGAACTGCGAATCCCGCCTGTACAAGCTATTCGGAGTGAATGCGGAACTGCTCATTGATCATGCCTGGGGCTGGGAGCCCTGCACCATTGCTCAGATTAAGGCATACAGGCCTTCTGTAAACAGTATCAGCACCGGCCAGGTCCTTTCAAGCGCCTATAATTTCGAAAAGGCTAAACTTGTGGTGCGTGAAATGACCGACAATCTCGTACTTGACCTTGTAGCAAAAAAACTCGTCACGGACAGAATGACCCTGATGATAGGCTATGACATCGAGAACCTGACCGATGAAGCCCGTCGCAATGCCTACGCCGGTCCCGTGGAGAAAGACTGGTATGGCCGCGAAGTTCCGAAACCGTCACACGGCACAATCCGCCTCTCACGTCAGACTTCCTCCACAGAGCAGATTACGGAGGCTGTAATGAAGCTCTTCGACCGCGTGGCGGACAGGAGCCTTCTTGTCAGAAGGATGAATGTGGTGGCGGAGAATATCGTTGATGAGGCGATGGCTGATGTCCAGCTCGACCTTTTCGAAGATCATCAGGAAGATGATGGCAAAGAACGCCGCCGGCAGGAAGCTATTCTCGCGATAAAGAACAAATACGGCAAGAACGCCATTCTGAAAGGGATGAACTTTGAGGAAGGCGCAACGGCCAGGGACAGAAACCGACAAGTGGGAGGGCACAAGGCGTGAGCAAGTACGACGATATCATAAATATTCCAAGATGGAATCCAAAGTCGCATCGGAGGATGTCCGAATACGAACGGGCGGCCCAGTTCGCGCCATTCGCCGCCCTGACGGGTTATGACGCCATGGTCAACGAGACCGCCCGTCTTACGGATGTCAAAGAAGAATTGGACGAAGAGCAGATTCTCGCCCTCAATGAGGTCCTTTCAGTGATTGTCGAAAGAATCAATGAACACCCGAAAGTGTCTGTCACCTGGTTCAGAAAAGACGCCCGTAAGAAAGGTGGGGCATATGTAAGTACAGAGGGGAGCGTCAGAGACGTTGACCTTGCAAACAGGCATATTATTCTCAAGGAAGGCGACAGGATACCAATGGATGATGTCGTATCCATAGCGATGGATGGTGATGTTTAAGCCTTTTCTTGCCGGAATATCAGGAATCGACGGATTCCGAATTGAGCAGGTAGAGTATGTCCCCGGCGCAGAGGATAGTGTTTCCGTCGGGAATGATCTGTTCGTCTCCGCGACGTATCATCACAACGTGGGAGCCGTCATTATTCGGGTAATCCTTTATCATCTTTCCGGTCCAGGAACTGTTCTTCGAGAGCGGGTGCTCACGGATGTCCGCAACTGTAGCATTGTCATAGGATTTTGCGCAGAAAACGACTTCATCGCCAGCCAGAAGACGGGTGTTGCCCTTTGTGATAATCTTCTGTCCGCTCCTGAATACCATCAGCAGCTTTACGTCTTCGGGGAGAACGAGGTCCTTGACCATTGTATTATCCCAGGTGCCGCCTGCCGGAATCCTGACTTTTCCGAACGATAACTCGCAATGTTCGTTGAAGTCAGAGAATGTTCGCATCACGTCCGCATTGTCATCATTCATTCTGAACACCTTCGCGGCGCCCGGGATAAGCGAGCCCTGAAGGGCGATCGAGATCAGCACGATGCAGAACACAATGTCGAAGATGTCGTTTTCCAGAGGCAGTCCGGACGTGAGGGTCATTATTGCGAACACTATCGAGGCCGCGCCCCTCAGCCCCACGAATGATACGAGTCCGATCTGCCTTGCCGGGTACTTCCGGAACGGTGCAAGGATAGAAGAAACGGCAATCGGGCGTGCCACAAACGATATAAAAAGGAAGATTATAGCAGCGGACAGCAGGACGTGGGGCAGGTTTGTCGGGTGTGCGATATATCCCAGGATGAAGAAGATCAGTATCTGCACGAATGTGGTGACTCCGTCGAAAAACAGAACCAGAGCTTTGCGGCCTTTAAATTCCGAGTTCCCGAGAATGATGCCGATGATGTACACGCTGAGGTAGCCGTTCCCTCCTATCAGCGCCGGGAAAGCGTAACCGAATACCGCCACCGCCACTATGAACATCATATCGAATCCCTTCGGCAAGGTGAACCGCCTAAGGACAAAGGCGGCACCTTGCGCGATGAGGATACCTCCGAGGGCTCCGAAAACCAGTTGCGAAAATATCATCCAAACTACCTGCCCTCCAGAGGCGGTACCTGCCAGAACGGAAAGCATCACTGCCGTAAGCATATACGAGCAGGGATCATTGGACCCGCTCTCAAGTTCGAGCATTGGGGCGGTATTGTTTTTCAGCCCCATCTTTCTGGTCCTCAGGATGGAGAATACGGTAGCCGCATCAGTAGAGCTGATGACGGAGCCCATTATCATTCCTTCTATCCACCCCCAGCCCAATGCAAAATGGCAGAACACACCGACAATGCCCGCCGTAAGCGCGACACCGACGGTGGCCAGAAGTCCGGATTCGACCGCCACAGGTCTTGCGGACTTCCAGTTTGTGCCGAATCCTCCATAGAACATTATGAAGATAAGGGCAATGGTGCATATATCCCCGGCCCGTTTCGTTGTCTCGATGGATACTTCGTCCTGCCATCCCAAAAGGACGCCGAGCAAGATAAAAAGAAGCAATACGGGTATTCCCAACCTGCTTGAGACCTTGTTCAGGAAAATGCAGGTGAAAATTATCAGGGCCCCGACTATCAGCAGTATATTCATTATTTCTTTAAAGTTGTGATATCAGCTTGTCCGCTCTCGGGGAATAAAGAGCAACGACGTCGGTTTCCGGCTCGTAGCTATAGTTTCGGAAGTCATACAGCTGCGCATAGGCAATCCCCGCAGACGCGTTGTAATAGACATCAAGGCGGACGCTTCCACCCTCACTTCCTTTCTTGACCTGCGGAGTGACGTCCTTACCGTTCAAGTAATCTACGATGGATGGCTTGCAGCATTTGCAAAGGTCTTCTGATTTTCTTGTCAGCAGAATACCCTGGCCATCATTCTTGTACCCGCCTTTGTAGATGAGTAACATAATAAGTCCGCAGCCCGCTATGCAGATGCCCAACCCTTTGTTTACGAAGAACAGGCCGACTCCGGCCAGAAGAACTATTGTTGATATTGCGAGGTCCTTTCCGGTATGGACCTTCTTGAAATTGTATTCCATTTCTTTTAATCATTTATGTTTGTGAACAGACAATGCCGGCAGCCCTGTCATATTGCTGCACGGCGCATCAGCCAGTCACGCGAGTGACGCCTGAAAATGATTAAAATTCCGCTAAATCAGCAGATTGCAGAGGGAATGGATATATCGCCTGATGGAATGTATGCCGGAGTGGAACTGAAACAGCACAGACCGGAACGTTTTGAAATGGTTTCTGTCAAAGACCTTACCGGCCTTGATGACACGGAAGGAGGATTTTGACGAAGGTTGTACTCGTCTGCCGGAATTGGTTGAGCGGAATGTCGGGGCGGAACTGTTGCCGTCACCGGAATACGAAGCCGTCCTGACCGGGAGTATGGCAGCATCATTAAAATCATCCGACTTTTCAACAGTGTTCTTGTCAATGGAAGCGACCACCGTTTCCTGGAGTCTTTCCTCGGGAATATCATATCCCGCACCAATGCCGCAAAAAACACTGGACAGGAACAAAGACATTATGAGCACGATTCCTTTCATGACATCAACAAGAGCAAATATAGAAATTTATATCGAATTTTTTCAAGCTGGAATAGTGCAAGAAAGAAACAAGTCGGCTAAAATTTGTCAAAAAAGAGTCAAAGTATTAGCTCTCAATACTTTGACTCTAGAAATCGTGCGCGAGATGAGACTCGAAAAAGCGAAATTTGCAAACCGCTATACAGCCTATTATGAGGCTTATTATTAAAGTAAAGCATTGATATAGCATACTTTAAGCGGATGCCGTATTTCTCTGTGCTTGTCACTATATTTCAAAATAATTCAGTTAAGTCGCCAAAAAGTCGCCAAAAATTTGTAGCTTTGCAGTAGATACGAATTGAATATGGCGACTATTGTTTACACTATTTCTCCAAAGACAGACAAACTTCTTTGTAAGCACGAGATTCT
>JAZLLN010000031.1:0-7349 GCA_045598165.1 Candidatus Cryptobacteroides sp.
GAGAGGATTCATGAAGTCCATCCCGTCAAGGAAGAAGGCATAGACCTTCTTTGCTATATCCCTGTCCATCTGGCTTGCCCTGGAGACGAAGAGTGTCTTGCGTGATGTGTTCACCGCAACGTCCAGAGGTCTTTTCACTGCCGGTCTGGAGGAATAGATATCAGATTTCTCCGGGCCTTTCGACTCGACGCGAGTAAAGACCTCGGCCATCCTTCCGTTGGGAGAATGTGAAAGGGATTCCTTCGTAATGCCGGTTTTTGTGAACGAGAATGAATATTCGTACTCGACTCCGTCATAGACAAACCGTATCAGGAAGGAACTCTCCCTGTCGCTGTAGCCCTCGAACTTGAACGGCTCGAATCCGAATACGGTTCCTTCGTTGTTGTTGTGGGAGTTCAGCACAAGGTCACGACAGAATGCCACCGCCTTCAGGACATTGCTTTTCCCGGAAGCATTGGCCCCGAATATGGGTGCGGTTTTGAGCAGCTTGTAGTCGAGTGCCGCAAACTCGTTGTCCGCCAGCTTTGAGGCATTGTCGGACTTGCTCTTGCCGGATGTAAGGTCCAGTGTAATTTCATCCCTTATGGAGAAAATGTTCGCCAAACGTAGTTCGATAATCATTTGCTCTTTATTTTTGTAACTTTCTTGCAAAAATAGGCATTTATTGTGATTTCCCAAATTGTTTTTATTTTTCCGGACAATAGGTAAAATATATCGTCGGCAAGTATCGCCGAGGGGAAATGCAGGTCGTCTCCGGTGCAATGGCTCGTTTTATCGCCTGGCTGAATGAGGACAATCCTGCTCTTGATCCTGTGTTGAAAGCCGGTATAGCACACCTGTGGCTCGTCTCAATCCACCTTTTTGACGATGGTAACGGACGTATTACGAGGGCTGTCACCGAGATGCTGCTATGCCGCGCAGATGGAACAGGCAAGCGGTTTTACAGTATGTCCAACCAGATAAACCTCGACAAGAACAAATACTACGACGTCCTTGAGAAGACTCAGAAGGGTAATGGGGATATAACAGAATGGTTGCTTTGGTTCCTTGACGGGCCCCGACCCGGGGTTGACTCAGCATCTCCAGCCCAAGGGATTGCGGGGCAAGCCCGCAATGACGGAAAAGGATGGGGATTGCGGGTCAGGCCCGCAATGACGCAGAATGGCTCGCAATGACGGGAGTATTCGTACAACGAACGGATATTTGGTATTTCAGTTATTTTATAGTATTTTTGCCGAAAACAGTTGATATATCAGTTATCATATAAGAGCGGCGGTATGACAAATTTCGACACAATAGCTCTATTGGGCCAGAGATTCAAGGCTTATAGGAAGGCCCTTCATATGTCACAGAAACAGCTGCACAATAAGACAGGTGTGTCCCTGTTCACGATAAGCAGCTTCGAGAACGGCAATGGACAGGGGCTTTCCCTCTCCCACTTGCTTTCCCTTCTGAATGCTCTGGAAATTGGAAACACCTTTATGGATTTGATTCCTGACGTCCCTTCCATAGATCCTGAAAAGATGTGGAACAGAAAGAAATAGACCATTATGGAAAATACTGTAAAGATTACCCTGTGGGACCACACAGTCGGATATCTCACTTGGGATAGTTCTGACTGGAGAAAAGAGTCGTCCGTATTCAAATTCGACAGTTCCTTCCTTGAAAAAGGGCTTGACATATCTCCCCTGCAGATGTCAATCCATTCACCGGCAAGAAAGGCGGGCATACCGCTCAGAGGCGGCAATCCCAAGGATGTCTTCAAGGGACTTCCGCCTGTATTTGCCGACTCATTGCCGGACCATTGGGGCAACAGCATCTTCAGGGCCTGGGCGAAGGAACACAACATCTCGATGAAAAGGATATCTCCGGTGGATCTTCTGGCTTTTGTCGGAAAGAGAGCCATGGGAGCGCTCGAATACCATCCTTCACTGGTCGGATATGAAGATGAAGCCTGTGAAGTCAACATCCGGGAACTCTATCTGTTTGCTCAAAGTGTACTGTACGAGAAGACAAAACTGACGTTTTCCTCTGACAGGGAACTGCTCTGGCAGGATCTGGTCAAGCTTGGGACCTCTCCCGGAGGAAAAAGGCCAAAGGCACTGATTGCGATAAATAAGACAACGGGAGAAATCAAGTCAGGGCAGTCCCTGCTCCCTCCGGAATATGACTATTACATCCTCAAGTATGATAATGAAACGGACGCCTTCCCTTACGCCAGGATGGAGTATGTATATTGGCGCTTATGCAGGGATGCCGGAATAGAGATAAGCGATTCTGAACTGAAGCGGTTCGATACGGCCAGCCATTTCATCACCAAGAGGTTCGACAGGGGTCCGGAGGGGAAGGTGCATATGCAGTCGCTTCTCGCCATGGCCGGAGATGTCGTTTCCTACGAGGAGGCCTTTGATACTATGAGGAGGCTTGATCTTGAATACTCAGATTTCGAGCAGATGTACAGGAGAATGGTATTCAATGTCCTGGCTGGAAATATAGATGACCACTCCAGGAACTTCTCTTTTGCCATGGATAAATCAGGGAAGTGGTCTCTGGCCCCGGCATACGATATGGTTTACAGCATCGATCCTTCAGTTCTGGAAGTCCAGAAAGGACAGTTTCTCAGCATCTGCGGAAAGAAATCGGGAATCACAAGGAAGGATTTGATATCAGTGGGCCGGCAGTATGACATAAACAGGCCTGGAGAAATCATCGGGAGAACACAGGACGTTCTTTTGAAGTTACACGATTATATGACAGAGGAAGGCATCGATGAGTCTGTATGGAAAATTGTTTCGGCAGAATTGAAATCAAAGTCACTTGCTGAGTAAATGACCGCCCTTTCTCAGTAATCAATGGTTTTATTGATGATTCCCGTGAGAGCGGTCACAACAACAAGCCGGGAGGGCAGCAGCTCCGAAGCAGGTTCGTACCAAGGCCGTTCTCTCTCCGCTATTTCTCCGTTCTGAAACGGACAATGAACGGACATCGAACGGAGGGGTGGTGTTCAGGGATGGTACCGGCTTCCAGCCTGTATAAACACCACGCGCCACCCGGAATATGGGTAGCGCGCAGGGGATTATGATATGTGTTTTCTACAGATTAATCTGAGACGGATTCTACTGCTATGGGACGAACAGGCAAACCGAAATAACGAAACGAGGAATTATGCGCATTAGCATCACCAGATTTGAATAATAATGTTAATGCTTTTCCCGAGTCGTAAGTATTTGACCAATAATCTGAGTATTCTGTTTGAAATTCCGTATTAAAAGCAATATCCGCAGCGGGAAAAAACACGTGAGCATCCGTACCTGGGGAATATGTATTAGTAAAAGTATGGTCTTCGGGGGAATAAAAAGTGCCTTCGTCTTTAATCTTGCGTCCTTTGCCGGCAGTAACTATTTTATACCATCCGGCATCAGTATTTTCACCAGTACCCTTAGCCTCCCAGACAATGACTCCAGCCTTACGAGTACCATCATAGTCATTTGTCCACTCTGAAAACCCAGCTTTGCACATAGCTATGAAGTCATTAATACTAGGCATTTTCCAGGAACTTCCCCAGTTGGCATAGGCCGCATCATTTGCGACACCAACAGGAATGTTCGCTGAAAGACTATTGCCATTACCCGAAACATCAGTGTCGTTATAATTAGTTTCAGAGAATGAACCGTCAGTGCCGAGTTTTGTCATATTGTCAGATGCCTTCACCCATTTGTTTGTGGCATCATGAACATATCCTGTAGTGTTTCCCCAAGAGAAATACCAACCATTGTCAGTTGGAGCAGTGGCGCCGATGTTCATCAAGGCCCATTTGCGGTATGTTTCGGTGGAGCCATTGTATTTGGCCTTGAACATCACATACTCGTGGCCGTTCAGGATGCCGCGCTGACCGTTCTTGTCGCTTGTATCGAACGATTTCCCATCCATCGAGCCGAGACTGTATATCACGTTTCTCGCAAGTTCTTTTGAATCTTTGGATTCCGATGAAGTCCCTTTGTCCTTGAGATATACGATTTTCGTATTTCCGCTGGTTACGGTTCCGACAGCAACATAATATTCCGCTTTGGCAGATTCTGAAGCCATGTAGATGGTTTTGGAACTCAAGGAACTTATATCCAGATTATTGATTGTGCCGTCGGTGTTGAATGTGACGCTAACTTGCCCCGCAATGGCATTGGTGGCTTTGATGTCTATTCCTAGGACTCCGGTGGAGGTTAATTGTTCAAATTTCAGCACTGCCGTGGCGTTGCTGAACACAAGATTGTCCTTGTTGGTCTCATCATCCGCCATGCTCTTCGCGACGCAGATGTTGGCGCTGGCGAACGTGCCGTCTTGAAGTGTGGGGATGGTGAAAGTAATGTTGCCAATGCAACTTGTCATAGTTGTGGCTGAAGCGGGATAGACGGCATAGAGGGTGTTATCAAGGTGTGTGCTGATTTTTAATCCGGTACCATTGATGATATATGCTTTTCCGTCAGGGGGAGTGTCGGAGCCGCTGATGATTTCTATTTCCTGTTGACCAGAATTATTGAGAAGCATAATCTTATCTCCTAACTTCCACTCGGGGGTCACGCCGTCAGAGTTCAGGTTCGTCTTGGTAGCGTTGTTCTCGAATTCAGCGGTGATGATGCGGACACCGTTTGTTGTCCCGTTGTCCTGAAGGTTCTCTTTCTGGCAGGAAGAGAACGCAAAGAGAGTTGCGACTGCAACTGCGAATATGATAATCTTTTTCATCGTTTTCTCTTTTTTTTGTTTGTTCAATTTCTACCAAGTGTCAGGGCCGTACTGTTCCGTACTGTTAGGGGTACTCTCGCAGAGCACCCTCTGTGCGGTGACCTCGATCACCTTCACGCTCGGGGAAACGTACTTCTGATTCTCCCGAAATTCTTTGTTTTTGATGTCCTGTTTCATCATTGTGCTATATGTTTTTATTTGTTTGCTAAGTTATTTGTCGCCGAATAAAGAAACCGTCCGGGACACACGATTGGATCCCAGACGATAAATATTACTACTGGATAATGCTAAGTTGTTGTTTATAAGGCAGTTGAATACCCCCCCCTGAATAGAGGCAGGCCTAAGAGGGCTGTTATTGAAGGTATGCGTTGCCATATTACCGCTCAAATTTACTAAAAAATTTTCTAACCGCCATCACTCGGATTGAAGACAATTGCCGGCACTTGGTTTATTCTTCAACTTTGAAACTGCTTTTGTGTAAACGAGTTTTCTCCTCTTCATCTCCGCCTGCCATTCTTCTCTGCGCTCACGACGGTCCGCCTTCTCTTTCAGCCAGCCTTCACGGTTGATATTCAACTGCTTTTGAATTTGAGCAGCAGTGATGCCTATTTTTGCTTTTGCCAACTCGCACTCCCAAACCACGATGACGCGCCAGCCTCTGCTCTCCAGAAAAGTGTAATCCCTCAGGTCCCGTTCCCTGTTGTTCTCAATCTTCGTCAACCAGAACTCAGCATTGGTTTTCGGAAGCACAAACTTCGGGCATCCTTTGTGGCCGTGCCAGAAGCAGCCGTTCACGAATATGCAGCTGCGGTATTTGGCAAGAACGATATCCGGTTTACCGGGGAGGCTCTTGACGTTGAGGCGGTACCTGTATCCGAGTCTGAACAGTTCCTTGCGCAGCCTGACTTCCGGCTTGGTGTTTCTGGACCGGATATGCGACATACAGTCGTGGCGCTGCTGTGGGGTCAGTCGGTCTGGCATATCATTCTGTGATGCCACCGTCTGCTTCAACGAAATAGAGGTACAACGGCGTTCCGTTCTCAACTTCAGGATGCTTGTCAAGGATATCCTGGACATTAAAAGTCCGCTACGCACCTCCAGAAAGTGCCTCTCAGATATCTGAGGGACATTTTCAATTTTAAACTTATGATTTACTTCCCATCCACGAAAAGGAGGCAATTCCTTTGGGCTAATGGAAAACCGCATTCTAATGGATTAGGTGCAAGAACGAAATTCCCCCGTGTTGAAATGAAATTCGTCTGGTGTCGTAACCGTCAACCTGGGGCGTATCACGATGTTTACGACCCCTAACGAGGAGAAATTGCCGCGTAAAGAGAACCGATGTTGAATCTGCGACGCATATTCTTTGTTTCGTCGCTAAACGAATTTCATAAACCGTTATGGATTCGGCGATGTGGCTTCGCTACCTTCGGACACAAGGTTTTGCGCCTGGTTTCAAAATTCTTGTATGAGAGGATGGATATTGTATCCAAGTTCAAGTAGCGCAATAGGATTATTTACATTCCATACCGATGAAAGTTTGGGCTGGAATATTCGCGGAGATTTCCCGATTAGTTGAAAATGTGTAAATTTGCAGGTGGAATTTACGGATATAAAGAGATGCTTGACATTCTAAAAGAGAACCCTCACAGCGAAGAGGCTCAGCCCTGTCTGACGTGGTTGGGCGGTACTTTCAATCCGGTAAGATTCAATATCAGAGAGGTCGCATCAGGCCTTGCATTTTACAGGATGCGCCATATTTCCCCCGGGGCGGAATCGGATGAACCCGACTTCATTGACTCTGTGGATGGGACAAAATATTATTCATAGTGCACCGCATTCTTTTCATATGTCACGGCAATATATGCCGCAGCCCGATGGCCGAATTTATTCTGAAGGCCCTTGTGAAAGCGAAGGGCCTGGATGACTTGTATTACATCGAGAGTGCAGCCGTATCGACTGAGGAAACAGGTAATCCCATATATCCGCCGGCAAAGCGTTGCCTCACTGATCACGGTGTGGCCTTCGATGCCCGGAAAAGGGCAAGGAGGGTTACGCCGGAAGACTATGACCGCTTTGACCGTCTAATCTGTATGGACTCCGGCAATCTGTGCCGGTTGCGTCGTATCATTCCCGATGACCCACAGAAGAAAGTACATCTGCTGATGTCCTACACCGGACGAAGCCGCGATGTGGCGGATCCATGGTACACAGGTGATTTCGAAACCACCTTTCAAAACATTCTGGAAGGCTGTGAAGCAATGTTAAGACTACCACAATGAGAATTGTAATCCGGAGAGCAAGTCTTCCGTTAACATAAATTGCAACTTAAAATTTATTACCATTACCTCAATAACTTGCAATTTGTCTGATTAAATCACGAACTATTCGGATTAAATCACAAGTTTGCTAACCAGAAGCAACTTCTGATAGTATTCCGTCCATAAAATGCTTGGATTTTATGGATGGGGCGCTGATTTTTCTCAATCCATCCATAAATTAGGACTTTTTCATGGATGGGATGCTGAAAATGATGCGTCCGTCCACGAAAGCCGGCTTATTTATGGACTGGACGGCGTCCAGGAAAAATCTTCAGGCTTCCGACTGATAAA
>JAZLLN010000032.1:0-15845 GCA_045598165.1 Candidatus Cryptobacteroides sp.
CAACGAATGCTTCAGCAGAATCCTTCAACTCCAAGATCAAGAACTTCCGTGCCCAACTGAGAGGTGTATCTGATGTCAAATACTTCCTCTTCAGACTTCAGAATATCTATGCCTAAACACATACTTTTGCACCTGACCCCAATCGTGGATTCAATTTCAAATGCTAAAAACGAGGAAGGTGAACTCGTATTCTGTAGGTATATTGTCAGAAATGGCAAGAGGGTTTACCCGAAACACGGCAGAGTATTCTGTTTCAGAGTAAAGAAGTAAATCTTTGGTAGTTTTATGGGTGGCACGATGGGAGGTGCCACCCTTTTTTATTCCAGAACAATGGCTCCGAGGACGAGGGCTACGGAGATTATTTCGTCCTCGTGGAGCTCAAATGGCCGGTACTGCGGATTTTCGGAGCGGCAGGTGATGAAAGCGGGGTTATTCTGGTATTCTTCGACTCGCTTTATGAGGATTCCCTGGTTCCGGGTGCAGATTGCATATACTTTGTGCCACTGCCAGAAGGTTATGGGTACGTTGCCCGAATTATTTTCCGTCATTCCCAAACATCTCTTACGAGACGCACTGTTCGGGCGACTCCACGATGTGATGTTTTTTCAGTAACAATTCCCTTATCAGGTATATCCGGATCCAGCAAATCATTGAAATACATGCTGTGCGCTTGTTTTTGATTAGTGTCATTGCAGTCTGAGGACCAGTACCAGCCGATAGGGGCCCAACCCCGATCAACCCTCGACACTTGTTTCCCTTCGCGAATACCGCCGGCCGGCAGGAAGACAATGCCCGCGTCGTAAATATCTTTCCAACTCCTCTTTCCCCAATCCGTCTCAAACTCTATCGATTCCCCGTTGAAATCATCGGGATAGATGAATAGTCCCTTGTATATGACCCCGTCCGCCATCTTCATACCTCCAAGCCAGTTGGAGCATCTCGGCTTGTCGTAGGTCATTTTTCTTTTTCTGAAAAGGTATTCCCACTCCTCGGTGGAAAGGACGCGCCATATGCCTTTCCGTTCCGCTCCGTTGATGATGACGCCGAAATCAGGATGCGGAGTATCCAACGTCAGGTTCGTGAAGAACACATCGCTGGTAGTCTCGTGGCCTTCATTGGGGGGATAATTCTCCCAGCGGCTGATTATATCAATCTTGCTCCAGTAAAAATGGTTTTTGTGATCTGTCCTCCAGGAAATACTGTCCGTGATAGGTTGTCTGCCCCATTGGGCTTCTTCTATGTAAAAGCCTTCCTTATGCCTTCTGTTATAAATCCAGGTACCGTAATACATATTGCCCTTGGAGAAGAAAACCTGCTTGTCTTCCGATACGCTGAACTTTCCGGGAAGTGCTCCTGAAGGCACATCAGTAACAGTTAATTCGCAGGAAGAAGTAAGCCAGCTGTCCGCAGCAGTTGCCGTGATTGTGCAATTCCCCAGTGCAATAGCTGTGACTTTGCCTTTCTGATCCACTGTAGCAATATTCTCATCCGAACTGCTCCAGATGACATTCTTGTTTTCCGCATTTTCTGGAAGAACGGTTGCCTTGAGCAGCGAGTATTCGTCACCAGGTATCAAATCCAGTTTGTTGTAGTTAAGAGATATGCTTTTCGGCATACGGGATATATCCAGATAGATGGCTATCTTCGCCACGGTGTTGAGCTTGATCTCCGGCATTGTGCTGGAGACCATCTTACGGGTGCGCCCGTCACTGAAAGAGAATTCAAGATGCAGATCTTCATATTTCCCTGAAGGAACGGATATGTTGAAATACTTGGCCGCATTGCCTATTGTGACATTGTCAAGGTTCAAAGTTATGCCAGACTTGTCCGTCGAGGTAATGACTGCCTTGCCTTCATTGACTGTAAACGAACCGCTCATCGGCTTGTCGTTGTCATACAGCTTGATTTTCGACAATCCGATGCTCTTCTCCGACGTCGTAAGGACTAACTGAAGCACAGCACCGAGGCTGGAGAAGTAAACTTTCTCTTCACCGGTACCGGAGATGGTACTGCGGGTATACATCGGGACAGGAGGGTCTCCGGCCTGAGAAGCGGGCCAGATATAACAGTCATCGGCTTTCAGGGAAGCCGGGGAGTAAATTTCCACTTCACCGGATATCTTCGTCCTGGAAGGATTCAAGATTTCGTCAAGATTCTGCGTGAACGTGCCCTTGGTGCTTTCCGCACCGGCAGAGAGGGTAAAGTTGTCCGTATTCTTGCCATCGGTCACGAATATCTTGTCGCTTTCATCCCAGAAAACTTCATAACAGATGGAATTATGGGTCTTGGTATCACTGCCAACGGCCACGGCCACAGCGTTGATAACCGATCTTTCACTGTCATGTACAATAGTTTCCTTCCTATCCGGATTGACCTCCTCTATTTTATTGCAGGATACCGCTGATGCGATTGCCCATATCAGGCCGATTGCCAATATTGAAGTTCTTTTCATAACATTGTTTCCTCTGATTAATATTCCCTGCTGAAGCCGCCATCCCCGCAATCGTATTCACGCATAGAATCGTTTCCAGGGCTCAGGCACAGCAACCATTGCGCTTCGACATAGATTTCTTTGGTTGCCGGGATTATATACCGCTGTCGGCTGTTTCCTTCCAAGACACTGTGTTTGACTATGTTCATATTTGTGTTCCCTTTTCTGCCGAAAATCAATATACGTGGCGAATTTAATTATTTTCCGGTAGTACTCCAAAGGAAAGGACCAGCAAATGACAGACAGTCTGTCAGATGCCACAAAAACCGACACCGTTTACGTCAGTTCCGGGGCATGACAAAATCAGAGGTAGTATTCGTAGAATTTTGCGATGGTCTCCATACCTGCCTGGAACTGGCTCAGAAGATAACTCTCATTCGGGGAGTGAATGGTGTCGCGCTCAAGACCGAAGCCCATCAACAGAGGATCAATGCCGAGTTCCTTCTGCATTTCTGCAAGAACGGCAATGCTGCCGCCTCCCCTGCTGGGAACCGGTTCGATGCCGTAAACCTCCTGCATAGCCATCGAGGCCGCCTTGTATGCCTCAGAGGTGATTGGAATGAGGAAACCGTCGCCACCCTCGCATATTTTCACGTCAACTTTGACGCAGCGGGGAGCGCGGGACTTGAAATACGCAGCGAACAGCTCGCTTATCTCGGCGCTGCGCTGATTGGGTACGAGGCGCATTGAAATCTTGGCGTGGGCCTCGGACGGCAGCACCGTCTTTGCGCCTTCTCCGGAATAACCGCCCCAAATGCCGCACACGTCAAGACAAGGTCTGATACCTATCCTCTCATTGGTTGTGTAACCTTTCTCCCCGCGCACATCATCAATTCCGAGAAATTCCTTGAACTCTTCCATATCAAACGGTGCTCTGGCAAGCTGGGCACGGTCGCCGTCACTGAGTTCCACCACCTTGTCATAGAATCCGGGAACAGCCACCCTTCCATCGGAGTCGAACAGATCCGATATCATTTCGCAGAGTACCTGAATAGGATTGGCCACGGCTCCTCCGAAATGTCCGGAATGAAGGTCCTTGTTGGGGCCTGTCACCTTGACTTCAAGATAGCTGAGGCCCCTCATACCGCAATTGATGGAAGGAACCTTGTCGGAAATCATAGTTGTATCGGACACGAGGCATATATCGGCCTTCAGCATATCCTTGTGCTCACGCATCCAAGCGGGAAGCGAAGCGCTCCCGATCTCCTCCTCTCCTTCGAAGATGAATTTAACATTATGCTTAAGTTTTCCGCTCCTTACAAGATATTCGAATGCCTTGATATGCATGAAGAGCTGGCCCTTATCATCGTTAGCTCCCCTTCCCCAAATGGCTCCGTCGTGGATTTCAGGTTCGAAAGGGGCAGATTTCCACTTATCGAGCGGTTCGACGGGCTGCACGTCATAATGCCCGTATACCAGCACGGTCCTGTATTGGGGACCGAGATATTTTTGTCCGAAAACGACCGGATTGCCCGCAGACGGATAGACGTCCGCCTCATCAGCACCTGCTTCCATGAGCAGCTTGACCAGTTGCCGAGCGCATTTTGTCATATCATTCTTATGTTCGGTCTTGGCGCTTACTGAAGGGATTCTCAGAATACTGAAGAGTTCTTCAAGGAATCTGGGCATATTCTTTTCGATGTACTCTTTCATATGGCTTGGATTTATTTCAAAGGTCTCAATTTGGCATATTTAAGCAGAAGAAGCTTTTCACCGTAGTCATCGAAAACGATTACGGCTTTCATTTCGGGAGCCGCGCCGCTTATCGATTTGATGGTTCCGGCCCCGAAACGGTTGTGCTCGATGCGCTCTCCCTCATACAGTTCCGCCATGTCAACGGCAATGAAATTCGGGTCTATGATATCCGGCTTCCTGGATGGGATGGATGAGAGGGACGGGTGGGACGGGCTGCTGGGGAGCGTCTGTGGCCGGGCGCCTTCGGGCCTGCGTCTCTCATAAGTTACAGCCGAAGATCTTCCATACTCATTACCGCGGTTCCTTCCTCCATAAGCGGGTGAAAAGCGCGAGCCGAAGCCGCCGAACAAGGGCTTGTCATCAGTGGCGGAGCCAAAATCGTCATCATCAAGGGGATTCTCGATGTATTTTGAATCAATTTCCTTTACAAAACGTGACGGAGGATTGCTTTCGTGCTTGCCGTTGCGCATCCTTGTCTCCGCAAACGACAGGGTGACAGCCTTTTTCGCCCTTGTGACCGCAACGTAGAAAAGACGCCGTTCCTCCTCTATGTCCTGCAGGGAACTGAGCATATTCATCGAAGGGAAAAGATTTTCTTCCATACCGGCAACGAAAACATAGGGAAATTCAAGTCCCTTGGCCGAATGAACGGTCATCAGCGCAACCTTGTTGTTGGTATCCTCATCATCCGTAACGTCAACGTTGCTGAGAAGCGTCACGTTCTCAAGGAAATCATCCAGGGTGAACACGGCATTCTCGTCCACTTCATCCATTTCCTCCTGACGTTCCTCTATGAAGGACTCAACGGAATTTATCAATTCCTCCACGTTGGAAGTGCGTGCAAGGCCTTCTATTGACGTATCCGACTTGTAGAATGCATAAATGCCGGTATCGTCCGCTATGCGTTTGGCCAATTCCCAGGCATCGGTGTTGCGTACCTGCTGAGCCAGTTTGTCTATCATCGTGCAGAAGGCGCGGATTTTCTGCAATGCCGCCGGGCGCAGGCCGTACTGCTCCGTATCCTCCATCCACGCGGCCCTGAAAAGCGAACACCTGTGCGCCCTCGCACATTCGTTCAGGGCGCTGACCGAAGTGTCTCCGATAGCTCTTGCCGGCTTGTTGACTATCCTCTTGAAGGATTCATCATCGTTGACGTTGACGCACAGCTTGAAATATGACATCACATCCTTCACTTCCATCCTCTCAAAGAAGGAGTTGCCGGAATATATCATATATGGGATGTTGCGCCTCCTGAGCTGTTCCTCTATCGCCCTGGACTGCGAATTGGTCCTGTACAGAATCGCAAAATCCTGATACCGGGCCTTTTCCGCCCGCATCCTCTGCATTATCGAAGAAACTATGCCGACGGCTTCCTCCCCCTCCGAATAAGTGTGGAGAAGAGTTATTTTCTCACCGTCCTCGCCTACCGCATAGCATTCCTTGGGAATCCTTCCTTCATTGTGCGCTATCACTGAATTGGCGGCGTTCACTATATTGCATGTTGACCTGTAATTGCGTTCAAGCCGGAAAAGGCGGCAGTTCGGATAATCTTTCCTGAAATTCAGGATGTTCTCGATTTTGGCACCTCGGAACGCATATATTGACTGGGAATCGTCACCCACCACACATATATTCTGATGGAACTGTCCCAGTTTCTTCATAATGAGGTACTGGGCATAGTTGGTGTCCTGATATTCATCCACCATAATATAGGAAAACCTGTCTGCAATCTTCAGCAGCGCATCCCTGTCCGTCTTCAGCAGAACGTTCATATTGACCAGAATGTCGTCGAAATCCATCACACCCGCCTGCTTCATTTTTTCCTGATAAAGTGCATAGATATCCACGATACGGGGCTTTTTATGGTGGCTGTCAGCAATCTGCAGATCACGGTTTGACCTGTAGCCGGCAACGGTGACAAGATTGTTCTTCGCCATCGAAATGCGTGCCAGCACATCCTTGGGCTTGTAAACCTTGTCATCAAGCTGCAGTTCCTTCAGACAGGCCTTTATGGCAGATATGGAATCCGCCGTGTCATATATAGTGAAATGCTCCGGATAGCCGAGCTTCTCCGCAAACTCACGGAGGAAACGTACGAAAACAGCATGGAACGTACCCATCACAAGATGCCGCGCGTTCCCGGTGCCGACCATCATAGCCACCCTCTCCTTCATCTCCCCCGCCGCCTTTTTCGTAAAAGTGAGGGCAAGCACCCTCGATGCGGGCACGCCCGATGCCAGGATATACGCTATCCTGCTTGTCAGCACTCTTGTTTTACCGGAACCGGCTCCCGCCACGATGAGGACAGGACCCTCCATACATTGAACGGCTTTTCTCTGCTCCTCGTTCAGACCTTCCAGAATTGCGTTCATATTGTTTGTCATATGACGCGAAATTACGCAAAAAATTGCTATATTCGCACAGCAGTTTTGCACAATATACAATAATCCATCATAACAATGTCTGACACAATCGTTTTGAAAAAAGGTCTGAACATTCCCATCAAGGGAGAAGCGGACCTGAGAGTCTCCAAGACGATATCTCCTGACATCGTTGCAATCAATCCTGCCGATTTCAAAGGACTTCTTCCCCGGCTCCTCGTCAAGGAAGGCGACAAGGTTCTGGCAGGTTCCCCTGTCTTCTCGGACAAGAGGAACCCCAGCATCCTCATCGCCTCTCCCGTCAGCGGCACCGTCAAGGAAGTGGTCCGCGGAGAGAAGCGCAAGCTTCTGGCAGTTTTGATACAGGCGGACGATGACCAGCAGTATCTCGACTTCGGAGTACAGAACCCGGACCTGATGTCCGCGGAACAAATCAAGGAAGCCCTGCTCAAGAGCGGATTGTGGCCCTGGATGATTCAACGTCCTTATGGCATAATCGCCAATCCGGACGTAACGCCGAAGGCCATTTTCGTATCAGGATTCAACACGGCGCCTCTCGCCCCCAATCCGGAATTCGCACTCGGCGGCGATGTGGTTTACATCCAGAAAGCAGTGAACGCTCTCGCCAAACTCACAGGAGGCGGAGTTCACCTCAGTCTCTGCGACAAGAACTACTCCAGCACTCCTTTCCACAGGATCGAGAACGCCGTTCTGCACAAATTTGAAGGAAAGCACCCTGCAGGAAACGTCGGAGTGCAGATCAGCAATATCTGTCCTATCCGCAAGGATGCGACCGTATGGACCATCAGCCTGCTCGGACTCGCCGCAATCGGAAAGCTCTTGAGCACAGGCAGATACAATGTCCGCAGAAAAGTGGCCGTAACCGGTCCCATGGCCATCGAGCCCGCATATGTCGAGGCTCTGCCCGGCACACCCATGAAAGCTTTTGCCGGATTCTACGGCAGCCTTGCAGATGAAATCCGCTTCATCTCCGGAGATGTCCTCACAGGCGAAAACGTCGGAGAGAACGGTTATCTCGGTTTCCACTCAGACCAGGTCACCCTCGTACGTGAAGGGACTGAGCGCGAGCTGTTCGGATGGATACGGCCCTTCCGTTTCAACCAGTTCAGCACCGACCGCTGCTACTTCTCCTGGCTCACTCCCAAGAGAAAGTATGATATGGACACCAATCTCCACGGTGGTCAGCGCGCATTCCTCGTGAACGACGCATACTACGCAAAAGTCCTTCCCATGGACATCTATCCCCTCTACCTTGTGAAGGCCTGCCTTGCAGGAGACATCGACAAGATGGAGAAATTCGGCATATATGAAGTTCTGCCCGAGGATCTTGCACTCTGCGAGTACATCGACCCCAGCAAGAACAACATTCAGGAAATCATCGCAAAGGGTATTGACCTGATGCTTAAAGAAATGGCATAAAGTATGAACAAGATTTTCGAAAAAGGCGGCAAGCTATACTGGCTTCACTCCACTGCTGATGCTTTTGACACATTTCTTGCAGTACCCGGCACCGTCACTTCCAAAGGTGCCCACGTCCGCGATGCAATAGATCTCAAGCGCATCATCATCCTGGCTCTCATCGCCGTCATTCCCGCCGCACTGTTCGGTATGTGGAACGTTGGCTATCAGCATGCCCTCGCTACCGGGACCACCGTCACCGGTTTCTGGGGAATAGTTCTCGGTTACTGGTGGTACGGTTTCCTCCGTGTCCTCCCGTTGTACGTCGTCGCATACGCAGTCGGCCTCATCATTGAGTTCGGCACCGCGCAGATCCGCGGCGAGGAAGTCAACGAAGGTTTCCTCATGACCGGTTTCCTCATCCCTCTCATCGTCCCGGTGGACACTCCCCTCTGGATGCTGGCAATCGCCGTCGCATTCGCCACAATCTTCGGAAAGGAAGTCTTCGGAGGCACTGGAATGAACATCTGGAACCCCGCGCTCCTCACACGTGCATTCCTTTTCTTCTCCTACCCCAACAGCATGTCAGGTTCAAGCACCTGGATTCACGTCAAGGCTGGCGAACAACTTGTTGACGGCTTTACGGGAGCCACCCCTCTCGCCCTTGACAGTGCCGCCCAGTACAGCACCAGCGTTTGGAGCGAATTTCTCGGAACCATTCCGGGCTCCGTAGGTGAGACATCAACTCTCTGCATACTCCTCGGTGCGATTCTCCTTATCTGGACAGGTGTGGCAAGCTGGAAGATAATGCTCAGTTCCGTGGCCGGTGCTCTTCTGGTGGGATTCATCGGTACTGCCACCGGAGTAACCGCAATCCCCTGCTGGGAGCAGCTGCTTCTCGGCGGATTTGCATTCGGTACCGTTTTCATGGCCACAGACCCCGTCACATCCGCACAGACCGAATGCGGCAAGTGGATCTACGGCTTCCTTATCGGTGCTCTCTGTATCACGGTACGTCTTTTCAATCCGGGTTATGCGGAAGGCATGATGCTCGCAATCCTGCTCTGCAACACCTTCGCACCGCTTATTGACCACTGCGTCACAAGCGCTCACATTTCCCGCAGGAACAACAAAGTAAATGTCGCATAGCCATGAATACAAACAGTAACGTATATACAGTCATTTACACCACGGTAGTGGTTGTATTGGTGGCGGCTATCCTGGCATTTGTTTCCCAGAAGCTCGGGCCCATGCAGGCCGCAAACGAGAAAGCCGAGACAGTAAGCCAGATTCTGACCGCGGCCCAGTTCGGAGAGAAAGAGCATTGGGCTGAAATAGGCAACAAGGCCACCCTTGATTTCTACAAGGAAAACATCGCTTCATCCATTCTGGTTGACATTGATGCCAAGGAAGTCGGAGCCCTTGATTTCAGCGATGCCCAGATTTATTCGACATCCGAGCTCAAGGCTCAGAATTACAATATCAAAGACGGCTCCGCGCTCAGCCTTCCCGTCTACCAGTTCAAGAACGGCACAATGGTCTTCCCCGTTTACGGAGCGGGCCTTTGGGGCCCTGTTTGGGGTTACATTGCCGTTGCAAACGATTTCAAGACCATAGTCGGGGCATACTTCGATCACGAAGGCGAGACTCCCGGGCTCGGCGGTAAAATCAAAGACGATCCCGCATTCCGCGCCCAGTTCGCCGGCAAGATCATCGATTTCACCGACAGCAAACCCTTCAGCATTGTCAAGGGAGGAGCTCCGGAAGGAAAACTTGATGCCGTTGACGCCATCACCGGTGCCACGATGACATCCAAAGGTCTTGATGCAGCCATAGTAAACTGGCTCAACGCCTACCGGAAGACTCTTGTCTCAGGAGAAGTCGTCTATGCATTCACTGATGCAGTCGAGAAGGTCATCGAACCCGCTGCAGACAGTACGGAAACAACAAAAACAGTGGAGGAATAAGTTATGGGAAACATTAAAGAAACATTCACCACTCCGTTGCTCAAGGGCAACCCCATCACCGTCCTCGTTCTCGGTATCTGTTCTTCCCTGGCAGTAACGGTGGAGTTGAAAGGCGCTCTTGTGATGGCGCTTTCCGTGACCGTTGTCACGGGCCTTTCAAGCCTCATCTGCTCAATCATAAGAAACACCATTCCGAACCGTGTGCGTATCATCATACAGCTCGTGGTAGTGGCTCTCATGGTTATTCTTGTCGACCAGTTCCTCAAGGCTTTCGAGGCTACGTACGCAATCGACAAGTCACTGTCAGTGTATATCGGCCTGATCATCACCAACTGTATCGTAATGGGACGCATAGAGGCTTTCGCACTCGGCAACAAACCCTTCCCCTCTCTTGTTGACGGTCTTGCCAGCGGTATGGGCTACGGCGCCATACTCATCATTGTAGCGTTCTTCCGCGAGCTTCTCGGAAGCGGCACCCTTCTCGGCATCCCCGTCATCCCCGAAGCCGCATACGCGGCAGGATACGTGAACAACGGCCTCGTGATTCTGCCTCCGTTTGCTCTCATCCTCCTCGGATGCATCATCTGGGTTCACAGAAGCCTGGACAAGGAACTTCAGGAAAAATAACAAAGTAACACACATCGATTATGGAATATATAAGCTTATTCGTAAAGTCAATATTCGTTGACAATATGATTTTTGCATACTTCCTCGGTATGTGTTCATACCTGGCAGTATCCAAGAATGTAAAGACAGCCAACGGCCTCGGCATCGCGGTCATCGGCGTGCTTCTCATCACGCTTCCCGTCAACTATCTTCTCAACACATACTTCCTCAAGCCCGGCGCTATGGCCTGGATCAACCCGTCACTTGCAGACGTTGACCTCAGCTTCCTGAGTTTCATCATCTTCATCGCGGTCATCGCAGCCATCACCCAGCTTGTCGAGATGATTGTGGAGAAATTCCTTCCTTCCCTTTACAGTTCGCTGGGAATCTATCTGCCCCTCATCGCCGTGAACTGCGCAATCCTCGGAGGTTCGCTCTTCATGCAGCAGAAGGATTTCGCCAACGTGGGCGAATCGGCGGTATATGCCCTCGGTTCCGGCATCGGCTGGTATCTCGCCATCGTCTGTCTTGCGGCAATCCGTGAAAAGATGAGCTACAGCAACGTGCCTGCAGGCCTCAAGGGAACCGGCATTACCTTCATAACCGTCGGTATGATGGGTATGGCATTCATGATCTTTATGGGTATTTCACTTTAAAGGGAGGACTGGATTATGAATACTGTAACTGTTACAATTATTGCTGCGGCTGTCATCATTGCCGCCATCATTCTGATTCTTGTGGCCCTTCTTCTCGCGGTGAAGGCATACATCACCCCCAAGGGCACGGTAAAGATCGATATCAACAACGGAAAGAAAGAGCTTGATGTCGCTCCCGGCAACAGCCTTATGAGCACTCTCGCCGGCGAGAAGATATTCCTTCCTTCAGCCTGCGGCGGAAAGGCCAACTGCGGCCAGTGCAAAGTTCAGGTTCTTGAAGGCGGCGGAGAGATACTTCCCACCGAGGTCGGTTTCTTCAACCGCAAGCAGATCAAGGACGGCTGGCGTCTCGGATGTCAGGTCAAGGTCAAGGACAACCTCAAGATCCAGGTTGCTGAAAGCGCTCTCAGCGTCAAGAAACTCGAGTGCGAGGTCATCTCCAACAAGAATGTCGCAACCTTCATCAAGGAATTCACAGTCAAGCTCCCTGAAGGCGAGAATCTTGAATTCAAGAGCGGTGAATACATCCAGATCGACATTCCCAAGTACGAACTTGATTTCAAGGACATTGAGGTCGAACCCGAATACAGGGCGGACTGGGAGAAATACGGATTCTTCAATCTTCATTCTTCCAACCCCGAGGACACCATCAGGGCGTACTCCATGGCCTCATATCCCGGTGAGAAAGGCATCATCAAGCTCAACGTGCGTATCGCCACACCTCCTTTCGACCGCAGCGTTCCCCGTGAACTCGGTCCCAAGCTTCTTCCTGTCAATCCCGGTATCGCCTCCTCTTATGTGTTTACACGCAAGCCCGGCGACAAGGTGATGATCAGCGGTCCTTACGGAGAATTCCTTCTCCCGAAGAACGATCCGGACAATATCGAGTACATCTTCGTGGGCGGCGGCGCCGGTATGGCACCTCTCCGCTCCCACATCATGCAGCTCTTCAAGACTCTCAAGACAGGACGCAAAGTTCATTTCTTCTATGGAGCCCGCGCCCTTGTGGAGGCCTTCTATCTTGAAGATTTCGCAGAAATCGAAAAAGAGTTCCCGAACTTCAAGTTCCATCTCGCTCTCGACCGTCCCGATCCCGCAGCGGATGCCGCAGGAGTCAAATACACCGCAGGTTTCGTTCACAACGTGATGTACGAGACATATCTCAAGGAGCACGAGGCACCCGAGGACATCAAGTACTTCATGTGCGGTCCTCCTATGATGACCAAGTGCGTCGTAGACCTGCTCGACTCCCTGGGAGTTGCTCCTGAGAACATCCTCTTCGATAATTTCGGAGCATAGAGCTAAAGAATTCACCGGAAAAGTTAAGAAACCGATAAACAACGTTTACGTTTCTTAACTTTTCTTTTTTGTTTCAACTCTGTCTGTAATTTTGCCGCTGTTATGAAAGACATCGGCATTATTTTTATTACCGCAATCTCTCTTCTGGCCGCGATTCTGAATGCATGCGAAAGGATTGATGACGGCACGGCACCAGCTGAAGAAGTTCCGGACTCGCTGTGGACCTGCATCCATTTGAAAAATGTCGGAACAATCGACCACGCGGACATCTTCGTGTACAATGACGGAAAACTGAAAAAGTTGGAGGGATACATGCGTTTGAAATCATCATATGACAGTGCATCATTCCTCCTGCCGGAAGGGGACAAGATTGCCGTATGCATAGCGAACAGCGACAGGCAGTTCAATATTGAGGCTCTGGATTCATTTGATTCGATGGAGCTGCTCAGGCTGTATTACTGCGATGAAATGAAAGGCAGGCCAATGATGAGAGGGACGGCGGTATGCTCCGCTGGAGATACCGTCGGCATAAAATTGGAATCCCCTCTCTGTTCCGTCATCCTCAACACCGTAGAACATTCGTTTCCGGGCTACAAAAGACTCGAGGATCCCGTAGTTTACATCGAGCGCGCCAATGCCTTTGTAGAGGCTCTGAGGTTCGATACCTTCATTCCTTCCGAAACCTTATCCGACACTTGCGGACTCAGGGGCCT
Source organism: Candidatus Cryptobacteroides sp. (assembly GCA_045598165.1). Classification (GTDB taxonomy): domain Bacteria; phylum Bacteroidota; class Bacteroidia; order Bacteroidales; family UBA932; genus Cryptobacteroides. The sequence goes on from JAZLLN010000032.1 coordinate 13,228, forward strand.
TATGTGGGACAGACTCCCCTGCGACATCGGCATGTATCCGCAGCATCCCGGCACTGTTCTTCAAATCTATCCCAACGAGTCCTCCATGACGCCGTCTGTCCTTGTTGTGGAAGGGACCGTGACCGGAGAAGGGCTGTGCCGCTTCACCGCAAATCTGCCGCTTATGTCCTGCGGCAATGCTGTCGACATCGATCTGATGATTGGAGACAAACCATCGGCATACAAATTCTCGGTGAGTAAAAGATAAGAATTCCAGGGTTTTTACGTATTTTTGAGGGAAATAGTGAAGACCCGATGAAAAAGATTCCAGTACTTTTCTTTTTTTTGTTCATGGCACTGATGCCGATGAACGCCCATGAAAAAAACAAGCCCATAAAATTCGAATACGATGTTGATTTCAAATACTACTTCGACAATTGCGAATTTGCATATTCGGAAGACAGGATAACTCCTTCATCAACCATCAATTCCGTAGTTCTGACCCCATCTGTCGGCTTCAGTATATTGCAAAGGGGAAAAGCCATGCACAGGCTGATGCTTGGACTGGATATGGTCAGGGATATGGGCTCCGGACAAACTACGGACCTGCTCCGCGAAATAACCATATTCTACAATGCACAGGTCAAATTAAAAAAAGGCGTTTTCGAGGGAATTGCAGGTGTTTATCCCCGCCGCTTCATGGATGGGGATTATTCCGAAGCCTTCTATTCGGATTCACTCAAGTTCTTCGACCGCAATCTCGATGGCGTACTGCTCAAATACCGTTCCGACAGATTTTTTGCCGAATTGGGCTGCGACTGGATGGGAAAGGCCGGACATGACCGTAAGGAAAGGTTCGAGATATTCTCCGCCGGACGCTGGAACGCCACAGACTGGATGGCACTTGGATGGACAGTGTCAATGTATCACTACGCCGGATCCGAAATAGCACCGGGAGTGGTGGACAATCACAAACTCAATCCATACCTGTCATTCAGCGCCACCAAATATCTCAAAATTCAGGAACTGTCCCTTAAGGCAGGTGCTATCCTTACCTATCAACGCGACAGAGTCAGGGAAAAGAAGGCACACTTCCCATCCGGAGGAGAAGCCGTACTGACTTTGCGTAACTGGAACGTCTGCCTGCAGAACACCACTTACTTCGGTAAAAACCTGCTTCTCTACTACAACGGACTCGATACGGGAGGCCGGAAATATGGCAATAACCTTTATCGGGGACAACCCTTCTATTCAGGTTTCTACAACCGTCTTGATATCTTCTGGTCTCCGAACATTACTGATTGGCTGGGCTTATGCGCAGGTATCAGGATGCACTACACCAAGGACGGATTCATGGGCTGGCAGCAGAGGTTCAGTATCAACCTGAATTTGGATGCCCTGAGGAATCCATGGCGAAAAATGGAAAAAGGGAAGAAAATCACTATATTTGACTGAAAGTATGCCTGAATTCTTCAAATACCTTCATCATCTTGACAAGGACATAACCCTTGCCATCAATTCAGTCCACTGCCCAGCCAGCGACTGGATATGGGGTGTTTTCTCTAACAGGGAAATATGGTATGTCCTCTACCTTATAATTGCATTTTTCCTCATTCGTAATCTTGGTTGGAAACGCGGGCTGGTATCCATCGCTGGCATAATTCTCACAATAGTCTGCTGTGACCAATTCGCAAATTTTACCAAGGCATATTTTGAAAGGCTCCGTCCATGCTGCGACGGGGAGATGGTCAGAAGAGGTCTTCGGGTCCTTGAAGGGTTCACCCCCCTCACATACGGTTTCTATTCCGCCCACGCGGCCAACGCTATCGGTCTCGCGGTTTGTTCATACCGATTATTCAGAAATGACACAAGTCGTAACTACCGTGTTTATGGGATTTGCATGTTCTGTTGGGGACTCCTTGTCGGAATAAGCCGTGTTTTTGTTGGCAAACATTTCTTCGGAGACGTCATGGTTGGATTTGCCGTAGGCATTCTGTTTGCCTTTGTGATTTCTTCCATTGCCGGAAAGATAATCCGCCGCCTTCCTGAATCAAAAAAATAAAAATACATTAATGGGATTTCTGCATTTCAGCAACTTCAACATCAAAATCATAGAGAAAAAAACTACTGAAGATTTTTTCTCAACCAATGGAAAGTGCATAAAGACACTGATGTCGGATACGCACATCCTTCACAAGAATCCGGTGTGCATTCTTGCCGATCCGTTTTTATTCGAACAGTCAGGAGTTCTCTACCTGTTTTATGAATTTCAGCAGGGACGTTATGGCCGCGGGGAAATAAGAATGAGAAAGACGGAAGATTTGGAACATTGGAGTGATGAAGTAACCATTCTGCGTGAGAATTTTCACCTTTCGTTTCCCAATATATTTGAAGACCACGGAGACTTCTATATGATACCGGAGACCAGCCATGACGGTAGTATCCGACTATACAAAGCAAGCGGTGGAGATCTTGAACATTGGTCTCTATATAGAACGATTACTACTGATGCGTTAAAAATTTAAAATAAAGTAAGTTCATTGACATCTTGATTTAGAATGAGTGGTTGTGGCTCCGTGACGAGCTTTTTCAGATCCACCTTTGTCATCGCATAGTTCTTTATCAGCAAGCCGATCTCG
>JAZLLN010000033.1:0-36180 GCA_045598165.1 Candidatus Cryptobacteroides sp.
CAACACCCTTTACCGTAACGTTCTGCGCGAATGCCGCTGCTGAGAACAACACTGCGAGCGCTACGAAGATGGAGCGAAGACCAATCATTTTAGCATTTGTCATACGTTAATGATTTAGTTAGATAATTAGTTAATAAAAAAAGGTATTTCCTTTTACAAAGTTTCAGTTTAGAATAAAGTGCTCCGAGGGTATTATAATCGTATTGATTTATTATATTTGTATGTTAAGTAACACTGAAATGAAAACTACAATCGCAATCGCTGTCGCTGCGGCAATGATGGCAGCGGCAGTTTCGTGCAGGACGGCCACAACGGTTTCCACTGAGACCCCCGAACAGAAGGCTGAGAGAATGGAATGGTTCTCCCAGGCGAAACTCGGTATCTTCATCCATTGGGGCATCTATTCCCGCGGAGATTGGGGGGAGAGCTGGCCCATCTACAACAAGAGGGTGAGTATGGAGGATTATATGGCCCAGAAAGCCGATTTTACGGCTGCGAATTACAATCCGGAGGAATGGGTGTCGCTCATCAGGGAGAGCGGTGCGAAATATACGGTCATCACTTCCAAACATCACGACGGAGTCGCCCTTTGGGATACTCAGGCGGGGGATGTGAGCACGGTGAAGAGTTGCGCTGCGGGACGTGACGTGCTGACCCCGTTCGTGGATGAGGTGCGCCGTCAGGGAGGCCTCAAACTCGGTCTGTATTATTCGTTGATAGACTGGCCCCGTGAGGACTATCCCAATATTTTCCGTGAGGGACCGCAGAAATATGACATCAAGGATGACCCTGACAAATGGCAGCATTTCTGTGATTTCAATTTTGCCCAGATGAAGGAGCTTAACGATACCTACCATCCTGATCTTTATTGGTTTGATGGTGATTGGGAGTTCTCTTCCGAGGAATGGCGCGCTCCCGAACTTGTGGCTATGCTGCGCGAGACCAATCCCGACGTGATACTCAATTCCCGCATACAGGGCAACGGCGATTATGCCACGCCCGAACTTGGCGTGCCGGTGGTGAAGCCGCAGGAACAGTGGTGGGAGACCTGTATGACCATAAACGACTCCTGGGGATTCCAGAAAAGGGATACGGATTACAAATCGAACATCACCCTGCTGCGTATGCTGGTGAATTGCATGTCTTTGGGAGGCAACCTGCTGCTTGACATCGGACCCCGTGCGGACGGAACTATTCCTGAAGAGGAAGTCAATGCACTCAAATACATCGGCAGATGGGTGAAAAAGCACGAGGAAGCGGTGTATCCCACCCGCGCCGGTATTCCCGACGGTCACGTCCAGGGTTATACCACTCTGAATCGGGCTGGAGACATCCTGTATGTCTATCTGCCTTATACTCCCAACGAGTCTGTTGAGGTCAAGGGCCTCAAGACTCATATTAAGAACATCCGCATGGTCGGTACGGACAAAACGCTCGGCTGGAAGCTCTATAACGACATCAGCTGGAGCGAAGTGCCCGGAGTCTATTACATTGATGTTCCGCAGGATGTTGTGGACGAAGCAATTACAGTGCTTGCTCTTGAGCTTGAAGGACCTCTCGAACTGTATCGCGGTTCAGGCCAGGTTATGAGTTTTAACAATTACTAGAATATGAAAAGACTTCTGCTTGTATTGGCGTTGGCTCTGCCAGTGATGGCTTATGCCAAGTCTTCTGCGCCCGTTTATGATGCGCAGCGCACAACCGACAGGATTAAGATTGACGGTAAATTGACAGAAGCGGCTTGGAAGAAGGCCGCTTCCAGTTCGGAGTTCGTCGACATCCGTGGTGCGGAGTGGCCCGCCCCTACCAAGTCCACAACCGTGAAGATGGTGTGGGACAATGATTTCCTCTATGTAGGAGCCACTATCGTTGAAGATAACATAACAGGCTCGATCACGGGCCACGACGAAATCATTTACCACGATAACGATTTCGAAGTCTTCCTTGATCCTTTCGGAGACGGAAAACTCTATTATGAAATAGAGAACAATGCTCTCGGAACTGTGATGGACCTTATGATGGAGAAGCCGTACAGTGCAGACGGGCAGTTCATAATGAGCTGGGACTGCAAGGGCTTGAAACTGGCTGTCTCTACGGACGGTACCCTGAACAATGCCAAGGATTCGGATCGAGCCTGGTATGTGGAGATGGCGGTTCCATTCGCGGCCCTGCACCGCGGATTCATGGACCCAAGACAGCAGAAAGTATGGAGGATGAACTTCTCCCGCGTTGAGTGGCTCAAGAAGGGAGGCCCCGAAGAGAACTGGGTGTGGGCTCCCACCGGCAGGGTGGATATCCACGTTCCGGAGAAATGGGGTTACGTGAGGTTCTGCGATGGTGATTTCGTGCCGGCAATGCCTGCCGACAAGATAGTGAAGAACTGGATATGGGAGCGTTTGAAGCCCAACTGGACTGATGAACAGTATGCCGCCCATTTCAAGAAGGCTTATGATTGCGGCATCTGCGCCATCCTTTTCGAAGGCTACGACGAGCGTATCTACCGCCTCTGCAAGGAATCCGGACTCGAGGCTCATTACTGGCTCTGGACTATGAACAGGGCGGACCTCCTCAGGGAGCATCCTGAATGGGGGGCGGTGAACCGCAAGGGCGAGTCAAGTTATGACAAACCGGCATATGTGGATTACTACCGTTTCCTCTGCCCCTCTCATCCCGAGGTCGCTGAAGTGATTGCTGCAGATTATCTCAGGTGCGCGAACCTCAAGTATGTGGACGGAATGATGCTGGACTATGTGCGCTATCCGGATGTCGTGCTGCCCGTATCGCTGTGGGGCAATTACGGCATTGACCAGAGCAGGGAACTGCCCGAATATGACTACTGCTACTGCGATCTCTGCCGCGCGAAGTTCAAGGAGAAGACCGGCCGTGACCCTCTGGATGACAAGTATCCCAATGAGGATCAGTCCTGGATTAATTTCCGTTATGACGCCATCACCGCTGTGGTGACCAAAATATATGACACCCTTGCCGCCGACGGCAAGTTCCTTTCTGCCGCTGTCTTCCCCGGCCCTATGATGGCGAAGAGGATGGTCCGTCAGGATTGGGGTAACTGGCCCCTCAAGGCGTATTTCCCCATGACCTATAACGGTTTCTACAATGAAGGCCCCGAATGGATAGGCCGTTCAATAGCCGAGAGCGTGAAGGCGGTAGGTGGCAATGCCGCTGTGTATGCCGGACTGATGTTCCCCGATCTCAAAGGAGATGATCTGGAGAAGGCGCTCGATGCCGCCTACGACAACGGCGCTTCAGGAGTGTCATTCTTCGACGGTCCTGATGATGCGGGCCTTGAAAGGCTGAAGGCATATCTTGAGAATCATAATTACGCCCCGAAGAGATAATATGGCCAAGAGTATTTCACCTTTGAAATGGGTCCCCAGCGCCTATTTTGCGATGGGCCTGCCTTTCGTCATTCTGAACATGGTCTGCGTGCTGATGTTCAAGGGTATGGGAATCGCAGACGCTCAGGTTGCGCTCTGGACATCCATCATTATGTTTCCCTGGACTCTCAAGTTTCTTTGGAGTCCGTTCCTGGAAATGGTTGGAACCAAGAAATCGATTGTGGTTGCCACCCAGCTGGTGAGCGGTGTGGGGTTCGGACTTGTGGCGCTGGCTCTGCATCTGCCTCATTTCTTTGCCGTGAGCATTGCTGTGCTGATGGTTGTCGCTTTGAGCGGCGCCACTCACGACATTGCGCTTGACGGCCTTTATATGGCAGAATTGTCAAAGGAAGATCAGGCCAAGTTCATAGGCTGGCAGGGCGCATTCTACAATCTGGCCAAACTCGTGGCTACCGGACTGCTTGTCTATGTGGCCGGCGTGCTTATGGACAGATTCCGTGATTCCGGTGCCGCCAACCCCGAGATGCAGTCCTGGAGCATAATAATGCTTGCCTGCTGCGCCCTTCTCGTATGTTTGGGACTGTATCATGTGAAGGCGCTTCCCAACAAGGCTCCGCGTGCGGAAGTCAAGGACGGTGCCTGGGCTGAGTTCCTGCTTGTCCTCAAGGAGTTTTTCCAGAAGAAGCACATATGGCTCTACATCGCATTCATTATCCTTTACCGTCTCGGGGAAGGGTTCGTGATGAAGATTGTCCCCATGTTTCTCAAATCCGACATATCCGCAGGTGGCTTGGGTCTCACCGAGCAGCAGATAGGCCTGTATTACGGGACCTTCGGTGCCGCCGCCTTTGTGGCTGGCTCGTTGCTTGCAGGATATTACATTGCCCACCGCGGACTCAGGAAGGCCCTCTTCTCTCTGGTCTGCATATTCAACATCCCTTTCCTGGTGTATGCATTCTTCAGCTGGTTCCAGCCAAGCTCCATGCTTCTCATCGGAGGAGGAATCCTGTTTGAATATTTCGGTTACGGCTTCGGTTTCGTGGGACTTACGCTGTTTATGATGCAGCAGGTCGCTCCCGGACCCCACCAGATGGCTCATTATGCATTCGCCTCCGCCATCATGAACCTTTCCGTGATGATGACAGGCGCCGTGTCCGGTTTCCTCAGCGATGCTCTGGGCTACAAGGTGTTCTTCCTTGTGGTGATGCTCGCAACCGTTCCAATTTTCATTATGTCCAAACTAATACCATTCACATACGATGACAACGCCAAATAATATGCCCTGGGAAGAACGCCCGGCCGGCTGCAAGACCATTATGTGGAGATACAGCGCCAATCCCGTGATTCCGCGTAATCTCCTCCCCAATTCCAACAGCATCTTCAATTCTGCCGTAGTGCCTTTCGGAAAGGGCTATGCCGGCGTTTTCCGTTGCGATGACACCAATATCAGGATGACTCTGCACGTGGGTTTCTCCGATGACGGAATCAATTGGAAGCTGGACCCCGATACCCTGAAGTTTGACTGCGACATTCCTGAAGTGAAGGAGTGGGTTTACGGATATGACCCCCGCGTATGCAAGATTGAAGACAAATATTACGTAACCTGGTGCAACGGTTACCACGGGCCCACCATCGGAATAGCCTGGACAACGGATTTCAAGGTTTTCCATCAGCTGGAGAATGCCTTCCTTCCGTATAACCGCAACGGAGTTCTGTTCCCCCGCAGGATTAACGGAAAATATGCGCTGCTGTCACGTCCGAGCGATACGGGGCATACTCCGTTCGGGGACATCTTCTATTCAGAGTCCCCCGATCTCGAGTATTGGGGACACCACCGTTTTGTGATGGGGCCTTCTGATTTTGAGAAGAGCGCCTGGCAATGCTGCAAGGTGGGTGCCGGTCCTGTTCCTATCGAGACAAAAGATGGTTGGCTGCTTTTCTATCACGGAGTGCATCATACCTGTCAGGGCTATAACTACTCTTTCGGAGCGGCTCTTCTGGATCTTGAGCAGCCTTGGAAGGTGATAGCCAGAACAGGCCCATATCTTCTGCATCCCGAGACTCTGTACGAATGCACCGGCGACGTACCCAATGTCTGTTTCCCCTGCGCGTCGTTATATGATCCCGCAACGGGTCGTGTTGCCGTTTATTACGGTTGCGCGGATACTGTCGTAGGCCTTGCCTTCGGTTATTTGGATGAAATCATCAAGTTCACGAAAGAAACTTCAATAATATGAGAAAAGCCTTACTGATAGCGCTGACGGCCATTATCGCGGGCTGCGCGACAGAAGTAACCGACTATACTTCCTATGTCGATCCATTCATTGGAACCGGTGGTCACGGACACGTTTTCGTGGGAGCCAACGTCCCTTTCGGGGCAGTCCAGTTGGGACCGACCAGTGTACTCGTCGCCTGGGACTGGTGCTCGGGCTATCACAGCAGTGACTCCTCCGTCGTCGGCTTCTCGCATACACACCTCAGCGGTACCGGTATCGGTGACCTGTTTGACATCACAGTCCTGCCTGTCACCGCGGCCGTTCAGGATTTTTCCCGTGCGGGCATAGCCGATGTGGCCGACCGCAGCAGGGAAGTATGCGTCCCCGGCTATTACAGCGTGCCTCTAAAGAAGAGCGGTGTGCTTGCAGAACTGACGGCTACGGAGAGAGTAGGCTATCACAGATACACTTTCCCTGCCGCATCTGCCGATGCCGCCCTTGTCTTCGACCTCGAGAACGGAGGATGCTGGGATGCCGTTACATCTGCCGGCCTTTCAGTAATAGGCAACACCCATATTGAAGGATACCGCTTTTCAAAAGGATGGGCTGATGACCAGAAAATATGGTTCCATGCCGAATTTTCGAGTCCTTTCGAATCCTGTACCGAGGCCGCAGACCATCACTGGCTGCTGAAATTCCCCAATGCCGGCTCGGTTGAGGTGAAAGTTGCGATTTCTCCCGTTTCCTGCGAGGGGGCGGCCGCCAATATGTCCGTGGAACTTCCCGGCTGGGATTTTGAGGCCACGCGCAAGGCGGCCAGGGAAGCCTGGAACAAGGAACTCGGCAAGGTTGAGATAAAGACTTCGGACGAAACCGCACGCAAGGTGTTCTACACGGCGCTCTATCATTCAATGACAGCTCCGTCCCTGTTCTGCGACAACGGCTCTCCCGTCCGCTATACCACATTCTCTCTGTGGGATACATATCGTGCCCAGATGCCTCTCTATTCGATAATCCATTCCGAGAGGGAGAATGACATCATCAATACTTTCCTCGATATCTATGGGAAGCAGGGCAAGTTGCCTGTATGGCATCTTATGGGATGCGAGACAGACTGTATGGTGGGCAATCCCGGCATTTCCGTTGCCGCCGATGCCATTCTGAAGGGATTTGACGGTTTTGACGTCGAGGCTCTGTATGAAGCGATGAAGGCTTCCGCGATGCGTCCCGACAGGGGACAGGATCTGCGTATGAAATACGGCTACATCCCCAGCGATCTGTTCAACGAGTCTGTGGCATACGATATGGAGTATGCCATTGCGGACTGGGCCCTGGCACAGACTGCAAAGAAACTCGGCAAGGATGAAGATTTCAGCTACTTCTACAATAGAAGCCAGTCATACAGGAGGCATTTTGACCCAGAGACTTCGTTCATGCGCGGGGTGGACAGCAAGGGAGGATTCCGCGAGCCGTTCAATCCATATATGTCAAATCACCGTTCCGATGATTACTGCGAGGGCAACGCCTGGCAATACACTTGGCTTGTCCCCCATGATTTCAGGGGATTGGCGGAATGCTTTGCTTCCACTGGTGATTTCGATGCGTACATAGACCGCAAGCAGCTCGGACGCGACGTCCTTGTGAAGAATCTTGACAAGCTGTTCGGCGCAAAGGAAGAGATTGAGGGTGAGTTCGTTTCCAGCGACATTTCCGGAATGATAGGGCAGTACGCCCACGGCAACGAGCCGAGCCATCATATAGTATATTTCTACACAATGGCAGGCAAGCCCTGGAAGACGGCCGATCTGGTGAGAAGAATATGCGCGGAGCAGTACTCCGCCGCGCCCGACGGCCTGTCGGGCAACGAGGACGTGGGCCAGATGAGCGCCTGGTATATTCTCTCTTCGATGGGCTTCTATCAGGTGGAACCCGCCGGCGGACGCTATTGGTTCGGATCTCCGCTTTTCGATGAGGTGAATCTGCATCTGGAAGGGGACAAGACGTTCAGAATAGTGGCTGAGGGCAATTCGGATGTCTGCAGGTACATACAGAGAATCTGGCTGAACGGCAAACCATACACCAAGGCTTATATCGAATATGAGGATATAATGGCCGGAGGTGAACTCCGTATCGTGATGGGCGACAGCCATAAGTTATGGTATTGCGCTGATGAACCTGAGGAGTATGTCAGCAAGCGTCCCGCAGAGGAGTCCAGGCTTTTCAAGAGCCATGTCATTGAGGAGAAGATTGACGAGGTGCAGTCAATGCTCGTGAATCCGCGTCTGGCGTGGATGTTCGCGAACTGCTTCCCCAATACCCTTGACACCACCGTGCATTTCTATGAGGACGACGGCAGCGGCAACCCCGACACTTTCGTCTATACCGGCGACATTCACGCCATGTGGCTCCGTGACAGCGGAGCGCAGGTGTGGCCATATCTGAGATTCTCCGATGACCTCCGCATACGCAGGATGCTGGAGGGTACAATACGCAGACAGTTCAAGTGTCTGTGCATTGACCCTTTTGCAAATGCCTTCAACTATGGTCCCACCGGTTCGGAATGGGTGTCGGACAATACCGAAATGAAACCCGAACTGCACGAGCGCAAGTGGGAGATTGATTCTGCGTGCTATCCGATACGTCTTGCTTACGAGTATTGGAAGAAGACGGGGGATTCGTCCGTTTTCGATGCCGTGTGGATTGAGGCTATGCAGAAGGTCCTGGCCACTTTCCGTGACCAGCAGCGCAAAGAAGGAAAGGGTTCGTATTACTTCACGAGAGTCTGTGACAGGCAGTACGATATGAAGTGCAACTATGGCTATGGCAATCCGGTCAATCCCGTGGGTCTCATAGCTTCTGCCTTCAGACCGTCCGACGATGCCACAGTGCTCGATTTCCTCGTGCCGTCCAATTTCTTTGCAGTGACGAGTCTCCGCAAGGCCGCCGAGATTCTTGAGACCGTAAATGGCGAGACAACCCTTGCCGGTGAATGCCGTGACCTTGCCGCGGAAGTTGAGGATGCACTTTACAAATATGCCGTTGTGAATCATCCCGTATTCGGCAAGATATTCGCCTATGAGGTTGACGGCTTCGGCAATGCACTGCAGATGGATGACTCCAATGTGCCGTCCCTGCTCGCTATGGCATACCTGGGAGACATTGATGTCAATGATGAGATATATCAGAATACCAGGAACTTCGTTCTGAGCTCCAGCAATCCCTACCGTTTCGAGGGTGCCGCCGGAGCGGGCATCGGCGGACCTCATATCGGTCACGACTATATCTGGCCGATGAGCATAATGATGCGTGCTTTTACATCAACTTCCGACGAGGAGATTCAGGATTGTATCGTGCAGCTGATGACTACTGATGCCGGCACCGGTTTCATGCATGAGGCGTTCAACGTTGATGACCCCGGGCACTATACCCGTGACTGGTTCGCCTGGCAGAACACCCTGTTCGGAGAACTGATACTGAAACTGATAGACGACGGGAAAGTCGGCCTGCTGGATATTATCTGACGGAAGCGATTATCTCGAGAGTATCTTTGCAAAGGCGGCTGATCATGGACCAGTCGCCTTTTTCGACGGCTTCCTTCGGGAATAGGTTGGAGCCCATTCCGACACAGGCGGCGCCGGCCTTGAACCAGGCTTCGAGATTTTCCCGTTCTGGCTTCACACCGCCCGTTACCATCAGTTTGCTCCAGGGCATGGGGGCGAGCAGAGCCTTGACGAATTTGGGAGTCAGGACGTCTCCAGGGAAGACCTTGCAGATTTCGCAGCCCGCCCTTTGAGCCGTTCCGACTTCGGTGACCGTGCCGCAACCGGGAATGTAGGGGATTCCGCGCCATTTGCAGGCACAAAGCACGCCCGGAACATACTGGGGCCCCACAACGAAATTTGCTCCTATTCTTATGAATTTCCGGGCATCCTTTGCGAACGAAATGGAGCCCACGCCCACAATCATTCCGGGAAGTTCTTCCTTGGCATACCTGACCAGATGAGGGAATACTTCCGCCGCTTTGTCTCCGCGGTTCGTGAATTCGAAAACCCTCACTCCGCCGTCATAGCAGGCTTTGAGAATATTTTTGCTGATTTCCACATCAGGATTATAGAATACCGGAACCATTCCGGTGGAGGTCATCGTTTCCAGAACCTGTTGTTTGCCGAACTGTGCCATAGTGCCTTATCTTTGAACTCGTCCGTTGGAATTGCCGTTCACCAGGTTCATCACTTCATCCTCGCTGACGAGGTTGAAATCTCCCGGAATAGTATGTTTGAGGGCGGATGCCGCCACGGCGAAGTCAAGCGCCGCTTTACGGTCGCCCTTGAATTTCAATAATCCGTGAATCAGTCCTCCGGAGAAGGAATCACCTCCACCGACCCTGTCTACGATAGGATCTATCTCATATCTGGCGGACTGGTAGAACCCGTCACCGTCGAAGATAAGAGCTTTCCACCCGTTCCGGCTAGCTGAGAATGATTCCCGAAGGGTGGATGCCACGTATTTGAATCCGAATTTCTCTTTCATCTGCCTGAAGATGCCTTCGTATCCTGCCGCATCAGTAGCTCCGGACTCCACATCTGCATCAGGCTTGAATCCGAGGCACAGTTCTGCATCCTCTTCGTTCCCTATGCATACGTCGACGTATTTCATCAAGGGACGCATTACGGAAATAGCCTTCTCCGAGGTCCAGAGTTTCTTGCGGAAGTTGAGGTCCACAGACACCGTCACCCCGTGGCGTTTCGCCGCTTCGCAGGCAAGTCTTGTGAGTTCCGCGGCCTTGTCGGAAATGGCGGGGGTTATGCCGGACCAGTGGAACCAGTCGGCTCCGTCCATTATGGCATCAAAATCGAAATCGTCCGGATTGGCCTCGGCAATCGCGGAATGAGCACGGTCATAAATGACCTTCGAGGGTCTCATCGAGGCTCCGGTCTCTGCATAATAAAGGCCGATTCTTTCGCCTCCTCTGGCTATGAAGTCGGTCTTGACTCCGTAGGATCGCAGGGCGTTGACGGCAATCTGCCCTATTTCGTGGCAGGGGAGCTTAGACACATAATAGGAATCGTGCCCGTAGTTGGCGAGGCTCACAGCCACGTTTGCCTCTCCACCTCCCGGAATGATTCTGAGTGAGTCCGCTTGAATGAATCTTTCATTGCCTTCCGGACTGAGCCGGAGCATTATTTCCCCTAAAGTGATGATTTTTGCCATATCACAAAAATAGTATTAAATTTGAAGGTTAACAATTATGGTATGATGAAAAAGTTAATTGCATTTGTTTTTGCCGCCGCAATGCTCTGTTCATGTGGCCCCGCAAGATTGGTTATGGACACGCACACTAATGATGGAGACCGTGTCATACTGACCTCTGACACCAGAATATTCGGAGACGTGGAGATAGCTCTTGGAGCCAGGATGAATGCGAAGGATACCGTCCTGGCCGTGCTCGTCACTTATGATGGAAGATCGGATCATGGCGTGTTTGAAGTGGATGACAAACTTCAGTTCAGGTTGAATGACGGAGAAGAGATTACCCTGCTGAATGTGTATGACAGAGAGTATAACAAAGAGACGGACACTTATACGACAAACGACAGAGAGACCCGTTTCGGATATGCATACGCATACGATCCTTTCTATGGCGCAACTTATGTGACGCCGGTTGAGGTCAATTCCTTCATCCCAAGAACCCATACAAGGACCATCACAGAATCATACGGCCTGTATCTGGTTACAAAGAAGCAGCTTAATGACATCATCTCCAAAGGGCTGGCCAAACTGAGGGTTGAGATAGAGAATGATGAACTGGATATGACCACGGGTACGGAGTTTGTCACCGCCGTTCTTGCCGACCAGTACAACTGCCTCAAGAATGGTTTTGCCAATCCTCATAGGAGGAGCGAGTTCTAGCTTATGGCTATGAGGCGGATCGCTGCATTCTGTTTCTTCCTGCTCGCGACGGCCCTTCTGTCTGCAGGCGGGGGAATCTCGGAGAAGGAGTTCACCCATCCGGGCAAACATTATTATCCGCAGACCTGGTTCCATTTCATAGACGGCAATGTGGATAAGGATGGAATTACCAAAGACCTGGAAGCCATTGCCTCTGCCGGAATATCCGGAATACATTTTTTTCACGGCGGGCAGTTCGGAGGGGACTGGCCCGGAGTAAGGCAGCACATTGAATGCCTGAGCCCTTTGTGGAACGATGCTCTGGAGCATACCGCTTCCGAGGCAAAGCGTCTGGGACTCTCTTTCACTATGCAGAACTGTCCCGGATGGTCTCTTGCCGGAGGTCCGTGGATAAAGCCCGAAGATTCAATGAGGGCCCTCGTCTGTTCTCTGGCTGAAACGAGTGGAGGGCACGAGGTCGCGCTGGCGTTGCCGGTACAGGTCCGTGAAGATGAATCCTCTTGGCGGGACTACAGGGATGTGGCCGTATTGGCCTTCCCGACCCCCGATGGGGGCATCGATCGTCCGGCTGTGCCGGAGTCCGTGGATGTCGGTGACTGCCCGGCAGTGATTGCCGGATATTTCTCAGGAGATAGAATCGACTTGAACCTGCCACCTGCGGCCGATGAACCTCACCGCATTGTGCTGGATTACGGCCACCCGGTGACGATACGCAGTCTCGTCATCACTCCGAACGGCCAGCTGAACCATTCATACTGCTTTGAATTACAGGCCCGTTTCAGTGTCAATGCGCTGGCTGAAGACGGCAAGAAGACAAACGTCCTGGACATTGACGTACCCATGCTCAACTGGCAGGATGACAAGGAACTCACCCTTGCCCTTGATGAGAGCCGGGCAAGCAGATATGAAATACTGATTGACAATCGTCAGGACTTGAATCTCAAGGGAATGAGGCTCGTATCCGCCGCCAGGAAGAACAATTGGGAAGCGGAGGCGGCCTGGACTTTGCGGGGTCATATTTATGAAAGCGAATATCCGGAGCAATCGTCAGATGCCTTTATCGCCGGAGGCTCCGTTATTGATGTAAGCGATTGTCTCGGTTCTGATGGAATCTTCCGTTGGGACGCTCCGGAAGGGGACTGGACAGTAATGCGCATAGGTCATGTCAATACCGGTTACCGGAATGCCCCCGCTCCCCCGGAAGCTACCGGCTGGGAATGTGACAAGTTGTCATCCGCCGCTGCGGACAAGCATTTCGAAGGATATATAGGAAAAGCACTTGCGGGACCGGTGAATGGCAGACTTGATGCTATGCTGCTTGACAGCTGGGAATGCAACAGCCAGACCTGGACACCGGCAATGGAGCGCGAATTCCGTGATTTCAACGGGTACGATCTTCGAAGTTGGATGCCGGCGCTTTTCGGATATGTCATAGACAGTCACGAGACCACGTTCCGTTTTCTTTCCGACTGGCGTTCATGCATCAACTACCTGTTTACCGAAAGATTCTGGGGCAGAATGTCGGATAATGCAAGGAAGGCCGGAATAGGAATCACTTACGAAACTGCGGCCGGAGATGTCTTCCCGGCGGATATCCTGGAATATTTCAAGTATGCCGATGTCCCTATGTGTGAGTTCTGGAATGATTCGCATACGGACTGTTATGTCGGGTCAATCAATTTCAAGCCTGTGAGACCTACGGCTTCAGCGGCTCGCCTGTACGGAAAGAAACGTTGTGCGGCTGAGTCTCTGACGTCATTCGAACTTACTTGGGACGAACATTTCAGCCGCTGGAAGGATATTATCAATCAGAACTTCTCGCAGGGTGTGACATATTCCGTATTTCATACATATACCCACAATCCCTGCGCGGATACGCTTTTCCCCGGGACATCTTTCGGAGGCAGGATAGGCACTCCGTTCCTTCGCGCTCAGACCTGGTGGAAGCATATGCCTGAATTTACGTCTTACGTGGCGAGGCTGTCGTATATGCTTGAGAGCGGCGAGCCTGTATCTGACGTCCTGTGGTATCTCGGTGACGGGAATATGCACAAGCCGGACCAGAACTGTCCTTTCCCTGCAGGTTACAAATATGATTATTGCAATCAGGACATACTGTTGAACCGTATCAGTGTGACGGACGGCAAGTTGGTGACATCGGAGGGGATACGGTATTCGGTGCTCTGGATGCCTGACAACCGTCATATGCTTCCGGCCACTGCCGCCAGGATCCGTGAATTGGTTGAAGCCGGTGCCACCGTGATAGGGGATGCTCCTCAGAATGTCGGAACTCTTGTCAACACGGACACTCAGGCTTTCGTACGGGACGTTCAGGCAGTATGGGGCGGAGGCAAGCCGGTGCACAACCTTGGAAAAGGGCTGGTTATCAGTGGAATGAGCCTGGACAAAGCATTGTCGGAGGCCGGGTTGAGACCTGATCTGACAGCCGCAGACGGAAGTGAGAGCTCTGCGAAGTGGATGCATCGCAGTGCCGGTGACAAGGACTTTTATTTCATCGCCGCCCCTCTTGGAAATAGTTTCAGCGGCACATTGGAGATTTCCGGCACCGGGGCTTTGAGTATGTGGGACCCGGTCAGCGGTGAGGTTTCCATACCGGATTCGGCAGAGCAGGGTGAAGGATGCACCAGAGTGCGTTTGAATCTGCCTTATGCCGGCTCCTGTTTCCTTGTATTCGACCATTCATTGCCTTTCACTGAAGGCAGGCGTACCGTGCAGTCTGACGAGATGTATCTTGACAATGAATGGACACTCACATTTCCGCAGGGTTGGGGTGTGAACAACAGTTTGCGGCTCGAACGGCTGGTGCCCTGGAAGGATCTTCCTGTTTCCGAGGAAGGGAAAGCATTTTCCGGAACCGCCGTTTACGGCAGGGAATTGAAGCTCGGCGGAATCAGACGGGGAGACCGGTATGTGCTTGATCTGGGGACTGTGGACGAGGTGGCAAAAGTATTTGTGAATGGCCGGGAAGTCCGGACTTTGTGGTGCGAACCCTATAAGGCCGATATTACGGATTATCTTCATAGGGGGGACAATAAGATAGAGGTTGAAATTACCGGAACCTGGTATAACAGGCTGGTGTATGATGCCGGAAGACCGGAAAATGAAAGGAAGACGTGGGTGATACACGGCCCTTCCGCAGATTCCCCTTTACGGAACTCAGGGCTTCTCGGGCCCGTAAAATTAATTAAGATAAAATGAGAAAAACCGTTTTTCTTGCCGCATTGACGGTACTTGTGGTATGCGTCTCCTGCACTGCCGATCTGAATCTCAAGCTTGAACGCACTCTCCGGCATATGACTCTTGAAGAGAAAGTCGGACAGATGATGCAGATAAACATTGACATCATTACCGCCTCTGACGGCATTACCCTGACGGATATGGCAGATACTGTCCTCTTGAAATACAAGGTGGGCTCCATCCTCAATGTCCCCGGTGGGGCGGCGGTCACTCCGGAAGAATATCGCGGTCTCATCAAGGCAATCCAGGACAAGTCCCTGGCCGCGACAGGAATTCCCTGTATCTACGGTCTGGACCAGATACACGGCGCATCATATACCGTGGGCGGCACCTTCTTCCCTCAGGAGATAGGTCTTGCCGCTACCTTCAACGATTATTATGCCTTCAGGATGGGGGAGATAATGGCGTATGAGACAAGGGCCTGCAACGTGCCCTGGGTGTTTTCTCCCGTAATGGACCTTGGCCGCAATCCGCTCTGGCCCAGAATGTGGGAGAGTTTCGGTGAAGACGTGCTGGTCAACAAAAGAATGGCTGTGGCCGAGATGAAAGGGCAGCAGGGACCGGACCCGGGACATATCGATGAATATCACGTCGGGTCCAGCCTCAAGCATTATATGGCTTATGGGGTGCCTGTGTCCGGGCAGGACCGGACTCCTTCGATGATTACGGACAGGGAACTGTTGGAGAAATATTTCCAACCGTACAAATCCTGCGTGGAAGCCGGGGCTTTGAGCATAATGGTCAACTCTTCCATCAACGACGGCATTCCTTTTCACGCCAACAGGGAACTGCTCACAGGATGGGTGAAGGAAGGCCTCGGATGGGACGGTTTCTTTGTGACTGACTGGGCTGATATACGCAACCTGTATGAACGCGACCATATCGCTGAAAGCAACAAGGATGCGCTCTGCATTGCCATCAATGCAGGCATAGATATGATAATGGAGCCATACAGGGTTGAGGTCTGCGACGAACTCGTGGAGCTTGTCAGGGAAGGCAGGGTGAAAATGTCCAGAATCAATGATGCGGTGAGGAGAATACTCCTTGCGAAATATAAACTCGGGCTGTTCGATAACCCTTACGGCGACAAGGGCACATACCCTGATTTCGGATGTGAGGAATATGTCAGAACCGCATATGACGCTGCGGTGGAGAGCGCCGTGCTCCTGAAGAACGAAGAGGGCATACTTCCGTTGAAGAAGTCAGACCGCATACTTCTTGTCGGCCCCAATGTCAATTCGATGCGCACTCTTAACGGCGGGTGGTCCTATACCTGGCAGGGCGACAAGACTGACGAGGCACGTTTCGCGGGAGCATACAATACCATTTATGAGGCGCTGAAGGCCAAGTTCGACAGGGTGGAATATATGCCCGTACTGGAGTATTCCGGCGGTCGGGCCTGGGAAAAGGAGGAGCAGAACGATATGGTTGCGGCCCTGCTGGCTGCGGTCAGGGCTGACGTGGTGGTGATATGTGTGGGGGAAAATTCTTATTGCGAGACTCCGGGCAACATCTCCGACCTGAATCTGTCCGCCGGGCAGAAGCGGCTGGTGCATATGCTGTCATCAGTAGGAAAACCCATTGTCCTTGTACTCAATGAGGGACGTCCGCGTCTTGTCAATGATGTGGAACCTTTTGCCTCAGCTGTCGTGGACATTCTGCTCCCCGGCAACTACGGGGGCGATGCCCTTGCCTCCCTCCTGTGCGGAGAAGAAAACTTCAGCGGCAGACTGCCTTTCACATATCCGCGATTCAGTGGCAAACTCGTGACCTATGACTATAAACTGTGCGAGAATCGTGGCACTATGGAAGGAGAATATAACTATGATGCCGTGATGGATGTGCAGTGGCCTTTCGGATACGGTCTCAGTTATACGGAGTTCAAGTATTCCAATATGAAGGCGGACAGGATAAACTTCCGCAAGGGTGACGTCATAAATGTCAGTGTGGACGTAACCAATGCGGGCGCTGTTCCCGGCAAGGAGGCGGTATTGCTGTTCAGCAGCGACCTGTGCGCTTCGGTTACTCCGGAAGTCAGGAGACTCAGGGATTACGCCAAAATAGAGCTTCTTCCCGGAGAAACACGTACTGTGACATTTGCATTGAAAGCGGAAGACCTGGCCTTTGCCGGCCATGACCTCAAATGGCATCTTGAACAGGGCGAATTCCGATTGACCGCCGGCGATTGCAGTATGGTGCTGAACTGCACGGAAACGAGCTTATTGTAATTTGGCGACGTACCGGCGCCTGAAGGTGTTGACTGCCTTGTGATATTCTATGCAGTCATCTATGTGGCGTTCAGCCGCAGTGCGGTATTGCAGTTCCGCCTGCAGGAGGTCTGCAAGTGTGGCCCGTCCGGCCTTGTAATTCCCCTCGCAACGCCGCATCTCCGTTTCCGCATCGTTCAAGAGTGACCTGGACAATTCCATCTGGTCTGCCGCCGTCTCGATGGCAAGGAACAGCTGATGCTTCTCGAGTCTCAGCCGCTCGCCCAGGTATTCCTTCTCGTTGCTGGCCTTCTGGATTTCGTAATCCAATCTGCGCGCTCTCGTCGTGGTCTTTCCTATTCCCGTAAGGGGAATTTTGACAGAGACGAAACCTATGCCGTTGAACTGACTGTTGTTCCTGCCCTGGATGTCACCATAGCCGTAAGTCAGTCCCAGCCCGACTTCCGGCAGGAGTTCTCCTACTGAAATTTTCTTCTCCATCCTCTTGGCTTTTTCCTGAATTTCAAGGAGTTTGAATTCTATGGGCTCAGCCTCGCTTTCCGCGGCGATGGATTCAAGAGATTCCATATATTCCAGTTCTCCGGACAAAACATAGTTGTCAAGATTGAAATATTCGTATTTGTAACCGATGGAGTTGAACAAGTCCATCTTTGCCAGCTTGAGTCCGTTGCGCAGTTTGACGCGATCGGATGACAGCTCGGAGATTTTCTGCTTGACGCCAATCACGTCCGCATCGGCCACCAGACCGGCATTTCTGGCCGAACTTGCGTATCTGTAGAGCGAGTCGAGAACGGATTCCGCTTTTTCAAGTGTTGTCATCTTCTCCTGAAGCGCCACTACCAGCCAGTATTTGCTTTCAACTTCTTCCCTGATGTCTCGGATTTTCATATCCGCCTGGAGCCGGGAGGCCTCGATGCCGATGGCGGCAAGCCTGTTGCCGTTCACGATGCGTCCTCCGGCATAGAGGGGCTGGGAGAGCACCATCGCGACGCCGTATCCCTTTTTCAGCGTGGAATAACTGGTCTTGAGTCCGTTTTCGTTTGCAAAGTTGACGTATGCATTGTTGAGTTCCCAGGCATAATCCGATGTTCCCAGAATATCCTTGGGCTTGATTCTTAGCAGCGGGTTCTGGGCGTAATATCCGATTCCGTTGAGGCTCACGGTGGGGAAGTATTCCCAAGTGACCTCGCTTTTCATCGCTTTGGAGGAAAGTATGTCCAACTGAGCGTTCTTGATGTATGGATTATTGCTTTCACTCATTTGCAGGCAGTCTTCCAGTGTCAGGATTTCCTGTGCACCTGTGAGAGAACAGATGAATATGGAGGCAATCAGAAAAATCTTTTTCATACTCATTACCTGTTTTTGAAAACCAGCCAGTATGATACCGGCATTATGAGAACGACAAGACCTATGGAGAGCATTGTGCCGAAGCAGATTACAAGCCCCATGGGCATCCACAGCAGATCGCCGCTGATTATCATCGGTAGCACTCCCAAAGCGGTGGTGCAGGATGTGAGGAAGATGGGCCGCATTCTCCTTTGTCCGGCAAGAATTGCAGCTTCGCGTGCGCTGTATCCCTTCTCCACCCGGAGTTCCTCAGCATATTCGAACATTATTATCCCGTTTCTGACAATGATGCCGATCAGACTTATGAAACCGAGGACGGCGGGCATCGTGAGGTCCATATTGAATGCCCACAGGCCGAAGGATGCTCCGAAGAGGCAGAGCGTGCTCAGAACCATCGTAAGAACGGAGATGCTTATCTTCCTGAAGTGAATCAGCAGGAAGGCGAAGAGTATGGCCACGGCGGCAATGAAACTCCAGCGAATCTGTGGAAAGACCATATCATTTGACGCATTGAGGCCACCGTATGAGATTTCCGCTCCTTCCGGCAATTGCGGCCGGATGTGCCCGTTGACGTATTTGTCCACTATCTTCATTGCCTCGGGCTGACTCCGGCCAACCTTCATGTTCCCGGAGACCGTGATGGACTCCTCTCCTCCCATCCTTACAATCTGCGCTTTTTTCCATCCCGGAGTGATGTCGGCGACCTGATTCAACGGAACGGATACTCCCGGCTTGAGTGAGGGGACAAGCATGTTGCCCAGGTCGGAATAGTCCATATTGTCATCCATGTTGCTGCCGTACAGGTTGATGGGGATTTTCTCCCCGTCCTCATATATGCTGGCGAGGTTTCTTCCTGCAAGCATCCCTTCCATACTCAGCGAAATCATTGTCTTGTCTATGCCAAGGCGCGAAGCTTCCTCGGGACGGAGAGTGACATCAACGAAAGCGAGGCTCTCGTCATAGTCGCTGTGGATGTACTTGAGTTTGTCGCTCATACCGTACATGAACCATCTCAAACTGTCTGCTAGAGGTTTGAGTTCCTCCGTGTTTCCGCCTTTCAGCGTCACTTCTATGGAATTGCCGAACTGATAGTCAATCTGCCTGAAATAGACGATGGCGTCCGGGAAGACGTGCTCGTATTTGTTCTCGTATTCTTTTACGACTTCGACTGTGGCCTCAGGCGAAACTGTGTTGACAATGAGTTGGGCGATGTTGGGGCCCGGCAGCAGAGGAGAATACACGGAGTGGAAACGGGGAGCGCTCTCTCCGACGAACGCTGTTACGGATTTTATCCTGGAATCAGCGCAGAGTATGGCTGTCATCGAGTCGCACCTCTCTTTGGTGTCGCGTATGGATGAGTTGTTGTCAAGCAGTATCTCGGTGACGAAACAATCCCTGCTCGCCTTGGGCATCATCTGAATGTTGACCTTCGAGAACATCAGGACGCCGAGCGTTATGGCCGTTATGCCGAGCGCAATGGTGAATCCGGAGTGATTGAAGCAGAAGATTTCGCACTTGTCGTAGATTTTCTGCATTCTTTCGAAGAACCAGTTCTGGGCACGTGATATCACGGTCTTGTCATTGTGTGCTCCTCTGATGAACCGGACTTCAAGCGAAGGGACAACAAGCATCGCGTAGGCGAGGGAGCAGGCAAGCGCTATTGCTATGATCCAGGGGAACGAGCGGATGAAATCTCCAAGATATCCCTTGATGATGTGCTTGCTGGGGAAGAACATTGCGCTGATTGCGAATGTCGCAAGAAACATCGGCATGAACAGCTCTCCGGCGCTTTTCCAGGCCGCTTCTGTCCTGTCTCCGTATTTCCCGAGCTTGTCCATATAGCCGTCCATCGTGATGATGGAGTCGTCGACTATCATTCCGAGCACCACGATCATCGCCGCGAGCGTAACCGTGTTGAGTTCCATTCCGGTGACGTACATCACGGCGAGCGTGACGGCTGTGCAGACCGGAACGCCGGACCCCGCGATGAGAGCGGAACGTATCGGGAAGAGCATCAGCATTACCAGGATGACGACGAGCATCGAAATAAACAAGTCCCTGACGAAGCTCAGGATAGAATTCTTCACTACTTTAGGCTTGCCGGTGATTCTGCTGATGTGGACGGAATCCGGGAGGCCCGCCACGAACTCGTTGAGAACTTTCTCCACCTCTTCGCCGAATTCCACGACATTGTTGTTGTCTCTCATGCAGACGTTGACAATGACTGCGCTTTGGCCGTTGTAGCTTACTGAAGGACTGTCTTTCTTGAGACGCCTTTCGATGGTGGCTACGTCCTTGAGCCTGAGTATGTTCCCGGTATCGTCGGAATACACGATGCAGTCTTCTATCTCCTGCTCGGACGTGACGGGATTCTCTATGATTATGGGTGAGGTCGCGTAGTCCGTGTTGAATGTGCCTCCTGATGAGTTCAACGTGGCGCTCCGGTACTGCAACATCAAGGAAGCGGGGTTGATACCATATCCGGAAAGTCTGTCGAAATCCAGCGTGACGGCGATTTCCTCTTCCTCCGTCCCCAGGACATTGGCACATGCCAGGGTAGGGATGCGCCTCAGCCTCGTGCAAAGGTCTTCGGCGTATTTCTTCATCTCAGAGTTGCCCTTATCGTCGGATTCCAGAGCAATCAGCATGGCGCTGGTATCGCTGAAATCGTCCAGGACCACCAGCGCAAGCACTGCTGGAGGCAATTCCAGCTTCGCGGTATTGAGCTTGAGCTTTATCTTGGACCATACCTCATCCTTCTTCTTTGCGGGGACGGTGAGGTCGACGTACATATAGCACATACCGTCCCTGCATACGGATTTGAGCGTTTCCCTGTCAACTTCAGGGAAGGAGAAAAGCACTTCTTCCAGAGGTTTCGCCAGCTGCTCGCTGACTTCTTCAGCCGTAGCGCCCGGATAGACGGCGGCGACAAGTCCCTGCTTGATTTGGAAGGTCGGGAGTTCATCTCTGTTCATCTTGAACAAGCCGACAATGCCGATGGCAATCATCGCCGCAAGAAAAGCGTAGATGAACTTCCTGTGCCGGATGGCTCCCGTAACTATGTCCTTTTTGCCGAAACGGTTCATTCAGTGATTACTTTCATTCCAACTGATATCTTCTGATATCCTGCCGTGATGACTTTGTCTCCTTCAGACAGACCTTCAGAGACGATGACACCCTTGCCTGCGTATCCTCCTGCGCTTATGTATGCCTTGCGAACGGTGCCGTCGTCATAAAGCCAGACGAATTTGCCGTTCCTGTCCAGTTGAACCGCGGATGAGGGTACAACGAGAGTGACCTCACCCGGAGTCTGGAATCTGACTTTTACCGACATTCCGGGAAGGAGTCCCTGGGGAATCCTGTCCAACTTGAGGTTGCAGTCATAACTGTGGGAGAGTGCTGAGGAAATGAGGTTTTTGGATATGACCTTTGCCTTCAGGCTCTCTATGCCGAGGGCTGGAACATCCACGAGGGCGTCAATGCCTTTGCTTATGTTGCCTATTTCGTTTTCGTGGACCGGTATCTTGATTTCGAGTCCGTTCATGTCGAGAATGGATGCGATGCGCCGGGCGATGGCAAGGTCTTCTCCTTCATCGACATATACGGCGCTGACCACTCCCGCGTAAGGTGCCTTGATATTGCAGTCTTCGAGGGCTTTGGCGGCGGATTCCATTGCCGCTTCCGCCTGGGCGAGCTTGGTCTTTATCTCTATGAACTGAATCTCGGATATGCTGCCCTGAGGATAGACCTGAGCGGCTCTGTCGTATGCATCCCGAGCCTGGTCAAGGCTGGCCTTTGCTGCTTTGCAGGTGCTTTTTGCTGTCTGGGATTCAACTTTTGCCAGTATCTGGCCTTCTCTTACCACATCTCCTTTCCTGACGGGAAGTGTCGTGAGTTTTCCGGAATGGGGGGAGGAGACGGTTGCGGTTCTGGACGGTATTACCGTGCCGATGAATGAAAACCTGTCCGGCGTCGCCTGCGGAGTCACTTCCATTACGGATACTTTAACCTGTTGCTTTTCCGCAGTTTGGCTGAAGCGCAGCCGGTCTGTCTTGCAGGAGACAAGGCAAATCAGGCAGAGGATTATTGCGGGGAACTTGCGATTATTCATTTCTTGTGGCAATGCAGTTGACATTTGAAGAAAGGATTCTGCAAGGAATGTCTCCGGAAGTGAAATTTCCATTGTATTCCATAGAGAATACCAGAGTGTTGCCATATATGGTCCCCACCCCTTGGACTTTTACGGAGACGTCTATGGGCAGATCTATGGCATTGAGTTCATTGAACATCGTGACTTTCCTTTCAACGGGAGACAGTATTATCTTGTCATCGGTCAGCTTTCCATTGAAGATGACAGGGTTTCCTCCCGTGATGTTCATTGTAACGACAATTTCATCACTTCCTTTTGGAAGTATCCTCATCTGGCCGCTTTCGGGAACAAGGGACGAATTGACAACAGTATCCCTTCCCGGCAATTTGCCGATGTCCGACGGGATTTTTCCGAGCACCTCCAGAGTGCCTCCGTTCTTGAATGAGTAACTGCCGCTGATTCTATCTACAGGACTTTTCTGGCAGGCGCAGACCACGAGGGCCGCGATTAAGAATATGTATGCTTTTTTCATATAGGCTTTTTGTGAACCGTGCAACCGACAAAGTTAATATTTTTATGCCGATAAAGGAAATTTGGAACTTGTTAAGATGAATAACCGGAGATTGAGGGATAATGAGTATCTTTGTGACCCGAATCGACATTTCCATGAAATTTAACAGCATACTCCTTGTCCTTCCCATATTGACGGTACTGATGTTCGACCTCGGTCTGTCATTGCGTGTCTCGGACTTCGTCAACATCTTCAAAAAGCCAAAGGCGATGTTGGCCGGATTGTTCGGCCAATTGGTGTTGCTGCCTTTGATTGCGCTTGGTCTGGCAAATGTGTGCAGACTCCAGCCGGAGTTCTTCATTGGCCTAATGCTGATCGCCTGCTGCCCAGGAGGCTCATCAAGCAATATTTTCTCAAAACTTGCGAAGGGGGATGTAGCCCTTTCCGTTTCGTTGACGGCATTCAGTTCAATAATAACACTCTTCACGCTGCCTTTAATCATGCAGCTTATTACGGCTGATGTGGGAGAAACAGTGGGCATCACCCTGCCTGTCGGAAACCTGCTGAAACAGAACCTGTTCACAATGCTTCTTCCGATTGTGGCGGGAATCTGTCTCAGATACTGGGCTGAAGGGACTTCAATGAAGATTGACAAAGTTCTGTCCAAATGCGCCTTCCCTGCACTGATGCTTCTTGCTGCCATATTCTTTATCCAGAACAAGACTGTCATCATCTCTCAATTCGGTACGCTCGGGCTCGCAACAGGAGGACTCATTCTCTCTTCCATATTGGCGGCCGCGGCCATCAGCCTGATATTCCGGCTCAAAAAGACTGAAAAAAGGACAATTGTGATTGAGGTGGGAATGCAGAATGCGGCGCAGGCCATCGCCGTGGCAACCAGCCCGTTCGTCTTCGGCAATCCGGCAATCGCGGCCCCCGCAATCATCTATGCGCTCCTGATGAACGTTGTCCTTCTGGTTTATGTGGCATTTGCCGGCAAACATTGATTTCATCGGAACGGGACACATTCTCTTTTCTACGACAAAGACCCTATGGCCGAAGAGAGTGCGGTAGATGCTGTGATTTCTTTTGCCGAATAATACAGGGTAATAGAAGTCACCTGGAAGGTGCTCCTGTCTTTATTGATTCCTGTGCGGTATCAAAGCCTTTACCTGTAAAACTTCATATCGAAGCGCAATCCTCCTTCTTTCCTGATGGATGCGGATATGGTTCCCTTGTGGAATGCAACGGCATTTTTGACTATCGAAAGCCCGAGGCCTGACCCCTCCGTGCTTCCCGGTTTGCCGGGTATGCTGTAGAATCTTTCGAAGATCCGTCCCAGTTGGGACTCGCTGACACCTGCCCCATTATCGTAATATGACAACTCAATGTGGTCGACATGGCGGCTTGCTTCTATGTGTATCTCTGTTCCTTTTCCCGCATATTTGACCGAATTCTCAACGAGATTGCGTACCACGGCATACATAAGACTGCGGTTACCGTTTATCATCGTCTGGTCTGGAACATAGCTGATAATGCTCATATCCTCTTTGTGGAGAGCTCTTTCGAATTCATCACGTACTTCCGTTACGATATTGCATAGGTCAATGGGTTCGATACGGAACTGTTCAGGAGCTTCTTCAAGTTTGGTAATCAGCGCCACATCACGGATAAGTTCTGACAGACGTATGGACTGTGCATATGAGCGGTCTATGAAGAGATTCTTTTTGTCCTCTGATATGTCAGGGCTTTCTATGATGGTCTCCAGGTAGCCTCGTATGCTGGATACCGGTGTCTTCAGTTCGTGCGCTATGTTGCTGGTCAGAGAGTGCTTCAACTCTTTGGCAGCGTTTTCGGATGCACTGCGGAGGCCGTTTTCGTATTTGCGGGAATATATGATTGCAAGCAGCATCAACACGGAAAAGAGGAGGAGGATGCCCGCCAGAAGCACCCAGTCGGGCCTGAAGTAATTCTCCATATCAACTTCGAACGGCAGTGCGGCCCTGATGATACAACCGTCATAGTCTTTTGCGAAATACAGATATTTCTGGTTGGCCGTTTCGGACTGTCGTATGGCATAACCGTCACCGTCGGTCAGCGCATCCTGGATTTCCGGTCTCTCAAGATGATTATCCAGTGCAGTCAATGGCTCGTAGGAATCGTATGTCACCGTCCCGTCTGGAGTGAGGACGGTGATGCGGATGTCATCAGGGAGAAGACTCTCTATTTGAGCAGTTGAATCACCGGCAGTGTCGATGATGTCCGTGTATGCCTCAAGCCTGGACTGAAGAACGGAGCGTTTCCAGTTGCGTTCGCTGCCAATTTCGACGGCAACCAGAACGGCGGCACCTATACAGAAGATTGCTGCAAGGCTGCCCAGAAGTTTGAACTTGTAACTCATATGTAATAGCCGAAACCGGATTTGTTCTGGATTATGTTTCTTTCATCCCCGAGTTTTGAGCGAAGTCTGGCGATATGGACATCCACAGTCCTTTCCAGTACATACGGAGCATCCTTCCAAAGTCTGGAAATGATGTCTTCGCGCGAGAAGCACTGCCCTTTGTTGGAAACCAGCAGCTCAAGTATTTCATATTCCTTCCGTGACAGGTTTATGGTTAGCCCGTTGACCGAAGCCGTCTTCATCATCCTGTTCACAACGATGCCACCGGCAGTTACGAGGTCGGATTTGACCGACCTTCCAAGCACAGCCTTGATACGCGCCAGTACCTCGTTGATTGAAAACGGTTTGGAGATATAGTCGTCGCCTCCGGCACTAAACCCCGTCAACAGATCATTCTCCGCTGTCCTTGCCGTAAGGAATATGACAGGAACATCATTCCCTTCAGAGCGCAACTTCTTTGCAAACTGATAACCTGACATCCCGGGCAGCATTACATCCAGAAGGATCAGGGAAGCCTTTTCGACGGACTCTCCCGCCGCTTCTGCGGACGCGGCGTTCAGAACGGAATATCCGGCGTTCTCAATATTGAAAGAAAGTATCTCGCGGATGTCCGCATCGTCTTCCACTATCAGGATTGTCTGCATGATGTTACAAAGATATGCGATAATTGTTAAGATTCGGTTAAATCGGCAGCCCGCGGTTTGAAGACGCGCAATTTTACCTCATTTTTGCACCCGGAAAACAATGAACTATGGCAACAAGCGTTATCATTTCCGCTATTCTTACGCTTATTGCAGGCATCGGTATCTTTCTCATAGCCTGCCAGATGATGAGCTCCAATCTTGAATCGGCAAGCTCCACAAGACTCAAATCACTCTTCTCGAAAGCATCCCGAAGCCGGCTGCTGGGAGTGGGTATCGGTACGGTCGGCACAGCGGCCATACAGAGTTCCGGAGCGACCACGGTGATGGTCATCGGCTTTGTCAATGCGGGAATAATGTCGCTCACCCAGGCCGCAACCATCATTTACGGTGCGAATATCGGAACGACTGTTACGGCCCAAATAGTGGCCCTCGGTATGTTCGGCGGCGCCAGCGCCATATCCACGACAATCATATTCTCAACATTCGCCGGTATCGGTGCGTTTCTCGCCCTGTTCGCGAAGAAAGACCTGGGCAAAAAGATTGGCGGCACGCTGGCCGGCTTCGGAATGCTCTTCGTCGGTCTCAGCATGATGAGCGGCTCGATGAGTGACTTCGCGCAGCTTGAAGGAGTGAAGCTGTTCCTTTCAGGCATAAGCAATCCCATCCTTCTGGTCCTCATCGGCGCCGTGTTCACGGCAATCATTCAGAGTTCATCCGTAATGACGTCCGTAGCCATTGCGATGCTCTGCGTGGGGCTCATATCACTGGATCAGGGCATATTCATCACAATGGGCTCAAACATAGGTTCCTGTATCGTAGCCATCATTGCCGGAATGACTTCCGGGACGAATGCCAAGCGCACATCACTCATTCATCTGTTCTTTAACGTCAGCGGTGTTGTGATGTTTCTGCTGGCCGAATTCATCATTAAGGTCATATCCGGAGGCGTGACCTTCGGTTCAATTTTCCAGTCGATGTTCCCTGATGCCCCTCAGGAGCAACTGGCTATGTTTCATACCATCTTCAATGTAATCACGGTCCTGCTTATACTTCCTCTCACCGATGCGTTGGTAAAACTGGTCTGCCGGATTATCCCCGATGACGTGCATCCTGAGGAGAAGTATAGAC
This sequence comes from Candidatus Cryptobacteroides sp., assembly GCA_045598165.1. Classification (GTDB taxonomy): domain Bacteria; phylum Bacteroidota; class Bacteroidia; order Bacteroidales; family UBA932; genus Cryptobacteroides. The sequence goes on from JAZLLN010000033.1 coordinate 27,090, forward strand.
TGAGGTTTTATTTCATAGACAGGAACATGCTCAAGACTCCGCCTATTGCGGTGCTTCAGACGAAGAACGAGATAGTCAATATGGCGGCTCTTGCGATGCGCAATTTCAATCTGTCGTTGGATATGGTGTCCAGTCTCGATCTCGCGCGGCTTGAAGAGTTCAGACGCACAGAGGATGAACTGGACTGGCTGAACAACGAAATCGTCGCCTTCGTGGTCAACCTGTCCGGAAGGCGCGGACTCGGCGAAAAGGACCATATCTTCCTTTCCGGGACCTTCCGTACCGTGAGAGATATCGAGCGTATCGGAGATTATGCCGAGAACATTACCGAATATGCCCAGTACCTGAAGGATACGGAATCGTCATTCTCCGAAAAGGCTCTCGGTGAGATACGTGAGCTCCGAAGCCTGCTGGGTGAGCTGTATGAATACGCAATCAAGGCATACAACGACGAGGACTTCGGTGCTCTCGGAAAGGCGAACATCGTGGAGGAAGAAATTGACGATTTCACGAGGAAGATGGAGGACAATCACATTGCAAGACTCTCGGAAGGAGTCTGCTCACCAGCTGTCGGTGCACAGTACCTGTCTCTCAGTTCCAATGCCGAACGCGTTGGTGACCACCTTATCAACGTCGCAAAGACAATACGCGCGCTAGAGCAGAATTAGAAGCCCCGAACATCGTTGCATCACTCTCCTCCGGGTATATCCAATCCATCATATACTCCATCGGCTCGGAAATCCGTTTCGCTTTATGATAATTGAGCAAAGGTCAGGGAGAATATCGAATTTCGCTAAATTGACAATGAATTTCAATTAAATTTTATTATATTTTAATAATTATTGTTTGTATTTACAATCTTTATCTATATTTGCGAAAAGTTTCGTGTCAAATCCTGGAGATATGATTCAGATCGAATATAAACCCTTCATTCATCGGCAAAATGCGTTTTTTTGACGCTGAATACCGCAGGATAAATGTTGACATTTGCGCTCAAAGATATTTTTCCGAGAATGCATCAGCAGACAATTACTCTTCCCTGGCAGAAGAGATAATGCATGATTTTTATGACTATTTGTATCTGATTGTGTTCAATGAAGAAAGCTGTTCGGAAACCAGCTTGCGGCTCAGCCGCATCAAGATGCTCAAGAAAATGAGCGGAAATATGGAAAAGTAAACGGAAAGTATATGAAGATGGAAGGAGAATTCCAAGTATATGGTAAGTTGGTTCATGTAATCTCTCAACAATCATAGTATCGGATGGTTGGCAAATACAAAGTTATAACCCTCTGCGGCAGCACCCGCTTCAAGGAACAGTTTCTCGAAGCGCAGAAACGTCTCACCCTTGAAGGCAACATCGTCATCAGCGTCGGGCTCTTCGGACATTCCGGAGACGATGAGGTCTGGACCGAAGGAACCAAGGAGATGCTTGATGATATGCACAAGCGTAAGATTGATATGGCGGATGAAATCTTCGTCATCAACGTCGGCGGCTACATCGGCAGCAGCACCAGGAGTGAGATTGAATATGCGAAGGCCAATGGCAAGAATGTAAGATATTTGGAACCGGTTGAATAATAAGGGCTATTTCCAAAGTTTGCACTTTGTTATCCTGCAAGGTGCCAGAATGGCACTTTGAAATTAACTTGATACATTATGGACCATCCGAAACAAGATAGGATGGTGCGCCTGATAAAGATGTTGCCGGGCTGGCTGACCAGATAAAGTTCATCGACTCTCCGGAGTTTGAGGAGTATGTGTGGAAAAAACGCGCGCGCGTTTTTTCCACGGTGATGTCATCTGTCCAATTCTCAATATTTGTGAGAAAATGCATTTTGGGCAAAATGCCCGGTTACATATAGATTTTTTTGATTATTTTTGGTTTGGTGAAACGATACGGAAGAACTGATACGAAATCATGGCAAAAATTGTTGAAGTACGAAACAGCACTGCGGAGTTCCTGACCTTTGTGGCAGCGAACAAGGAGGATGGGGTTCAGGTGGTGTATAAGGATGAGACCATCTGGGCGACTCAGGCGGCTATGGGGGAACTGTTCGGCGTCGAGGCTAAGACCATCGGTTTTCACTTGCAAAATATCTTCAATGAAGGTGAATTACAGCAAGATCGAACTACCCAGAAAATTGGGGTAGTTCAACTTGAAGGCTTCCGCAACGTGAACCGAGAGCCGACTTTCTATAACCTATCTTTAATGTATTAATTTGAGGATTGAGCAATAATTGTTAGATTTGTTGATTGCAAGCCTATTGATTCTTAACACCATTATGGATACTCCAAAAGGTTACGTATATATTCTTACGAACCCATCCTTTCGCGAGGATTGGGTGAAAATTGGCAAGAGTTCAAGACCGGTTGACGTCAGATCAAAAGAATTGGATAATACAGCTGTGCCATTGCCGTTTGAGATTTATGCCACTCTCTATACCAGCAAGTATGATAAAGTAGAACGGCAGATTCATAAGCAGATAGATAGGCTAACTGATTTGAGGATTCGCCAGAATCGGGAATTCTTCAATATCTCTCCTGCCGTTGCCTTGGATATCATGCGAGATATCGCAGATTTGCTCGACGATGCTGAACTTGCAATTTATGTGGATGGAAAACCGGTAGTCTCCAAAAGCAAGGAAGAAGACAAGGCTATTAAAACTAGCGAGGCTGAAAAGGAAAAGCATAAGAGGAAACCTCCATTTAAATTCCATATGGTAAACATAAACATCGGCGAAACCGTGGTTTTTGATGAATTATCTATGGAAGTCAAAGTGGCTACTGATGACAAGGTTGAATATGACGGGCGTTTATATAGCCTTTCTGCATTCACTGGTACTTTCCTCCCTATTGAGAAACAGAATGCCTCCGGGGCATACGCAGGACCTGACTATTTCAGCTACAAAGGTAAAATTCTCTCACAACTAAGGAAGGAAATCGGTAAAGAGTAAAGATATGACCGCACAGAGTGAACAGGCACTTGAGAATGGGTTGATTGCGACCCTGCAGGACATGAGCTATGAGTATGTCCAGCTTAAGGAAGAGACCAACCTGTATGCCAATTTCAAGAAGCAACTTGAAAAGCACAACGCTAAGGCTTTGAATGATGCAGGCAGAACCGAATTTACTGACAAGGAATTTGAGAAGATCTGTATCTACCTTGAAGGCGGCACTCTTTTCGAGAAATCGAAGAAGCTGCGTGACCTGTACCCTCTTGAAACGGAGGATGGAAACAGGATTTGGGTGGAGTTCCTGAACAAGAACCACTGGTGCCAGAACGAGTTCCAGGTTTCCAATCAGATTACCGTAGAAGGACGCAAGACCTGTCGGTATGACGTGACGATTCTCATCAACGGCCTCCCTCTCGTGCAGGTTGAACTGAAGAAGCGCGGTGTCGAGCTGAAACAGGCATACAATCAAATCCAGCGATACCACAAGACTTCATTCCGAGGGCTATTCGATTATATCCAGATATTTGTAATCTCCAACGGCGTAAATACACGCTATTTTGCGAACAATCCTAACTGTGGCTACAAGTTCACGTTCAACTGGACTCTCAAGAATAATGAGGCTGTCAATGACCTCAGTACATTCGCTGCTGATTTCTTTGACAAGTGCACTCTCGGCAAGATGATAAGCAAATACATCGTCCTGCACGAAGGCGAGAAATGCCTGATGGTGTTGCGCCCATACCAGTACTATGCTGTGGAGGAGATTCTTGACAGGGTTCAGAATACCAACAAGAACGGCTATATCTGGCATACGACAGGTGCTGGCAAGACTCTGACTTCTTTCAAGGCGGCCCAGCTGGTATCCGAGCTTGACGGCATAGACAAAGTGCTATTCGTTGTGGATCGTCACGACTTGGACACCCAGACACAGGCTGAATACGAGGCCTTCGAGCCCGGGGCCGTGGATGGAACGGAAGATACATACGAGCTTATCAAGCGCCTCAATTCCGACAAGAAAATCATCCTCACAACCATCCAGAAACTCAATACCGCAGTCAAGAAGGATTTCTACAGCAAGCGCATCGAGGGCATCAGAGACAAGAAAGTGGTGATGATATTCGACGAATGTCACCGCAGTCATTTCGGCGAGTGCCACAACAATATCGTCAGGTTCTTCCGGAACCTTCAGATATTCGGTTTCACTGGTACTCCTATCTTCGTGGAGAATGCGAAGCAGGATATAACGACGCACGATGTATTTGGGGATTGCCTTCACAAGTATATGATTAAGGATGCCATAGCCGATGAGAATGTGCTTGGCTTCCTTGTGGAGTATTACAAGGGCAAGCTGGATGCGAATGAAATGAGCGATGCTAGGATGAAAGAGATTGCTTCGTTCATCCTAAACAATTTCGACAAATCCACCTATGAGGGTGAGTTCAACGCCCTGTTCGCGGTCCAGTCCGTGCCGATGCTGCTGAAATACTACAAGATTTTCAAGGAACTGAATCCGAAAATCAAGATTGCGGCCATCTTCACATACGCACCTAACGCAAGTCAGGACGATGCCCAGACCGGAATGAACCAGGGATTTGAGACGGACAAGGTCGAGGCTGACGAGTTGCAGGAGATAATGGATGACTACAACCGTCATTTCGGCACGTCATTCACAACCGACAATTTCCAGAACTATTACGACGATATCAACGAGAGGATGAAGAAACGCAAGGCCGGTATGGAGCCGATAGATCTTCTTCTCGTAGTCGGAATGTTCCTCACCGGATTCGATGCAAAGAAGCTCAATACCCTGTACGTTGACAAGAATCTGGAATATCACGGACTCCTTCAGGCATTCAGCCGCACCAACCGCATACTGAACGAGAAGAAACGTTTCGGAAAGATTCTCTGCTTCCGTGACTTGAAGGACAAGGTGGATGAGTCTATCAAACTCTTCAGCGACAATCAGCCCAATGAAACGATTGTCCGGGCTCCATATAAGGAAGTCAAGAAGGAGTTCAACGAACTGGCGATGGATTTCCTTGAGAAATATCCTACGATGCAGGTCGTGGATTCCCTGAAAAGCGAGTACGACAAAAAGAAGTTCCTGCTGGCTTTCCGCGACATAATCAAGAAACGCGCGGAGATTCAGATATACGAGGATTTTGAAGCGGATGACCCCGGGCTGGTGCTTTCCGAGCAGGATTTCAACGACTACCGTTCCAAGTATCTGGATATGACCGTGGGCTTCATCGAGGCTCCGAAGGAAGAGACGGGCGTTCTTATGGATCCGGGACCGGAAGAGGAATACGGCGGCCACAGTATTGAGGACATAGACTTCTGTCTGGAGTTGCTGCACAGTGACGTGATAAACGTTGCCTATATTCTGGCCCTCATCAGTAACTTGAATCCGAGCGATGCCGATTACGAGAAGAAGCGTCAGGAGATTCTGGACACGATGATTAAGGATGCCGCGATGCGTAAGAAGACTATGCTCATCGACAACTTCATCAAGCAGAACGTGGATTCCGACAAGGAAGGCTTCGAGCGTGCAAAAGCTGACGGCACGATGGATCTTGAAGCCCGTCTGCAGGAGTTCATCTTGAGAAAGAAGAATGAGGCAGTACACAAGCTTGCCGAGAGCGAGGAGATAGATGAAGATGCCCTGTGCAAGTTCATCTCTGAATACGATTATCTGGGCAGAGAGAAGCCCGAAATCATTCAGGAAGCCGTCCGCAAGAAGAAAATGGGCCTTATGGCCCGCTCCGCAACCGTAAAGAGAGTTCTCGAAAAGTTGCGGGACATCATTGATTTGTTTAACTGGGAATAAGACAGACACACAATATGAGCGAAGAATTACAGCAGAAACTGCGCTCCCAACTCTGGGAGGTGGCCAATAAACTGAGAGGTAATATGACCGCCGGTGACTTTATGTATTTCACCCTCGGATTCATCTTCTATAAGTACCTTTCGGAGAAGATAGAGCTATACATCGATGACCAGCTCAGCGAGGACGGAGTGACATACAAGCAGGCCTGGGCCAGCAATGACGATGACTTGAAGGCCGAAATAAAGAACATCTGCATCGAGGAGCTTGGTTATTTCATCGAGCCGGAGTTCCTGTATTCTTCAATCATCGAGAGCATAGGCAAGAAAGAGAACATTTTGCCGCAGTTGGAACGCAGCCTCAAGAAAATCGAGGACAGCACCATCGGCCAGGAAAGCGGCGATGACTTCGGCGGACTTTTCTCCGATATCGACCTTGCTTCACCGAAACTCGGCAAAACCGCTGATGACAAGAACAAACTTATCAGTGACGTGCTGGTTGCTCTCGACGGTATAGACTTTGGTCTTAACGAAGCCAGCGACATCGATATTCTGGGCGATGCATACGAATATATGATTGGCCAGTTTGCCGCCGGAGCCGGCAAGAAAGCCGGAGAGTTCTACACTCCTCAAGAGGTCAGCCGCATACTTGCCGAAATCGTAACGACAGGCAAGACCAGGCTCCGCACTGTCTATGACCCGACCTGCGGTTCCGGTTCACTGCTTCTCCAGACGCAGAAACTCGGAAAGGCAGATGCAATCTACGGACAGGAAAAGATAAACACCACCTACAACCTCTGCCGAATGAATATGCTGCTGCACGGAGTCAAGTACAAGGACTTCGACATCCAGAACGGTGACACTCTTGAGGCAGATGCTTTCGGCGACAGGCAATTTGACGCTGTGGTCGCAAATCCTCCATTCTCTGCCATTTGGTCTGCATCCGACAAGTTCAACAACGATGACCGTTTCAGCAAGGCCGGCGTTCTCGCCCCGAAATCCAAGGCAGATTATGCCTTTATCCTGCATATGATCTATCACCTCAATGACGGCGGTACAATGGCTTGTGTTGCACCCCACGGTGTTCTTTTCCGTGGAGCAGCCGAGGGCAAGATCCGTCAATTCCTCATCGAGAAGAAGAATTACATCGATGCGATAATCGGGCTTCCGGCCAACATCTTCTACGGCACCAGCATCCCTACCTGTATCCTCGTGATGAAAAAATGCCGCAAGGAAAGCGACAACGTACTCTTCATAGATGCCAGCAAGGAGTTTGAGAAAGTCAAGACCCAGAACAAACTGCGCCCGGAGCATATTCAGAAGATAATCGACACCTATCGCAACCGCACCGAAATTGAGAAATACAGCCACTGCGCTTCACTCCAGGAAATCAAGGACAATGATTACAACCTCAATATTCCCCGCTACGTCGATACCTTCGAAGAGGAGGAAGAGATTGACATCAAAGCAGTAATGGCAGAAATCAAGAGCCTTGAAGCAAAGCGTGCCGACCTTGACGCCCAGATTGACGTGTACCTCAAAGAACTTGGAATCATTGGCTAAAACGGATCTCTATGGCAAACAATAACAAACATACCGGTCCCAATGTCCCAGCTTTGAGATTCCCGGAGTTCAGCGGAGAGTGGGAAAGAAAATCTTTATCAGAATTTGTTGATAGAGTCACAAGGAGGAATAATGGTTTAAAATCTACTCGTCCTCTTACTATTTCTGCTCAATATGGACTGGTCGATCAAACAGAATTCTTTAAGAAGTCTGTCGCTGGTGCAGATCTTTCAAACTATTACCTTCTAACGAAAGGAGAATTTGCATACAATAAAAGTTATTCTGATGGATATCCTCTTGGTGCTATAAAACGGCTTGATAGATATGATTCCGGAGTGTTATCCAGCCTATATATCTGTTTCGCACCTAAGCCGTATATGTATTCTGATTATCTGGTACAGTACTTTGAGAGTACAAAATGGAATCAGGTCGTTAAAGACATATCGGGCGAAGGTGCACGAAATCACGGTCTCCTTAATGTTCCCGTCACGGGTTTTTTTGAAACGCAACATTATATTCCTAAGAGAGATGAACAAGAAAAACTTGGTGCATTCTTAACATTAATAGAGAAGCGTATTGCAACCCAAAGCAAGATAATTGAAGAACTCAAAACTTTGAGGAGCGCACTTCATCATCAAATAATTCAAAATGGTTTGGCTGATGGAAGTTGGGAACAGAGGATGCTTGACGAAGTCCTTTCTGAAAGAACCGAGTTCAATAGTGAAGGCCATGCCGTTCACTCCGTATCAGTCTCAAAAGGTATTGTGAATCAGATTGAATACCTTGGCAGGTCGTTCGCTGCAAAGGATACTTCAAAGTACCATATTGCTTGCCCAGGTGACATTGTATATACCAAAAGCCCTACAGGCGAGTTCCCATATGGAATAGTCAAGCAGAGCCAGATTACAATCAAGGCCGCACTTTCACCTCTGTATGGCGTATATACTCCTGTGTCCCCAGAAATAGGCTACATCATCCACAATCATTTTTTGTCTCCTAAGAATGCGTTGAATTATCTGCACCCACTTATCCAGAAAGGAGCAAAGAATACAATCAACATAACCAATCAGCGCTTCTTGCAGAATACTATTCCTCTTCCCTTGAATCAGAATGTAGCAGATTTGTATTCCAGAACTATCAGGGCGATTTCAGATAAGATTGCAGTAGAAGAATCTATCCTCGACAAGTTGCAGCATCAGAAAACACATTTCCTACAGGTTATGTTCATATAAACATCTGCGCTACAAGACCTTGTTTCTGAATTAGGTATAGCTCAAGAATTTTCTCTTCGTTTGTTATTTTCGAAGAATATCTCGACAACAGTTTAGAAATAGTCTTTTGCCGTTCAAGTGTTGGAAAACGATACTTTGCCTTCATGAAGTCTGTTTTCTGAAGATTGTATCGTGTACTTCCCTGAGCAAATGGAAGAATGAACTTTCTAAAGTTTTTTGTAGAAACCAGCCACGATAAGTATGGCGGATATACAAGGTCCATCCTTGTTATATGAATGCCAAATGCGAAGCTATTGAGATACAGGGGTGATTCTGTCCCTAAATATACAGAGCCTATGCCGACTTCTTCGGGTGTCTCTGATGATAATGTCATCAATAAATGTAAGCGTTCACTTCTCCAACCCTTTGATTTTCAATGGGTGTTTGTGTGATTTTCTTTAACAATCGTTGATTTTGTCGGTTTACAGGCCGCAGTAGCACGGCAGGAGGCCTGTCAGGTCATCCCCATCGCGGGATGTC
>JAZLLN010000034.1:0-8618 GCA_045598165.1 Candidatus Cryptobacteroides sp.
AATGCCGGTGCTGAATCTCTTAACTCAAAGATCAAAACCTTCAGATCTCAACTACGAGGTGTAAGCGACTACCCCTTCTTCATGTATAGAATCTATAAGATCTTTGGATAACTCAAACACGGAACTTTGCAGGTGAGCCAAAAATCAGCAGGTTAGGAGCCGTTAATTAAAGTACGTGCCGACAGGCCTCTCACCCGAATCTGCACAACCCATCCATAAAAAGGGACTATTTTATGGATGGATTTGATTTGGTATGCATTCTGTCCATGAAATGCCTCATTTTCGTGGATGGAACAACCGTGGGTGGGACTTCCATCCACAAAAAGGCTGGTTTTCGTGGACGGCATCAGTTATTTTTGGCCCTTTATCCTTTATTGCATAAATTTGCCATAATGCCAGAGCAGCAAACCGTAACAGCTCAGCTGGCATTTTTGATAATGAAAAGCTTTGCAGAGAAAGAGAGAGGATGTGAGGCGGCTTTCCAGACTCATTCCCCATTTTGGCATCTATGTACTCCCGGCAATTTATCCGGGATAATTTTCAGAGATGAGGCCGACTTTATTTTCGGCATGAATCTCATGGCGTGGTGCGCCGCCAGACACAGGAACATTTCAGTCCTGACATTTGCTCTGATGAGCAATCACATTCATTTGGTATGCTCTTGTTCTGAAGACGAACTTCAAGATTTTTTCTCTGACTTCAAACGCAGGCTGCACAGATACCTTTCTGACAAAAGCTCGGATTTACACGGATTCAATCCAAACATCATCAACATTGAGAATCTCCGGTCTTTACGCAATGCTATTGTTTATGTGAATAGAAACGGATACGTGATCAATCCGGAACATACACCTTTTTCATACCCATGGAGTGCCGGATGTTCATTCTTCAACCATCGTCAGAAAGGAGTGGCAATATCAGGTTTGTCCGTAGTTGAGCGCAGAAAACTGTTCAGATGCCGGGACTGTGACGTTCCGGACGGATACGAACTGCTGAATGAGCATATCAGCCCTCACTCATTCTGCGACATCCTCACTGCAGAATCCTTCTTCCGAGATGCCCACCAATACTTGAGCCTGTTGACAAAAAACATTGAAGCTATGGAAGAAATGGCCGCACTGATGAGGGATTCAGTTTATCTTACGGATGATGAGATCTTCACAGCCGTATTAAACTTCAGCAGAGATACTTTCAAAATATCCTCAATAAAACAATTGAACGGAAGCCAGAAACGCGAGCTCGCCAGAAAAATGCATTTTTCCTACCATTCATCAAACGAACAGATTCGCAGAATCCTTGGTTTGGACCGGTACGAAGTCGACTCCTTATTCCCCTTGTCCAAACATTGAGAATCATTCTGAGCCTTCCATCCATAAACAAGCCCCAATTCATGGATGGGTTGGGGCAATTCATATATGCCATCCATAAAATGGCCCTTTTTTATGGATGGTAACCACTATTATTTTTTATATTTGTGTCCGTGAAGACAATAGCCATACTGGCGAACGGGCAGTTCCCGAGAAAGGAGTTCCCGCTGTACCTGCTGCGGGCGGCGGATGCGGTGGTGTGCTGCGACGGAGCGCTGATGGCCGCGGAGAAGCACGGGATAGTGCCGGACGCCGTTGTCGGGGATCTGGATTCGGTCTGCAGTCACGCTCTGAACCGGTTTGAAAGAATCAAAAGCGCCCCGGCGGTTTTCAGGGACAGCGATCAGGAAACGAACGATCTCACCAAGGCATTCAAGTATGTTCTGAAAACCTGGCCCGAGGCCGATACCATACACATCCTGGGCTCCACGGGCAAATCGGAGGCCCACACCATAGGCAACATCTCCCTCCTGATGGAATACGAAGAGCGCTTCGACCTCGCCGGACACGGCATCAGCCTCGACATCGTCTCCGACTATTCCACAATCTTCGCCGTCAGCGACGGAGGGGAGTTCCACGTGGGGGAAGGCCGCAAGTTCAGCATCTTCTCGCCCGACCCGACGCTCAACGTAAAATCCGAAGGACTCGTCTGGCCCACCGACAACGTCGTTTTCGACAACTGGTGGAAAGGAACCCTCAACAGGGCTTCGAACGACGTGGTCAAACTCAAGTTCAATCACAAATCAAAGGCAATCATAATTCTGGACTGATTATGGACACAAAGACAAATACCCTGCGCGGCATACGTATAGCCGTCGCGTGCGCTTTTCTGGCAGGCATCACCCTGCTGTTTATGGGAATAGGCGCAGACTGGTGGGGATGGATGGCAAAAGTGCAGTTCCTGCCGGCTGTCCTCAGAGCCATCGGCAGCGCCACCTTCCTGAATCTGGCCGTTGTCGCGGGCATCATTGCGCTCACCCTGATTTTCGGGCGCATCTACTGCTCGGTCGTCTGTCCTCTCGGAATATTTCAGGATTTCATTATCTGGCTGCGCCGCCGGTACGGACTTGCCGTCAACAAACTCATTGTCCGCAGGAACTCTGCAAAAGTCAGGGGAGAGCAGGTTCAGGCTTCCGACAAAGGCAGGCAGCATCTCAGGGAGAATCCCGTTCTCAAGGCTTCCGTCAAGCATTTTGAGTTCAGCCCCGAACGGAAACTCACCAGATACGGATTCCTAATCCTTTCCGTCGCCGCGATGATTGCAGGCCTGCAGGTCTTCATCGCCCTCATTGCACCGTACAGCGCCTACGGAAAAATCGTGCGCGGCATTGCCGGCATTTCCGACGGCAGTCCCCTTCCCCTTGTCATCACAGGCCTTGCGCTCCTGCTCATCATTACCGCCTGCGCTCTTCTCGGGGGAAGAATCTGGTGCAATACCATCTGCCCCGTGGGCACTTTCCTGGGCCTTTTCAGCCGTTTTTCGCTGTTCAGGATCAGCATAGATGAAGACAAATGCACTGGATGCGGAAGATGTGTGCGCGGCTGCAAGGCATCCTGCATCGACGGTGCCAACCACACCATAGATTACTCGCGCTGCGTGGACTGCTTTGACTGCATAGGCCGTTGCAGCGGTGACGCCATCTCCTACGGCGTACGGCGCAAAAAATCCGGGACCGGAGTCAAAACGGAAGTAGCGGACAGCGACAAGTCGATGTCCCGCCGCAAGTTTCTGGGAATCGGCGCGGTCCTGGCGGGAACGGCGCTTGCGGACAGCACTGTGGCCAAAGCCGCCGATCAGGGTGGATTCGCCCCCGTCACCCCCAAGCAGACGCCGGAAAGAGACGGAAGGATAGTCCCTCCGGGTGCGAAGAGTGTTGAGAATTTCTACGACAGGTGCACCTCCTGCCAGCTCTGCGTGGCAGCCTGCCCCAACAATGTCCTCAGGCCATCCACAGACCTTCAGCATTTTCTCCAGCCGGAGGCCGGGTATGAAAAAGGCTTCTGCCGCCCCGAATGTGTCAGATGTTCCGAAGTATGCCCCGCCGGAGCCATTCTTCCCGTCACCGTCGAGGAGAAATCTCAGATTCACATAGGCCGGGCCAAGGTCAATCTTGACCAGTGTATCGATTGCGGGAATTGCGCCCATCACTGCCCTACCGGAGCCATCCGCATGATAAAGATAGACGGATACGACCGCCCGAAACCGGTGGTGATGGAAGAAGTGTGCATCGGATGCGGTGCCTGCGAATACCTTTGCCCCGTGCGCCCCATAAGCGCCATTACAATTGACGGACTCCAAACCCACAGAATATGAACAGAAGAGATTTTCTGAAGACCACAGCCGTCGGAGCGGCGGCTCTGGGAGCTGCATCCTGCACCCCGAAAGCGATGGAGAACACGGTTTCCACAAAGGGAATCGAAGGCAAAGTCCCTGTCAGGCGTGACGGGGCCGACGGCGTAGGCCTGCTCGGCTTCGGATGCATGAGATGGCCTATGACCAAAGATGCCGACGGGAAGGATGTCATAGACCAGAAGGCTGTCAACGAAATGGTTGACAAGGCGTTGGAGCATGGAGTCAACTATTTCGATTCCGCTCCCGTTTATCTGCGGGGAGCCAGCGAAGCCGCCACTGCGGCCGCACTCGCCAGGCATCCGCGCGAAGACTATTTCATAGCCACCAAACTGTCCGTCTGGGAGAATGACCGGCAGAAATGCATCGAAATGTACAAACGCTCACTGGAGATATACAATACCGACCACATAGACTACTACCTTCTCCATTCGATGAACGGCGCGGACAACTTCCGCGAAAGATTCGTGGACACCGGCATCTGGGATTTCCTGCAGAAGGAGAAGGAAGCGGGACGCATCCGCAAACTCGGATTCTCCTTCCACGGCACAAAGGAAGGCTTCGATTCGCTGATGGCGCTCCACGACAGCCTCCATTGGGATTTCGTGCAGGTGCAGATAAACTACGTGGACTGGACCCACGCGGCACCCGACGCCACCGCGGAATATATGTACAAAGAACTCGAGAAACTCGGCATCCCTGTTATTATTATGGAGCCCCTGCTTGGAGGAAGACTGGCGGAGATTCCCGCCGTTCTGGCAGACAGGCTGAAGGCCAGGGCACCGCAGAGTTCCATCGCTTCCTGGGCTTTCCGCTTCTGCGGCACGCTGCCGGGAGTTCTCACCATACTCAGCGGGATGACCTGCATGGAACATCTTGAGGACAACCTGCGCACCTTTACGGACTTCAAGCCTCTGAATCCGACGGAATTTGAACTCCTCGAGCAGATTGCCGACCAGATTTCCGAATACCCGCTGGTGGACTGTACCGGATGCCAGTACTGTATGCCCTGTCCCTACGGCATAGACATACCGGGCATCTTCCGTTTCTACAACAAGCACGTCAACGACGGCACATACGTAACTTCAGCGGAACAGGAGGATTTCGCAAGATTACGCAGAAAATACCTTCTGGATTACAGCAGGAGCATCGAGGCCGTGCGTCAGGCCGACCACTGCATAAGCTGCGGCCGCTGCCGGAAGGCCTGCCCCCAGCATATCCGCATCCCCTCGGAGCTGCGAAGGATAGACGAATATCTGGAGAAATTGAAGCAGGGGAAAATCTGATTATGTTACAAATTCTACTCATTAAGCAAATATTTCACATATTATGAGTAGATTTTGTGACATTATTTTTATATTTGTGAAAACAAAGACTGATGGCTGATTTCATAACATACGGAATGACGGACAACCATATCCTGCGAATTCTTGGAGAACACTTCAAGCAGATGAGGATAAACGCAGGATATAGCCAGCAGGATCTTGCTACAAATTCCGGACTCACGAGGAAGACCATATCTTCCATCGAAAACGGGAATTCAACTTCCACAGGAAACATTGTAGCGCTTCTAAGAGGGCTGAAAAGACTGGATGTCCTTTCAGTCCTTAACACTCCCGTCCCAATCAGCCCTATTGCAGCGGCAAAAGCCGGTAAAAATCCTCAAAGAGTACGGTCGGGAAAGAAACGGGAAAATACCGGGCAAAGCGAATGGTAAAAAGTGCAACAGTCAGACTCTGGGGACATAATCTCGGAGCATTATACCTTGATGAACATAACAAGCTCATCACGTTCCAGTATTTCGATGACTTCGGCAACACCGGATATAATGTGTCCCCGATCCTGTACCCTTTTGAAAAGGGAAAGATCTTCTCGAATCGTATTCCCCGAAGTAAAAACGATACCTTCAGAGGGCTTCCTGAATTCATAGCGGACATTCTTCCGGACAAATGGGGAACGGCGCTCATGGACAGCTGGCTCGCACGGAACGGACGGGATAATGGTTCCTGCAACGTTATTGAAAGACTTCTGTATATGGGAGACAGAGGTATGGGAGCGCTGGAATTCGTTAAGGATATGAGACCGGAGCTCTCCAGGTCAATCAAGATTACCGAACTTGACGGACTCATCAAAATCGCCGCAGAAATATTACGGCAAAGAAAAGGCGTCGCTACCAATTTGGACAAGGAAGACGAAGCCCTGAAAACAATAATCAGCATCGGGATGTCAGCCGGAGGCTCCAGGGCGAAGGCCGTTGTCGCATACAACAAAGAAACCGGAGAAATCCGTTCCGGACAGGTGCCTGCACCGGAGGGATTTGAGCATTGTCTTCTCAAACTTGACGGCGTGACAAATACTGTACTTGGGGACCCTCAGCATTTCACCAGCATTGAGTACTCATATTACAAGCTGGCAAAGGCTTGTCAGATAAATATGATGGAAAGCCGCCTGCTTCCCGACAGGGACAGAAGACATTTCCTGACGAAGAGATTTGACAGAAAAGGCAACAAGAAACTTCACAAGGTATCTCTTTGCGGCCTGACAGGAATGGATTTCAACATGCCTGGAGCATTCTCCTACGAACAGATGTTCAGTACCATGAGAACTCTTGGTCTCAAACATTCTGAAGCAGAGCAGGCATTCAGGAGAATGGTATTCAACGTAATCGGACGCAATCAGGATGATCACACCAAGAACGTGGAATTCCTGATGGATGACTACGGTGAATGGAGCCTTGCTCCGGCCTTTGACGTGACATACGCTTTCAGACCATCGAGCGAATGGACGGCACATCATCAGATGACCATAAATGGAAAGAACGACAACTTCACGTTGGATGACCTATTGAAAGTCGCTGAAGCAATCAAGGTGAAAAACGGCAAGGAAATCATTGATGAAGTCCAAACAGTATTCATGAATTTTGAAGACTATATGGAAAAGGACATCGCTGAGGCAATGGTAGAAGAAATGAAACACAATCTGGTCCTCAATATTCTAAAATAACGAATACGTTAGTACCTGTGAATACAACAGTAGCAAGAAAGAAGCAGACAGCCTTTCGTCCGGATGGTGATTTGCTTGAAAGGTTCAGAGTAAAAGCTCGCCGTGAGCACAGAAGCCTCAATAATTATGTTGAAAGGGTCCTTATGGCCGTTGCCTATGATGAGCCGGACAATTAAAGGGAAATAATCATATTCCCAGAGGCTTTGTACACGTCCGTTTCAGAGGCAAGTTAATGCGTGCTCCAGTCCGGCTTCCCATCCACGGAAAGGAGGCATTTCATGGACGGAATGCTCATAACGTTTGTTCCATCCACGAAAAGGCCCCGTTTTATGGACGGAATGCATACCACTGAAGCGTTCAGTAGGAACTCTCCGGGGCGAATAATATAAAGTCAAGCGCGATTGTCGCGAGTAAAATCAGGCTGGGGGGAATCTGATTCCCCTGCCTGATTACATTCCGGAGAAGTCCAGTTTATCCACGCCAACAATGTCATTAAACGTGACTTTTACCAATTGGTAAACCTTGATGCCGACCTCATTTGATTCTGAACTGCTGAAATCAACAATCATTCCTTTGAAATACTCACTTTCCATCCCATTGTATAGCACCTTTGCGGGATGATTGTTATTGAAAATTGCAGGGACTGCGAACCTGCTTATGCCTGAAAGGGTGGCTTCGAAATAATAAGGTCTTCCCATCTGGGTTATCTTGACGAGAACAGGTTCACATTTGTCGGCTTTGAGATAGACCTCCGCGGTACGGGTTTCGTGAGCAGGGTTCGCGTCGGCATGGAAAGTGATTGCTTTCGGTGTCATTGCCTTTGTCCCCTCCACCACCATCAGCCATCCGGCATCTCTGGAAATCTCAACTTTGAAGTCCGTATTGACCTGAGTGTCAACGGAGAAAGAAGACTCCCCATCAAGTATATTTATCTGATTCTCCCCTTCCAGAACAATCATGTTCTGCTGCTTTTGGTTTACGGTAATAACCGTGGAGACATCAGGAGATGACAGGGTGATGTGCCCGGTCCTTCCATCCGGATCGCTATTCTTTACAACGGTGATGGTAATCGATGAGTTATCGCTTTCTCTCTTTATTTTTATCCAACTCTCACCGCAAAGTTGTGTCCATTCGACATTGGACACTACTTGAATTGTGAACGTGCCCCCTGCGGATTCCGCTTCAATGGAGGACTGGCTCACATTGATTACCGGTTCCTCCTTCCGGCAGGAAACGAATATGCCGAAAAGGCATATGCATACGGCTAATAACTTTTTCATAATATTACTTCTTCAATCCCATCTTAATAGCGATTTCCTTGAATTCCTTATTCTTGCTAAGCTGAAGTATGTACTCCGCAAGTGTCAGTTCAGCAAGATTTATCAGCCAGCCATTGACCCGGGGAGAAACGGCGGAAGACAAATCCTCACCACCGGGACCGATCAGTTTCAGTGCAACCCCTTCCTTTGAGGAAATCAGAAGAGTCCCTTCTACAGAATACACCAGACTGGTGGCCTGATCTATAGAGAACGGATCCGCCAGGGGTATCTCTCCAACAAGGCCTTTATCGGACTTGTCATAACGGCAGATTGACCATTCTCCGTCTTCGTGCGCCCTGAACACGCACATAAGTTTCTCACCAAATTCAGCGTCCGTATTGATAATACAATCGGGTATGTCCTTTTTCACGATGGCATTGTTAGGCGGGAGATTTCCACTTCTTTGAGACCCTATTACCTCCAGCACCACATTTGACGAATATGAATTTTACAACCATTTGTATAATTAATGCTCCAAGGCCTCTGTCCGTTGCTTGCGAGGCCGTCCGCGTCGCTTGGATTCCACCTTTCGGGTCCGGTATTTAGGGGAGCAACCTTCCGGGATTTCAACGCCGAAGG
>JAZLLN010000035.1:0-6591 GCA_045598165.1 Candidatus Cryptobacteroides sp.
CGTTAGTAATGCTCTCATCTCGCGCACGTTCAAAAATCCCAAATGTTTGGTTATCAGGCATTTGGGATTTTTCGTTTAGATTTTTGGCGACTTTTTGGCGAGATAATAATGGGCAAACAATATTGGGGTTCATTCCGCCACAGCCCGAACGCAATGGCCCAGGTGGCGGAAGTCTTCGGTGCGGGCACTCAGCGCCCTGCTGTAGCCGTGAGCGTCAAAGCCGTACCTGAAAGACATAATGCAGGCGGAATCCGGATTGCGGGGAGAGCCGGTGGACGACAGATACCCGCCATAGTCCTCAAAGCTCTCGTTGACGTTCCAGCCGGAGCCCCGGTAATCCCACCACGCGAAATCCCCTCTTCCGCAAAAGGGGAATCTGAGCCGCGTGCCGTGTATCCTCAGATAATGTCCGCCCACGTATGCCCCCTCGTACAGGCCGGTGGAGGCCAGACGGATGTCATCCTCAGTCGTCCCGGTGCTCCCTATCAGAGCCTCGAACTCGGCGGCCGTCGGCATCCTCCACGCACCGCCCCAGTTGGCATAAGCGGCATCAGCAGCAAGCGGCAATGCAAAGGTGCCAGACGCCCTCGGGGAGATTGCCAGCCTGCTCCCCGGGCTTAAAGCATAATTCTCTGCGCTGAACCCTCCCTGCAGCACAGCGCCCTCTCCGGGATAGCCGGGCGCAACTTTCCAATCCACCCCGCTGAAGTTGTAGCCGACAACGTTCCCCCAGGAGAAGAAATGGCCGAAACTCTCTCTCCCACTCCGGGAAGTGGCACCGACATTCACAGTGGCCCATTTCCTGCCGCCCGCAACGATGTAATCGTGCCAGTCGTCCGGCCCGATGAAATAGACCCCGCCGCTCACGGCAACTTCGGCTCCGGCAGACTCCGGGATTCCCTTCAGCTTTCCGGAAATGCGGGATGTGCGGATTTCAAACGACAGATCGCTGAGCATTGCGCCCGCACGGACGATGGCATACGCATTGCCGTCCACATCCGTCCCGCCGACGGTCACAACATGCAGTGCCGCCTCGTCTGCACCCTCAGTGTTCAGGGGCGCGGAACCGGCAGATGCCGAACGTCGGCCCGTCGCGCTGTCAACGGCATTCAGCGACGTTATGACAATCGGAGTCCTGCCTTCCGGAGGAGTAATCACAAGCAGGGCGGCCGCATCCATACAACCGCGCACATCCTTGAAAAGGCCGCTCTGAACAGCAGGAATTTTCATTTTCGTACAACGCGAATCATTCGCGTATTTTTTATAATCAGGGCCGGTCCTTGCGGGCCGGCCACTGAAAATATTGGGTTATGATGGATTAGTTATTCTTTGCGGAAACTGTCCAACCATTTGTCTCGTCACCAGAAACTGAAAAACCATCTTTAAGGAAGTTTCCATTATCTCCCTGGACATTGTCATCTTTTGAAGGATCCCTGTAGTAGAATTTACCGCCACTGATTTCAACAGCCTTGTAAGTGAGCTGGTTTGCCATATTCACAACAAGAGGTTTGCCTCCATAGGTGTACTCGCCAGATGCGGTATTCTTTACTATTGTTTTTTCGCCTGAGATGGTCAGCTTCGGGCCATTGCTCAAGTTAGCAGACGGGCAACCTACGTGAAGGGTAGCTTCGCTTTTGCTGTTGTTGGTGAATTCACCGCCGGTGATGTCCACGCTGCCGAGACGGGCGTAAACTGCGATGCCGTCTGTTTCCTTTGTGGTAGTGTATGAACCACCGGAAATCTTAAAATTACAAGCATCATCAGCAGCATTATTGAGAATAGTATAGGCCTTAGAAGTGTATGTACCTCCTTGAAGGTCAATGCTGAGCTGTTGTCCATAAGTTGAACTTGCTGAAACTGCAGAGCCTGTCAATTCGGTTCCGTTTCCGTTCGAAGCAGGAGCACCTACGCAAGTACCGTTTCCAGTGATAAACGCACCGCTTTCAACGATGAGCTTACCGCGTTTGGCCGCAATTCCGGTATTACCTTTAAGCGTACCGGTAATTGTAGCAGTTGCTGAGCCGTTAAGAGCTAGAGCAGCGTCAGAAGCACTCGTAACAGTTCCTGAGATCTTAACGAAGTTCTTGCCTTCCATCGCAGTTTGTGTATTGGATTCTTGACTTCCTCCAAGGTTGCCGCTTACGAAGACTGCACCTTCATTGCTTGAAGATTCGTTGATAGTAGTGACTGTACCTTCAATATCAATCCCAGCACCATATCCTGCATTTGCACCAGCTGTAGGACCAAACAAGCATACTCCAAAGACTTCTGCCTTAACTGCCGCGCTAGAAGCAACTTTAACAACGGAATAGTTGTCGGCTGATGATTCTGATGAGCCATAGACATTGAGTGCCTGTTTGTATTTAGAGTCAACATTCCCGGTAGCTCCCTGAATTGTACCATTCGCAAATGTAACATTACCGTGAGTAATGTTCGTACGTCCGGTGAGAGTCTTGCCACCAAGGTCAATGTTAAATTTCTTGCCTGAATTGATAGTGAGTATGTCGCTCAATTCAACATTGTTTGCAAGTTTGTATTTGCCGTTGTCAGCAACATAGTTCACGCCGCTCATATCGGAGAACGTACCTCCGTTGATGACAACCTGGACATTTTGAGGATCTCCGTCTTCAGGATCTTCAACAGAAATAGCCTTATAGCCTGTGAACGTACCACCATCAATAGTTACGTCTATAGCCTTTCGTGTAGTATGCTGAGCAATTGCGAGAGCAGCGCCTACAGTAGTATTCCCGCTACCATTTTTAGAGCATGAGAAAGTAGTCGCGGTTGATTTGAGCGAGGCGTCGCTGGAAATCTTCACAGTACCGGCACGTACCTCGACAGCAGAAGAATATCCTTCGATTTTACCACCACTGATAGTCAATTTACCGTCCTGAGGATGGAAGATTCCGAGATTGTCGTTGGCGTGTACACCTTTGATGGTACCACCATTAACGGTTATTTCAGTACCATGACGGCTTCCGTTGCCAACGATTCCGTAGTAATCTCCCTCAAGGGTAACGGTACCGTCAACAGTGAGTTTGGCAACTTCATTTTTGATTGCATCAGCTTCATCCACAGTCTTTTCTGTCATCTTAACAGCCGCAGAAACAGTATTATTACCAGAAATCTTGCCACTTCCGCTGATTGTGAGGTCACCTGTACGGTTAACGATTACAAGAGCGTCACCTGCGTTCCAATCGCTTGCAGGAGTGATGTTTGCATTGACTGTGAGTTTTGCAGCAGCATCCTTTGTCCTGATAGGTTGTGTAAGGGTAAGATTTTGTGCTACAACAAAT
This sequence comes from Candidatus Cryptobacteroides sp., assembly GCA_045598165.1. Taxonomy (GTDB): domain Bacteria; phylum Bacteroidota; class Bacteroidia; order Bacteroidales; family UBA932; genus Cryptobacteroides. The sequence continues at coordinate 3,297 of JAZLLN010000035.1, forward strand.
TCACCACCGGTGAGTTCAATCTTTCCGGTAACGGAACCTGTAGAGTTCCAGGTAACCTTAGGTTCTGCGTAAGTGCCGCTCTTGCAAACATCGAAGGCAAAGTCGCCGGCAACAGGTGCTTTGATAGTTGTTGTACCCTTGAATTCAACGGTTCCACAGTTGTTGGATACTGCGTAACGGGCTGTGCCAGAAGTGCCGTTGTGTGCGATGTTGGTAGCGTCGATGGTCATATTCTCAAGGGTGAGGTTCGCATAGTTCTGAATCATCATTGCGATACCCTTTGAAGCATCACCAGAACTCCAAGTCTTATCCTTGTTGGCTGTGGTGCATTCGATGGTGCCATTCTTGAAAACGATGGTTGAACCCTTAAGAAGCTGGAAACCTAATGTCTTTGTCCCTTCAGACCCAGCACCCGGGTATTCCATGGCATATGTGTGTCCACCGAAGTCAACGGTGAAGTTCTTGCCTGAAGGAACAGAGATGCCCTTTGCATCAGTGATATCTGCGGTAACCTTGATGGTCTGGCCGGCAACGATACTATTAACAGCTGACTTAAACCCCTCAAAATCTGATACAGAAACTTCGTTGTTCTTTTCTTCAACTGTACCTGCACCGGTATCCTCAACTGTCACGCTACCAACTTTAACAACAGCTACAGTCTGGTTTTCTACCGGAGCAACCTTGACATTCGCCATAGCAACGACACTTCCTGTCACCTCAGGAGTCTGCTCTGAACCACCTGTGGGGGTATATTTCTCCATCTTTATCTCAATGGGATCATTGGATGTTTTGTCAGCGACAGCACCTTCCGCCACCTCTATCATATTTACGGTTGCACCTTGGAGAACAACGTTGCCGCCCTTAACTGTAAGGGTTCCGACAGTTGCAGGATGGATGACCGCAAATGTCGATGCAGATGTAATTAATTCGGTGTAATCAATATGTCCCTGATTGAAATCAACGTGGGTGTAGGGAAGATCGCCGATTAATTTCGCATTAAAATTGCCAGCATCTCCGGTATCGCCGTCAACAACTTTAATCTCCAAATTTGTGGGTATATTTTCTCCGTTATATTTGAGGGTAATGTCGTGATCGTCATTTGAAGCCTTAATCTTCAAGACAAGCTTGTCCGTCTTAGGGAGAAGGTAATCGCCTGAATAGCCTGCAGGGATAGTTTCAACAAGTGCATCCTTATACACATCCTCGATAGAAGCTGATACCAGTGTGATTGCCGGCATTATGAGAAAACTCTTTCTGGAAACAGTCTGAGATGTGGAGCCTTTAAACTGACTGAGGACAGTATCGCCATTTTTCAGATAGACCGCAAAGCCTTTGTCATATGTTCCTACGGGAAGGGGAACATAGAAGGTCATTGCTGTACCTGCAGATTGAGGTGAAGTGAAGGTCAAAGCATATTCACTTTCACTGGGCGTGGAGGTAGCGATGGTGGAAATAATCTTTTTACTGTTCGAATCAGTAATATCAAAAACGCCATTGATCCTCCATCCTTCCGTCTTGAAGACAAATTTGTTAGCGTCTGTGGGCACATTATTGACAGTAACCTTCACCAAACCCCCGAGATGTTCGAATGAGAACTTTTCGTAAGCGTATGTTGCATACATTGCCACGTTGGTCTGGCTTTCAACCCATTCGCGGGAGGCCGGTACTTTGACCTTACTATCATTGACACTTTGGTCTGTAGTCAGGTCATACGGGAAAATACCATAGGTTGAAGTGGCTAAGGTTCCGGAATAAGTGAAACTGGCTGTAGCTCCACTCGCTGAATTCTGAGCTTTCAAATAACCAGTTGTTCCAGCAAATGCCGCTTCATCTCCGTTTTGCCAGGAGAAAGTGCCGGCATCCTCGACTGAAGCCTTCGTGGCATCGTCTCCAACAAGGTCTTCGAATGTGGCGCTTACCACATTTACGGGACCGTTCTGTGTCGTTTGTTCAACAAGTTGCTCTTTCGCGCAACTCACGAGCAGCAAAGACGCCGCTGTAATAAACAATAATGTTTTTTTCATGTTTTTTGAATTTTGTAAATTACCAATTACGATTTTCAGAATCCATATTCTGTTCACTTACATTCAGAATACAGTGTGACGTAACGATGTTTATCTCCTTGACCGAAGGAGACACATACAAAGGTTTTTTTTCGGGTGATTCGAAATCCGTTTTGAGCATAATTTATCGAGTCCGTATTAATTGCCCGGCAACTGCCCAAATCCGAACGGATACAAAAAAAGACGTGGGAGTTTTACTCTTGCTCATCCCTAACTCAGGCCTTCGCTGCCTTCACAAAAGAATAAGCAACGTAGCTAGCCCACGTCAGGGATGATATACAGTAATCTCCACGCCTGAATAACAGCGCAGATGGCCGAATCGTCATCACCAGTGGACGCCCCCGTTGCGTTATCTTCCTTTGTGAATCAAAGTTGCGAAGTTTGAGTTAAGAAGATAAACGTCAAGTAACGTCTTCAATATGTCTGCCCGCCCAACCCTGCAACCAGTTCCCAGAGCCAATCCAAACGAATTGAATAATTCTGAAAAAATGGATGCTGGGCTAGCTAAGCAAAAGCAAATTTATGAATAATTTTTCATTCTACAACTATTTTCTATTCCGTTCCTTGCGGAATCGTCTTTCCGCACTCCTGATTCTGTTCTTGATCTCTTGCTTCTGACTGTCGGTAAAATTCTCCTGCACATATTGATAAAGTACTCCAGGGTTTTCTTCTTTTTGCTTCGCCGCAAGTTCGTACGCCCGGTTGCCCCAATAGACGGAACTGTTGCGGTAATGAAGGTATCCGGATGAAAAAAGAATAAGAAGGGCTGCTACAGGAATGGCTACGACGATGCGGATGAAGAGCTTGTGCTGCCGTGCACGCTGGTCCAGGAGTTCCTGATGTTCGGCCTGCCGTTCTTTTCGTAATGTCGTGACTTCGCCTCGGAAGCTTGCCAAATAGTTTTTCATTATCTCTGCGAATCGGCCGGTAAAGTCAGAGACATACTGGTCGACAGCTGTTTTGAGTTCTGCCTTTGACAATCCTTCAGGTGACTGTGGCTTCTGCCTGTTGATAGATGAAATCGCATCCTCAAGCCTTTTGGACAGATTGTCTATCGCGGCGTTTTGCTCCTTTATCGCTTCTTCAACTTGCTTTAGTTGTTCGATGGATATTCCATTGGTGAATTCCTGCAACCCTGCAGGGATTTTTGTTCTTTCTTTTGCCATAATGTTTACTGTATTAGTTAATCATATATGGATCGTCTGGGCCTGAAGGGATTCAAATCAATTCCG
>JAZLLN010000036.1:0-50600 GCA_045598165.1 Candidatus Cryptobacteroides sp.
TTTGCATTGGAATCGGGGCCGAATCGCCAGGATTCCAGGACATACAGACTAAAGCGCATTTGCTTTTTACGCAGTAGACTTAAAAACCGGGCAAAGTTTTAATCAACCTACGTACGTAACAAGTGAGTGCCCAGATATCCCATCTGGGCCAAATCTTGTTAGTAGGTTGACGGTTCCGCCCGGTTCCCGAAGTCTCTACAAGAGGCGGCCCAGATTTTGTTGGGCGAGATTTGATTTGAATATGGATACGAACTACTTGGATAGGACTTTGCTCAATCTTGTGTCGATAGGACGCGAGAGTGATCCGGCGCGTGTCGAGAAGCTGGAGACGATGAAGAAGGAGATGCTTGACTACGCTGCGAGTCGTAAAAACGAGTCGGAGCTTCCGATGTCGTATCTGTATGACGAGTTCCAGCTGCCGACAGTGGCCGAGATGCTTTCCTACATTGCAGAGGTTTCTCTTCTGCAGGACTTCAAGGAAATAGATTGGGATGATAAGGCCCAAATTGAGGCCGTAGAGGACTTTGACAGCATCAGGATGACAATTGCATTGCTGAGCTATTTCACCGTCCTTGTGAACGAGAATTTCACGGAAGATGACTTTGTTCACCTGTTTACTGACAGCCTTGATTACTACAATGAGGAGTACCGCAACAGAATGGGTCAGCTCTGGAACGATGGGGAGAACTGGAAGGATGACTTCAAAGGTTGCCTGTTCGTCAAAGAGTAGCCAGATAGTTCACAATCCCTTCAACGTGCGTCTTTGCAATTGCTGACAGTGCTTCCTCCGTCATCAGCCAGCGGCATTCTTTCTCATTGGTCATAAAACCATTTTCAGATAAAACGCAGGCGGGCATAGTATTTTTGAGTATGTAGAAGTCTTCTTCATAGTCAATATCTCCGTCCTGCCAATCGCCTCGCAACCTCATTGAGGGTAGATTGTTCTTGGCTGCCTCAGCAATGCAGTCTGCGAGTCTGTCAGCGGCTGTGTTTCCTTTGGATGTGTAAATACTCCACCCGGATGCTTTCGTCCATTCTGAGCCATTTCCGTGAGCATTGAAGTGGATACTGACGCAGATTGCATTCTTCTTCCCGTGAAGCAAGCACCAGGCATTTACGCGGCGACAGCGCTCAGTGAGAGATATATCGTCATCCTCTGGTACCAGAAGTTCTGCATCATAGCCAAGTTCCTTGAGTTTTGATGTGATACGACGCGCGACGATGCGATTGAAGTAGTATTCCCTGAATTCTCCGTCTGGAGATCTTTTGCCGGCCGTGAACTGGCCGTGTCCATTGTCGATAAAGATTTTCATTTTGCTGTGGTGTTATTCACAGCTCAACGATTCCACAAGCGAAGATAGTGATAATTTGCGAGAGGCAGCCCGTGAGGGTAGCGGAAAGTGTCGGCTCCTGAGCCTGCTTGAGCTCGGGAGCCGGGTACGCTTTCCGACATTCCGGCGGACGCAAGTCTGGCGGAACTGCCGGTCTTACAGTGATTCTCCGGCATTAGTAGGGGAATCAAAAAAAATCAGTAAATTTGTCTCACTTTATGATGTCCATACAGATTAAAGTAAAAACTCGTTTTGGTCCGATTGCAGAGATGCAGTCGGGCCATTTTCGAAAATGTAGGAAAGATGTAGGAAACTCCGGATACTGAAAATGCCCCTCACGTGTGTGAGAGGCATTTTAGAGCGGTGCGGAAGGGACTCGAACCCTCGACCTCCGGCGTGACAGGCCGGCATTCTAACCAGCTGAACTACCGCACCAATGCTGGTTGCTTTCTCTGAAAGCGGATGCAAATATACTTACTTTTTTTGAATTCACAAATTAGAGATACACTTTTTTACCAAAAATCTGTCATCCACAAAACAATGGGGATTCATGGATGGCAAGTTCATTTTGATGCGTCCCATCCATAATTCATACTGATTTTGTGGATGGCAAGTCGAAATCGAGCTTTACTGTCGTATGATTTTTGAAGGATCCAGCAACACCTTATGATACCCCTGGCGTCTCAATTCAATCGCAACGCCAAGTCGGAACATTACCGAATACGTCCTTGCAAGCACATAGAACCCGAGCGATGTCTGAGTCTCCACGCCTTCGTGCTCTATCAACCCGAGAGCCGCCTGGGCGCAACTCAGAATCGTATCGGACAGTCTGGTTCCGAAATCCTTCTTCAGACAAAGGATATCCCACAAAATGTGTTCGTCCATATCATCGAATCCCCTGCTGCCATAGAATCCCTTGTAACCCACCTTACGGGCTGCATTTGAAGAGGGCCAGTCATTGTCCCACCTGTTCGCGACAGCCATTCCCAGGAAAGCAGCCCAACCTATGGCCGCCATCGGATACTCGTTGAAATTCTCCACAGCATCCTCGATGTAGTCTTTCACGTGGGCATCCCACCATTCTTCGGCGTCAGGGCAGGAAAGCAATTCTCCGTTCAGGAGTTCAGCGCCCGTACAAACCTTTACAAGGCCATCCGCAAGAATCTTTTCGTACCTGTCAAGATACTCCTGCTGTTCCATAATAAATAATGATTCAATCAAAAAGAGTGACCTCCAAGTCCACGGACCAGCGATGCCACCCTTAATACGTCGGGGTACCGCGGCTCGAACGCGGGACCCCCTGCTCCCAAAGCAGGTGCGCTAGCCAACTGCGCCACACCCCGTTTCCCAAATGGGACGGCAAAGTTAAGGCCCTTTTGTGAAAAAACAAAAAAGATTGACTAATTTTGTAGTATGATAATCAGGGCGACAAACATAAAAAAATCATTCGGTGAACTCGAAGTGCTCAAAGGCATCGACTTCGAAGCGGAAAAAGGAGAAATCGTTGCCATCGTCGGACCTTCCGGAGCCGGAAAATCCACCCTTCTCCAGATCCTCGGAACGCTCAGCACACCTGACGGAGGCTCATTGATTATCGAAGACAAAACCATTTTCGCCGGAGGTGACAGCTCGGCAAGGAATCTCGGGCGCAAATTCAGCGACTCCGAACTTGCTCACTTCCGTGGCAACCGCATAGGTTTCGTATTCCAGCAGCACCACCTGCTTCCGGAATTCACATCACTCGAAAACGTTATGATTCCTGCCCTTATTGCCGGCAAGACAAGCAGGAAGGAGGCGGAAACAAAAGCCCGGAATCTTCTTGCAGAAGTCGGTCTCAGCCATAGGGAAGACCACAAGCCGTCCCAACTTTCAGGAGGAGAGCAGCAAAGGGTCGCCATCGCAAGAGCTCTGATCAACGACCCGGCGATACTGTTCGCCGACGAGCCCACGGGCAATCTCGACAGCGCCACCAGAAAAGAAATCCATCAACTCTTTTTCAACCTCAGGGACAGCCTCGGGCAAACAATCATAATCGTCACCCACGATACCGGGCTGTCATCCATGTGTGACCGGTCCCTCACCATCCGCGACGGTCGGTTCGTCCTGCCATAAGCGGCTATGAGCGCGTTCAGGTTCAAGCAATTCACCGTATATCAAGACAGGTCGGCATTGAAAGTCGGCACAGATGCCGTCGTGCTCGGCGCAATGATGACCCTCCCCGATAAAACGGATTCCAGACTGCTCGACATCGGTACGGGAACCGGCGTGATAGCGTTGATGGCGGCACAGCGCCTCTCCGACACCACCGGATATCACATTACCGCCATCGATATCGACGGCCAGTCAGCCGGAGAAGCGGCGGCCAATTTTGCCGCATCTCCATGGAACGGCAGCCTTAGTGCCATACACAGCAGCCTGCAAAACTTCGAGGCCCACAATTCATTCGACGCCATATTCTCAAACCCTCCGTTTTACGACAACTCTCTCAGGAATCCCGATTGCCGGGAGGCTGCGGCCCGCCATACCGACAGTCTCTCATACAACGACATCCTGGCCTTCGCTTCACGCCATCTGACGGACGGGACTCTCTCGCTCATACTGCCAGCCGAAGAAGAACTCAGGCTGCGCAGGATGGCGGCATCATTCGACCTGGCCCCGTTCAGGATTGTCAGAATACGGACCACCGAAGGCAAAAAGCCCCGGAGAATCCTGGCGGAATTCCGAAAAAGCGGAGCTTCCCTGCATGAAGAGGAGCTTACCCTTCAGAACGGAGCTGAAAGGACGGAGGAATTCAAGCGCATCACAAAAGACTTTTACCTGGACCAAACATAATATGAGAAAAATCGTTTGCATAATCGCGGCAATGGCAGTGCTCGCAGCCTGCAACACAGCCGGACCCAAACTCAGCCGGGCACTCAGGGAGAGCGCCCCGGCCTTCGCGGCAGGAGCTCAGAAACGACTGGTTGCAATGGACCTCGACGCAACCCTTACACAGCACAAAACCCCGCTTTCGGACACCAACCGCATCGCTCTCGACAGGTTGGGAGAGAAATATGATCTGTTGATGGTAGGCGGCGGCGGTGCCGAACGTATTCACAGACAGATGGGAGACTACCCCATTGCCATCCTGGGCAACTACGGAATGCAGGAGGCGAAAGTCACCCCCGAAGGCTGGAAGATAGTGCGTACGGAAACATCCCCCGTAGACACGGCGGATATCCTTGCAAAATGCCAGGCTCTCAGGGAGAAATACGGTTTCACCAAATATTACGGAGACCCCGTGGAATTCCACGAGACCGGAATGGTTACCTTCGGCCTCCTCGGCACAGCGGCGCCCGGCGAAGAGAAACTCGCATTCGACCCCGACAAATCCAAGAGACGCGCAATGTATCGTGAGGTATGCGAAGTGTTCAGCAACTACTCCGTATTCATCGGAGGCTCCACTTCCTTCGACCTTACCGAAAAACAGTACAACAAATATGACGCGATAATGCGCTATGCCGCCGAAAACGGCTACACCAGAGACGAAATAATATTCATAGGCGACGACCTCGATGACGGAGGCAACGACAGCCACGTGCGACTCGGCGGCATGGACTACATCAGAATCTACGACTACCGCAAGTTCCCCGAAATGATAGAGCCTCTTCTCGCCGCCGGCAACAAAAAGTAACCCCCATGCCTGTCATCCACATCGACTCTCTTTCACACCCGGGCGTAGAACTGTTTTCCTCGCTCACGGAAGCTCAGTTGTGCGACAAACGCCTTTTCGAAAAAGGTCTCTTCATAGCGGAAAGCGGGAAAGTCATCAACGTGGCTCTGGACGCCGGATACAAGCCTTTCGCCCTGATGACCGAAGAGAAGCACCTGAACGGGATAGCGGAGCAGGTTGTCGAAAGAGTCGGGGATATTCCCATATATGCCGGCAGCCACGAACTGCTCAAGGAGCTGACAGGCTTCCCGATGACCCGGTGCGTCCTGTGCGCGATGTACAGGCCGGAACCGCCATCGCTTGAGGAAGTACTGAAGAATGCGCATCGCATAGTGGTGATAGACAGCGTAACCAACACCACCAACATCGGAGCAATTTTCCGCTCCGCGATAGCCCTCGGCGTGGATGCCGTCCTGCTCACCAGAACCACCTGCGATCCGCTCAACCGGCGCGCCGTCCGCGTTTCCATGGGAACTGTTTTCCTTGCGCCCTGGACTTGGCTCGACGGTCCGGTCAGCACCCTGCACGATTACGGTTTCCGCACCGCCGCAATGGCCCTGACAGAAGACAGCATTCCCCTGGACTCCCCCATTCTCAAAACAGTTGACCGGCTGGCGCTGGTTATGGGCACCGAAGGTGACGGACTGTCACGGGAGGCCATTTCCGAAGCCGACTACGTGGTACGCATCCCCATGAAGAACAACGTCGATTCGCTGAACGTCGCCGCGGCAGCAGCCGTAGCATTCTGGGAATTGCGGAAAGACTGAACCCATTCCAAACCAAACAAATGACATATGGCAGACAACTACCTGGAAAAACGTTATGAAGAGGTGTTCAGAAGCAACTCCTTCAGGCACTCCGCCGTTCCCGCACGGGCATCCCTGGACAAGCTTCTGCTCCTCAATCGAAGCTACAGAGGCTACGACAAGTCCTATGCTGTCCACAAACTGCAGTTGGACGCAATCGTGACCGTGAACACAAAGATAGCATCGAGCGTAAACTCGCAGAGACTCCGCTTCCTTGAAATCACACGCGGCCCGCTGGCGGATACCGTCAACAGGAACATTGCCATGGGCCGGCTTCTGCCGGAACTCCATCTTCCGATTCCCGGCACCGAGCCGGAAGCGTTCATCGTAGTCTGCGCCACCTGTGATGAGAATCCGGGCCTTGACATCGACCTGGGAATATCCCTTCAGAGCATGCTCCTCAAAGCCGTCGACCTGGGGCTGGGAGGCATCATCATCCGCAATTTCAACAGGACCGCACTTCAGGCGGAACTCGGACTTGAACTCACGCCGCTTGCCGTCCTGGCCATAGGGAAACCGGCAGAGCGCATATCGCTTGTCCCGGCACACAAGGGAGACGATTTGAGCTACTATCGCGCCGACGGAGTCCACTACGTGCCGAAACTGACACTCGAAGACATATTGATCTGACGGAGTAACAAAAAAATTCATTAAATTTGGTACTATGAAAAAAGCGACAATACTACTTTCAATCCTCTGCCTCTGCACACTTGCAGCAGCGCAGTCTCATTCAGATTACGTAAACCCCTTCATCGGCACTGACGGAATGGGCCACACCTTCCCGGGAGCCTGCGTTCCCTTCGGAGGAGTGCAGCTGAGTCCGGACACCGACACCATCCCCCACAACATAGCCGGCGTTTACCAGCCGGAGGTCTATGAAACATGTGCCGGATACAGATACTCGGACCCCACAATAGTGGGATTCAGCCACACGCACTTCAGCGGAACTGGCCACTCCGACCTCGGAGACATACTCGTTATGCCCGCAACGGGAGAAGTCAAGCTGAACCCTGGCACTGCCTCTGACCCCGACAGCGGATACCGTTCCAGATTCTCCCACGACGGAGAGAAAGCCGCACCGGGCTACTATGAAGTGACACTCGCCGACTACGGCATACGCGCGCAGCTTACTGCCACACAGAGGGCCGGCATCCACAAATACACCTTCCCGGAAGGCCGGGACGGTCACATTGTCATCGACCTCGACCGGGGCATCTACAACTACGACGGCAAGACCCTGTGGGCCGAAATCAGGGTAGTGTCTCCCACCATGATTACCGGATACCGCATCACCAACGGCTGGGCGCGTACCAATTACACCTATTTCGCCGCTGAATTCTCCCAGCCCATCACCGGATACGGCTACGAAGACCGCGAGAGAATCGACTACAAGGGAGGTTGGAGCAAATTCAGCCAGTACAGCAACTTCCCGGAAATGGCAGGTCGCAAGATTGCCGCATTCTTCAAGTTCAACACAGCCGCAGACAGTGAGCTCACAATAAAAGTGGCACTTTCCGCCACAGGTCAGGACGGAGCCCTGCGCAACCTCAAGGCGGAGACTGACGGCAAATCCTTCGAAACGCTTGTTTCCGAAGCCAAGGCCGCCTGGGACCGGGAACTCGCCTGCATCGACGCTGAAGGAACCGATGACCAGAAGGCGATGTTCTACACATCCCTCTACCACACTATGATAAACCCTTCCACATATATGGACGTGGACGGCAGGTACCGCGGACTCGACCACGACATACACCAGGCCGACGGATGGACCAACTATACCGTCTTCTCCCTGTGGGACACCTATCGCGCCGAGCATCCCTTCCTCACACTGATGAAACCCGACAGGGAGAGCGACATGGTTCAGTCAATGATCGCCCATTGGGAGCAGAGCGCCCATCACATGCTGCCGGTATGGAGCCATATGGCCAACGAAAACTGGTGCATGAGCGGCTACCACGCCGTGCCCGTACTCGCCGACGCCATTGCCAAAGGCCTGGACATCAACAACAAAGAAGCCATCCAAGCAATGGTGGCGACCTCATCTGTCCCCTATTACTGCGGACTCGGCGACTACATCAGGCTCGGCTACGTCCCCCTCGACAAAGTGGCGACAGCAGCATCCAACACTCTGGAATATTCTTATGACGACTGGAGCATCTATGCCGCCGCAAAACTCACGGGAGACAAGGACGTAGAGGACGAATATGCCAAACGGGCCCTCTACTACAGGAACATCTACGACAGATCCATAGGATTCGCGCGTCCCAAATACTCAGACGGTGGGTTCAAACCCGAATTCGACCCTCAGATGACCTTCGGAGAAGGTTTCATAGAGGGCAATTCCTGGAATTTCTCTTTCCACGCCCCCCAGGACGTATATGGAATAATGTCCCTTATGGGAGGAGAAAAGAAATTCACCGCCAACCTTGACGAACTCTTCGGAATGGAGCTCGACCCCAAGTACTACGCCGACAACGAGGACATCGAAGCCGATTGTCTCATAGGAGGTTACGTTCACGGCAACGAACCCAGCCACCATATCCCCTACCTGTACGCATGGACTTCCCAGCCCTGGAAGACGCAGTACTGGCTCCGCGTCATCATGAACAGCAAATACCGCAACGACATGCACGGACTCGGCGGCAACGATGACTGCGGCCAGATGTCTGCCTGGTACATATTCTCCGCCCTCGGATTCTACCCCGTATGCCCGGGAACGGACGAATACGTTCTCGGAGCGCCCTACATCCCCTACGCAAAAGTCAATCTTCCCAATGGCAAGTCCCTGGAAATCAAGGCTCCCGGCGTCAGCGACAGGAACTGCTACGTCAAGGAGGTCCGTCTCAACGGAAAGCCCTACGGCAAGATGTACATCAAACATTCGGACATTCTCGACGGAGGCAGTCTGGAATTCGTTATGAGCTCCAGGCCCAACAAGAAACGCGGCATCAAGCCTGAAGACAAGCCTTATTCAATGACGAGAGGCGATGAATAGGTACAGATGCATAATATTTGACTTCGACGGCACACTCGCCGACACCCACACCGGAATCGTAAAGACCTTTCAGGAAACGATAAGACAGATGGGGTTGCCCGTTCCGAGCGTGGAGCGTGTGACCTCGACCATCGGCCTCGAACTCAAGGACGGTCTCAAGGCGGGTGTTGACGGCATGACTGAAGAGCAGGCTGTCAAGGCCTGCGAAATCTACAGAAGGATATTCCCCGAGATAGCGATTCCCTGCATCACAGCCTTTCCAGGCATTCCGGAGTTTCTCAAAGACCTTAAGGACAGAGGGTTCCGGCTTACCATCGCTACCTCCAGAAGCCATCACTCCCTCGACGGCCTCGCCGAGAAACTGGGCATCAAAGACTTCTTCGAAGGCCTTTACGGAGCCGAAGACACGGTCAGGCACAAACCCGCGCCCGATCTCGTGCTCCACATACTCAAGGAGCTCAAACTCAACGCATCCGACGTCCTCGTTGTGGGAGATGCCACCTATGACCTCCTGATGGGGAAAGGGGCCGGATGCGAAGTCTGCGGCGTCACCTGGGGCAACCAGTCAAGAGAGAAATTGCAGTCAGCGGAACCCGAATACATAGTTTCCTCGCTGGAAGAACTTTCAGAAATAATAAAACAAACGATATGTTCAAAAGAATAAGCTGCATCATCACGGCATCAGTGCTTTGCGCCGGCACACTCGCCGAAGGGAGGCTCATAGACAACGTCAATCCGTTCGTGGGAACCGACGGATTCGGCAACTGCTATCCGGGAGCCCAGATACCCTACGGAGGCATCCAGATCAGTCCAGACTCCGACAACAAGGACTATGACTGCGCCGCAGGATACAAGTACAACAAGCCCACCATCCAGGGCTTCAGCCTCACCCACCTCAGCGGGACCGGGATTCCCGACCTCGGGGACTTCCTCTTTCTTCCCGGCACAGGTGAGATAAAGCCATCCCGCTTCAGCCACGACGAGGAATGGGCAAAGCCGGGATATTATGGAGTAATCCTTCAGGACAGCGGTGTTAAGGCTGAAATGACGGCATCCATGCACAACGGAGCCTTCCGTTTCACCTATCCCCGCTCGGAGGATGCGTGGCTCACCATAGACCTCGACCATACCCTCTGGCAGGAATGTGCCTGGTCCAGCATCCGCATAGAAGATGAGGGGCGCACCATAACAGGCAGCAAGGTAATCAAAGGCTGGAGTCCCGAACGCTTCATCTATTTTGCAGTCAGATTCGACCGCGTGATGAAAGACATCACCATCCTCCAGAACGGGGAGCCTGTCATCTACAACACCAAGCGTTTCCGCAGCAGCCGCGAAGCCTGGGGCCGTAATCTCAAGGTCCTGTTCAGATTCAGCACGGCTTCCGGAGAGGAATTGAACTGCAAGGTGGCCGTCTCCTCCGTCAGTGCCGCGGCCGCTCTTAACAATCTGGAAGAAAAAGACCCCGTTTTCAACGGACACAATTTCGAAATCATCAAGGCCGAAGCGGAGGGCCTGTGGGAAAAGGAACTCGGCAGATACGAGCTTTGCACCGACGACAAAGAACTTCGCGAGACCTTCTACACCAGTGTTTACCACACCGCGCTTCACCCTTTCGTATTTCAGGACAATGACGGCCGCTTCAGAGGGCACGACAAGAACATCGAAACAGCAGACGGATTCACAAACATGACCGTATTCTCTCTCTGGGACACCTACAGGGCCTTCCATCCGCTGATGAACCTCGTCAACAGACCACTCCAGTCAGACATCGCAAATTCAATGCTGGCCCATTATGACAGGAGCGTCGAGAAGATGCTGCCCATCTGGAGTTTCTACGGAGGAGAGACCTGGTGTATGATAGGCTATCACGCCTGCTCCGTACTTTCGGATATGATTCTCAAGGATGTGCCCGGATTCGACTATGAAAGGGCACTTGAAGCAATGGTCACCACCGCCCGCAACGGCAACTACGACTGCATCCCGGAATATGTCGAGCTCGGCTACGTACCCTTCGACAAAGAGAAGGAATCCGTGTCCAAGACTCTTGAATACGCTTACGACGACTGGTGCATAGCCCAGGCGGCAAAAAAACTCGGCCACGACAACATATATCAGGAATTCATCAAACGTTCCAAGAACTGGACGAACCTTTATGACCCCGAGACCAAGTACACCCGCGGACGCGACTCCAAGGGTGAATGGCGCACTCCCTTCGCGCCCATAGCATACCAGGGACCCGGTTCCGTCAACGGTTGGGGCGACATTACCGAAGGATTCACCCTGCAGTACACCTGGAGTGTCCCTCACGACTTCCAGACCTACATAGACCTCGCGGGCAAGGACTTCCTCCTGAAACGCCTGCAGGATATGTTCACTATGGAAATGGACGAGAACATTCCCGGTGCGCACGACATATGGGGCCGGATCGGAGGCTACTGGCACGGCAACGAACCCTGCCACCACGTGCTCTATCTGTTCAACGACCTCGGCAAACCCAAGGAGTGTCAGAAATGGGTGCGCTATGTAGCAAAACATTTCTACGGCAACAAGCCCGATTCCCTCAGCGGCAACGATGATTGCGGCCAGATGTCCGCCTGGTACATCTTCAACTGCATGGGATTCTATCCAGTATGCCCCGGCAGCGATTGGTACGCACTCGGTTCACCCTGCGTCCCGGGACTCAAAGTCAAACTGTCTGACGGCGGCACACTCGAAGTCACCACCGAAGGCTGGTCGGAGAAAGCCGTATATGTCAAGGCCGTCTATCTCAACGGCCGGAAAATCAAAGGCAGCAGAATCAGCTACAACGACATCAAGGACGGAGCTCACCTCCACTTCGTGATGTCCGGCAGATAATCTCTTTCACAGAAATAAGACTACCGTTTCCCCTGAGGGCAGTTGCGAAGCAACGGGGGACAAACAGTAACAGGATGTGATGTTCCAGTCTACTGGAACATCACATCCTTGTTGTTGAACAGGTCTTTGTCGCTCAGCTTCACGACCTTTCCGAACTTGGCGAAGTCTTTTGAATTCACATCCCTCGGATCAGCCACAATACTGATAGCCACCGGCTTGCCCTTGATGTATGTATTGTAGAAATCCACAATGTCATCAAAGGTGAGGGAATCCACCTGGGCGGCGAGCTCCTTCGCAGGATCCTCGGTGTACCCCATCTTCTCCCAAGCGGAAACACTCTGACCCAGATTTCTGGGTGAAGGCTTCTGAGTCTGGAGAGATTCCTTGATGCTGTTCTTGATATTGTCGATAGTCTCAGGGTGTTCAGGCATATTCTCCAGCAGTTCATAGAACAGTTCGACGGCTCCGAGGGCCTTGTCATTCTGGGTTCCGATGTAGCCGGTCAGATATGTCTTGCTTCCGGGGAGTCCGCGTGAGGTGGCAGATCCGTAAGCAGTGTAAGCCATGGAATTCTTCTCTCTTATCTCCTGCATCACGAGTCCGTTGAAACCGCCGCTGAAATACTGGTTGAAGGCCATTCTCTTGAGTTCCTGACTCTTGTCATAATCTCCGATCGGCACATAGAAATTAATCTGTGCCTGCTTGGCATCCGTGTTGGATACAAAGAACACCTTGTTCTCATCATAGGTTTCCATAGGAACAATCCTCGGAGAACTTGAAGGATTCTCTCCCTCTACCAGAGGCAGATTCTTGCTCAGGATATCATAGACAGTCTCGAAAGGAAGACGGCCGGAATAATAGATTTCAGCCGCATATTTGCTTGCCTTGAGCACTTCACCGGTAAGGCTGTTGATATCGAGTTCTACTATCTCCTTGTCGGTGAGTTCTGTCTTGTAACTTGACTCCTTCCCATATTTGACATACGAGTCAAGAGCGTCGGCAATAATATTGATATTCTTCTTGCGTGTCACCCTGTCCGTGTAGAGGGAGCCGATGACATTGTCCATCTGCTTTTCATCAAGAGAAGGCATAAGAATCAACCTTGTCAGCAAGATACAGGCAGCTTGAAGATTACTCTCATAGCCACGAAGCGTCACGTAAAGATACTCGTCATTGGAACCGATATTGTATGTGGCGCCCAATTCGGCGAAAGTCTCCTTGAGTTCATTTGATTCGTACTGACCCCTCACACCGGCGCTGTTCATAAGGTCAGCGGCTTCGGACAACTTGGGGAAGAGTTTTGAATTGGCACCATACTTAAGCACCAATGTGAATACATCATTTTCCGGAATCCGGGAATAATAAAGACGGGAGTATGAATTCACCTGTTTCTGCTTCACGGACGCGAAATCCACGAAAGAAAGTTCCGCCGTAGGGGCCTGCCTGCCCTTGAACCAGGTGGCATATGCAGAAGACTTCCCGACAGGAGGGTCAATGGGATCGTATCCCGGCTTCTTGATCTTGGTGTTCTTTGACGAGGGACGTCCGATTTCGTTGTCAATGACGATATAGTTGTCATTCAGATATTTTGCGGCCACGCGCTTGACATCGTCAACGGTGACGGCACATATTCTGTCCTTGTAAGCCATAGCCTCGTTGAGATCCTTGCCGCTGATGAAACTCGAAGCAAGCACACTGACCTTACCCGAATTCGATTCGAAAGAAAGATCGTAGTCTCTGCATATCGCGACCTTGATGGCATCCAGAGTCGATTGTGAGAAGTCTCCGTTCTTCAACGCCGAAATGGCGTTCTTCATAAGTTTCTCAACCTTCTTGCCGGAATCGTAAATCTGCTGGTTCTTGTCATAGTAAGGAATTGCCTGAATAAGAAAACGTCCCTGGTTCACCAATGACAGCATTCCGGCACCGGCACCCATCACATCACCTTCGATGGTCAGTTTATCCAACAGACCCGTACTTGCGGTATTGTTAAGGAGTTCCGAACAGATTTCAAGGGCATACTCATCAGGATCACCGGACTTGACTCCATTGAAAATCATAAACAATGAAGGATAGTTGGCGATTCTCGTAGAATATGCAGTGCGTCCCTTCACAGCAAATTCAGGATACTGTTTGCGCTCCGGGACAGCCTTGGGCTTGAGACGTCCGAAAGTGTTTGCAGCCGTACGCAGAACGGTCTGCGCGTCAATATTGCCCACAACCACAAGAGCCATGTTCTCAGGCACATACCAGTCCTCGTAATACTTGATAAGCTGGCTCAGACGGGGATTCTTCAGATGTTCACCGAGACCAATGACATCTCTGGCATAAGGAGTTCCCTCGAACGCCTTGCCGAGCATAAACTGCTGGACCTGATTGTCCGGATCGTCGGAATACATGTTATATTCCTCGTAAACTGTCTCAAGCTCCGACTGGAAAGCCCTGAAGACAGGGTTGATGAACCTCTCGGAAGCAACAGCCATCCACTTGGCCATCTGAGGCGCGGGGAAGGTGTTATAGTAAACGGTCTGATCAAAGGAGGTTCCGGCATTGAGGTTGTTGCCACCTATGCTCTCAATAAGGTTGGAGTACTCCTGGGAGATGCTTATCTTACCCTCCTCAATGGTCAGCCTGTTGATTTCCTTGGCAATGGCCTCCTTTGCGGCAGGGTCGGTAGTTTCGGCCATCTCATCGTACTTGGCAATGATCTGCTCATAAATGGGCTTCTCCGCGGTCCAGTCAAGCGCACCGATTCTCTGGGTACCCTTGAACATCACGTGCTCAAGATAATGCGCAAGACCGGTGTACTGCTCGGGATCATTGTAAGAACCGGTACGCACAACCACTTCACCGAAAACGTCATGCTGAGCCGGGTCTTCATAGACATACACAGTCATTCCGTTATTCAATTTGGTAGAAACCAGTTTCTGCGCGTTTGCCCCGCAAACGGTGGCAAACACAGCGAGAACGACAACTAAGATCTTTTTCATATCAAAGACATTATGGTTTAGCTTAATTTAAGTCCAATCTCCTCCGCCTTGAGGCGCATATACCTGTCAGCTTCTTCAAAATTGTTACCGATAACACCGTCAAGTATGGCTTCTTTCACAGATTCCTTCAAAATGCCGATTTCCTTGCAGGGAGGAATTCCGTAAAGCTGCATGACATACTCTCCGGTAATCGGATTCTTGAAATTGCGGATAGCGTCCTTCTCCTCCACTTCCACCAGTTTGCGTTCCACAAGTTCGAAATTGGAACGTATTCTGGCCACCTTCACCGGATTCTTTGAGGTGATGTCGGCATTGCACAGTATCATCAGGTCGTCAATGTCGTCACCTGCGTCAAAGAGCAGCCGCCGGAC
This sequence comes from Candidatus Cryptobacteroides sp., assembly GCA_045598165.1. Classification (GTDB taxonomy): domain Bacteria; phylum Bacteroidota; class Bacteroidia; order Bacteroidales; family UBA932; genus Cryptobacteroides. The sequence continues at coordinate 15,062 of JAZLLN010000036.1, forward strand.
CGCCGAATCCGTAACCACGTCATCCACAAGGGCAATGGGTCTGAGGTGAAGCCAGACAAGCTTCTTCACATACTTCATCGAGTCAATCGGAAGTTTCAGCCTGTTGAAAATCGGCGGGACCATCTTCGACCCGATTATCTCGTGCCCGTGGAATGACCAGCCTGTCGAGGCATCGAAACGCTTGCTTGCCGGCTTGCCTATATCGTGAAGCAGAGCGGCCCAGCGTAGCCACAGATTGTCGGACACCGGAGCCACATTGTCCAGCACTGCCAGAGTATGCTCGAAATTGTCCTTATGCCCTCGTCCGTCCACAGTTTCCACACCCTTCAAGGCACTGAGTTCCGGCAGGATATGCGAAAGGAGACCACCTTCGTCCAACAGTCTGAACGCCATCGACGGACGCGGGGTGGAGAGCATCTTGCACAGCTCGTCAGCCACTCGCTCGGCAGAAAGAATCTGCATCCTGTCCGCCATACGGCGCATCGACGCCATCGACTCGGGGACTATCCTGAAAGGATGCTCCGGCGTAGACAGTTTCGTGGCGAAACGCACCGCCCTCAGCATTCTGAGCGGATCATCGGAATATGTGGTATCCGGGTCAAGCGGAGTCCGGATAATGCCGTCGGACAGATCCCTGATACCTCCGAACGGGTCCACAAGTTCTCCGTAAGAGCTCTTCTGCAGCGAGAAAGCCATAGCGTTTATGGTAAAATCACGCCTCATCTGATCATCTTCCAGAGTACCGTTTTCAACGACAGGCTTGCGCGATTCGCGCCGGTACGACTCCTTCCTGGCCCCGACAAACTCAATCTCGTCGCCCCCGAACCGAAGCATCGCCGTCCCGAAATTCTTGAAATAACTCACGTATTTCCCGGTTTTCTCCCCCACCGCCCGGGCGAAATCTATTCCGCTTCCCTCCACCACTATATCTATGTCATTGGAAGATCTGCCGAGGAAGCAGTCCCTCACGTATCCGCCTATCACAAAGGCGCGTACGCTCATCTCCTCCGCCACATCGCCAACGATGCCGAATATCTTCTTCTTCAGGAACTGAGGTGCCGCCGTCAAAATAAAATCAAAACTATCTTTCAAAGATAAAAAAATCTTACCTTTGTGGCAAATAAAATAAGGTGGGGCGATCCGTCGAGGCAGCAATGCTTAGGAAAGTCCGGACAGGGAAGGGCATCCCGCTGTGGAAAGCACAGGTGGAGGTAACTTCACGCAGACCGTAACAGAAAACAACCGGAAACTCTGACGTTTCCAAGGGTGAAAACGCGAGGCAAGAGCTCACGACGCCGTGCAGTGATGCATGACGGGTACGGTTCCGGGACCTGCAAGACCAAATATACTGACAGTCGAGGGCTGCCCGCCTGATGTCAGGGGGTAGGTTGCGAAGATAAATGACGGATTCAAAAACAGAAACCGGCTTACGGCCCCACCTTCTTTTATTTTTCCCGTTTTTTTCCTACATTTGCATCCCGGAATTTTATAAGACTTCTTTTTATGAAATACGGGTTCGACAACGAAAAATATCTGGAAATCCAATCCCGACACATCAAAGAGCGCATTGCCAAATTCGGCAACAAACTTTATATGGAGTTCGGCGGCAAACTCTTCGACGACAACCACGCCAGCCGCGTGTTGCCCGGATTCCAGCCGGACAGCAAATTCAAAATGCTCGAGCAGCTGAAGGATGACCTGGAGATAGTCATCGTCATCAGCGCCATCGACATCGAGAAAAACAAAATGCGCAGCGACCTCGGAATCACTTACGATATGGATGTCCTGCGCCTCCGCACCGAATTCATCAGCAGGGGGTTCCTTGTAAATTCCGTTGTCATCACCCACTATAACGGCCAGTCCAGCACCGATGCTTACAGGTCCAAGCTGGAAAGGATGGGCATCAAGGTCTATTACCACCATACCATAGAAGGCTACCCCGCCAACGTGGCGCTCATAGATTCAGAAGAAGGATTCGGCAAGAACGACTACGTGGAGACCACCAGGCCGCTTGTCGTCGTGACCGCCCCCGGCCCGGGCAGCGGCAAAAAGGCTGTGTGCCTCAGCCAGCTGTATCAGGAGAACAAGCGCGGCGTCAAGGCAGGATACGCCAAATTCGAGACCTTCCCCATCTGGAACCTGCCTCTCAGCCATCCCGTCAACATTGCATACGAAGCCGCCACGGCCGACCTCAACGACGTCAATATGATAGATCCCTTCCATCTTGACGCATACGGTACCACCGCCGTGAACTACAACCGCGACATAGAGATATTCCCCGTCCTCAACGACCTCTTCGAAGGCATCTACGGTGAAAACCCCTACAAGTCCCCCACCGACATGGGAGTCAACATGATAGGTTATTGCATCAGCGACGACGAAATCTGCCGCGATGCCGCCCGGAACGAAATCATACGCCGCTACTATGCTTCCCTGTGCAAACTTGCGGAAGGGGATTGTGCGGAATCGGAAGTCAACAAGATAGCCAGGCTGATGCAGCAGGCCAAGATAAACACCGATTACAGGAAAACCACAGTTGCGGCCAAGGAAAGACAGGAGAAATGCGGAAAACCGTCATCCGCCATCGAACTTGCGGACGGCACCATCATCACTGCAGAGACCAGCGACCTTCTCGGCCCCAGCGCCGCACTCCTTCTCAATGCTCTCAAGGAACTTGCAGGCATAGACCACAGCATCAAGCTCATTCCCCAGAATATGATTGAGCCCATTCAGAAGACCAAAGTCTCATACCTGCACGGTCACAACCCGAGACTTCACACGGACGAAGTCCTGGTTGCGATTTCGATGCTGAGCCTTTTCGACGAAAACTGCCGCAAGGCTCTCGCATGCCTTCCCCAACTGGAAGGCTGCCAGGTCCACACCACGGTAATGCTCAGCGAAGTGGACAAAAAGATATTCAAAAAACTTGGAGTCGGGCTCACAACCGACCCGGTCAAGAAAAAGACGACCTACTGATCATCCTTCCTGGAAGCAGAAAACCTTCCGAGAACCCTGAGCCGCTTCATTCCTATCCGCTCCTGCAGTTGCTCCTCATTTTTCTGATTTATCTTGGGGAACCTGACGCGGACTTTGTCCATAAAGCCCTTGAGATATGCCTCGATATGGCGGGAAACCTTATCCTCGTACATTTCATGGAAACAGACCAGAATCGCCGTTTCCTCAACTTCAGAAAACTCGTGGTTGACCGCCGTACCGAACATCTTCATAGTAGGTGAGGTGTTTATATAGGAATTGACAAGAGGCGGAATGGAAGTGCCTATTCTTCTGACTGCATCTTTCAGGTTACGATAATCCTCCTTGAAATTCCTGTCCTTCAGAATAACATCCATCAAATCCGCACTTGATTGAGGCAGGACGGGCTCCAACGGCCTCACCAGTTCGTCCGGATCCGGGAAGTGCTTCCACAGGAAATGCAGTATGAGATCTCTTGCCGCCTGATTGTATGAGGGATACATCGTCATCTTGCCGAAGAAGAAGAGAATCTGAGGATGCTGCATTATCACGGCTGCAATGCCGTCCCAAAGGTTGTCCATCGCGAATATAGCCTTCGCTCCGGCTTTGGAACTCTGATAGCCGAGAGACACGAAAGAACGGCCAAGCTCCACTGTGTGGGGAAGATAATCCCGTATGAACTCTTCGGAGAACTTGAACATATGAGCTGTCGCCAGACGGGGAACACCATTTTCATCCAATCTGATATCAGGGCCGAGGATATACCTGTATCCCCCGAGTATGGCCTCGGCATCGGGATCCCACACAACTATCTGATGATAGGGATTCTCCATAGTGTCGAACTCATCGATATCCATTGAAAGGCCCGAGGAGCCCCCCGCCGCACGGAAAGCCTCTTCCCTCAATCGGCCTATCTCCCTCATTACATTCGGAGAATCGTGGGCGGTAACCACATATAGTTCATTCCCGCCTTTGTTCGTATCCTGAAGCTTTTTGTCTGAGGTCAGCTCAGCCTTGAGGAGAGCGACCTCCACCGGATCAATGATTTTTTCCATATCTAAAGCAGACTATAGACTTCATTCCTTATTCTCGCGACAGCGTCACCGACGGACATCCCCGCAATCTCTCCGCAAGGGACAGGTCTTCCGAAAACTATCCTGTATGATTTATGCCGTGATTTGTAAAGTTCATTGGGAAGACACAGCATTCCGATATTGAACTTGACACCCAGTTTCTTCGAAAGATTCGTAAGCCTGTAGAAGAAGCGGCTGTTTTCTCCTATGAAATGGACCGGTACTATGCTTCGCCCGCTCTCCACGCTCTTCTTTACGAATGTCTTTGTCCAGGCAAGATCCTGGACCCTGCCATCTATCATTCTCGAGCACAGGCCCGCAGGAAATATAAGAATCTGGTCCGCGGACCCGAATGCCTCATCCAGCAGAGCGGGCAGATTCCGCAACTGAGCCCCAAACTTGTTGATCGGGACACACAGGGGAGCAAGGGGCTTCACATACATGAGAAAATCGTTCACAGGCATACGCACGTTCCCGAAACGTTCACCTATCAGGCCGCACAATGCCACGCCATCAGCGCCTCCGAGCGGATGATTGGACGCAAAAGTATATAAAGTGCCGTCATCAGGAACATTCTCGATTCCAGAAACTTCCAGCTTCAGGTCAAGATATTCCACAACGTGACGGCAGAACACAACACCTTCCCCGGGTGAAGAAGAGAGGACGTCATTCAAGAAATCAACGTGAAAGAATTTCTTCAGCGCCGACACAAGAACCTTGGGTATCTTTTTGCCTTTGAACTTCGATGCAAGTATCTTGTCTAGGTCCAGGGCGTAATCACTGGCAGGCATTTTGGCAGAAATCAGTCCGACAAATATAAATAAACTACATCATTTCAGCAATCAGGTCATACTCATCGGCGCCCACTATGCGCACATCGATGAATTTTCCCACAAGTGAGGCGTCCGTTGAACTTACCAGAATCTCTCCGTCCACGTCAGGCGACTCGAATTCGGAGCGGCAGACAAGTGTCCCGTCCACCAGATCATCCACGAGAACACGTTCCACAGTCCCGACACGGGCGCGGTTGCATTCCAGAGACACGGATGCCTGCAGCGACATCAACGCATCCAGTCTTCTCCGTTTCTCCTCCTCCGTCACCTCATCCTTCAGATGTTCCGCACCCCAGGTACCATCCTCCTCCGAATATGTGAATGCCCCCAGACGCTCGAAACGCGCCTCGCGGAGGAAATCGAGGAGTTCCTCGAACTCTTCCTCCCCTTCTCCCGGGTGCCCCACTATCATTGTGGTCCTGAGAGCCACTCCGGGGACCTCATCCCTCAGACGCCGTATCAGGTTTCTGGTCCACGCTCCGTCCACATGCCTGTGCATATTGTCCAGCACTCTGTCCGCAATATGCTGCAGCGGAATATCAAGATAGCGGCAGACTTTCGGATTGTCAGCCATCTGCTTCAGCACGTCAAGAGGGAAATCGGCCGGATAGCTGTAGTGTATTCTCAACCATTCTATACCCGGCACCTCGGAAAGCCGTTGGAGCAATTCAGCCAATGCGCGCCTTCCGTAAATATCGAGACCGTAGAAAGTAGTGTCCTGAGCTATCAGAATAAGCTCCTTTACCCCGGAAGCGGCAAGCATCCCGGCCTCAGCCACGAGCTGTTCCATAGGGACGGAACGGTGAGCCCCTCTGATAAAGGGGATCGCGCAATACGAACAGCGCCTGTCACAGCCCTCGGAAATCTTGAGATACGCATATGGTTTGCCGTCCGTCCTGTAACGGGAAACACATTCCGACGGCTCGACACCCAAAGCGCGCAGCACCGGATTCAAATCCCTGGCGCCGAACCAGCCGTCGACTTCCGGAATCTCTTCCGGCAGTTCCTTCGAATACCTCTGCGACAGACAGCCGAACACCAGCACCTTGGATGCAAGGCCTCTTTTCTTGCCCTCGACAGCCTCGAGTATGGCCTGCACGGATTCCTCCTTGGCATCCCCGATGAAACCGCAGGTGTTAAGCAGAAGATAATCCACAGCACCGCCCCAATCCTCCGGTTTCACGATAAAGCCGGAGCACGGCAGCTGCGCCAGAAGATGCTCCGTATCGACGGTATTCTTCGAGCAGCCCAGCGTTATGACCTTGACAGTCTTCATTATTCAGCCTTGGCAGCCTCTTTCTCCCTCTCCTCGTCGGTCACGAAATCCAGGCTTGCGAATTTTACGATATCGTCGTACCAGTCAAGGATTTTCTTCATATGGGACAGATAGAAACGGTCGCCGTCATAATTGGGCACCGCCTTGCCGAAGAAGGCCTTGATATCCTTGTCATCGCTCTTGGATGTAGGCACCGTGCCACCGACCTTGCTCATTGCGGTAAACACTTCGGCGAGTTTCAGCTCACCTTCATTCGTATATATGGCGATGTCGGCAAGAGTCGTGATACGGCTCTTCGCATCAAACACCGTGCGTTTCTTGTCTTCCAAAGATTCTGCGATAGCGCCGTTGCGGGCCTGTGCGAGGTAAAGGTACAGGCCGTGACGACCGGATACGGAAAGGATTTTAGCCAAATCAGTTTTCATATTTCCAAAAATTAATTCAAATGATCTTATCTACTTTGTCATACAGTTCCTCAAGAGAACCGTTGTTCTCAATTATACGGGAGGCCCTGGTCTCGTCGAAGCTCTGCAGGCCCGCCCGCTGGGCGACCTTCGGATTACGGGCCAGACGGGCGCCATATTCAGCCTTCACAATCCACACATCGTCATACACCGCCTCAAAAGCTTTCTTCCCGAGCGCGGTGGCCGACTCGATGAAACATCTGTCAGTTCCTATTCCGGACTTCCAGGCGGCAATATCTTCCAGAAGAAGAGGAAAGACGATGGACTCAAGGGCTTCACGCTTGCTTTCATCTTCAAAAATCAGTCCTATGCGGGAAAACGGGACACCAAGCGCAGTCTCAATCCTGTCCTTGAGGCAGGGCACATTGTCATACAGCGCCTTGCAGCGGGAATCGCAGTCATACACAGGGAATCCCCTGCGCATCAGATACCTGCACACCTCCGACTTTCCGGAGCCTATCCCTCCTGTTATCAGCGTTGTCTTCATCTATTTCCCGGATTGTTCCAGACACATACAGAACTGGGGATTGATCTCATACGCAATGACGCCATCCGGCAAATCAGACAGGCGTATCAGACATTTACCCGTAAGCGAGCCGTCGAAATCCCGATAGTCAACATAAAGGCCGGCATTGTCGGAAGGATTGGAGCGGAGAGGGAACGAACAGCGCCACACAACCTCCGCGGCCGACGGGGTCAGCACGAACCGTGTCCCCAACGGGACATTCCTGGCGTCGATGCCCAGAACCGAACGCAATTCCACATATCTGCCCACAGACAGCTTGTAGCCCACCTCCTTTTCGGACAGGCGCACGTCTGCGGGAACTTCTAGTCCGACCGTTCCGTGAACGTCACGCTTGAGATCCCTGAGAGTGACAGGTTCCGTCTTTATCCTGTCGATGGAAGCGATTCTTTCCGGCTGTCCATACACGAGCACGGAATCCACGGAAAGGGACATCTCGCCAAGAGCCATATACTGAGGGCGGAAGGTAATGTACGACACCGGCACCACAGGAACCTTGCGGAATGAATCCTGAAGGAACCTCAAGCGCAGGTTCTGGTCAGAAAACGCCTCCACAACCACTCCGGGGCCGAAAATGTCAGGGATGTAAGAGGAAAGATTCCTGGTATCGAGCAGATACCGGTCCCCGGCATCCTTCTTTAAAAGCAAGGGATCGACGGTCACGTCAACCACCTTGTCGTCCGATGCCGACAATGCAAGCAGCTTGAAGCCCGAAGCCCGGCAGCGCGCGGACACGGTCACCGTCTCGGCCGCAATGGAAGTCGTCCCCTCAATGTTGGAATGGACCTGCACAGTCACGCTCTCCTGCGCCGTATGTGTGCGTGAGAGTATCATTACCAGCCATATGCTGAAAGACAGCAGCAGGCAGGCCAGGAATGAATACCAGTTTTTCACCGGTTTTACTTCTGGGCAGGCTGATTCTGCTGAACGTCGGTGGAATCCCTCATGATGGAGGTCTTGTCCACGCGGATCTTCACTTCGCCGTCAACCTTGATGAGAACGGTAGTGTCCTGAATTTCAGCGATTGTACCATAGATTCCGCCGGCGGTGATCACCTTGTCACCCTTCTTGAGTTCATTGCGGAATTTCTCAAGTTCCTTCTGCTGCTTGCGCTGGGGACGGATCATGAAGAGCCACATCACCACGAAGATGAGTGCGAGCATTATCCACATTGAAGCGCCGCCGCCCTGCTGTGCGGGCGCAGCCTGAAGCATTACAGTCAAAAAATTCATAGCAGCTATCTTTTATTGATTAATTTGTCAAGCAGACCGTTGACGAATCCCCTGCTCTCAGGAGTACTGTAGAACTTGGAGATTTCAACATACTCATTGATCGTGACCTTCGCCGGAATATTGGAGAAAGCCTCGTTTTCCGCAAGCCCCGCAACAATCAGGGCAAGGTCGGTATAGCAGATGCGGTTCCTGTCCCACTTGGGGGTGAGGGACGCGATGCTGTCGTAATATCTGTCAAAATTGGACACCGCCTTGCGCACAATGCCCACCACGAATGCGTGGTCATCCTCAGCCGATTTCTGGATGTCACTCAGATACAAGGGAATGAGATCCCAGCGAATGCCTTTTCCTATACTGTCCATCGTGCGGCAACACCAGTTCAGGGCATAGGCAAGATCATCGTTCCACCATATGGACATATCTTCCAGAATAGCCTCCAGCTCCTCGTTGTCCTCGAACTCGTTCTCGAAAATCTTCGCCCAGAGTTCGGCGTCATCCTTAAGGCTGCTCTCCGGCTTCGACATATACTCGAGGTAATAATCCTTTGTACGCACGCTGTCGTAGAGGCATCTCAGCAGCACGTCATACTGATCCCAGGAAAGTTTCTTTTTCGAGACCAGCTTGCAGAAATCGGGGTCTTCGGCAAAAACAGGGGCGACAGCATTCCGGACAAACTTGAGATTGGGATTCTTTTCCTCCTCCGTAGGATTGAACTTCGCCCTGGCGGCCTCGATGCGGGCCTTTGCCTCGGCGGTCAGGGGATTGATTATCGAAAGGAGAAACAGGTACAGGTCTCTGGTTGATTCGCAGGAGCGCTCCAGCTGGGCCTCGACATCCCTGACAGACATCGAGGGATTTTCCGCGTAACTGTATATGGCCTTGAAGGCCTTTATGCGTAGAATTCTACGGTTAAGCATCTTTTCAAACAAAAATTTGTGCAAATATAATATCTAATCCCCAAAAAATTATATTTTTGCATAAAATAAAATCTTAAGAACATTATGTACAGAGAGGATTACGACCAGGCTCAGTTTCAGGGCCGCGATGCAGAAGACGTTTACTCAAAACCTGTAAGGGCCGGCAAGCGCACGTATTTCTTTGACGTCAAATCCACGAAGGGTCAGAACGATTTCTACCTCACGATTACGGAAAGCAAGCGCAGGAACAACCCCGACGGGAGTTTCGTCTACGACAAGCACAAGATTTTCCTCTATAAGGAAGACTTTGAGAAATTCAAGGGCGGTCTTGACGACGCCATCGAGTACATAAAGGAGAACTGCTTCCACGGAGAGATTCCCCAGAGACCCGAAACCGAATCGGTCGAGGACGGCGAGAATTTCTAGATGGACGAAAGGTACAACAGAATTCTTGAGGCCGCCGGCTACATCAGAAAGATAGCGGGCGACATAAATCCCGAGGTCGGCATAATTCTCGGGAGCGGTCTGGGACGTCTTGCGGACGACATCAGCGATGCAGTCATCATTCCCTACAGGGACATCCCCAACTTCCCCGTTTCCACCGCAACGGGGCACAAGGGCAATTTCATAATCGGAAAACTCGGCGGCAGGAGCGTCATCGCAATGCAGGGCCGCTTCCATTTCTATGAAGGATACGATATGGAGAAGATAGCCCTTCCCGTCCGCACCATGAAACTGCTCGGCATCGAGTATCTCCTCGTTTCCAATGCCGCAGGATCCTGCAACCCGGACATAAAGCGCGGCGACCTGATGATCATCCGCGATCATATCAACACCATTCCCAATCCGCTGATAGGAAAGAATATGGACGAGTTCGGGACCAGATTCCCGGATATGACCTGCGCATACGACCCCGAACTCAGAAGAATGGCTCTGGAAGCCGCTTCGGAGATGGGCCTGGCTATCCGTCAGGGCGTCTATTTCGCCACCACGGGGCCGTCCTACGAAACCCCCGCTGAAGTCCGTTTCTTCAGGACTGTCGGTGCCGATGCCATTGGAATGTCAACGGTTCCCGAGGTCATCGTCGCCCGCCATTGCGGGCTGAAAGTGTTCGGGATGTCAGTAATCACCAACGAATCGAACACCGACAACGTCGGGACCAATCTTAACGACGGCGACGATGTCGTCAAGGAAGCCGACATCGCCGCTGTAAAAATGACCGGGTTGTTCACCCGTATTATTTCGCGATTGCCACAGAGCGGGTCTCGCGGATAACCGTGATCTTCACCTGACCCGGATAGGTCATCTCATCCTGTATCTTCTGAGCGATATCAGTGCTCAAGCGTGCCGCCTGCTCGTCAGACACTTCCTCGGCACCCACAATCACCCTCAGTTCACGACCTGCCTGGATTGCATAGGACTTGGTCACGCCGGGATATGAGGCTGCCAGATCCTCCATTCCCTTGAGTCTCTTGATATAGCTCTCGATAACCTCGCGACGTGCGCCGGGACGTGCTCCGGAAATGGCATCGCCCACAAGCACAAGCGGAGAATAAATGGATGTCATCTCCATCTCCTCGTGGTGGGCGCCCACGGCGTTGCAGATATCAGGCTGCTCCTTGTACTGTTCGGCCAGTTTGGCGCCAAGCAGTGCGTGAGGCAGTTCGGAATCATCCTGGCTTACCTTGCCTATATCGTGCAGAAGACCGGCTCGCTTCGCAATCTTCGGATTCAGTCCGAGCTCGGATGCCATCACGGCGCAGATATTTGCCACCTCACGTGAGTGCTGCAGCAGGTTCTGGCCATATGACGAGCGATATTTCATACGTCCGATGAGTTTGACCAGCTCAATGTTGAGTCCGTGGATTCCCAAGTCTATACAGGTGCGCTTGCCTGTCTCAAGAATCTCATCCTCAAGCTGCTTGCTTACCTTGGCCACAACTTCCTCAATACGTGCCGGATGAATTCGGCCGTCTATGACGAGCTGATGGAGTGAGAGGCGGGCAATCTCACGGCGCACAGGATCAAAAGCGGAAAGAAGAATTGCGTCAGGAGTGTCATCCACCACAATCTCCACACCGGTAGCGGCCTCAAGAGCACGGATATTGCGGCCTTCACGCCCGATGATGCGGCCCTTGACTTCGTCATTCTCGATAGGGAAACTGGTTACAGCATTCTCGATTGCAGTCTCCGTAGCGGTACGCTGAATGGTATTGATGACTATGCGCTTGGCTTCCCTGGCCGCATTCAGCCTGGCCTCATCCATAGTCTCATTGATATATGCCTGAGCCTCGGAACGGGCCTTGGCCTTCATATTCTCCACCAATGAGTTCTTGGCCTCCTCGGCAGTCATTCCGGCCACGTTCTCCAGTTCCTTGTTCACCTGTGCAAGCAAAGATTCATAATTGGCCTTCTTCTGGTCCAATTGGGTCTTCTGAGCGTTCAGCTGTCCCTTCAGGGAATCGATTTCATGCTGCTTGCGGCCAAGTTCACTGGCCTGCTGGTTCAACTGGGTCTCCTTGTTGCGGATGCCGTTCTCCCTGTCACGGAGATCATTATTCTTCTGGTTGACCTTCTGGTCATGTTCCGTCTTCAACTGAAAGAAATGTTCCTTCGCCTCCAGAGCTTTCTGTTTCCTGATATTTTCCGCCTCAAGACGGGCTTTTTCTATGATTTCATCAGCCTTGCCCTTCTGTATACGGCGGGTGAAGACTATATATAACGCAAGTGCGACGATTGCGCCGGCCACTGCTGCCAATAAATAAAACATAACGGTATATATTTTTAAAAAACGTCAAAAAAAACAGTACCTGCATAATGCAGATACTGTAAAACGCCGCTAGTCCGTTCGACAGAAAATCACTCCTGTACGATTTGGGCTCCGATCTGTATCGGGCTTCCTGTCAGGCAGGCCTGCCTTCCTCAGTACGAGATCACCCGGTTCCTTGGAACTTATAGTTTCAGCGAGGGAACTAACGGTTAATTTCCTTGCCCTTAAGATATGAGTCCAACTCGCCTTCCAGCGAGTGTACCTCTTCCGCGCACTTTGCCGATTCCTCCCTTATGGCTATCTTTCCCACGGCCTGATTGAGCGCCACGAAGGCAAGCTTGTCAATCAAGGCCTTTTCAGGAAATTTCTCATCATATCTCGAAAGCATTGAGTTTACGTCTTCAGCGGCCAGGCGCATCTGGCGCTCCCTGTCGGGAGTGGCAGCCACAAGCGGGTAGTCCTTTCCAGCAATCTTTATCGTAATACTCTGAGCCATAGCACTTTACTTTTCGAGCAATCTGATACACCTGTCTATCTCACGAATCAACTTCTCGATACGCTCCCGGGCTGCGGCATTACCTCCTTTCATGGAGAATGCGCCTTCCAGCCTCAGGTTGTCTATCTTGCGGTTCAAGTCAGTTATCTGCTTACGGTAAGTCTCATTCTGTTCTTCGCTGGCAGAAAGTCTGGCAGACAAATCATCGGCACGTTGTTTCTCCCCTTCATAAAGGGCAATCAACTTTGTGATATTCTGTCTGATACTTTCAAGCATTTCCAAAGACGCTTCAACTTACTGATGCTACAAATCTACAAAAAAAATCACAGAATTCCCTTATATTCCTCACAAACTCTGTGATAACTCTCCAAATTGCCTATGTCATAACGCCGCCCGGGCATTTCCATCGCATGCACCGGAACCTGCGCCGACAGCCAGGCAATGAACGAACCCGGCGCATCCGTGCCGCATCCGGATTCTATTCCCTTGCCCACCATCCGGGCATCCTCCCTCGTATAATAATAGAAGGGAGGGCAGCACCAATGGCTGCGCGGATTTTCAGGCTTCTCCTCCATACCGAGAATCCTGTCATCATCGTCAACCTCGACTATTCCGGATTTACGCAGCCTCTTTTCGTCAGACTCATAATATCTCATTATGCAGGAAGTCCTCCTGAGCCTTGCATAGTCAACGAATTTCGTAAGGCTGAAATCCAGCACATTGTCACCGGCTATCACGAGCATGTCGTCGTCCAGGCCGAGCTTGTCAATCGCGAACTTGATGTCGCACACTGCTCCGAGCCGGGTTTCATTGCTCTCCGTGCCGTCATCGACAACGGATATCCGTGCCGTCGCCCCCCGTGACGAAGCCCATTCCCTGAAATGATCCGCAAACTTGTGATTGCTGATGACCACGAAGCCGTCCACAACCCCGGATGACGCTATGTCATCCACAAGCCAGTCCAGAATTGTCTTGTCCCCGACCTTCAGAAGAGGCTTGGGGAAATTTTCAGTCAAGGGATACAGCCTGGTCGCATACCCGGCCGCCAGAATCAAACACTTCATATTCTCGTTCCGTCTGCAGAATGGCAGATGGCAGCCTTATATTTGTCTTTCAGTCCGGGGAAACGTCTGCAGTAACTGTCTTCGACGCTCCGGAGAATACTTTCGCTCTGCGAAGGATCCGCGAGTGCCATACAGCAACCCTTGAATCCGGCGCCGGAGAAACGACCTCCGTATATCCCCTCCGTCCTTTTCATTATCTCATAGAGAGTCTTCAATTCCTCCGACCCAGTCTCCCACTTCTCTATGCTGGACCGTCCGGATTCAAAGACCAGACGTCCGTATTCCCCGATATCTCCCCTCCTCCAGGCTTCAGCGCCTTTTTCAACCCTTTCAAACTCACCGAACCAGTGTTCGGCGCGTTTTCTCCAGGTCTCCGGAAGCTTTCCTGCATACTTCCGGAACAATTCGGGATTCACGTCCCTCATATTGGTCTCCTTGAATTTGCCATACGGCATTCCTCCGAACGCCTTCAGGGCATAAGCCGCACTTCGGAGCTCGTCCACACGCATATTGAACGCACTGCCGGACAGATTGCGCTCCAGCCCGCTGAAGAAAACAAGTATGTCGAAAGGCTTCATCGCAGGGTTCTGAGGTATTAGTTCATAGGAATCGTCCCGGCAATCCAGATACAGGAGATGGCCGGCCTTGCTGAGCACTTCGCAACTCTGATCCAGTTTTCCGCAATCCACTCCCACGTAATTGTTCTCTGCAGCCTTGGCAATCATAATCGTCTCCTGCACGTTGAGATGTATATTGTTCACCTGACACAGCGCCTTGAGGAAAGCAATGCACACGGCAGCGGAAGAACTCAAACCTCCTATGGGTAGAGATCCCTCAATCACACCGGACAGCCCGTTGACCAGAGGATATCGGTTTCCGAGCTCAATCGTCACGCCCCGCAGATAATCGGCCCAGTCCATCTGACGGGTTTCAAACACGCTGCGGACGTGCCATTGCGCACGTTTCTCGAACTGCAGGGAACACAGTTCAATGACTCCGTTGAGTTTGGGGCGGAATGCGATATGGATTCCCTTGTCGATGGCAAAACCGTTGATTTTGCCAAGATTGTGGTCCACGTGGGCGCCCAGCGGGCAGATACGGTAAGGACAGAAGCTCAACGCTTCCGGAGCCGCCTTGTATATTTCTTCAAATTTCTGTTCGCAAAGCATATGACTACATATAAAAATCCTTATACCATTCGGCAAATTTCCTCAACCCCTCACGCAGCGGAGTATGTGGCCTGAAACCGAAATCACGCTCGAGAGCGGACGTGTCGGCAAACGTGACAGGCACGTCACCTGGCTGCATAGGGACCAGCTTCTTATGCGCCTCGAAGTCATAATCAGCGGGAAGCACACCGGTACGTACAAGTTCCTCCTGAAGAACGGTCACGAAATCAAGAAGATTCTCCGGGCTGCTGTTCCCTATATTGTACACTGCATACGGAGGGACCGGCAATCCGTCCTCACCGGTCTTTTTCTCAGGAGCCCTGCGCATCACGCGGCACACGCCTTCCACTATGTCGTCCACGTATGTAAAATCCCTGCGGCAATTGCCGAAATTGAATATCTCTATTGTCTTGCCTGCCAAAAGCTTGTTTGTAAATCCGAAATACGCCATATCCGGACGGCCCGCAGGCCCGTAGACCGTGAAAAAGCGCAGCCCTGTACTGGGTATGTTGTAAAGCTTGCTATAAGCGTGCGCAAGGAGTTCATTGGATTTCTTCGTGGCCGCATAGAGACTCACGGGATTATCCACCATATCCTCCACGCTGTACGGCACTTTCCTGTTGCTTCCGTACACACTGCTGGAACTTGCATATACCAGATGCTTCACCGGATAGTGGCGACAGGCCTCGAGAATATTATAAAAACCTATGATATTCGACTGGATATAAGCATCCGGATTGGTGATGCTGTACCTCACTCCCGCCTGCGCCGCAAGGTTCACCACTATGTCGAAGCGTTCTTCTTCGAACAACTTGTCTATCAAAGCCTTGTCCGCCAAATCCCCCTTCACGAACCTCCAGTTGCCTCCCACAGAGGATATGCGCTCCAGCCGCCACTCCTTGAGGGACACGTCATAATAATCATTGAGGTTGTCAAGACCCGTGATTCTGCTCTCCGGCTCCTCTGACAGAAGTCTCAAAACAAGATTCGAGCCTATGAATCCGGCGGCTCCCGTAACGAGAATATTCATCATTTCACAATTATTTATACCATTCTATGGCCGATTCCGCACCGGCTATCCACACCACATCCCCCACGTTGAAAAGATAATCCGGCGAAGGATTCGTAATCAGTTGCCCGTCACTTATTACACTCACCACCAGACATCCTGCCGCCCTCATACCGGAATTCTTCAACAATTGACCGGTCAGCACTGATTCAGGCGTCAGTTCAATCGGCCTTACATCAAACTTCTCCTTCTCTTCATCACCGGTCTTCAAGGAATTTTCAGACATAATCTTCTCAAACGCCTCAAGTTGCTCCTCTGTGCCAACCGCCATAAGTTTGTCGCCGGGGAATATCCTAACATCCCCGGACGGAATCTCGATTCCTTTCGAGCCTCTCACAATCTTGACAATATTGACACCCGATGTATGTCTGAACGGCATTTCACGCAAAGTCATTCCTGCATATTGGAAATCGGGAGACACCACCACACTCCTGACGTGCACGTCATATCCGGCCAATTTATCCTTAAAGGCAGTTGCCACGGGAGCATTCCGTCTCTCCATAATCTCCTTGGCATTGAGATTCTCCAAAAAGCGCGCCTCAAACGTGGTGAAATGCTTCAGAGTGAATTTAGAGACAAATATCAGTGCAAATACGGCAAAGGCAATCAGCAGTATAGCCCACACCGACAATTTAAGATGCATTGTTATGGCAGCCACAACGAACACAACGGCAACCATTACTCTCAGGACTATCAATGCAATGATTGTCCATCTGTTGCCGGAAGACGCCTGGAACAATTTCCTGGCTGGAGCATTGATGGAACCGTTGGTGACAGACATCCCGTAAAGGAACGGGGACATCACCAACAGCGTAATGAAAACACATACAATACTGCGGAGCAGATCTGAAGAATTCGGCAAGATGATAGCAACCAGTTTCACAAGCCAGGCTTTCGACATCAGGAGGATGGCAATGAGAATCACGCCATAAAGACCTATCCTGCGCAGATAACTCCTTATGAGCGTCAGCCATACGTTTTTCTCAGCTCTGGATTCCTTGTGTTCCACAGCCTGAGGCGGATCTATGCGGTCAAGAATACTCTGTGGCAACTTTCTCCTGATCCAGACCAGAACAGGATCCGCCGCCTTGATCATAAAAGGCGTGGTAAAAGTCGTTATTACCGAAATTGTTATTATCACGGGATAGATGAAATCTCTCATCACCCCGAGCGAACATCCCACACCGGCGATAATGAAAGCGAATTCTCCCAGTTGGGCAAGGGTGAAGCCGGCGTGTACAGCCGTATCAAGCCCCGTTCCTGAAAGAAGCGCACCCAAAGTGGTAAAGATGAGAATTCCACCCATAGCGGCAAGGGTGAGCGCCAATATGCAAAGCCAATGGTTTCCCAGCACCACAGGATCCACCATCATTCCTATCGACACGAAAAATATGGCTCCGAAAAGATCCTTTATCCCGGTGGTAAGCTGCGTGATATGCTCTCCTTCTATCGTCTCCGAAAGAATGGAACCCATCACGAATGCCCCGAGAGCTGAGGAGAAGCCGACCTTATTGGCCACAACGACCATCCCGAAACACAATCCTATGCTCACAATAAGCAGAATTTCATCGGAAAGATACTTCTTGGTCTTCCTCAGAAGCGTCGGAATCAGATATATACCCACGAGGAACCAGAGAATCAGGGAAAAAGCAAGTTTGGCAAGTGCAAGAACCATTTCCCCTCCGGCAAATCTGTTTGACGCCGCCAGAGTTGACAACAACACCATCAACAACACCGCGATGAGGTCTTCGAATACCAGACTGCCGAATATCACAGGTGCATACGGTTTTCTGTTGAGGCCCATATCGTCGTATGCCTTTATGATGACGGTCGTGGAACTCATGGACAGAAGTCCCCCCAGGAAAATGCTTTCCATAGTGCTCCATCCTATGACATTTCCTACGATAATACCCACAAGGAACATCCCCACACACTTCGTGCAGGCCATGATAAGGGCGCTGCTTCCCACCTTGAGGAGTTTCTTGAAACTGAATTCCAGACCAAGGGAGAACAGAAGGAAGATGATGCCTATCTCCGACCAATCCTTGACTGTTTCCTGAGAGAACTGGGGGAACAGACCAAGATGAGGCCCGACCAGAAAACCGGCAACAATATAACCCAATATCAGAGGCTGCTTGAGAGCTCTGGATATTACGGTCATCACCCCCGCGGCAATCAGGATGATTGCAAGTTGCGTCACAAGTCCAAGTCCTTCACTCATTTCTTCACCGCACTGATGATCTGCCCATCACATATAGTAGCCGCAATGCAACGGGAATCCGCGGCATACACGAAATTGGAAATCAAGTTGTGGCAGGGCCGCATCCTGACATCATCAAGATCTATGAGAATGGCATCGGCCACTCTGCCCTCCGCAATCTCACCTCCGTCAATCCCGAAAGCCTCGGCGCCGTTCCTGCTTGCCCAGCGGAACACTTCCGCCGCAGGCAGGAGCTCAGGATCCCCACCGTTAATCAGCCTGCCGTCAGCACCGGCAGACACACACTTCGCCAACAGAGCGGCGAATTTCATCTCCTCGCGAAGATCCAAATTATTGTTGGAAGACGCACCGTCCGTTCCCAAAGTAATGCGGCATCCGCTTCTGATGGCGGATTCATAAGGGAACCTGCCGCTGCTAATCTTCATATTCGAACAGGGGCAGTGGGAAACCGTCACACCTCTTGCGGCAAGGATATCCCACTCTTCATCGTCCACATACACACAATGGGCCGCAATCACGTCCGGGCCGAGAAGACCCAGGGAATCAAGATAGCGGACGGGAGTCATCCCGTGCTCCTTCACGCAGTTGCTCACCTCCGGAGCAGTCTCCGCCACGTGGATATGAAGCCTCATTCCGTGATTTCTCGCAAACCCGGCGGTCCTGCGCAGCTTTTCCGGGCCAACGGTATATATGGCGTGAGGTGCCATCACCAGCTGTATGCGTCCACCGGTCGGATCGACCCAATGCCTGATGAAATCAAACTTCTCCTCCTCCACCGCAAGGCTGTGATTCTCCATCACGGTAATTCCTATGGCAGCCCTCATTCCGGACTTGACCACAACGTCTATGGTCTGGTCGATCTCGAAATACATATCGGAGAAGAACACCGACCCGGACCCGATCATCTCCTCAACCGCCAGTTCACTTCCGTGACGGATATCCGCAGGTGTCAGCTTGTCCTCATAGGGCCAGATATAGTCATTGAGCCACTTGTGCAGCACCATATCATCGGCATATCCGCGCAAAAGCGTCATTGCCGCATGATTGTGGGTATTGTAGAGAGCGGGGATAATGGCTTTGCCGCTTCCGTCAATCACGGCAGACACATTATCCCGGCATATCTCCCCCGCTCCGGCTATATGTGAGAAACGTCCCCCGGACATCACTATGTCCGAAGCTGTTCCATTCAAAATCACATTACTGATAAGTACGTCTTTCATAATGTTATACGAGACTTTTTCACTGAATTTTACGAAGGTATTCCGTAGAGATTTCAACCACTGCGGCTCCCAGGATTCCCAAACGGGAGGCAATGCATTTCCTGCCATTCACCGACACCAGTTCACATTCGTGGCCCTCCAGGGGGCCGGCCACGACACGCACCCTGTCTCCGGGAGCAAGATTCTCCGTGGTGATGGCGAAGGACTCGCCTCCATAATCCACCATTGCGCGGAAAGTCCTCATCTCCTCATCACGGACAATTGCCGGAGCATAAGGGCCCATACCCTTGGACATATAGCAGTTCAAATACGGATTCAGCTTCAGGGATTCCACCCTGCCCGCTTCCGTAGTATGCACGAAAATCATGTGGGGAAGCACAAGGCGTTCGACGATTTTCTTCCGGTCGGACCACTGGTGAACCTCCCTCCTGCAGGGCAGATAGGTTTCATAGCCAAGTTTCACGAAAAGTTCGCCGGCCTTGTGTTCACAGCAGGTCTTGACGTACGCAATGAACCAATGGAGCTCATCAGCGTTTTTCGTCATATTCGGAATATTTGGAGTTGTTTGAGACATATTCCGGCACAATCTTCTTCATCAGCTTGACCATAGTCGGAATATCCACATCCCTGCTCAGGGTTTCAAGCCGGTCAACGAATTCGACGGCATCACCGTACTCGTGCATGCGGACCCTCGCTATGCGTATCCTGTCGTGGCTCGTAGGGTCCGTGTTCTCCACATTGGAAAGCACCTCCTCATAGAGCTTCTCTCCCGGTCTGAGACCCGTATATTCAATTTTAATATCTTCATCGGGCTTCAGTCCGGCGAGCTCTATCATCTTGCGCGCAAGCGTGTCAATCTTCACCGACTGTCCCATATCGAACACGCAGATTCTGTTTGCGGTAGGCATAGTGGCCGCCTCCATCACAAGCAGGCAGGCCTCAGGGATGGTCATGAAGAATCTGGTTATGTCGGGATGCGTGACGGTCACAGGGCCGCCATTGGCAATCTGGTCGCGGAATCTGGGAATCACGGAGCCGTTGGAACCGAGCACGTTTCCGAAACGGGTGGTCACGAACTTTGTCCTGCCCTCTGTCCTGCCGTTCTCTATGGCCAGCCCCAGACTCTGAACGTATATCTCGGCAAGACGCTTCGTGCAGCCCATGATATTGGTGGGGTTCACGGCCTTGTCGGTGCTGATCATCACCATCTTCTCGACTCCGTACTCGACGCACTTGTCCGCCACGTTGCGGGTTCCGACCACGTTCACAAGAACCGCCTCGCAGGGATTCTCCTCCATCAGGGGCACGTGCTTGTATGCCGCGGCGTGGAACACCACCTGGGGATGATAGGTGCGGAACACGAAATCAAGCCTTTTGGGGATACGCACATCACCGATGACCGGAACGTACTTGACATTGGGGAATCTACTGTCGAACTCCAGACGCAGATTGTGCATCGGTGTCTCGCCGTTGTCGAAAAGAATCAGCTGCTCCACACCGAAACCGGCAAGCTGACGGCAAAGTTCGGAGCCTATGGAGCCGGCCGCCCCGGTGACAAGAACGGTTTTACCCTTGAAGTTTGCTATCACGTCATCGAGCGAAATCCTGATCTCCTCCCTGCCGAGCAGGTCCTCTATCCTGACTTCCCTGATTCTGTTGTTCAGCGTTCCGTTTTCATCAATCTCATCAATTTCAGGAGCCACAAGCACCTTTACGGACTCTTTTGTGGCATACTCGATAAGGCGGCCCTTCTCTTTCTGAATATCCCTCTCACGGGAGAAAAGGATTGCATCAAACTGTATGCGCTCCTTCAGTTCAGCCACACTTTCCCTGTCTCCGAGATAGAAAACCAGAAGTTCCGAAACGGTGAATGATTTCTTGTATATATCGGAGGACACAAAGCCCACGATCTTGTAGTGAGGCGAATTCTTGAGCCTTGTCAGCATAGCCACAGACTTCTCGCAGGTACTGTAAAGCAACAGACGGCTGCAGTCCTTCCTGGACTGGATCCTGCCCATCAGCACGGAATAGAACAGAATCAGCACAAAGCGCGCGGCGATGGTAAAGAAGGTTGTGAGAAGGAAATCAAGCAAGGTGAGCAGCAGCAGCGTCAACTTGTCGGAATCCACGACGAACGCGGGCCAGACATCCTCTAGGGTACCTGCCACCAGAAGCATCAGAGACGACTTGACTGCGGCCACGAGCACGTAAATGCCGTTATCCTTGAAAGTCGAGTGCCTGATAATCACCTTATTGCTCTTGAAGATGAGTATGGACGCCACCGTAAACAGAAGTGACATCACAAAGCATAGCACAAGTGAGATGCCCCTCAAACCCGAAACATTAAGGACAAAAATTGCTATCAGCACGGTTACGGCCGTCGCCAGCAGGGACAGCACAACGTCCATCGCGAAAACCATCCAGGTGCTCACGTATTTGGACACAAATTTCGACAACTTGCTAAGTAAAGAACTCATTTCTCCGGAATGTCTGCCAATTGAGTATATCAGTCCGTCAAATATACGGAAAAATCAGTTCTTATCAAACTATTTGCGCCGCTTTCGCCTTTTCAGGACCCATTCTCCGGGGGACAGTCCCGCAACGTCGATGAACTGCTTTCTGAAATCGCTCCTGTCCGGAATCCCCACGGAGCGTCCAAGTTCCGAAAGAGTCATCCCCGGACACCTCCGCAGAAGCCTTTCCGCCTCCCTTATCCTGAGTTCCTTCCTGAGTTGCCGGAATGTCTTTCCCAACACTTCAGAACAAAAATACGAAAGCTGCTCCGGAGTGGCCCCAATCTGTCCGGCCGCCTCCGCCACGCTCCGGCTGTCGCAGTAGCGTTTCTCCGAAATCCACAGTCTCAATGCCAGGAAGAGCCTTATGTCACTTTTTTTCTGGACAGAGAGGCCGGAGCACGCCACGGCGCGCATTGCGAAACTTGTCAGTTTTTTCATTATCGAATGTCTGTAAAATTGCGTATTTTTGCGTCACAAACTGAAAAGATATGTTCGAGAACCTTTCCGAGAAACTTGAAAGATCCTTCAAACTCCTGAAAGGAGAAGGCAAGATAACAGAAATCAACGTTGCCGAAACCCTCAAGGACGTCCGCCGGGCCCTTCTTGACGCCGACGTCAGCTACAAGGTGGCCAAAGAATTCTGCGACCGCGTAAAGACCAAGGCCATAGGCACCGGAGTCCTCACCGCAGTCAAGCCGCAGCAGATGATGGTCAAGATCGTCCACGACGAACTGGCGGATTTCATGGGCGGCGATTCCTCCGACATCAAGGTCAAGGGCAACCCCGGCATCGTCCTCGTCGCCGGTCTGAACGGCTCCGGAAAAACAACCTTCTCCGGCAAGCTGGCGCTGAACCTCAAGAGCAGGAAAGGTCTCAAGGTCCTTCTTGCAGCCTGCGACACCTTCCGCCCCGCAGCAATCGAGCAGCTCAAAACTCTGGGAGAACAGATCGGGGTTCCTGTATTTTCCATTGAAGGCGAAAAAGATCCGGTGGCTGTAGCCAAGGCGGCCATATCCAAGGCCAAGGCAGAAGGTTACAGCGTCGTCATCATAGATACGGCCGGACGTCTCACGGTAGACGCCGAGCTGATGGAGGAGATACGCACGCTCCACGATGCGGTCCAGCCCACGGAAAGCCTCTTCGTCGTAGATTCAATGACAGGCCAGGACGCCGTGGAATCCGCAAGGGCATTCAACGAGGCCATCGACTATGACGGTGTCGTACTCACCAAAATGGACGGTGACACCAGAGGCGGTGCGGCCCTGTCCATCAAGGCAGTGACCGGAAAGCCCATCAAGTTCGTCAGCATAGGAGAAAAGATGGAGGCTCTCGACGTGTTCCATCCGTCCCGCGTTGCAGACAGGATCCTGGGAATGGGAGATGTCGTATCCCTCGTTGAGAAGGCTCAGGAAGCCTATGACGAGAAAGAAGCGCGGGAACTCAAGAAAAAACTGATCAAGAACCAGTTCACTCTCAATGACTTCTACAATCAGATCCAGCAGGTGCGCAAGATGGGCGACATCAAGGACCTGGCAGGAATGATTCCGGGGATGGACAAGGCCATCAAAGACGTGGACATAGACAACGACAAGGCATTCAAGTCAACGGAAGCCATCATACATTCAATGACCCCCTTCGAAAAAGAACACCCCGAGGCCATCAACGGCAGCCGCCGGCAGAGAATCGCCAATGGCTCCGGCACCTCAGTCGCCGACGTCAACAAACTGCTGAAGCAGTTCGAAGGTTCCAGAAAAATGATGAAGATGGCAATGGACGGCTCTCTCGCCTCCAAGCTCAAGGCAATGAGACACTAGCGGTCTCCGAACAGCAGATTCATATCCTTCCTCAACGCTTCTCCCGCCACATCGGCCGGGATGAATTCCCAGTGGCCGAGGATCTTTTCGTCATTTACCAGCGCGCTGTCCACGACAGGATGCTCAAGGAAGAAATCATATACAATCATCCTGATTTCCTTGTCCTTGCCGACAATCCGGGACGCCATCACGGCATCGTCCAGTCCGGCTCCGCGGGGTATGATGCCGCCACCGCCGTTGGCCCTGTATGAGGTCATCGCCACGTTGTAGAAAGCCTCCTCATCGAACGCGCTGCCGTCAGCCATCGACTTGATGCAGATTCTGCTGCCGAAGGGCTTTGTCACGTCAACAGTATATATCAGACCCGCAATGCTGTCAAAATTGTACGGGCGGCCCACAAACGACCATTTGTCGGAGCCCGTGCGTTCATCAGGCGTGTTCCTTATTTTCAGCACGTGTCCGTCTCCGCCCCCAATCCATTTGTCATAGGAGAATTCCAGGATCCTGACTATTTCGCTTCCGCTCAGTTTCGCCACAACCAGCTGATTCTCATACGGATAAATGGTGAACATATCGTTGAATACAAGCTGGCCGGCTTCCACTTTGGAATCATATTTCAAGGGCGCGGCAAGGGAAAGCTGCACTCCGGGACGGTTCATCTGCACACGATGCAGCAGATTGACGTAATCGGACATTCCGACGTATGCATCCCTGGTCCTCAACTCCATCTCAAGATTACCCACAGGCCTGAGCGTGAAGGCCCTGACCTCCTCGAACTCCGGACGGAACCTCTTCTCCATCTCCTCGTCATACACCTTCTTGTCAAGCCTAACGACTTCACTCCTGGTTGTCTTTGACACGAGCTTGCGCCCCCTTGTCTCCACATCCACCGAGGCGACTCCCACCCTGCCGGCCTTCGCTCCGCCGTCCACAAGATCCGCCTTATTTTCATCTATCACATAAGACCGATGATCGTGACCGCAGACGAGCAAATCCACACCTTTCAACGCCCTGAACAGGTCCAGTCCCTCATTTTCAAGCTGTCGTCCGTCCCCGTCTCCGATTCCGGAATGGACCACCATAACCACAATCCGGGGATTTTCCTTCACCGTCAACCGGTCCACCACGGCCTGTGCTCTCGAGACAATAGGCTGGAAGGTCATCCCCTTCCACTCCTCATCCGCCACCCAGGCGCCGATATTGGCATTCGTAAAACCTATCACAAGCACCTTCAGACCAGCTTTGCGGAACACCGCATACTCGGGGAAATATGTCGTTCCGTCATCCTTCACGGCATTGCCGCCGAGCCAGGGAATCCCATAGCCGGCCAGTTCTCCGTACACCTTGTCATATACCTTGTGACCGGCTTCTATGTCATGGTTCCCGACCGCAAGCGCATCATATCCCATATATGCAACCAGACGCGGAAAAAGATGAGGCCTGTCGGCAACCACGTTATTGAAATAGTATGTGGCGTTGTCGCCCTGAAGGCAATCCCCCGCATCGAGCAGCAGCACATTGTTCCTTCCCACATCCGCGCGTATGCTGTCAACGAAATGCTTGACCGACATAAGACTGGTATTCAACTCCCCCGGATTGACATAGGACTCTGGGAACCAGGCACCGTGAACGTCCCCGGTAGTGATTATTCGCAGATTATGGTGGTTTCCGGCCGCACAGAAAGCGAAAGAAACAAAACAGGACAGTACGATTGCCGATATTCTTTTCATATCCTTTACTTATTTGCCCAAAGTTAACTAATTTTGCGACAACAGCATTTCTTTCAGGCGGAAACGATGAAAATAAGCAGAACGGACAGAATTATGGTACTCGGCAGCTGTTTCGCCACAAATGTGGGACAGCGGCTTCTGGAAGCGGGTTATGACGTATGCATCAATCCCTTCGGCACCATCTTCAATCCCGAAAGCATCGCCCGTTCCGTCTGCAGGCTCCGCTCGGCGGAACCATTCACCGCAGCGGAATGCGTCGGGATGGGTGCAGGAGCAGGAAAAATCTGTTCCTTCTGGCATCACACGTCCTTTGCGCGCCCCACAGCGGAAGAATTTCTCGACAATGCCAACGCCGGGCTGCGTGAGGCTGCGGCAAACTGGAAACGCTGCAACAAAGTGATTGTCACTTTCGGCACTGCACAGGTCTGGCGCCACGACGGATGGACGGTATCCAACTGCCTGAAGCGCCCCGGCTACGAATTCACCCACGAAATGCTGACTCTCGATGAGATAAAAAACTGCATCAGGACCATTTGCGCCGACGGGAAAGAATTTCTCTTCACGGTTTCACCCGTCCGGCACCTCGGAGAAGGCGCCCACGTCAACACCATTTCCAAGTCGCTCCTTCAGGTCGCCATCCATCAGTGCGGGGTCGATTACTTCCCGAGCTACGAAATAGTCCTCGACGAACTCCGCGACTACAGGTTCTTCAACGAAGACAAGGTTCACCCGTCTCCGGAAGCCATCGACATCGTATTCAACAGATTCCTGGAGCAGTCACAGGACAAGTGAGTACTGCAGTTTCACTTCCTTCCTGTAAGTCGAGAGCCTGAGGTTGACCGTATTTTTCCAGAACTTCCAGGATACCACCAGACTGAGGTTCCACCCCCTTCCATAGTATGCCGGCACGTTGAAATTCCCCGGCGCATCCCTCTCATACACATAAATTCTGTCGTCCCAGCTGTCTATGGCGAACAGCTCGCCGCGAAGCCAGGCGGTCACACGGTTCCGCTCGGCGTATTCCCTTCTGTAGCCCGCTTCGGCATAAGCCAGCCAGCCCCATTCCGCACTGCGCACTATATTGTAACGCACATTTGCGAGCCAGGAACCGGCCGCCATATCAAGTTCCGTCCTCAGGTCATTCCGCCAGTCAGAAACAAAATTCCCCCCTTCCGAAGGCTTCAGACTGCATCTTTCGGCCACCCTCAGCACTGGAGTCAGCGTCACGCTCCCCAACGGGAAATCCTTCTTCAACTGTGCTGTCGCCTTGTATGCCTGAGTATTCTTCGACGGGTGCCAGGCCGCGTCCAGAGTCAGCAGGCTCCATCCGTTCTGCCAACCCGCCGACGCCCCATATTCATCCGAAACTTTGGATGCGGAACGCAGCGCCCCGGCCATCGTTCCCGGATAAGTCTTCGGATAGGCCCTCACAGCCACCGACAGCATACTGCCGTATGACGGAACCACAAAGGCTCCCAAAACGGCAGCCAGGGCATTTCCATCCAACGCGGCTTCCCCGAAAACGGCCCCGCCTTTGAAACCCACTCTCGAATCAACCGACACGCCCACACGTCCCAGCCCGGGTCCGGGATCCTTCCGCCCGTCGTACAATGCCGTCACCCCGAACTGCCATGTTCCGCCCACTCTGCTCACATTCGCCATTGCGACATTACTCCTGTCGTACGCGGCAGAAAACATATACTTGCCTGCATTGAAATCCACAGCAACACCGTGGAAGCCTTCGGAGAAAGACTTTGAAGGCGACAGCCCTGTGCCGCTGCGCATCAATGCCGAAGGAGACGAAACCCCACTCATCGAGAATCCGTTCCAAACAAGCAGGCCCTGACCGAATCTGGCGTTGAAATCTCCCAGGACAAGTTTTCCGAGCACCCTCCTGCCGTACACCGCCAGATTCATATTTCCGGCCCCGAACTGCGGCAAAGTATATGTCGTCCTGTCCGCCCAATTGAATTCAAGGAAGTCCCCCCAACGCGCCTGGCACTTCACCCCTCCGCACCATTCCGCCTCCCCGTCAGGGGCGCGTGCCGCGGCCCTCAGCATCAGCGATTGCGAGAACCTGCGCCTGCTGTTCCCGGAACGCCCGCCGTTCATCTCTCCTCCTTCCAGCGTTATGAATTCCTTCAATGCGGCCACGTAACGCTCCCCGAATCCGTCCACGGCAGCCAGTTCGGTATAGGACAGCACATCCCCGTTCCGTGCCCGGTAATCCAGCAGAGACGCCACCTGATACCCGCTGAACAGTCCGCAGGACAGCAGCCTGCTCCCCGTGCAGCAGTTGACAGGCAGCGGATGGGTGCGGTATGACTCAAAACGTTCCATAACGCTCTCATCCAGATCCTCCACTGCCGAAGCTCCCGTTATCAGCAGAATCCCTTCCACGCCTCCGGCGTCCGGCACCGCCAGTGCCAGCAATAACAACAACACTCTCATCCCGCACACATTGTTCGCACCGAAAGTGGCCAAACAAAACGTCAAAAAAAACAAGAAACAGAAAAATGTTTACTATATTTGATTTTAATTCCATCGTTATGGACAAAATCACATTACACGACAAGACTTTCAAGCCATACATCAAAAACGAAGTGCTTGAAGCCGCCATCGACAAAGTCGCCGACAAAATCAACAGGGATTTCGCAAACAGCGGGGATGTACCCATTTTCCTCTGCGTTCTCAACGGAGCCGTGATGTTCACGGCCGCAATGATGAAAAGGCTTACATTCAAGGCGGAACTGATGTCCATAAAACTCAGCTCCTATCAGGGAACCGAATCCACGGGCACCGTACTCGTACCGCTTGGCCTCACGGGCGATGTCAAGGGCCGCAGAATCATCATCTTCGAGGACGTAGTGGACACCGGGAACACAATTGTAGCCCTGAAGGCGCTTCTGCTCGACAAAGGAGCCGCTGAAGTGCGCATCTGCACGATGCTTCTCAAGCCCGAAATCTACAGCAAGGCCGAGAAGATAGACTACGTGGGAATGGAAATCCCCAACGCTTTCATTGTAGGCTACGGATTGGACTACAATGAACTGGGGCGCAACATCAAGGATATTTACGTGATAGACAAATGAAATATTTCATCATTTTCGGCCCTCCGGGAGCAGGTAAAGGCACCCAGGCCACAGCAATAGTCGAACGCTACAACGTGAAGCACATCTCCACCGGAGAACTTCTCAGATCGGAAATCGCGGCCGGCACGGAACTCGGAAAGAAGGCCCAGAGCCTCATATCCGCAGGCTGCCTTGTTCCCGACGAAGTTGTGGAAGGAATGATAGAAGCGCAGTTCGACACCGTAAAGGGAGTGGAGGGATTCCTGCTCGACGGATTCCCCCGCACCCTCGCTCAGGCAGAAGTCCTTGACGCAATGCTCGCAAAGAGAGGTGAGGAAGTGACAGCGGTCATCGGCCTGCAGATCAGCGACGACATTGTCAGACAAAGAATCGCCCACAGGGCCACGGTGGAAGGAAGGGCTGATGACGCCAAGGAAGAGGTCATCAACAACCGCATCAAAACCTACCACACCCAGACCGAACCCATCATAGATTACTACAAGAAGTCCGGGAAGTACCACGAAATCAACGGCTTCGGAGCAGTCGGTCCGGAAGGCATCGGCATCGTCCGCGAAAGAATCGTCGCGGTAATGGACAAGCTGTAGCCTAAGACAAGGCTTTCCACAACGCGTCCTTCAACTCATTCAGTCCTTCACCGGAAGCTGAAGAGATGAAGACGTGCGGCACTTTCCCGGGGAGTTTCGGGAGAATCTCCCTTTCCAGTTCAGCATCGATCAGGTCACACTTTGTGATGGCAAGCACACGCTTCTTGTCAAGCAGTTCGGGATTGTACATCTTGAGTTCCCCGAGGAGGGTCCTGTATGCTCCCGCTATGTCATCCTCCTCACAGCTCACCATAAAGAGCAGAACGGAATTGCGCTCTATGTGACGGAGGAAACGTATTCCTATTCCCCGGCCCTCGTGAGCCCCCTCGATAATTCCGGGTATATCGGCCATCACGAACGACCTGTCGTCATAATATTTCACGATGCCCAGATTGGGTTCCAGGGTAGTGAACGCATAGGATGCAATCTTGGGCTTGGCGGAAGTGATTGAACTCAAAAGTGTTGACTTGCCTGCATTCGGGAACCCCACAAGACCCACATCCGCAAGAAGTTTCAATTCGAGAATGAACCAGCCCTCCGTTCCGTCCTCTCCGGGCTGGGCATACATCGGAGTCTGGTTTGTAGGCGTCTTGAAATGGTCATTGCCCCAACCGCCTTTTCCGCCCTTACAGAGAATTCTCTCCTCATTAACCTCAGTCAGTTCGAACAGAACCTCCTCCGTCTCCGCATCCTTCACGACGGTTCCGAGCGGAACGTCCAGAACAATGTCCGCACCGTTCTTGCCATGCTGCAGCGCCGCACCGCCCTTCTCTCCGTCATCCGCGTGCACGTGCTTGCGGTATTTGAGGTGGATAAGCGTCCAGAACTGCGGATTGGCCCTCAGTATGATATGGCCGCCGCGTCCTCCGTCACCACCGTCAGGGCCTCCCTTCGGAATGTACTTGGCCCTGTGCAGATGTGTCGAACCCGCTCCCCCGTGCCCCGAGGCACAGAATATCTTGACATAATCTATGAAATTAGAATCGGCCATAAGCTATTTCTTTCCCGCCTTGGAAGGATCCTTGAACAGCACCATGAAGGCAAGCCCGACAACGAGAGAGTAGGCCGCAAATATGTACCAGGCCGTGCTCCAGGAAGGATCGGCGGCGTTGAACACAACCTTATCCATCACCGCTCCCGCGGCGAGAGTGCCGAATGCCGCACCGAGTCCGTTGGTCATCAGCATAAAGATGCCCTGTGCGCTCGACCTGATGTCGGGAGTGGTGTTCTGCTCGACGTAGAGAGAACCGGATATGTTGAAGAAATCAAATGCGACGCCATATACTATGCAGGAGAGGATAAAGAGTATCACTCCCGGCATTGCGGGATTGCCGAGACCGAAGAATCCGAAGCGGAACACCCAGGCGAACATCGCTATGAGCATCACTTTCTTGATTCCGAATTTCTTCATACAGACAGGGATGAGCAGAATGCACAGAGTTTCCGAAATCTGGGAAATTGAGATGAGCGCATTGGAATTCTTGACGGCGAAGGTGTCGGCGAATGCGGGATTGTCTCCGAACGAGCCGAGGAACATATTGGCATAACCGTTCGTAATCTGGAGGGACGCGCCGAGCAGCATCGAGAAGATGAAGAAAATGGCGAACTGGCCGTCCTTGAACAGGGAGAACGCCTTCAGGTTGAATGCATCGGCCAGAGTCTGGCGTCCTTCGCTCTTCTTGGTCTCGCAGGCCGGCATAGTGAGCGAATAGGCAGCCATCACAAGGCTTATCACACCGGAAGAAATCAGCTGAGTGTAGGAATCCTGCATCGCCATGCCTCCGATTTTCACGAAATTGGTGGCCAGCATACTGCAGATGAAACCTATCGTACCGAACACCCTGATGGGAGGATATGTCTTGACAGGATCCTTGCCCTCTATGGCCAAAGCATTGTAAGCCACAGAATTGGCAAGAGCGATTGTAGGCATGAAGAAAGCCACGCTGATGCTGTAGAGCAGGAAAAGAGGACCGAACTCCGGAGCCGCCGCCGAGTGGCAGTACAGGCCTGCCGCCGTCATGAAGATGCCCGCAAATCCGTGGCAGAGGGCCAGAACTTTCTGAGCCTGGATGTGGCGGTCGGCCAGGATGCCCATAAGGGTTGGCATGAATATGGAAACGATGCCCTGCATCGCAAAGAACCATTTGATCTGGCTGCCGAGGCCTATGCCCCCGAGATAACGTCCGATGGACGTGAGATACGCGCCCCAGGCCGCGAATTCAAGAAAATTGAGCGCAATGAGGCGTAATGCAATGTTGGATTTCTTCATAAGTCTTACAATGTATGCTTACAAAAATACGCTTTTTTCATTATATTTGAAAGATGAAATTCACGAGGACCTTCACCGATCCCGGGTCTGCCGCAAGGTGCGGTTTGCTGGAGACTGACCACGGGACGATCCATACCCCCATATTCATGCCCGTCGGAACGGTGGGCTCCGTCAAGGGCGTGTATCACCGCGACCTCAAGGAAGACATCGGCGCAGAGATCATCCTCGGCAACACCTACCACCTGTACCTGCGCCCGGGACTCGACACCCTCAGGGCCGCCGGCGGACTCCACAAATTCGAGAACTGGGACAGACCCATACTCACCGACAGCGGCGGTTTCCAGATATTCAGCCTGACCGGCATACGCAAACTGACTCCCGAAGGATGTACTTTCCAGAGTCACATCGACGGCTCAAGGCACACTTTCACTCCGGAGAACAACGTTGACACCCAGCGCATCATCGGGGCCGACATAATGATGGCTCTGGATGAGTGCTGCCCCGGCGACGCGGACCACGCCTATGCCGCCAGATCCCTTCAGCTCACCAAGAACTGGCTTGAGCGCTACGCACGGCGCTTTCACGAAACCGAACCGCTGTACGGCTATGACCAGACCTTCTTCCCCATAATCCAGGGCTGCACCTATCCGGACCTCCGAAGAGAGGCGCTGGAACACGCCCTGCAATATGCCGATGCGGGAATCGCAATCGGCGGCCTCGCAGTCGGAGAGCCCACGGAGAAGATGTATGAAATGCTGGATACCGTGTGCCCGCAACTGCCCGCGGACGGGATGGCAAGGTACCTGATGGGAGTCGGCACTCCCGCCAACCTGCTCGAAGCGATATCGCGCGGCATAGATATGTTTGACTGCGTGATGCCCACCAGGAACGGACGCAACGGAATGCTCTTCACCTGGAACGGAGTGATGAACATGCGCAATGCAAAGTGGGAGAACGATTTCTCGGAACTGGACCCGAGCGGCAGTTCCTTTGTCGACCACACATATTCGAAGGCATATCTGAGACATCTCTTCATTGCAGGCGAAATGTTCGCCGCAATGATTGCCAGCGAGCACAATCTTGCGTTCTACCTCGACGTGGTCCGTCAGGCGCGCGCGCACATAGAAGCCGGCGACTTCTCCAAATGGAAGGACGACACCGTCAAAAGAATCACCGCCAGACTTTAGACATGAACCTGAAACCGAAAATACTTGACTGGTACATATCGAGGAAGTTCATATTCACGTTCTTCATCGCGCTCATCCTTATCATCGGCATTGTCATAATCTTCGACGTTTCCGAGAAGATAGACGATTTCGTGGAGAACCAGGCTCCGCTCAACGAGGTAATCTTCACCTACTACCTCAATTTCGTACCCAAGTTCATCAATATGTTCTCGCCGCTGTTCGTGTTCATCACGGTGATTTTCTTCACCTCGAGGCTGGCGGCGAACTCCGAGATAATAGCCATTCTCTCCGGAGGAGTCAGTTTCCATCGTCTGATGGGGCCGTACCTGGCATCCGCGGCGCTCATCGCCCTGCTCTCGCTGGGCCTGAACCTCTACGTCATCCCCCGCTCCAACCTCAAGGTCGTCCAGTTCGAGGCCAAATACATAAAGCACCACAACGACTACAAGCGCAGCAACATACACTATCAGATAGCTCCCGGAGAATTCGTGTACGTGAATTCCTTCCGTTCGTGGAGCAACACTGCGGAAAAAATCACGCTGGAGACCATTCGCGACAACAAGCTCGTGAGCAAATTGAGCGCAGAGCTGGCAGTCTGGGACAGTGCCTACGGCGGATGGCATATGAAGAATTACACCATACGTGAATACACGGAAGGCCTTCAGGACCGGGTAAGGACCGGGGAACAGCTGGACACAATAATACCTCTTACGGTAACGGATTTCTACAGGAACGAGAAAACTGTCGAAACGCTCACTATCGACCAGTTGGAAGACCTTATCAACACTCAGAAGATGAGAGGGGACGACAATGTGATATATGCCCAGATAGAGAAGCACACAAGGTATGCGCTCCCCTTCTCCGCGCTGATTCTGACCATAATCGGAGTGTCGCTCTCCTCCCGCAAGAAACGTGGAGCAACCGGCTGGAACATAGGCATAGGCATCGCTTTGGCTTTCTCCTACATCCTTTTCCTGCGTTTCTCCCAGATGTTCGTATTCACTGGAACGCTCCCTCCGGGCATAGCCTTGTGGCTGCCCAATCTCCTTTATGCAATTATTGCCGCCTTCCTGTACCGGATGGCGCCGAAGTAGAATAAGTCATGACAGTTAAAGTTGTAAACAAATCCGGACAGGCTCTGCCTGCCTACGCCACTGAGCTGGCCGCAGGAATGGATGTCCGCGCAGCAATCAGCGAACCCATCGTGCTCAAGCCCCTCGGCCGGGCCATGGTCCCGACCGGTCTGTTCATCGAAATTCCAGCCGGGTATGAGGTCCAGGTGCGCCCCCGCAGCGGTCTTGCCGCAAAGAAAGGAATCACCGTATTGAATGCACCCGGCACCATCGACGCGGACTACAGGGGCGAAGTGTGCGTGATACTCGTGAATCTCTCGGACGAAGCGTTCACCATCGAATCCGGAGAACGCATCGCCCAGCTGGTATTGGCCAAACACGAAGTGATTGAGTGGGAGGAGGTTTCAGAGCTTACGGAGTCCGGCCGCGGGAAAGGCGGGTTCGGATCAACGGGAGCAAAATAACTGATATTCCGGATGATTGAAGATTTGTATTCCAAATATGCCGGTACGGGATATCGCGTCACGACCGACAGCCGCGCCATCCTTGGCGGAGAAATGTTTTTCGCCCTCAGGGGTGAGAATTTCGACGGCAACGACTATGCCCTGAAAGCCCTTGAATCAGGCGCCTCCTGGGCTGTAGTTAACGAAGATGCCCCATTGCCCGACAATCCCGGGCTCATCAGGGTACAGGATCCTTTCGCGACCCTGCAGGAGTTGGCCATATACCATCGTCAGCACGTGCTTGGAGACAGGCATCTGCCCGTCATCGGCCTTACCGGCACCAACGGCAAGACCACCACGAAGGAGTTCATCCGTGAAGTTCTTGCCGCCAAATACAGGGTGACAGCAACGGAAGGCAATCTAAACAATGACATCGGAGTTCCTCTCAGCATTCTCAAAATCACTCCCGAGACGGAGATAGCCGTGATAGAAATGGGAGCCAACCATCCTGACGACATTGCCAAACTGGTCAAGGTCAGCCAGCCGGATTACGGACTGATTACGAACGTAGGCAAAGCGCACCTTTTGGGCTTCGGCTCCTTCGAAGGAGTGAAAGCGGCCAAGGGAGAACTATACAAATGGCTGGGAGAGCATCGCGGATCCGTGATTTTCCTCAATGAAGATGATGCCGACCTGCGCGAAATGGCGGCAGCGCAGCCTTGCCACACTTTCGGATACGGCATCGGACATCAAGGCGTCGAACTGCTTCCCACGGATGCGGAAAATCCTTTTTTACGGCTTCGCGTCCCGACATACGACGGCGGCTCCCGGGTTATTTCCACCAATCTGGTAGGCGCATATAATGCCAACAACGTGCTGGCGGCCCTCGCCATAGGAAAGTATTTCGACGTGCCGTTCGACGACGCCGTCAAGGCAATAGAAACGTATTGCCCGAAAAACAACCGCTCCCAATTGATGCGTGCCGGCTCCAACACACTTATAGTAGATGCCTACAACGCCAACCCGTCCTCAATGG
The DNA here is from genome assembly GCA_045598165.1 of Candidatus Cryptobacteroides sp. GTDB lineage: Bacteria > Bacteroidota > Bacteroidia > Bacteroidales > UBA932 > Cryptobacteroides. Next base: position 50,106 of record JAZLLN010000036.1, read on the forward strand.
CTGTGGCCATCGCCAATTTTGCAGAATTCCGCTCCGGGAATAAACTGGCGCTGCTGGGCGATATGCGCGAGCTGGGCGAAGACTCGGTCAAAGAACACGTTACAATAGTGCGCAAGCTTACCGATGCAGGTTTGGATGCCTGTCTGGTAGGTGAAGAATTCCGTAAAGCTCTGGATGAGACAGGAGACTGCAAAGCCACAACCGGCCCGTACATACAATGGTTTGCAACGTCAGAAGCTCTTGCCTCCTGGCTGGCAGACCGGACATTCTCCGACACCGCATTCCTCGTCAAGGGTTCCCGTGGCATAAGGATGGAGAATGTACTGAAAGCGCTGGGCTGCTGAGATTCTGAATAATCGAGTAGGAGGAAAACGAAGTAGTTTTTCTCCTACTTTCGTTTTCCGACCTCTCACACCACCGTACGTGCCGTTCGGCATACGGCGGTTCTTCATTGTTCAGTGCAATTTGACATAGTAGTCCATAAGGCACGGGTAC
>JAZLLN010000037.1:0-8035 GCA_045598165.1 Candidatus Cryptobacteroides sp.
GCCCGGCACAAGCAACGGTACCGTTGCTGATGCTGACGGTAATTTCTCCATCCAGGTTCCGGCCAACACCGATCTGGAGGTTTCCTTCCTCGGATATGCCTCCCAGACCATCAAGGTCGGCACAACCGCCGGATTCCAGGAGATCGTTCTCTCCGATTCCGAGACCCTCAACGAGGTAGTCGTCACGGCTCTCGGTGTCGCAAAAGAGAAGAAGACCCTGGGTTATGCCATTCAGGATGTAAAGGGCGACGCCCTTGTCGATGCTCACGAAACCAACATCGCCAACGCCCTCACAGGTAAGATTGCCGGTGTCAACATCGTCCGTTCTTCCAACGGTCCCGCCGCATCTTCTAAGATTATCCTTCGTGGTAACAGTTCCCTTACCGGAAACAACCAGCCTCTCATCGTTGTCGACGGCATCCCTATGGACAACTTCGCAGGGGCCTCCAATTCCGACTTCTGGAACCCTTCTGCAGATATGGGTAGCGGTCTGCAGGATATCAACCCTGAGGACGTTGAGTCAATGACAGTCCTCAAGGGCGCTTCCGCAGCAGCTCTCTACGGTTCACGCGCAGGTAACGGTGTCATTCTCATCACCACCAAGAAAGGCCGTCAGAATCCCGGTCTAGGTCTGACCATTACAGGTACCGTCGCCGCTACCACAGAGTTCACCCGTCCTGCTATGCAGAACCAGTATGGACAGGGCCAGAATGGTGAATATGATCCTCTTGTATCTCAGAGTTGGGGTCCCGAAATTACAGGTCAGCAGTATACCAAATGGGATGGCAGTTCTGCCAATATGGCCGCTTATGACAATGTGAAAGGATTCTTCGGTACAGGAGTCAGCGATTCAGAAAACGTAACTTTCTCTCAGCAGTATGGCAGAACAGGCATCTATGCATCCTGGACACGTACAAATGATGTGGGACAGGTTGTCGGCACTACTCTGAAACGTAACAACTTTATGCTCCGCGGCACTTCCACATTCGGCAAGAACGACAAGTGGCACTTTGACGCAAAAATCCAGTATATCCGCGCTCAGGCAAACAATCGCCCTATCACGGGCTCCAACGTCAATGCCAACTATATGCTCAAGATGTACACCACTCCCGTTTCCATTGACATCCGTGATTTTAAGGATGCAGTTGATGAAAGCGGCAATATGTTCTTTTATGGGAATAAGGACAAAGCCGGTTCCAACCCTTGGTGGGTGGCCAAATATAACACGAATCAGGACGTTCGTAACCGTTTCCTTATGAATGCATCCCTCAAGTATGACTTCACAGACTGGCTCGATGCAGAGATCAAGGCTGGTTCCGATATGTATTTTACGGAGAGCGAATCGAAGCTTTATGCAGGAAACTCTTTTATGAAAAAGACAGGTTCTTACTCTTTATCAGAGACACGTTTCTTCGAAAACAACTTCTCTTTCTTGCTCACAGCTCATAAAGACAATCTTTTCGGTGATTTCGGAGGCCATGTTTCCTTGGGCGGCAATCTCATGGAAAGAGAGAATCGCGGTGTTTCTAGCAACCAGAGCGAACTCCGTGTGCCTAACGTATTCGATCTGAACAACGGAACAAACAAGCCGAGTGTGAGTGAGCCGTATTCACATCGCAAGATGAATTCCCTCTACGGTCAGATCACTCTCAACTACGGCGGTTGGATTTTCCTCGACGCTACCCTGCGTAACGACTGGACATCTACTCTTAGCCCTGCCAACCGTTCATACCTCTATCCTTCAGCATCCCTCTCCTGGGTCATCAGCGATATGGTCAACAAGTATGGCAATATGCCCGCTTGGTTCACTTATGCAAAGGTTCGCGCTTCATTCGCCGAGGTAGGTAACGATATGGATCCTTATCAGCTTTACAACGTTTACACAATGGGCTCCGATCCATATGGCCACCCTACCCTCAGCTCAGACAGCGTACTTTTCGATGACAACGTGAAGAACGAGCTCATCAAGAGTTGGGAAGCCGGTTTCGATATCCGCTTCTTTGATAACAGACTCGGCGTGGACTTCTCCTGGTACAAGACAAACGCTATCAACCAACTCATCAACCTTCCCATCTCTTCAGTTGCTTATTCAAGCAAGAAGATCAACGCCGGTGACATCCAGAATACCGGTTTCGAAGTTGTGCTCAATGCCGTTCCCGTCAGGACCACCAATTTCCAATGGAACACAAACGTCAACTTCTCCACTAACAAGAATCAGATTATCGATCTTGCGGACGGAGTTTCCGAATATAGCCTCGGCGGATATGACAAAGTCAAAGTTGTCGCTAAGGTAGGCGGCGAATATGGTGACATTTATGGAACAACATACAACCGTGTAACAGATGAAAAAAGTCCATATTTCAACCAACTTGTACTTTCAGCAGAGGGCCTTCCCACATCAGATGGAACAAGCAAGTACCTCGGAAATCAGAACCCTGTATGCAATCTCGGATGGAACAACAGCTTCTCCTGGAAGGGACTCAGCCTCAGTTTCCTCATCGACGCACGTATAGGAGGTAAGATGTATTCCGGAACTCTCGGTACTATGGAGTATGCCGGTACCGGTGCATGGACGGTGAACAACCGTGACGAGAAGTTTGTTGTGGAGGGTGTTGTAAAGGACGGTGATTCTTACAAGCCCAACACAACTGCAGTTTCTGCTGAAAGTTATTGGAAGGCGATTTCTGGCGAGGCGGGCTCCAACCTTGGTATTACGGAGGAAAACCTCTACGACGCTACCAACGTACGTCTCCGTAACATCTCCATTTCTTATGGCCTTCCCAAGAAGTTGCTTTCAAGAGGCAATGTTTTCCAGTCCGTCAGATTCGGTTTTACCTGTACCAACGTGGCTATGATCTACAGTGCAATGAGAGGTTTTGACCCTGAATCTTCTTTCGTTGCTTCCAACAACAATGCGTGGGGATTCGAGTATGGCTCCGCCCCTACAACTCGTTGCTATGTGTTCAATGTTTCACTCGGATTCTAAAATTGTGTGAATATGAAAACAAATAAAATACTTGCATTTGCTCTCGGAGCCATTATGGCAGTTTCCTGCGCAGACTTCGAAGAGATGAATCACAACCCCAAGGCTATCAATGCTGCGGATGCAAAGCCTTATTGGGCTCTCAACAAATCCATAATTAACGACCAGCAGGATCCCGATATCGCTGAGCGAGTATTCATATATTTCTGGGCTCAGATTGCACGACAGGATGGTGAGAGTACAAACCGTGCCTGCGGTGCTCCTTATGATGAAGGTGCCGGTAGATTGTACAACCTGACCAAAGGATGTATCACATCTGCAACCAGTGCAATCAAACTTGCCGATGAGTTATGCGAGAATCCTAATATCATAGCTCATGAGAAAGCTTTCTTCCCTAATGTAAAGCAGTTCTCCCGCATTTGGAGAGTTTATCTGATGTCTGAGTATGTTGACACATTCGGCCCTTACACAACCGATTTCGAATCCAATTCTCCTAAGTATGAAACCCTTGCGGATTGCTATGGGTTTATGTTTAAAGAGCTCTCTGAAGCCGTCAAGGCAATCGATGTGAATGTCGCACCCGATGGCGATGAAGAGAAAAACTGCGATCCCATATTCAAATTCGATGCGGCCAAGTGGAAGAATTACGGAATCTCAATGTGGATGCGTCTTGCAATGCGCCTTTCTGAAGTTGACGAAACAACGGCAAAAACCCAATTCCTTGCCGCCGTCGCTGCCGGTGAAGGCATCAGAACAGTCGACGGGACTGCCCGTGTTCAGGAAAGGTCCGGTTGGGATGCTCTCTCAGGTGTGATGAGCCGTACCTGGGACTGGCAGGAACTGTCGGCCACCATGGCAAACCTGACTACAAACTTGGGTGGAACTACCGCAGAAGCGGCTCTTACAGCAGCTCGCCTCTATAAAGAGAAACCTGATGTGGAGAAAGTTTACAAACCCTACATCAAGGATGCTGATGGTTATCTTGGCGTTAAGTTGGTCGGTAAGGATACGGAAGGTAACGTGGGAACACTTGTTTCCGAATGCACGGACAACCCCACGCAGGCATACTTCTTCGACGGTATACCTTCTTTCATCGATCCCCGTGCGTTTGTTTATTTCTGCTTGCCCGGCGACTATGACAACCGTATCGAAACCGGCTACAATCCTTTTATGCGTGCCAACCAAATGGCGGACGGTAAGAAGGCAGGATCATGGACAGACAATATCCATCTGAGTAATAATGAGGAAGATAAAACTGTAATTGATGGCACCTATGCTTTTAACGGACTTCCTTGCGGTTGGAGCAATGACCAAATTCGTAAAACTAATCTGGCTTTGACTCAAGGTGATTCCCGAAACGAAGATGCTGATTATGGTATAACTTATCCATCACTTCAGGAAAGGTATCGCAATACCAATGGCACAGAATATCGTGTATTCTTCGGTCCATGGGAAACCTATTTCCTGCTTGCAGAGGCTTCCGTAAGAGGTTGGGGTGTTTCAGAAAGCGATGCCGAATCTTACTACAATGGCATTAAAGCCAGCTTCGATTACCTTGGACTTGAATCCGACTTATATGACAGCTATATAACGGGCACTCGTTATAACCGTGTCGGAACTTCTGTCAAATATGATCACTTGACGGAGCCTACAGCTATTCAGAATATCAAGGTCAATGTCCCTGATGGTACAGGCGCAATAAAGGAGACTGCAACCACATACAACTATCCTGATCCTAACAAGATTCTTTACAAGGGCAAGAAACTCAACGACAAGTTGACAAAGATTATTACTCAAAAGTACATAGCCAACACTCCTTGGCTTCCTCTTGAGAACTGGTCTGACCACCGTCGTCTGGGTCTTCCTTTCTGGGAGATGCCTGTATGGTCTGCGGGATATACCTATTCTTATCTGGACGGTTTTAATGGTGATAGCTATAAGAACGGCCAGAAGCCGGGATACTACACTCAGCGCGTGTCCTACTATACAGGGTTTAAGAATGCCAATCCTGAAGAGTATAATCATGCAGTACAACTTGTAGGTCTCTCTGATGAAGGCTCGACGGCTGGTGTTAAACCCCTCTGGTGGGCTATCCAACAATAATCCTCCGATTACTCTATAATCGAAGAGCCGGCAACCCCGGCTCTTCTTTTTTGGGCGTTTCAGGAAGCCTTTGCCGAAGACTATTTTCTTAAGTGTGGTTTTTATGTTTCTTATCTACGATGTCATTTGTTTTTGCCATAATTGCGCGGAATGATTTATTAAATTTTATCGCTTATGGCAAACGTTTTCACTGACATCCTGGATGACCGGGTCTTCAAGGTGGTTTTCGGCGCCAAGACGGGCCGTACCAATATGATTAACTTCCTGCGGGCGCTGCTACCGGACCTGGGGATCACGGAGATTGAATACCTCGACACCGAGCAGATGGGTCTCTCGCCCGAGGAAGGCAAGTCCGTATTCGACTTGTCGGTGCTGACGGGAGATGGCAGCCGAGTGATTGTCGAGATGCAGAAGACGAATCTGCGATACTTTAACTACCGCTCGGTCTATTACACCAGCCATGCAGTGCAATTGCAAGCCGCAAGGGAACGGGAACGACAACGCTCTGAACTGATTGTCCAGCACTGCGAACCCTTCTGGAACTACTGGTTTCCGCCGGTGTATTTCATAGGAGTACTGGTGAACGGGATGGGGGGAGGTGTGCAGTCTGACCGAAATTCATCCTTCCGTCAGAGCGATGCCCGCTCACAGACCATTTACATAAAGGAATTCCGCCTGCGTGACAAAAAATCGGGCGAAGATATGGGAGTTGATTTAAATTATATATACCTTTGTTTGGATAGGTTTTGCAAAAGCGCGGAGGAGTCGAAGGATCCTGTTGACCGATTCATGTACTCGCTGAAGAACATCGCGGGACTTGAGGAAATGCCTGAGAGTTTCGGGGACAGCGGGGAAATGGTTGAATTGTACAAGCGCTCGATGACTGCGAACCTGCCGGCTGAAACGATTCACGAAATAGAGATTCACAGGAACATGACAACCAGGAACGACATACTCGTTGCTCTCGCCGAGGCTCGCGAGGACGCCGCGCGTGAGGCCACCGCCAAAGCTCTCGCTGAAGGCAAGGCAGAAGTTGCGAGGGCAATGCTAAGGGAAGGACTTCCTCTTGAAACGATATACCGTGTCACCGGGTTGACCAAGACTCAGGTGCAGAACATTGCCAAATCACTTTGATCCTCCTGGCATTGACAGTTATTCCCGCTATTTGCGCAAATAGTTAGTCGACCCTGCCAAACCCCTCAATTTTCAACAGTCGCGAGAACGGGGTATGGCAGGCCGTAGGTTTTCCCGCAACCGATTATCAGATTCTCCAGCTTGTTTCTCAAGTTCAGAAGCAGAGAGACAAAAGAAGACAGCTTCTTTTTCGGAAGCTTGTTCATCCAGTGCCTCAGGTTGTAAGCCGCAGCGGCCATCAGCGTGTTGATGGCATCACCGGCCGTGCCGCTCAGGTAGTTCCTTATCATCCTGTGGTCGGATTTCAAGTGACCGATGACAGGCTCGATTCCGGCACGCTTGCGGAACTTCTTCCGCTCCTTCGTCTTCTCGTAGTATGTCTGCCCCGGTGATCCCGACGTCGGTATGCACACCTTCATTCCTCCGACTTCCTTCTTGCCCCTGTAGCCCCGGTCCGTCAATGCTTCCTTGGGCTCGTAGCCGGTCAGCCTCCGCATCTGTTCCCAGTGCGCAGACAGTGTATGTCCGTCATACGGGTTGCCCTTGAACGCAAGCGCACTCACTATCAGGCCGCTGTACGTCTTCACTATCGCGCTCTTGTTGCCAAACTCGTACTTCTTGTGCTCCTTGCCCTTCGATATGCATTCCACCTCCGGTTCGTGGAGGCTGTAGATTTTGTCCTTGTCGCTGCGCTTCTGGTTTATCACCCGTATCCACAGGTTGATGTTGTCACCGTACATGAACCGCTGCCAGCCGTTCAACTTCCTGTCCAGGTCGCGAACCATCGCTCCGGCTATCGTCCGCATTCGCCTCACCGCCTTCTCTCCCTCCTTCCTCCGCTTCGGATGGTTCATGAAACGCACCTTCAATTTCAGCGCCTTCATCTCCCGTGTATATGTGCGTCTTAGCGCGATGTCTTCCTTCTCCGCTATCTTCAACACCTTATCCACTATCTTACGCAACAACTTCGCATCCGTCGGATACGTGATGTTCTTCTCCTGCACCGTGCTGTCTATCAGCACACGCTCCATCTCCTTCTCCGTTATTTCATCCGCATTCACGCAAAGACTTATGCGGAACAGTATCTCCGCACCTTCGGGGCCTATCCGTTTCCTGAATTTCGAAAAATCAGCAGGATCTATCGGAGGCCGCTTCTGGAACACCTTCTCACCTGTAAAATACTGCATGTACGGATTCTCTAGCCAGCGGTCCACCACGTCCTCGTCACTCAGGTTGTACAGGTTCTTCAGATACATCAGGCCTACCATCTTCCTTGCGGGAACTGACGGCCTGCCGTTGTCCTTGCAGTAGTACTTTGAAAACTCAGACTCCACCTCGGACCAGTCTATCCTCTGAGCAAGGAGGACCAGTTCGTGGTTCATGTCTATGAAGCTTTCAAGGGCTGTCTCGAAGATTGTCATCTGATGTTCAATGGGCGTTTTGCCGATCATAACGCTTGATTATTTGCAGGTTTCTGACTACAAGTTAAGCATTTTTGGCCAATTTTGCAAGCACTATTTTGACTTATTTTATTGATTATTAATTCGTTAATGGTTTAGCTGGGACAACTAAGTAATTTTGCATGTATTTTATACAAACAAACTCTGACACCTGAGGACTTCAAATGAGCAGTATGTTTGTATCATGTCCATTACAATTACAACACAAAATCTTTAGCGAGTGTATTAGATGAAAAAACGACCTCTTTCTCATACCCAAGGAACTCTGATTTTAAAAAAACATGACACTCGAAGTTATTGTTTTCTCCCAATATGAAACCATCATCTCGGCATTCCAAAATCTGATTGTACAAAG
>JAZLLN010000038.1:0-5997 GCA_045598165.1 Candidatus Cryptobacteroides sp.
CTGGGTGCTCGACCGTTTCAATGAGGCCAATGGCTGCGCCGCCACCCCGGAAGAGACACTGGTGATCGGCGACACCACCTTCGACCTTCAGATGGGCTCCTCCGCCGGATGCAGGACGTGTGCGGTCACCTACGGCAACCATACACGTCAGATGCTGGAAACAGCCTCACCGGACTTCATCGTGGACAATCTCCGCCACCTCCCTGCCCTGATATAGGTTCCATCTCTGACAGCCATACAGCAGACCGCATATGGTAAGCTGCCGGATGTAGAATACATTCCGGCATTTTCAATCATAACATTTTGTTATGTAGAAGAAATGGGATAAATTTGCAACGGATGCCGGACGGCCGGCGAACAACCACATTATTCCTTAAATATGAAAACACTCAACAAAGCTATCTACCAGTCCCCTGTGGTAACGATTTTGGAAATGAACGTGCATAAGATCATTTGCACAAGCGGGCAGACAGAAAACACATACGAGGAGGATCTGTTCTCATGAAAAGATCCGCTTTCTTTGCAGCAATGCTGGCGATAGCAGCATCCTGCGGTGTAAATGAAATTGATAACGGCTCTGAAACCACACTCATATCTTCGCTCGGAACCGGTAATGCGGTCAAAGCGCCCGACATCACTGCCGCATTCGATGAGAAGGTAACAAAATCCACCATCACCACCGACAGCGAAGGCACCGGCACCATCTGGTGGACTCCGGCGGATGAGATCAATGTTTTCTATGACAAGACATCCACGCACTATACGTCACAGAATACTGAGAACACCACTTCTGCAACGTTCAGCACAACCGACGAGATAAGTACAAAGGACCTGGCCAGCAAGAACGTCTGGGGACTCTATCCTTATGATGCCGCTGCAGTATGCGACGGATCTTCCGTGACCACCACCATACCTGCTTCTCAGAGTGCCGTCGAGGGAGCGTTCGATGATGACCTTTTCACATCGCTCGCCCATTCGGACGGTGCTATGATGAAGTTCTACAATGTTCTAGGCGGCATCAAGTTCAGCCTTTCGCGCGACGATGTCAGAAGCATCACATTCAGGGGCAACCACAACGAGGACATTGCCGGAAAGGTAAGCCTGTTTATGGACAAGGACGGAATCCCGGCTGCATCCGTAGTAGAGAACGAGGGGATGAAGTCCATCACGCTCACCCCGGATGAAGGGACCTGCTTTGCAAGTGATACATTCTATTACATAGTGATGCTGCCGGTAGAATTGTCCGAAGGATTCACTATGATTTTCGACACGGATGGGGAAATGCTGGTCCTTGACAGCCGCTCAAGCGTTCAGATCAAGCGTTCCGTCTTCAAGAGGGCTGCAGAGATTGACAAGCGCGCAACTGCCATGTCTCCTTTCACTATCTCCGGAAACGGATTTGATATTTCGCTGAAGCAGGAGGGCTATCCTGGAACTATTTCCCTGGAGTACAGATTTGGCAACGGTGATTGGAAACCATATGTCATCGGTACAGAACTTCCTGCGGATTCCGACATGCCTATGAATTATCAAGATATGACTCTGCAATTCAGAGCCGGAAAAGGCGGCAACAAGAATTTCTCAAAAGATAAGGAAAACTACTATTATTTCGAGTGCATGGAGAAAGTAAACATATCAGGCAACATTATGTCGTTGCTTGATGCAACCATGCAGGACAACACTTTGTATGACTATGCCTTCTACCAGCTGTTCTACAAGAACGCCTGCATTGTCGATGCTTCGAAGCTTGAACTTCCTGCAACTGTGCTGGCCCCACATTGTTTTGACAATATGTTCAGTATGTGCTGGGCCCTGACCTCGGCGCCAGAACTGCCGGCCACCACTCTTGCTGAAGGGTGCTACAAATACATGTTCCTGAATTGCCTAAACCTGGAATCCTCACCAGACCTCCCTGCAACCACTCTGGCAAAGAGCTGCTATGAGGGAATGTTCTCTAACTGCGAAAAAATGTCGGCAGCTCCCGAACTTCCGGCAACTACATTGGAAGAGGGCTGCTATTCTATCATGTTCAACAACTGCGAAGGATTGTCGGCAGCTCCCAAACTTCCAGCAACCACTCTTGCAAAAGAATGTTATTATATGATGTTTACGGGGTGCTCAGGCCTGACCAAAGCTCCCGAACTTCCAGTGACCACTCTGGCAGAAGGATGCTACAGAAGCATGTTCTACGATTGCGATTCTCTGGAATCAATGCCCGAACTCCCGGCCACCACTCTGGCGGAATATTGCTATGGCGATATGTTCAGTGGCTGCATCAAATTAACAGAAGTCCCGGCCCTTCCTGTCAAGACTCTGGCCAAGTCCTGCTATTCAGGGATGTTCTCCCGCTGCACAGGCTTGGAATCAGCCCCTGAACTGCCGCTGACCGATCTGGCAGAATACTGCTATAACGAAATGTTCCAGGGTTGCACCGCGCTGACGAAAGCACCTGAACTGCCTGCCACCACTTTGGCAGAAAGCTGCTACAGAAACATGTTCAGCGACTGTACCAATTTGACAGAAGCACCATACCTTCCAGCGAAGACTTTGGCTGCCTCCTGCTATGTCAGTATGTTCTACGGATGTACCTCACTCAAGGCCATCAGTGTGGAGTTTACAGATTGGCAAGTAAAGGATCGTCCAAATTACCCTGCAACGGACAATTGGCTGAGAAATGCCTCGACAACCGGTGTATTCTACTGCCCTCCAACACTTGATGTCAGCACACGGAATACAAGCTATGTTCCTGAAGGATGGGAAGTGCGCTGCAATCCTCTGAAGAGCATAACCCTCGAACCGGCAGAATTCAATATCCTCGTCGGTGAGACATCGGCGGCTCCAACCGTAATATTCGACCCTGAGTATGTTGTCAACAGGAATATCAGCTGGTCAAGCAGTAATGAATCCATCGCCAAAGTGGATGCGTCCGGAAGGGTGACCGGCATTGCCGAAGGTACTTCCACCATCACCGCCGTCTCAGAGGAAGGAGGCAAGACATCGACATCCACCGTCACTGTGACCGGAGTCGGACCAGCCGATCTCCCGGGAACTTTCAGCGTGAGTACTGGCAGCAAGGTCAGCTTCTCCCGGGGCAATCTATATTGGAACGGTGCCGATTGGAGATTCGAGTCCAACCAATACGATTTCCCTCTCACCTGGGATCCTAAGCACGTCGGACATCTCGCGTGGGTGAAAGATGAGGCAAAGGCTGTCTCCGGTACCTGGGACAATGGCTGGATAAGCGACTGCACCTCCCTCTTCACCAACGACCCTGCAAATCCTCAAGCTCCGAACCCGGATTTCCGTATCTACGAAGCCAAGGGCAAATACCGCACGCTCACAAGTGACGAGTGGAATTATCTGCTCAAAGAAAGAATGTTCAACGGCAATAAATCCGGAGCAGGTTATTCGTATGAAATCGTCTTCGACCAGACAATCGGAGGCGTCAAGGTCTTCGGTCTCTTCATATTCCCGGACGGATTCACCAAACAGGACAGCTGGAAGACGGAATACACGACCTGGAATGCCATCAATGCTGCAGGTATTGTGTTCCTTCCTGCAGCAGGTTTCAGAGAAGGCTCTGAGATGTATATAAATCCGGTCATCGAAAGTTATGGTTACTACTGGACTTCATCATTTGACCATAAGAGCGATCGTTATAGTTACGGAAAGGATTTGAAATTCGATGTAAATCCGGAGTCTACAGGTGACAGCCAATTGAACATAGCTTCCGCAGCAGCAAGCGATGCCCACTCGGTCCGTCTCGTTTCTTCTTCAGAACCTGCCATCGGCGCACTCTACATATTTGATGGAATCGTAGGAATGTACGTGGGCAACACCTCTGACGGCAAGAAGCTCATCGTCGCCACCAAGAACTATGGTTCGGCCAGCGCAACCGTCAAAGGCACTGCATTCACAAGGGAAGAATTGAACAGCCTGTCCATACCTTCAGGATGGCAGCTGCCTACGGCTGCTGATATGGAAATTCTGGCCAAACTGGGATTCAAGGATGATTCCAAAAATGATGGAGCATACAACAGCAGGTATGACTTCTTCATCCCTTATACCCAGGACGTCGCCGAGAACCGGAGAGAAGGCCGCATCTGGGTGGTCGGAGGAAGCGACAATGACTTCTACTGGTTCCGCTCGGATGACAAGTACGGTTTGACCAAAACGCAAACCGTCAAGCCAAACTACTACGTCAGACTCGTAAAGAAGCTGTAACCAGCCCGTAGATCAGGCGGTGCCAGCCTTCTGCTTGCCGGTGAAAAGGAAAATCATCAGCGGCAGGGCGATGATGGCCATCGTGGCGCTTATCGGAAGATAAATGCCGAAGTTCGCATATTCCGACACAAGATATGTTATCAGGAGCAGTCCGACGCTGATGCAGCTGGAGATAAGATAATGTTTGCGTATGTCGTTTGACTTGCAGATGGTGCGGCTGATGTTCGGCACCCCCAGCGATATGAAGCCGATGGTGCCACAGATGCTCACTGCGCTCGTCACCAGGAACATTATCATCACCAGCAGGACGGCCTTCCTTACCTTGGACAATTCAATCTCCCCGCTGAAATGCCTGTTCAGCGACTTCGCCGAATACAGGGCACATCCCAGGCCTATCGCGAACAGACAGATGGAGAAGATGATGTCCCCCGTCGTCACGCCCTCAAGATGGAAGTTCGCAGCGCCCCAGAGATAGTACTGCTTCAGCAGGTCACCGCTAGGAGCGTTCGTCACGACGATGGTTCCGAGCGAGCCGATGAAGGTACCGAATATGATTCCGAAGGTGATCAGGTTCTGGGTTGACACCCGGAGCGTCACAAAGAAGCAGACGAGCGTGCAGATAAGGGTGCAGATGAATGAACCTACGGTCAATGAACACCAGCCGGACATGGTGGCCGCGGCCGCACCGAGACAGGCCGCGGACCCGAGGCCGAGGGAATAAACATCACCGAGCTGGTTGCGCCAGAGATACTGCATCTGGATGCCTCCGACAGGAAGGGCGATGCCGCTCAAAAGGACATAGAGGAAACTGAAGAACATTACTTGATAACTTTAAGAGGATTGATGCCCTGGGAATCGAATTTATCGTACAATTTTCCGTCAGGAACGGATATAACAAAAATGTCACCAAAATTAACATAATTGCTACATCCTATGAAAATAAATTCATTAGAGGCGGAGATTGAATAAGAGTCGTCCAGCTGCGTTCCATCCGTAAAAAGTGCCCCGACACGGGTGTCGCGGGCCGCATCATGGACGAAGACCGAGCCCGGTTTTACGTTCCAGTTCTCGTCATAGCCGGCGCAAAGCACGTAAAGCCTGTCGCCACAGATGTCCATTGACGACGGAGAATCATATCCCGTATCAGTGACGGAGCCGGTGACAGTGTCGATGCACTGGATCATCGGGGCCGTCGTTGCATAGTTGCCGAAACTGGAGACATAGACCTTTGTCCCGCAAGCCTTGACCAGGGCAGGATTGTCATTGACAATGATTGTGGCGACTTCCTTAAAGGAGGCACAGTCAACGACGGAAACGGAGTTGTTATAAGTCGGATAAAGGTAACCGCCGGAGTTTGCGACATAGACTTTGCCGTTCAGGAATGCGCAGCCGTCAGGATTCGGGCCCACAGGAGTGACCCTGACCTCGAATGTTTCAGGGTCTATCTCTCCGAGATACCCGTCGTAATACGTGACATACACCTTGCCACCACCGCAGGTAAGGCATCTCGGCGAAAGGGTCACTCCCCCTTCGTTTGCGGTGACAGCCTTAACCACCTTAAGGTCAGAGTCGGTCACAAATACAGTCTGGGAACCGTTCACGGCGATGTAGATGAAGTCACCCACCCTGAGGATATCCTGTCCCAGGTCACCGAGCCCTACGCCGTTTGCCGCGGAGAAAGCCGATGCTGTAACAGCCTTCGTCTCAGGATCATAAACAGCGATGTTCGAATCATTATTGCCCCAGGAGCCGTTGTTGAGTACATAATAGCCG
>JAZLLN010000039.1:0-4871 GCA_045598165.1 Candidatus Cryptobacteroides sp.
CCAAACAGATATCATCAAGCCATTCGATTGCGGAAATCCCGATTTGAATGGCTTTTTGTTGGAATCAAATGAGGATGTCCCTAATGCTACCCAACATGCAAAGCAGTTGTTGGCTGTAACATATATTATTGAAGACATAGAGGCCGGTAAAACTATCGCCTACTTCAGTTTACTACACGACCGTATTGAGCGTGACCTTGCTGACAAAACGATTTGGAATCGTCTTTCCCGAAAGATTCCCAATGCGAAGCGCAGACGTTCATATCCAGCTGTAAAAATTGGTCGTCTTGCTGTAAGTGAAGAATATAAGGGTCTTGGATTCGGATCCAAAATTCTCGGTCTTGTGAAGCAGTGGTACTCTTCTGACAATAGAGCCGGATGCAGGTATATTACTGTTGATGCTCTTCGTTCAGCAGTGGATTTTTATCAGCAGAATCATTTTGAAAGGCTTATTGCAAGCGATGATGAGGAAGACACAGTGCTGATGTACTACGATTTGAAGCGTTTCTCAGAATAAGCTAAATCCCGTTTATACTTAACGGGCTGATTATCCGATGATTGAATTTCTCCAACAAGCTGTTGGAGTTTTTTTGAGAGTGCTTTCTAAAGAGTAGAACTCATACCATTGTTTCATGTACCACAGATTAGAGGTACTGAATCCTTTTGATTCTTGGAAAGCTTGATATTGGTCTGAATTTTGCTTTTCAGGCAGTTGCTTTAATTGCATTATTTCCTGTCTTGTATGAATCCACGTCCGTTATTATCCGTTCTTGCCGGCCATTTGATGCTGTTGTGCCCTTGCATGGTTTCGGCGCAGGAGTATGGCCCGGCCAGTTCGCCGGATACCACGGCTACCAGGCCGCTGGAAGTCGAAGGGCCGGCAGAAGCATTGGCCCCTGCTTTCGGAACGCTCGCTTTCCCGGAGAACCTTGAGACGGAGACGCCGGCACAGGAGATAGAATCCATCCAGACAGAACGCCTGGATTTTCAGCCTTCACCTCCACTGGAAAATTTTGAACAGCCGGCCATCCGGAACATTTATACCTTGGGACTCCTGGGACAATGGAACGGCATACGCGTCATCGGCTCAGGGCTTTACGAAGAGCATCCCGCACTCCTTGTCACCAGAGCGGCCGGTTTTGGGGCGGCATATAACTATGGCGGACTGTCAGTGTCAGCCGATGCCTCCGCCACCAGATATGTCGGTCCGATTGTCAATGCCAACCAATGGGGAATCGGTGCGGATATCAGCTACCGGTTTTCGCCTTCAATAAGTGTAACTGCGTTCGGCCAGTACTATACGGCCGTCCCCGTCGGGAATATGGCTGCGTATTCATTCGTCAACTCATCACGATATGGAGGATATGTGTCGTATATGGGTGACCGTGTCGGAATAGATGTCGGTGCACAGCGCTATATGGACCCATATACAATGCGCTGGGTGACAGCACCTATAGTGACTCCGAAAGTCAGATTGTGGGACAATGTGACCTTCGAATTACCGGTGGGTGGTTTGATCCAGCGTGAAATCGAACGGCGCAACATGAAGAACGTCCCTCCTCCTCCTCCGCCGCATAGGCATTGACAGAACAGTGAGGTCAGATATTGTTGAATATCATCGGGAGAAGGTCGTCGACGCGCGAGAACTTCAGGATGGAACCGGAGCCGACGAGGAGGATGCTCATCGGCTTTCCGGACTTGGTCTGGTACTGGGCCATCACCTGACGGCAGGCTCCGCAAGGGGCGGCCGGTTCCGGGCAGAGAACCCCGTTCTGGCGCGCTGCGATGGCTATGCCGGTCAGTTCGAGTTCCGGGTGCATCGCGCTTGCCGCGAACATCGCAGTGCGCTCTGCGCACAGGCCTGACGGATACGCTGCGTTCTCCTGGTTCGCCCCTTTGACAATGCTGCCGTCCGAGAGCCTGACCGCTGCTCCCACATAAAAGTGGGAATAGATTGCGTACGCGCCGTCAATGGCCTCGATGGCCGCCTGGCAAAGCTCCCTGTCGGCGGGCTCCATCTCGTCGACTGAAGAATATTCGAGATAGTGGATGCTGAGTTCTTTATTGGTCATAGCGGTGCGAAGTTACTCATAATCAGGGATAAATCAAAACTGCAGCGCGCAATGGCACATTTTTGCAGAAGAATTCGTACATTTGAAAGAGCAAAACCTGAATCCATGAAGAAAATATTCCACGTCTTTCCGCTTATCTTTTCTCTTTTGGTCTGCTCCTGCAACGAACCTTCACCCGAAGCGCCTAAGCTGAAGCAGAAAAGCATAGTAATCATATATGAGAACGATGTGCATTGCGCGCTGGAAGGATATCCTAAGTTCGCGGCGTACCGTGACGCTATCGTGGACGCGGACACCTCGTATGTCCTGACCGTGTCCTGCGGTGATTTCGCGCATGGTGGAATGGCCGGTGTGCTGTCGAAAGGGGAGTATCCGATAGATATGATGAACAGTGTAGGCTATGATGCCGTGACAATAGGAAATCACGAACTCGACTACAAGCTGCCAAGGATGATGGAACTTCTCGCCAAACTAGATGCTCCCGTGGTCAATGTCAATCTTTCAGACGCTGATGGCAACCGCCTTTTCCAGCCGTATATAATCAAGCAGTGCGGTGACAGGAAGGTCGCATTTGTCGGAGGACTTTCCCCGAACACCGAGTACAAGGAGTTCTATGCTTTCTTCGACAAGGATGGCAACAGGCTCCTCTCCGTCAACGAGGATACATTCATCGCTGATGTCCAGAAGGCAGTCAATGACGCCAGGGCGCAGGGTGCTGACTATGTCGTTTTCCTGTCCCACATCGGTGAGGACGAGGGCAATGTAAACTCCATCCAGATAGCCCGGGGCACTACGGGAATCGACGTGGTTCTCGACGCCCACACCCATTATGCCTATTATCAGGAGTATTTGCTCAACAAGAACGGGGAGAAAGTATTCTTCAGCCAGGCAGGGACGGAGTTCAATTACCTGGGCAAGCTTGTCATCACCCCAGATGGAAAGCCGTACACCAGGCTGATACCGCTGAAATCGTACCTCGGCTCCAGCGCGAAAGTCAAGGCTACCCTTGACAGCGTCAATGTTCTGATCGACAGAACCGCCTCCGCCGTTATCGGCCGCTGTGAGAAGACCCTCAGCATCACTGACAATAACGGCAGGCGCATCACCCGCAATCACGAATGCCCGGTAGGAAACCTTATCGCTGACGCTATGAGGAGCGTTGCAGGCGCACAGATGGGGTTTGTCAATGGCGGAGGGATCCGCACGGAAATCAAGCAGGGGGATGTGAGATTCAGAGACCTTGCCAATGCCTGCCCGTTCGGGAACCAGGTCTGCCTGGCGAGATGCAAGGGCAGCGGTATTGCGGCAATGCTGGCTAGATGCGCCGTGGCGTATCCGAATGAGAATGGATCGTTCCTCCAGGTTTCGGGCGTGAGGTTCAAGATCGACGCCGCCCACGGCAACAGGATTGTCAATCTTGAGGTGGAGGATGCCGGCGGACATTTCAGTGCCATAAAACCGGATGCGGAATACACCGTCGGCACGACTGACTATGTACTGGAAGACAACAAGGATGTCCTCGGTTCCGTGGACATCCTTGAAGGAAATCTTATGCTGGACTATGAAGCCCTCATAAAGTATGTTTCAGATACCTTGGGCGGTGTAATCAGTGCTGATTATGCCGAGTTGAAGGGGAGGATAAACTAGAACTTGTCTACAAGGTTGAAGATCCTTCCCTGAACCTCCTCGATAGTGCCTACCCCGTTGACCTCGTTATAGCTGCCGGCCTTCTTGTAGAAGTCGATGAGCGGTTCGGTCTGGTTGTGGTAGGTGTCGATGCGGTTCTTGATGATGCTTACGTCGGCATCGTCAGCGCGGCCTTCGATGGCTGCTCTCTTGGAGATGCGCTCGATGATCATCTCATCCGGGATCATTATGCTGACGATCGAGGTGACCTTCTCGCCGTTCTTTGCGAGGATGGCGTCGAGTGCCTCTGCCTGTGCGATGGTGCGCGGGAAACCGTCAAGGAGGAAGCCGTCGACTCCGGTCACTGTCTTGAACTCGGACTCGATCATTCCTTCCACAACTTCGTCCGGAACCAGTGAACCGGCCTCGATGAGGCTCTTGGCCTTCAGACCGAGTTCTGTTCCTGCTGCGATTTCCTTGCGCAGGAGAGCTCCTGTGCTGATGTGATGGAGGTTGTATCTTTCAACCATTGCTGTGGCCTGGGTGCCTTTGCCTGCTCCCGGAGGACCGAAAAGGATGTAATATTTCATTTCTATTCTGGATTATTGTTTGTCAACTACATAAATGTCCGGAAGGTTCCTTCCAAGCTCGTTGTAATCAAGTCCGTATCCCACGATGAAGTCGTCCGGAATCTCCATTCCGACATAGTCGAGCTTCATTTCCTTCTTGTACACGTTAGGCTTGAAGAGCATCGTGCAGATCCTGACATCCTTGACACCCTTTTCGAGGAGGAACTCCTTGAGCGCCACGATGGTGTTGCCTGTATCCACTACATCCTCGAAGATGATGACGGTGCGGCCTCTCACGTCGCCGGTAAGTCCCAGAGGGATGAGCACCGTGCCGGTGGAGGTGGTTCCCTGGTAGGAGGTCATCTTCATTGAAACCAGTTCTGCGTTGAAATCGAGCCTTTTCATCATTGAAGCGGTGAACATTACGGCTCCGTTGAGGACGCAGAGGAAAACGGGAACTTCGTCCTTGTCCTTGAAGTCTGCGTTGATCTTGTCCGCAACCTTGTCGATGGCGGCCTCTATCTCCGCATTCGTCAGGTAAGGCTTGAACGTCAAGTCGTGGAGTTTGATGGAATCTTTCATCATTCTGATAATGTGTATTACA
>JAZLLN010000040.1:0-4850 GCA_045598165.1 Candidatus Cryptobacteroides sp.
CTCTACCGGAGCCGGTGACAGGGCCGATGCTGCGGAGGCTGAGTTCATAGCTGCTCCTGACGATCCCGAGAAGGTGGCGGCCTGGGTGAAGGCGCAGGCTGAACTGGAGGCGATGCCTCGTCCGGGGATTGCCGATGTCGCCGACCATATCGACTATGCCGTCCGTATCATGGGCATCGACCATGTTGGAGTCGGAACCGATTTCGATGGTATCCTGGTCGGGCCGGCAGGGCTTGAGAATGTCTCGAAACTTCCTGCTCTCTGGGAGGAACTCAGGTCGCGCGGCTACTCTTCCTCTGACATTTCCAAGATAGCCGGCGGGAACTTCCTCCGTGTCCTTTCAGAGGTCCAATCTATGGCCAAATAGGGGCTGAAAGTTCAAAAAATACACTATAACATTTCTGTTATAGTGTAAAACAAATTCGTTTTATATATTGATTTTGCGGTTATTTGCGTGATTCTTCGATGAGGAGGCGCAACTCGTTGAGCGCGGAGGCTGCGAAGCGTTCGATATTCCTTTTCCTGTCGTTTTTATATGTAAACCGGGCGGTTTTCGTGCATTCCGGACCAGCAACTCCGACCCAGACGGTGCCGGCAGGCTCGTGTTCGTCACCGTATGAGTCGGCCCATCCGGTAGTGGCGACAGAGTAAGTCGAGCCGGTCAGACGACGGACTCCTTCCGCCATTTCCTTGACGACTTCGCTGCTCACGATTCCGAAGTTTTCTATTGTTTCCATCTTCACGCCGAGCACTCTGTTCTTGACCGAAGGGGAGTATGAGGTTACGGAGCCGAGGTAGTATTCCGATGCTCCGGGCACGGTGGTGATGAGGTGGGAGATTTCTCCTCCGGTGCAGGACTCGGCGGCGCTGAGTGTTTCGCCCGTTCCTCTCAGGAGGCGGCCGATGGTTTCCTGAAGGTTGGTGTCCTCCTCGGCATAGATGAGGCCGCCGATTATTTCCTTCAGACCTGCGAACTGGGTGTCAATCCTGGATTCATTGGGCTGCTTGTCGCCGCCGTAGACTGAAAGTCTCAGGCGTATGCCGGTGAGCTGGTTAGGGAGATAGGCGAGGTGCATGTCATCCGGAAGAGCATCCTCCCAGGATTCGATCTTCTTGGAAAGTGCGGACTCGGCTATTCCGTAAATCATTATGTTTTTGTGGGTTATACTTGTTGTCTTATAGTGGGACTTGATATCTTCGACAACGTCTGGCACAGCACCTGTGGCCTCGTGGGGGACGCCCGGAAGGGTGTAGAGGGTGGCAGGATGGCCGAATTCTTCGGAGCCGAAGCGGAACACCATTATAGGGGCGGTGCCGAGCTTGTTGACGATAACTTCGCAGGTCTCCGGAACCATAGCCTGGGCGATGTTGTTGTCCAGGACCTCAAGCCCTCTGGAATGGAGGATCTTGTAGACCATCTCTTTCTGTCCCGGATGCTCCACGTATTTGCTGCTGTGGGAGAGCTCTGCGAGGGCGGCCTTGGTGATGTCATCCTTTGTGGGGCCGAGGCCGCCGGTGGTGATGACGATGTCATTGGCCTTCAGCTGGGCTTTCAGGGTGGCTATGATGGTGTCGTGGTCGTCTCCGATGGAGAGCATCTGTGGGACACGTATGCCGATGGAGTTGAGTTCGCGCGAAATGAAAGAGGAGTTGGTATCGACTATCTGGCCGATGAGGAGCTCATCGCCGATAGTGCAAATGGATGCTGTAACCATTGAAATATTAATGTTTTACAATGTGTTGTTTAATCTTTTTCACGAGCTTCGGCCCTCTGTAAAGCAGGCCGCTGTGGAGCTGGATGAGGCTTGCTCCGGAGCCGAGTAGTTCGGCTGCCTGCTCGGGGGTCATGATGCCGCCGCAGGCGATGATAGGGAATCTGCCCTTCGTGTGTTCGGTGATATGGAGGACAATGCTTAATGTCTGAGGGTAAAGAGGAGCGCCGGAGAGATTCCCGGCTCCTATGAGTTCAAGTTTCTTTGATGGCGTGGTCAGCCCTTCAAGCTTTCTGGTTGTGCTTCCTGAGACGATGCCGTCCACTCCGGAAAGCATACAGTAGTCAAGTATGCCGTCCAGCTGTTCGAACGGAATGTCAGGGGAGACCTTGAGCAGTATCGGCTTGTACGAATCATAGCAGCGGCGCATCTCGAGAAGCGGATCCAGCACGTCAGCAATGGATGAACTGTCCTGGAAAGCCAGTGCCTGGTCCTGGTTAGGGCTGGCAACGTTGACGGTGAACATGTCCACGAAGTCATACATAAGCGAGAAGGCGACCTGGTAGTCCTTGATCATTTCCTCGTCCTTGCGGCTGTCCCTGTCCGGGGCGATGCTGGCAGAAACAAGGATGCCGGGATTCTTTGCCTTGAGCTTCTCGATAGCGTATCTGACGCCCTTGTTCGGAGTTCCCATCCTGTTTATGATGGCCCTGTCCTGTGAGAGCCTGAAGACACGCGGCTTGGGATATCCGGTGTTCGGCTCAGGGGAGAGCGAGCCGATCTCCAGAAAGCCGAAGCCGAAGTTGGAGAAGGCGTCGATGAAGTCGCCGTTCCTGTCCAGTCCGGCTGCGAGTCCGACAGGGTTAGGGAAGTTCAGGCCGAAGAGTTCGCGTTCCAGTTCAGGGGAATTGAATCTGTGGAAGGCTCTGGTGAACGGACGGAATGGGAAGTGGGATGACAGTGCCACCAGGCCCGTGAAGAGTCTGCTGGAAGTTTCCTGCTTGAATCCGAACAGTGATGGCTTGATTATTTGTCTGTACATAAAAATATGTTGAACAAACAAATATACAGAAATTACTTCAATTCTTGAAAGGTATCATCATCAAAGAAAACGATGATTTTAGATATTCTACGCTGATTGTTAGATGTTTTAGAGGCTTCAGTTCTAATATCGCTTTCAGTCGAGGAGTCGATTTTCGGAGCCTCCGCCACCTGACGGAAGGGATTTTCCACTGGTTCGGGCTTTTCAGGAGCGAAAAGTTCGTCTGTGTATTCGGCCGTAGGAAGGGGAGCAGTCACAACTTCCTTGTACATCTTTCCCTTTCCATTGATCAGCCAGTCAAGGTTAAGCTTAGGGTAGTGGTCTGCAATGCTTTTGATGAAATCGTAGCCTGGCTTGTTCCTTCCGGCAAGTACGTGTGATACGCTGGCGCGGGCAACTTCGATGGTGTCGGCGAACTGCGCCTGGGAGATGTTCTCCGCAGAGAGAAACTGCTGTAACCTTGTGTTCATACTCTGTTTACAATTTTTAACCTCAACTTTACAAATGTAATATTATATTTTGAACATACAAAGTATTTTTGTGATTCACAATTTGAAATTGTCCAGGATAATCAATATGGCAAACAGTGCCGTTATTTTAACATCGTACTTAAGGTGAAATAGTGCAAAACACTGAGTTTCTGTACTTAATACTATCATAGCCCTAATATAATGCAGGGTTATACCACAGCAGGGTAGGAAATTCACTTATCTGCCTAGATATATTCTATAATACATAGCATATAACTTGCTGATATACAAGCATAAGTGCAAACATATATTCCTATATAAATTCTACTTATTTTACTTTTGTAAACAATGTATAGATATTTACAAAAGTAAATAGGCAAGGTGTAGAATTTACAGATGTATTTATGTAGTTTAATTTACGATTGTATATTCAGCCTTATAATTACGGCTGGATTCACTGCTTTTATAAACTCCTGTATTTTTCATTTATTCTCGCATAATGATTAACTTTGTGCCGGATTTTAAAACGTCAGAATGATACCTGAAATTCATATAGAGGATTATAATTATCCCCTCCCCGACGAACGTATCGCCAAATACCCGCTTCCGGAGAGGGACTCTTCGAAACTCCTTACATATTCAGACGGAAAAGTGGATTCCCATATTTTCCGCGACCTGGCTTCTTTTCTTCCTGCCGGGGCGATGATGGTCTTCAACGACACCAAGGTCGTGCCCGCCCGTTTGCATTTCCAGAGGGAAACGGGAGCCCATATCGAGGTTTTCTGCCTCAAGCCTGTGGATCCCGTAGAATATAATACAGTCTTTGCCGCCACCGACCGCTGCGTATGGCGCTGCATAGTCGGCAATGTCAAGCGCTGGAAGGATGACCCGCTTCATCTTTATAATCCCGGGAATGACCCTGATATCGCCGCAATGAACCTGGTTGCCAAGCTTGTTTCCCGGGAGGACGAGACTTCATTCGTCGAGTTCACCTGGTCCAACGGCTTTCCGTTCTCCAGGGTTCTTGAAGCTTGCGGAACAGTGCCGATTCCTCCTTATCTTAACCGTGAAACTGAGGCTGTCGACCTGGAAAGATATCAGACATTGTATGCAAAGTACAGGGGCTCTGTTGCTGCTCCTACAGCTGGCCTCCACTTCACCGGAAGGGTGCTCGACGACATAAAGAACAAGGGTATCGACATCGAAAATGTATGTCTGCACGTAGGTGCGGGTACCTTCCTTCCTGTCAAAAGCTCCAATGTGGCCGATCATACCATGCATAGGGAGCCTTTCATTGTGACTAAAGAGTTCTTGCTGAAAATCAAGGATAAAAACAATAATGTTTTAGATGGTAACAAAAAAGTTATAGCCGTTGGGACCACTTCTGTGAGGACTTTGGAGTCACTTTACTACGTCGGGGTGTCCTGCATCGAGCTGGGAAGGCCGGAGACCGTGGCGCAGTGGTGCCCTTATGAGAGGGAGTACCCTTATTCCCTTGAAGAATCCATCGGTGCCATCATAAAGTATCTAGATGCAAACGGTCTTGACCGGCTGGAAGTGGAGACTAGGATCATCATAGTCCCGGGCTTCAAGTTCCGCATCGTCGATATGCTTGTGACCAACTTC
>JAZLLN010000041.1:0-23792 GCA_045598165.1 Candidatus Cryptobacteroides sp.
CTGCCTTCATTCATAATCAGCGGGATTTATCCCGCGAAATTACGAACTCATTTCAAATCGAGGTTATCAAAGAACTGTTATAAAATATATAATATTAATAAGTTACAAACGTTGATGCGTCGCTTAACGCATCACTAGTAAAACTCTTTTACAAATCAACATTTTTAAAAACCAATGAAAGAAATTAAAAAATTCAATGAGCAGGAGCGTCAAAGTTACGTTCCTGCGAGTGTGAAGGTCATCACGGCCTCGGTGCAGAGAGTCATCTGCACAAGTCCCAGTAGTGTAAACGACCCTTGGGGTGGATCATCAGAGGAGGGAATCTAGTATGAAAAAGATTGTTATGATTTTCGCAGCGATGGCGGCGGTGCTTTCATCCTGCAGCAAGAGTGAACTCGAGTCCGTTTCAGTAAATGACGGCAAGGACATAGTTCTCAACATCAGCGTCAGCAATCCCGGTGCCAGCGACACCAAGGCCCTCATCAAACAAGGGTGGGTGGAGAATGACCAGATAAAGATATGGTTTGATGCCAACACCAACGATACCCCTGATCTTGTCATCAAGTATGACGGAAGCAGTAAATGGACACAAGATGGAACAGCAAACAATGTTCCGGCCTCGGGCAACGGTTATGTCAAGGCTGTGTATAATAATTCCGTGATTGTCGCCTCCAAGGACAATTACACCTTCGAGAACAACACTCTCACGTTCAACATTGCCAACTGGAAGTTCCTCACGGAAGTACAGGTTGTCGTCACGGAGCTCATAAGCGCTTCCGCCGGCAGCTACACTCTCGCCTGTGACAAGTTCACCCCGTTGGCAAGCACAGGCGCCGGATACACCGTTGGTTCAGATGCCATCACGGCTTCCGCCGGAACCAAGGGAGCAGCCGTCACCGGAATTCCCAACACGGACGGCGTAGCCTTCGTCTTCGCCACGGCGGACTATTCGACATCTTCCACAGACAAGAAGGATTTCACCTTCACCCTCAAGGATAACACAAGCGGTTCAGAAGTTACGAAGGTTTACAAGCCTAACGTAGCCATCGAGGCCAAGACCAACAATGCAGCCATCAAAGCCCTGACGATTGCGAGCAGCAGCTTTACCGCTCCGGGTCCCGAATATGTAGTGATGAAGATGGGGTCAACTGGCAGCAATACTCTCAAGTGGGCCACAAAGAACCTCGGTGCTACCACGGTTGCCACAAGCTACACAACATGCTACGGAGACCTGTATCAGTGGGGTTCCGTGAATACGCTCTATGATGGATTCCCCTATACTAGTCCAACAGCAGGTTCTTTCACCTGGAAGGAAGGCAAGACGAGTGGCTTTGTTACCGGCAATAGGGAATATACAGGTAATGATGCAACCCTTCCTGATGCCAATGATGTCGTGAAACAGACGTACCCCGGCACAAACTGGCGTATGCCGACCTCTCAGGAGTTCAAAGATTTGTATGATGCCTGTGTCAACAGCACCTATGATAATACTACATACGCATCAACAGCATGCGGTGCGTCTACCACCATTTCCAGTAAAGGTGTATACTGGTGCGGCAATTATGACGGAGTAGCGGGTTGTCTCTTCTACGACGGTACCAACAGGTTGTTCTTCCCCGCTGCGGGCTACGGCTGTGGTACGGACCTTAACAATGCGGGCTCCGACGGCCGCTATTGGTCAAGTTCTCTCTATACGGGCGGTACAGTCAACGCGTACACCTTGACCTTCTATTCGGACTCTGTCAGGCCGCAGGACTACTACGACCGTTACTACGGCTTCTCGGTGCGTCCCGTCTCAGATTAATAAAAGCCAACTTTCCCAAGGCCGTAAGGCCTCAGGAAAGTTCACCTCTTGAAAAAACTCAAAAGCATTACCGCGCTGCCCCGAGGGCAGCGCGTGGTGACTTTAAGGAATCCAGTTTTAATTCTTACCGGGAATCAAATCATCCGTGCCTGTACGAAAATGAAGATATCAGCTGTCCAAAGTGGTCTTTTCAAGGATGTGCGCGGTTGTATGGATGCGGCCGCCCTGCTTGTCGTCACTCCTCCGGAGGGAAGGACTCCGATTGTCATCACGTCGCTGAATGCCGTTGACAGCGCGATGGGCCGGCGTTCGGCATCTGTCGGTTCCGCGCCTTTGAACACAGAGGGCGCAGACGAGGCGGCACGTCGTGTTGTGACCGCCGGCGGGACGGATGTGGACGGCAATGCGTATGTCATCGTCAGTGCGGGTGCAAGGCTCAGCGATCTGTCGTTTGAAATCCGCACGTCCTGCATTTCCGGAAAGCTGAAGGGAATCCCGGAGTCTGCCGGAGCCGAAGTTGCCGTGAGTGCCGGAGCCGAAGTTACCGTGAGCGGCGGGGTCTATTTTATCGGAGCGGACGGCTGGCACGATTACATCGTTGCTGGCGGGAGGAAATGGGCCACGATGAATGTCGGTGCCACTTCCCGGAGTGGGAGGGAGAGTTTCGGCCATTTCTTCTCTTGGGGGAACGTCATCGGCTACAGCTTCAGCGGGGTGGATTGGAAAGTGGCGTCAGGCTATCCCGGAGAGGGCACTATTCTGGAAGGAGGATTCACTGCGGAGAATTATGTATCAAGCCGGGGAAGCAGGCTGTCCGTATTGCCGCTTGCCGCTGACGCCGCCTATGTCAACTGGGGCGGTGCGTGGAGGATGCCGACAGCTGCAGAGTTCGAGTCTCTGCTCAGGAGTAGCGGGACAACCGAGGAAGATTTCCGTCTGGCCTCCACCGGCTTGTACGATGGTTCTTACGTGGGCGGACATTATCTGAGGATACGCGGCACACGGCTCAGATTTCCCTTCTCCGGAAGAGGGGATTTCGCATGGTGGGATTACCGGGGCTCAGGCTGGAACGTCAACGATAGTTTTGAGGATTATGGCGGGTATCTGTCGTCCACCGGTTCTTCCCTTAATCCGGATTCCTCCCGTATCCTGTCTTTCAGGTATGGCTTTGACGGCCACGACTACAGTCGGGAGTTGTGCGCCTGCACCGAAGACCTCCGCCACCTGGGGCATTGCGTCCGCGCCGTGGCGGAATGAATGGCGGCTCGTGGTGACATAGAGAATACAAGGTTAAAAAATGACACAGAGAGAAATCATCGAATTCGAGGAGACCAACACCGGCGTGATCCGGCTCTATCTTGAGGGCTCGTTCTACAAAGCTTATGAGCGCAGCGCATTTGCATTCTGCACCCGCATCAAGGACTACAAAGTCCTCCGCAAGGAGTCAAAGACTCTCGGCAGGGACATCCTCTATGTAGGATTCCCGATGACTGCCCTTGACAGGACGCTCGGGAATGCTATGACAAAAAAGGTAGATGAGGTCGTAATAGATGTGGTGCTTTCCTATCCCATCAGCGAGAGTGAGTTCCTCCAGTGGAGGGACGCCCAGGAAGTGGAGCAGGCCTCACGCGCCCTGCTTTCCCCGTACACCAAGGTGATTGAGAAGTCCCCGGTGTACAAGACGGCGTATGACATCCTTACACAGGTCATCCTCATCTCCGGGAACATCTCCAAGAACTGCCAGACTCCTTTCGGACTGCGGATGAAGGAATTGTCCTTCAGAGGCTGCTACCTCGTCAGAGGTCTTTACGACCTGAAAGGGGAGCAGCGGTCCCGTTCCATCGACGAGGCTCTTCCTTTTTACGATGAACTTGCTTTCCTCCTCCAGTTGATGAAGGACAGCAAACAGATTTCGTTGAACTCCTTTGCGCTTCTGAGCGAGCAGATACAATCCGTAAGCAAGCAGCTGTCCATTCTGCAGCGAAAGGCCACAGGCCCTGTACCTGCGGAAATGTGATTGAATCAGTGGTGCGGGCGATGTCAAACTTCGAGGACTCCTACTGCGTTTCCAAAGGGGTGACCGGGACATCCCGGGGCATTCCGCACCACCAGACGCTTTGTTGTTCTTCCCCGCTGCGGGCAACGGCAATGGTACGGACCTTAACAATGCGGGCTCCAACGGCAACTATTGGTCAAGTTCTCTCAATACGGGCAATACAGACAACGCGTACAACTTGAACTTCAATTCGGACAATGTCAATCCGCAGAACAACAACAACCGTTACAACGGCTTCTCGGTGCGTCCCGTCTCAGCGTCAGTCTGACAGCGGGCTGCTTACGGATATTTTCAAGGCATATTATCAAGCGCGCTCCAACAAACGTAATACTCATTCTCAAGTTCGCTTTGAAAGGAACCTGTCCTTTAATCTCACAACTCTTTATGAGGAGATTCTTGAACGAACCTACCGGCCTGAGCGTTCGATGTGCTTCATAATAAGGGATCCTGTACAGCGGGAGGTTTTTGCTGCATCGTTCCGCGACAGAATCATACACCACTATCTCTACAATCAGCTGGAGCCGGTCTTCGAGCCTGCTTTCATATACGATTCATACTCCTGCCGCAAGGGGAAGGGGACTTTGTTCGGAATAGAGAGACTGGAGCATCACATCCGTTCCTGCAGTGAGAACTATCACAAGCAATGCTTTGCGCTCAAGCTCGACATCGAGGGCTATTTCATGAATATGGACAGGAGCCTGCTGTTCGATATGCTTCTTTTCAGGATAGATTCACTTGCATCGTGCGGCAGACTCCCGGAAGAATTTGACTATGATACAGTTCTGTTCCTCCTTCGTCAGGTGGTGTTTCTGGATCCGACCAAAGGTTGCCGCATCAAGGGACAGCTTTCGGATTGGAGGGGCCTGCCCGATTCAAAGAGCCTCTTCAAGTCCGCGCCCGGTTGCGGCCTCCCCATCGGCAACCTCACGTCTCAGCTTTTCAGCAACGTGTATCTCAACGAATTGGACCAGTACGTCAAGAGAGACCTCGGCTTCCACCATTACGGGAGATATGTCGATGACTTTTACATCATAGACGAGTCATGCGACAGACTTTCCGCGGCCGTCCCGCTTGTCGCGGATTTCCTGAGTAACCGGCTGCGCCTCAATCTGAATTACCGGAAGGTGAAGATTATCCCGGTGGAGTGTGGCGTACCGTTCCTCGGAGCGGTCATTTCTCCCGATGGAAGACATCTCAATCGAAGAAGCATCCGCAGGATAGAACGCCGCAGAATGGATTCGCTGTGCTGCGAACGGAATCCGTTTGCCCTTGAAGCCATTGTGAATTCATATTCGGGCTATCTGGGACATTTCAATACAAATCTTAATGTCGATGTCAAGTGAAAACTATGCGTAAGGATTTCATAGTTGCCAGTCACCGGTTCTCCGTCCTGATGGATGAAGCATCTCCTCTGTGGGAGAGGATGCAGGTGAATTACGGCCCGTTTGAGGCCGTGGAAGTTCCGTTACCTGCCGACAAGGCGATATTCACCCTGCAAGTCAATCCCTCGCCGGACTGGGCTCTCGCAGACACTTCCGGAATGGAGCCTCTTTTCGTGGGTGACAACAGTCCGGAGGAGACTCAGACGGATTTCTACAGGGACGGGGACGGTTTCTATCTGGAATTCGCCGTGAACGGCAGGAGTCCCAAGGTGGCAAGCCTCCGTATCAGCGATGATTTCAGTTCCGGGGCTCTCGAATTCGCCGACCCGAGCATAGGTCGCTTCGCCATCGACAACGCCGCGATGCTGATGTTCGCTTTCAGCGCAGCCTCTCTGATGACTCTGGAGATGCATTCCTCTGTGACGGTCAATTCCGGCAGGGCCTATATGTTCCTTGCAGAAAGCGGTACCGGCAAGAGCACTCACAGCCGGATGTGGCTGGAAAACATTTCCGGGAGTGAACTTCTCAATGACGACAATCCGGTAGTCCGTGTGGCAGAAGATGGCTCAGTGACAGTGTACGGCTCACCCTGGAGCGGCAAGACACCCTGCTACCGCAACGCAAGCGCTCCCCTGGGCGCGATGGTGCAGATTCGCCGCTCTCCCACCAATGCGGCTACCCCTCTTTCGGCATTGGAGGCCTATGCCCTGATTTCGTCTTCAAGCTCCGGATTCCGTGGCATCGCCTCGATGGCGGACGGTCTTCATGAAACAATTGCGGCTATCGCCTTGTCCCAACCCTGTTTTGTCCTTGACTGCCGTCCCGATACGGAAGCGGCACTCGTATGTCACAAAGCCGTATGCAACAAAGTAATCAAATCT
This sequence comes from Candidatus Cryptobacteroides sp., assembly GCA_045598165.1. Lineage (GTDB taxonomy): Bacteria > Bacteroidota > Bacteroidia > Bacteroidales > UBA932 > Cryptobacteroides. The sequence goes on from JAZLLN010000041.1 coordinate 6,124, forward strand.
GATAAACAATGAATATATATGAAGATTAAGGAAGGATTCAAGATGCGCAAACTCGGAAGAGAGTACATCGTGGTTGCGGAAGGCAGCAGCCTCGTCAACTTCAACAGGATGATTTCGTTCAATGACACTGCGGCTTCTCTCTGGGAGGCATTGTCAGGCAGGGACTTCGAAGTTGAGGATATCAGACGATTCATCCTCGACAACTACGAGGTGGATGAGCGGACAGCGGATGCGGATGCTGCAAAACTTGCCCGTGATTGGGCGGACGCCGGACTCATTGAAGAATAATCTGCACATCGCGGCGGCCGATTTTATGTATGACCTCCCCGACGGACTTGACACCCGCTGCGGCGAGAGCGGCTCCGGCCTCAGCGAAGGTCAGGCCCAGAGAATCGCCATAGCCCGAGCCCTCCTGCATCCCGGCACTGTCCTGATTCTCGACGAGGCCACCTCCGCCCTTGATTCCGCCACTGAGGCCACCCTTCTTGAGCGTCTGGCCTCGGAATATAGAGGACACAAAACGATACTGAAGATTACCCACAGGGGATGCGCCCTCAACTATGCCGATGATATTCTCCGGCTCGACTGAGTGGTATATGAGTGCGTGAATGAATAAAACAGCCCCGTCAAAGCAGGGCTGTTTTATGAATCGAGACGTAAAAGATGAGTTACCTGGGGTTTCGCTACAAACGATTCCTTTGTCCCATACCAAAAGTGAAGATCGGTATTTCCAACTGACTCCAGTTTATGTGTATAGATGTCTTTGTATCCGTCTAATATTGCTCTGCTTTTACCATAAGGCCATACTTTCCTACATTCGTCAAGAAGAACATCAAAATAGTGCGAGTGAAACACCATTTTCCAGAATCCTTGACAAAATCTTGCCTCCCATCGAAAGACCATATGCACAATCCAGATGCCCGCACAAATTTTCTTTGACATACGCGATTGCCTGTCTGCAGGCCGACAAACAATGGAGCTCTCCCGGCTATTCGGCGAATGGAATCCAGACTTTCATCGGGCCGGCTTCCCTGTTGTCCCAGGAATAATAAGGGATGAAGTTGAGAACCTGGTCATCTGTTGTCGCAGTGACGGTCTGGACTCCGCCAAGCAAATCGGGGTCGAATCCGGTCTCAAATTTAGTTCCGGCATTGAGGCAGGCATTGACATACAGATCGGGGTTGTCTATCCCTTCGAGGCAATAGACCACAGGCCCTCGCTGTATGGCACGCATTCCGGAATCCTCGAGTGTACGGGGGTCTGCTGCAACCATCTCGACGGGCATATCGAGGCTAAGGACAATTCTATCGCCTTTCTGCCATTTCCGGCTGAGGACTGCATATCCATTCTCGACAAGCGGTTCAATCTCATTTCCGTTTATGCCCAAATCCCATGATTTGCACCAGGCCGGGATACGTACGCGTATATCCTTGTTCAGTTTGTCTTCGACCGTGATTGTGATGGTCCCCTGCCATGGGTATGTATTTTCCTGACTGATGTGTACTGTTCTTCTTCCAATCGGAATGTCGGCCTTGCCGCTGATGAAGAGGTTTACCCAGATTGCTTCATTGGACACTCCGTAGATGTAATTTCCGATGGAAGGAAGAAAACGACAAATCTGACTGGGACAGCATGCACAGCCGTACCATGCCTTGCGGTGGTGGTCCCCCAATGACTCCAAGGGGTTGACATAGAAAAACTTGTCTCCCTCGAGCGAGATTCCCGCAAGGGCTCCATTGTACATTGAACGTTCGAGAACGTCTATATATTTCGCATCTCCCGTAAACTGGTTCATTCTCCAGTTCCATAAAACCATCCCCACTGATGCACAGGTTTCGCAATACGCCTCAAGGTTTGGAAGGGAGTAGTCCTTCGTGAACCCCTCGTTATGCTTTGACTGCCCGATTCCCCCGGTAATGTACATATTGCGGAGCACGACATCGTCCCAAAGCCTGTTGAGAGCGTCGATATATCCCTGATCTCCGGTATATGAAGCGACATCCGCCATTCCGCAATACAGGTACATAGAGCGTACCGCATGTCCCGAAATGTCGGTGGCCTCCCGTACTGGGACGACATCCTGATAATATTCCGCGGACCATTCCCTTCCGGAATTGCAACTCCCATATCCGTGTCCGCGCTCGCTCAGAAGCCAGTCAGCGAATTCCAGATACTCGCGTTTGCCGGTTGTCTGAAAGAGCTTTACGAGAGCCAGTTCTATCTCCTCGTGTCCGGGAACCCAATCACGTTTCCCGGGACCGAAGATGTCCATCATGTGCCGGACCATCCGTTCGGATACTCTGAGAAGCTTGTCCTTTCCTGTAACGTTGTAGTAAGCCACCGCGGCTTCTATCATGTGTCCCGCACAGTACATCTCGTGCTTATCCATGTCCTGCCAGCGGTTTTCCAGGCCTGTGAGGGTATAGAATGTGTTGATGTAACCGTCCGGCTGCTGAGCCGCCGCAAACTTGTCTATCCATTCGTCGCATTTGGCCTCAAGAACCGGGTCCGGGATGTTTTGTAGCGAGTAAGCCATGCCTTCAAGAGCCTTGTAAACGTCAGAGTCATCGAAGAATATGCCGGAATGCCCGCCTTCTCCTTTGGCCGCATTTTCAAAGTTGCGTATGCGACCGGTCCTGTTTTCAATCTGGTCTATGCAGACTCCGAGCGTGACGTCTTTGTGCCTTTGAAGTCTCGGCGACCAGAATGAATCGTCGATGGCAACGTCAGAGAACTTGACCGGTGTGATTAATTTTTGTTGCTTGTCTTCCTTGGGGGAACATCCGGTAATCAAACTGATTACGATCACCGGCGCAATCCAGAGGGATGAAAATGTTTTCATTCGTGTAATATTCTTTTCTGTTTGGTCTCCGGCCGGCTTCCATTGGCGACATACGCTGTCAATGAACGGTACCAACCAAGCACTTTCTACAAAATTAACAATAAGAATCTGGGTTTTTTCAATTTTCAGTACTAAAAAATCTGTTTCTCGTCCACCTTCTCCACTATGAGCCCGTATCTCTCGCCATCCGTGACAAGTTCTATCACCTTGGGGCAGCTGACACCCATCTCATACAGAGACAGCGACCTCTGGAATTCACGTTCCGGAATATACAATCTGTGAGCAACTTGGTGATAGGAAGGGTATTATGGGGGAGCGAGGTGTCACTGCGGGATTCAAGTCCGCCAAGAAACAAGGCTGCAAAGTGGTCGTGATAGACCTTGATGAGCATATCCTAGCTGTCAAAGCCTTTGAATTGTCAAAGTATATAGCACGCCGTAAAGCTGATTTTACCACCGGGATGATCACAGATTGCTATGTTGTATTTGCAGGCGAAGCGGTGCGTGTGAATGCGAGACCAGACGAGGAGGAGGGAAATTGAGAACAAGATAAAAATGTTAAAGACTTCGCCTTGTATTCTATCCACGAAGTTGGGCCTTTTTGTTGATGGAATATCTATGGTGAAATCATCTCGCACAGCAATGTGCCATATACGGCCCTACAGCAAGGCTGAGTGTGCTTGATGTAACCAATTTGGTGCCATCTAGCACACAGATGGCCAGTATATGCTCTGCAGCCCATATCCGTGCGCTTGATGTTTTTGATCTTTTCTGGAGCCCCGGCAGACTGACGTAAATGTTCCACGCCGACTTCTCCCTAAGGCATCAATAAAGGTTTCCTATAGGGTGTTCCTTCACCCAAACACAGTCCCTATGTTTGAGGCACCGCCGCTGTTACCAACCATTTATGTCCACATTACCTAGATGCGATCGGCTGTCTCCTCCAGAGGCCATGCCGTCCGGCGGGCTAAAGTCCTTCTGCTCGGGTCGCAAGCCTAAAAAGGCTTGCTGTAAACACCCTCACGACCTCGGCATAAGAGGGAGGTATCCGGAGCGAAGCGAGGGGATGGGGTCGAGCATAGCGAGACGGTCTCCGGAGGAGAGCAGCCGACGCTTGGAGGCAAGATGCCAAATAGAAAGAGGATGACCTCAAAGTCTCTATGACTTTTTAGTCACCCTTTCGTGCCCGAGGCCGGGATCGAACCGGCACGTCTTTTGAGGACACAGGATTTTGAGTCCAGCGCGTCTACCATTCCGCCACTCGGGCCTGTGTCGGGTGCAAAGGTACGAAATTTCTCAGATAATCAAAGAAAAATAAGTATCTTAGCAATCCGTATTATGGAACAGTCCCTTACAGACATCCTCAAGTCTTTTTCCTCAGTGCTTGTGGTCTGCGACCGCAATGTTGAGAACTATGCCCGGGAAATCGCGGCGGGTTTGGATCCGGAGCCGGAATGCCTGCCGATAGATGCCGGAGAGCCGTCCAAGAATATGGATACAGTGCTCGATATCTGCCGCTGGCTTCTTGCCCGGAATGCGGACAGAAAGTCCATAGTGCTGGCGGTCGGTGGTGGTACGACAAGTGATATGGTGGGATTCGCCGCCGGTATCTACAAGCGCGGAATCGCCTATGCCAACATCCCTACAACGCTTCTTGCAATGGTGGATGCTTCTATAGGAGGAAAGACCGGAGTCAATCTGGACGGATACAAGAATATGATAGGGGTCTTCCGTCAGCCGGAATTCACCTATGTCTTTCCCGAGGCGTTGCAGACTCTTCCTGAACGTGAATTCAGAAGCGGTTCGGCCGAGCTTCTCAAGACTTTCATCATTGGTGACAAAAGGAAATACAGGGAAGCGGTGAAAGTCCTTTCGGGCAACCCGACCATTGCCGGGATGGCTCCTCTGATTCAAGCGGCCGCTGCCATCAAGGAGGAAATCGTGAACGAGGATCCTTTTGAACAGGGACGCAGACGTGTGCTGAATCTGGGCCATACCTGGGCTCACGCCATCGAATGGTGGCAGAAGGAGTATGATGCAAAGGAACAATATACTCACGGAGAGGCTGTGGCTATAGGGATAATCCAGGCCGCCCGCCGCTCCGAGGCGGAAGGGCTGGCGGAAAAAGGCCTTGCCGACAAACTGGCGGAGGATTTCATTGCCTGCGGACTTCCGACAGAACTCCCCTGCCCTGAGGAAGAGCTGTTCCCGGCAATTCAGAAGGACAAGAAATCTGACGGCAGCAGGGTCAATTACGTACTTATCGAAGATATCGGAAAGGTAATATGATTTGCGTCACCCTGCATCACGAGACTTATGACGGGCTTTTGGAAATCCTTTCAAGACCCGGAATCGAGATGGCCGAAATCCGGCTGGACCTCTGTCCCGAACTGACAGACGGGCAGATTAGGGACCTTTTCGAGAATACGGAGATTCCTCTCATTGCGACGAGCCGGGGCAATTCCTGCAAACTTGAAATAGCTATAGAAGCCGGAGCCCGGTATGCCGACCTTGAACTTGAGGCTCCGGTTGGCGTAAGCCGCCACATTCAGAAACTCTGTCGCGACTGCGGTACGGAACTGATACGTTCATATCATAATTTCAAGGAAACGCCGTCTGCGGATTACCTGAGACAGGTAATAATGCGCTGTTTCAGATATGGAGCCGACATCGCAAAGATTGTCCCCACCTGTAACGCTTCTTCCGATATTGAATTGGTTGAAAGCCTTTATGAGCCTGTTCCGGGACAGGAAATGGAGCTGAAAGGACATCTTATCGCATTCGGGATGGGAGAGGCCGGCAAGGTGAGCAGACTGGACTGCCTCAAGGCGGGAGCTCCGTTCACCTATGCGGCGCTTTCGGACGGGGATTCGGCGGCCCACGGTCAATGGGGATTTGAGGATATTTCCCGCGAACTTGGTCTTGGAATACAGTATTCCCGTCGTGGACTGAGGATGCCGGCTTCCAAGAGTTTTGCGCAACGGGCCATTATCGCCGCGGCTTTGGCTGAAGGTGTGTCGCATCTTGGCGGGTACACGTCTTGTGAAGATTCCGAATCCGCAATCAGGGTCGCCGAAGCCATCGGTGCCAAAGTAGCTGATAGAGGAGGAAAACTTACAATAGAAGGTATTGGTGCAACTTTGGACGGGGAGGACAGGCCTTTGAATCTCGATACTCTGGATGTCGGAGAGTCGGGCCTGCTTGCCAGACTGATGATTCCTCTCTGCTCAGTGCTGAATGACAAGTCTCTGGTCATTACGGGAGAAAAGACCTTGCTTTCCCGGCCTTTGTCGGGTGCAGTGAACATAATGGCCGCCTTCGGTGTCATTCTGGCCAATGCGGACAAGTCACGCAAGGAAATCAGGGTTCCTGTCAACGTGAACGGACACATCATTCCCGGTGTTGCGGATGTCTCCGGTGGCGGAGGCTCGCAGCTGATATCTGGCCTGATGATGGCGTTGCCTCTCTGTGCCAAGCCGTCAACCCTGTATGTCGGGGAGCCGAAGAGCATCCCGTATATGTATATCACTCAAGATGTTCTCGGAAAGTTCGGAGTGAAACTGACCTGCGAGATGGAAGGAAACGCTGAAATGCTCGCACAGCAGGATTGGTCATATTGTACCGGAATGACCTTCAGGATTCCGGGACGTCAGAAATATAAGGCGGCGGATTTCGGTATCGAGCCGGACTGGAGCAGTGCGGCCAATTTTCTCGTCGCGGGGGCGATATTCGGCGAAGTGGAGATAACCGGGCTTGACATGTCTTCCGTCCAGGCGGACATATCCATCCTGGATATTCTTGTGGATGCTGGTGCTGTCGTCTCCGTTGTGGAAGACGACCCGTCCGTAAGTGTAAGGAAGGCCCCTCTGGAGGCTTTCGAGACCGACCTCAACCACTGCCCGGATCTGTTCCCCATAGTTGCGGTCCTGGCGGCATTCTGCGCCGGACGCTCACGACTGGCGGGCATCGGCAGACTTGCCGGCAAGGAAAGCAACCGGGCGGAGGCCATTCTGGAGATGCTTTCCGCTTTCGGCGTGAACGCCATCACAGAAGGCGACGAGCTTCTGATAGATGGAGAGCAATTGACATCAAGAATTGTCAATGGAAGGCTGCTCCGCGGCGGTGAATTCTGTTCCCGTCACGACCACAGAATGGCTATGGCCCTGTCTGTGGCGTCCAAGGGGGCAGCCTCCGAAGTTATCATAGACGACATTGATTGTGTGAGGAAGTCATTCCCCGGTTTCTTTGGGATATGAAGAGAATAGTATTTGTCATAATGGCCCTTGTGATATCTTTGCCGAGCCTCTCGGCACAGTCGGGTCACGAACTGTACATCAAGGTCAGGGCATCTTTCCAGCACGATCAGGAAAGGACGGGCTTCGTCGGAGAATACTTCACTGTCAACGGGAAGGGAGACATCGGTGCGGGTTTCAGCTATGATTTCAGGCACAACATCAATCGCAGGATAGAAAGATCCGATATCTTTTCGGCTACGGACTGGGTTTTTCTCAATTATTCTCCTGACGGCAAATGGCAGTTCCGTGCCGGCAAGATCGTGGCGGATGTGGGATCGATTGAATACGATGCGGCTGCGGTTGACTTATATTATACCAGCGAATACTGGATTAATGCGGGAGGTGTGTTCAATTTCGGAGTCTCGGCCGCTTACCAATGGGAGAAGGACCTGCTCCGTTTCCAGTTCATGCGCAGCCCTGCATCCAACTGGGAGGACAGGCTTTTTTCCTATAATCTGGGTTGGTACGGCCGGCACGGCTGCTGGAAATCCATATACAGTCTGAATCTTTTCGGAATGGAGGGAGGAAGTTATATGGGACAACTTGCCCTGGGCAATCTTTTCACTTCCGGCAGGGCCGCCATCACTCTGGATGCCATAAGCAGATCCGATATGGGTGATATCCGCCCCTTTGGCAGTTATTCCCTTGTCGGTGAGTTCAAATGGAATTTCAGTGAAAAGATAGATGCATTTGTCAGGGGTTCCAGAGACAGAAACAGAGGTTTTGGCCGGGATTTCTTTGTCTTTGACGGGACTTCCTGCAACAAACTGGGAGGGGGCGTGGAATTCAGGCCCATTCCTACAGTCAGACTTCACGCATACTACTATAAGAGATGGGGGGACATTGCAGGCAGAATCTCTGACCTGGATGTCTTCAACATAGGCGCTACCTGGCAGATTAATATTTTAAAGAAAAAATGAAAAAGTATCGTTCAGGCTTGATTTGCCTGGGAGTCCTGCTGCTCGTTTTCGGGTATCTGGGGTACGTAATGGGTGCTTCCCATATGCTGAACACCATTATGCACACGGCTCACGACCTTTTGCTTAACACCTGTTTCTTCCTTATGGCCATTTGCGTGCTGATGGGAGCTCTGAGCCGCCTGCTGCTGGATTTCGGAGTGGTCGATCTGGTAGGCCGCTTGTTCAAGCCTTTGATGAAACCGCTTTTCAACCTGCCGGGAGAAGCCTCCCTGGGTGCGGTTATGACTTTCCTGTCCGACAATCCCGCCATCATTACCCTGGCACGGGACAAGAAGTTCTCCAAAAAGTTCAAGACATATCAGATCATATCGCTCACCAATTTCGGTACGGCATTCGGAATGGGCCTTATCGTGATTGTCTTTATGATCGGGCAGGGTTTTGTCTGGCAGCCTCTGGTCGGTCTTTTCGGAGCCTTTGTGGGAGCTATCGTCTCCACGAGGCTGATGCAGCTGTTCACTTTGAAGGCGCATCCGGAATTCAGGTATCAGCAGCCCTCCGTACAGGGAGTGCGGCCTGAAACTGAAGAGGAGGACCAGGCTGGCGAGGAATCCACGTTCGTTAAGATTCTTAATGCACTTCTGGATGGTGGCAAGAGCGGCGTGGAGGTTGGAATGTCAATCATTCCGGGAGTCCTTATCATCTCTACTCTGGTGATGCTGCTTACATTCGGCACCTCTGCTGCCGGAACCTATACGGGAGGAGCTTATGAGGGCACGGAACTTCTTCCCTGGCTGGCCGGGAAAATTAATTTTATATTTGACTGGCTGTTCGGTTTTGATGACCCTCATATGGTCGCTTTCCCTATCACTGCACTTGGTGCCGTAGGCGCTGCCCTTGGAGTTATCCCAAGATTTATTGCGGAAGGATGGGTGAACGGGAATGCCGTTGCCGTATGCACGGCAATCGGGATGTGCTGGAGCGGCTATATGAGCACTCATACAGCTATGCTTGACAGTCTTGGATATCGCAGCCTTACTTCGAAGGCTATAGGCGCCCACACGATAGGAGGCCTGGTTGCCGGAATAGTGGCTCATTGGATTATGGTTTTGATTTCTTTATTCTGACATTATGAACAGTTTCGGAAGGATTTTCAGAGTCTCCGTCTTCGGGGAATCCCACGGGCCGGAGATAGGGGTCACATTGGACGGCGTTCCGGAGGGAATAGAACTTTCGGAGGCGGATTTCGCCGAGGACATTGCACGCAGGTCCGCCGGGGGAAAGGGGACGACGGCGAGAACCGAAGCCGACGAGCCGCATATCATCAGCGGCGTTTATGACGGGCACACCACCGGAGCCCCGCTGACCGTTGTTTTTGAAAACAAGAATGTCCGTCCGGCAGATTATGAGGATTTCGACAAAATGCCCCGCCCCGGTCACGCCGATTATGTGGCTTCAGTGAAATGGGATTGGGCAAACGATCCCCGTGGAGGCGGCCATTTTTCAGGAAGGCTGACTCTCCCTGTTGTCGCTGCCGGAGTAGTGGCAAGGAAGGTGCTGGACGGAATGGATATCAAGGCGGAACTTGTGGAAATAGGAGGATGCCCGGACAGAACGAAGTGGGATTCCATGATTTCGGCCGCCGCCGCGGAGGGGGATTCTCTGGGGGGAATAATAGATTGCATAGTCTCCAATGTGCCGATCGGCCTTGGTGAACCGTTCTGGGACAGCGTTGAATCACTGATCTCCCATGCCATTTTCGCGATACCCGGAATAAGGGGGATTGAGTTCGGTGACGGGTTCAAGGCGTCAGCGATGAAGGGCTCGGAACACAATGATCCGTTCGGTCCTGACGGGCCGCTGAAGAACGGTTCCGGCGGAGTCAACGGTGGCATTACAAATGGTGCGGACATTCATTTCAGGGTGGCGGTAAAACCCACATCCAGCATATCCAAGCCGCAGAAGACCTGGAATTTCGAGAAGGAGTCTATGGGAACGTTAAGCATCAGGGGACGCCACGACACCTGTTTTGCTCTCCGGACCCCGGTGATTGTCGAGGCGATGACGGCCATCGTGCTTGCCGACCTGGTTTAGCGTAGAATTTTGTATATTTGCCCGTAGCAGGCACAATAAAATGAATCAGGAACTCAAAGAAATAACAGGACAGGAGTATAAGGAAGGTTTCGTGACCGAAATCGAGCAGGAGTACGTTCCCAAGGGCCTCAACGAGGATATCATCAGGATAATCTCCTCGCGGAAACATGAGCCCGAATGGCTTCTTGAGTTCAGACTGGATGCGTACCGCAGGTGGCAGAAGATGGCGCCTCCTACCTGGGGACATCTCAAGTTGCCGAAAATAGATTTTCAGGACATCATATATTGGGCGGCCCCCAAGCAGGACAAGGACAGACCGAAAGAGATTGATCCCACGCTTATGGAGACTTTCGACAAACTCGGCATTCCCCTGCACGAAAGGGAAATCCTGGCGGGAGTCAAACCCAGGGAGTCCCGGGTGGCTGTGGATGCGGTGTTCGATTCCGTAAGCGTCACAACCACTTTCCGTAAGACACTTGCAGAGAAGGGTATAATCTTCTGCTCTTTCTCTGAGGCCGTTCAGGAGCATCCTGACCTGGTCCGCAAGTATCTGGCCAGTGTCGTACCGGTGTCGGATAATTTCTATGCCGCGCTCAATTCCGCCGTGTTCTCAGACGGTTCGTTCTGCTACATACCCAAAGGGGTGAAGTGCCCTATGGAACTCTCTTCCTATTTCCGCATCAATGCAAGCGGCACGGGACAGTTTGAGAGAACTTTGATTGTCGCCGACGAGGGTTCCACCCTTTCCTATATGGAGGGATGTACAGCTCCTATGCGCGACGAGAATCAGCTGCATGCTGCGGTGGTTGAAATTGTTGTGGAAAAGGATGCCGATGTGAAGTATTCGACTGTGCAGAACTGGTATCCCGGCGATTCCGAAGGACGTGGAGGAATCCTGAATCTCGTGACAAAACGCGGTATCTGCAAGGGCTCCGGGTCGCATTTGAGCTGGACGCAGGTGGAGACAGGCTCGGCCGTGACCTGGAAATATCCTTCAACCATACTCAAGGGCGACTATTCGTCCTCGGAGTTTTACAGTGTGGCCCTTACAAACAACTGGCAGCAGGCCGACACGGGCACGAAGATGATACACATAGGCCGTGGAACCCGCAGCAGGATAATCTCGAAAGGCATCTCCGCAGGTCACAGCCAGAACAGTTACCGTGGTCTGGTGAGGGTGAATCCGGGGGCGCAGGGAGCGAAGAACTATTCCCAATGCGATTCCCTGCTGATAGGGGACAAATGCGGAGCGCATACTTTCCCCGTGATTATGAACAGCTGTCCTACCGCTACCGTGGAACACGAGGCAACCACCTCAAAGATCAGTGAGGACCAGATGTTTTACTGCGGGCAGAGGGGTATTGCTCCTGAAGAGGCGGTGGGCCTCATCGTGAACGGATATGCCCGCGACGTGCTGCAGAGGCTGCCTATGGAATTTGCCGTTGAGGCCCGGAAATTGATTTCAGTGTCCCTCGAAGGGGCTATAGGATAGAAAAATGGAAAACGAAATATTGCTTCAGATCAATGACCTTCACGCAGGTATTGAGGGCAGAGAGATTCTCAAGGGCGTGAATCTTACCATAAGGCGTGGGGAGATACACGCGGTTATGGGGCCGAACGGGGCCGGCAAGAGTACGCTCAGTGCCGTACTTGCGGGCAAACCTGAATATAAAGTAATTTCCGGCAGTATAGAATTTGCCGGACGCAATCTTCTGGAGATGACTCCGGAGGAGCGTTCCTGGGCGGGAATCTTCCTCAGCTTCCAGTATCCCGTGGAAATCCCCGGTGTAAGCATCACCAATTTTATGAAAACGGCAGTCAATGCCCGTCGCAAGGCGACAGGCAAAGCGGAATTGTCTGCCGGAGAATTCCTCAGATTGCTCAAGGAGAAGATGTCTTTCGTGCAGATGAAACCCGAGTTTGCCAAACGTGAGGTGAATGTGGGTTTCTCCGGAGGAGAGAAGAAGCGCAACGAAATATTCCAGATGGCTATGATAGACCCTCTGTTCGGAATCCTTGACGAGACGGATTCGGGCCTTGACGTGGATGCGTTGAAAATTGTGGCTGAAGGGGTGAATGCCCTCAAGAGTCCGGAAAAGTCATTCATGATCATTACCCATTATCAGAAACTGTTGGAGTATATAGTTCCCGATGTGGTTCACGTGCTTAAGGAAGGACGTATTGTCAAGACTGGTGGCAGGGACCTTGCCGACAGGATATGGCAGAACGGATTTGAGGGTATAGATGAGTAGGACGATAAACATACAGGCAGGAGAGAAGGTATCGATGACGCTGCTTTATGTCCCCGGTCTGGAATGGGATGAGCGTGAACTTGAGATTAATCTCAACGGACCCGGTGCGGAATTGGACCTTGCCGGATTATATTTGTGCCCGTCGTCGGAAGAACTTCAGATAAAGGTGAACGTGAGGCACAATTCAGGCGGGTGCCTGTCGCGGCAGCTGTTCAAAGGCATTGTCGGAGGCAGGGCACGGGCATCTTTCGACGGTCTCATATACGTGGCTCAGGATTCTCAGAAGACAAAGGCTTATCAGGAAAGCCATTCCATCCTCCTGTCTTCGGATGCTCGTGCAGAATCCAGACCGCAATTGGAGATATACGCCGATGACGTGGAATGCTCTCACGGAGCCACTACCGGATTCCTGAATCCCGACGAGCAGTTTTATATGCGTTCCCGCGGCATTCCGGAAGCGGAGGCGAAACGCCTTCAGATGCTTTCGTTCATTGCCCCCGTGCTGTCCCGGCTTGATGGAAGCCGACAGGAAACCGTGCTGGAACAGATGGACGCCTTTTAACTCACAATGAAGACCTTTCCCAATCCCAAGATAAATATAGGACTGAACGTTCTGAGGAAACGTCCGGACGGATTCCATGACCTTGAGACGCTCTTCGTTCCCTATTTCGGGATGGCGGATGAATTGGAAATTGTTGATGCCGGAAGCAAACTTAATATCCGGATAATCGGGCAGAAAGTGGATTGGGATCCGAGGAAGGACCTGACAGTAAAGGCATACGAGATTCTGGATGCCGATTTCAACCTGCCTCCGGTGGAAATTGTCCTCAGGAAGAATATCCCTGTCGGAGCAGGTTTGGGTGGCGGTTCATCCGATGCGGCATTTGCTTTGAAGATGCTCAATGAGATGTTTTCCATCGGTCTTGATGATTCTGCCCTGGCGGGGTATGCCGCCCGTCTCGGCTCGGACTGCGCCTTTTTCATTTACAACAGACCTATGTTCGGAACCGGACGCGGAGAGGTTCTGGAACCGTATGACATTGATTTGAGTGCATGGCAGTTGAGGGTGGAGGTGCCGTCCGGTGTGGCGGTAAGCACAGCTGAGGCTTATCGCGGAGTGCTGGCCGCCAAGAATACCGCCATTGCTCTTCCTCCTCTGAAAGAAGCTCTGAAGGGCCCCGTGGAATGCTGGAAGGATGTGGTGGTAAATGATTTTGAGGCGACAGTCTTCCCTTTGCATCCTGAGATTCAGGCCCTCAAGCGCAGATTCTATGATGACGGGGCGGTATATGCCGCTATGTCCGGTTCAGGATCTTCCGTTTTCGGCTTGTTTGGAAAGCAATGAATCCCGATGTCTTGCAGAGCCTTCCATATTGCAGCCTTGTTATTGGACTGAGTCGGCCTGACCAACATCCTGAGTATGTTCCGGGTGGATTGTATGTGGAGGCTCACCCACCGCGAAACTGCCAGAAGAAAATTTGTCGTATCTCTTGGGATGGAACTGAGCTTCTGATACCAGAACTTGCGGATTAGTGACTTTTTTGATAACTTGCCTTTTTTTGGATATTTACATCGATGGGCGTCGGAACGGGAAATACCAGATACTCGAAGATAGCGAAGAATACGGCGATGCTTTACGTCCGTATGCTGCTTCTGATGCTTATCGGGCTGTTCACTTCCCGCGTCGTGCTCAAGGAACTCGGTGTCGATGATTTCGGCGTATATGCTGCTGTAGGCGGGTTGGTGACGATGTTCACGATATTCACCTCGGCGATTTCTTCGGCGATTTCAAGGTTTATCACTTTCGAACTTGGGAAGGGAGACGGAGAGAAACTGAAGAAGGTGTTTTCCACAAGCGTCATCATCCAGTTGTGTTTCGGTGCGCTTATCCTTGTCCTCACAGCCACCGTCGGAATATGGTTCCTCCATCACGAGATGGTGATTCCGGACGGGAGGATGGATGCTGCGGAGTGTGTGCTCCAATGTGCTGCTCTGGCTCTTGTCCTCAACCTCCTGAGCGTGCCGTACAATGCAGTGATAATCGCGCACGAGGATATGTCCGCCTTCGCTTGGGTCAGTGTGATGGAAGCGGTCCTGAAGCTCGGAGTGGCATTCGCCCTGATGGTATCAGGCTTCGACAAACTGAAGACCTACGCCGTTCTGATGCTTGTCGTGGCCGCAATCGTGAGGCTCACATACGGTACGTTCAGCCGCAGTCATTATGAAGAGACGAGAGGACGTCTCGTCTTTGACCGTTCCTGCTTGAGGGAGATGGGAGGATTCTCCGGATGGGTTTTCTTCGGGCTTGGCGCCACTCTTTTCAACTCTCAGGGAATCAACATACTTATGAATGTCTTCTTCGGGGTGGGAGCCAATGCCGCGAGGGGCATTTCAACTCAGGTTGAAGGCATTGTGAGGCAATTCGTCAACAGCTTCACCACGGCTCTCAATCCGCAGATCACGAAATCGTACGCGTCCGGTGAGCATTCATATTGCTTCGATCTCGTCTGCAAGGGAGCTCGGTATTCATACCTTCTCGTGCTTATTGTGGCTCTGCCTGTTTTTGTTGAGGCCGACGCTCTTCTCAAACTCTGGTTGGGTTCGGTCCCGGATGGCGCCGTTCTGTTCACCAGACTGACCCTGATAGGGATACTTGCCGATCTTCTGGGCAACTCAATGGCGGTCCTGGAAATGGCGACAGGAGACATAAAGAGATATTATCTCATAATCGGGCCGGTATCGATGCTGGTGTTCCTCATATCCTGGCTGTTATATGCCGTTGGTTTCCCTGCCTATGTTTCATATATTGTCTACGCAGTGATATATGCCGCCCTTGTTGCAATCAAACTTGCGATTCTCCACCGCCAGCTGGACTTCCCGACAGGAAACTATGTACGTGATGTCATTTACAAAGTGTTGCCAGTGACGGTGCTTTCCGCTGCCGTATGTGCCTTGCCGTATCTTCTAATCGGAACGGGAGTTTTGCGTACGGTTGTATGCATCCTGACCGCAGTCGTTGCCGTCGCCGGCTTTTCCTGGTGCTTCGCAATGACCGGCAGCGAAAGGGATTTCATTATAAGTAAAGTCGATTTCAGAAAATGGCAATGATAGCGCTCACATATTTTTCAGAGACTTTCCATTATCTTCGGAGGCTCATCCGTTTCAATGCCTCTTCCCATCCGGAGAAGGACAAGGAGAAACGACGGTATCTCATTTTGCGTGAGGCCCATACACTGGAAAAGGCTTTGTCCCTACGCAATCCCAGGAAAGGCTTCGGAGCGGCAAAGGCGGAACACCTCATATTATCGCTTGTGTCATATCGCAGGGACTATGGCGCGCAGGATGGATTCCTCGCTTACCCCTGCTCCATCATTGCCGTCTACCTGTCCTATAGCCGTGCCTCAGGAACTGACGTGTCAGCTCTGGAGGTAGCGTTTCGCGAGCTGGACGGCGTAGTTCTTGAAGAGATTGCCGGGGTGATGGAATTGCCTTCTGACGAGATCAGGAGGGCCGCATCGGGCAATTTCGGCCAGGTTCTGGAAAGCCGTCACTCCATACGGGCCTATTCTCCCGAAATGGTTGACAGACAATTGTTGATCAAAGCTTTGGAAATGGCGGCGCATACTCCTTCGGCCTGCAACCGTCAGGCTTGGAAGACTCATGTCTTTGAAGGGGAAAAAGTGTCGGAACTTCTTCACTGGCAGGGAGGTTGTTCAGGCTTTGAGAACGAGATACACACGGCGGTGCTTGTCTGTGCCGATATGCGAGGTTTTCTTTACTATGAGCCTTTCCAACAATATGTAGACGGCGGGATGTATGCAATGAATCTTGTCAATGCATTCCATTCCCTGGGCCTCGGCACCATCCCCCTATCCTGCGGTTTCGTCCATTCGAAGCTTGCGGAATTGAGACGCTACGGCATCCCTGAAGAAGAATCTCCAATAGTGATAATCGGTGTGGGTAATCTTGAAGATACGGTCAAGGTGGCGGTTTCCACACGGAAGTCAATACTAGTGTAACGTCTTATTGACATATAGAAATTAACATTCAACAATCTTTGGGTACAATGAAGCCAACTTTACTCTCGCGTCCTTCGTCTGGAACTGCCATACTATTTTGCTATCGGTACTGTTTCGGTCGGACTCCCAGCAGGAAAGTTCTCGCTTCAAGGTTTCAATATCGGCAATGCGTCTCGAAAGACACTGTCTTGTCATAACATTCAGTTCGATTTCAGCCATATCAAGCCAGCTTCCATGTTTAGGAGTGTAATGAATATCAAGCTTTTTAAGGATTCTCCTCGCCTCCGGTGCCGGAAACCTCTTGTAGAGGGATGCCGGTGCGTGGGTGTTGAGATTGTCCATCACAAGCGTGATTCTCTCGGCATCGGGATACCACTCATCAACCATTGTCTTGATTTCTTCCGCCCAGTCAGTGGCAGTCCTATGCTCCCTGACACTAACGTGACGGACTCCTTTCAGCGGCTGAGTGAAAGCGAAGATACTGCACGTTCCGTTCCTGACATACTCGGAATCGACCTTTCTGTTGCTCCCTGGACGCATCGGAAGCGGTTCTCTAGCCTCGCCGAGCAATTGATAGGGCTTCTCATCCATGCAAACGACAGGATTGAGAGCATTATAAGGTCTTTCGTATATGTCAAGAACATCTTCCATACAGGCTACGAATTCCGGGTCTTCTTTTTTGGGGAGGCACCAGTAGTCGTTTCTGTGAGGCCGCAATTCGTTTTTTTTAACGTACGACGGATTGTGTCGTGGCTTACGGGATCGTCGAGAATGACTTTGGCTTTCTCCTCAAGGAGTCTCAAAGTCCAGCGCGCGTGCCCTTCGGGGACAGGACCGCAGGCAAGAGCAATCAGTTGGGCTTCAGCGCGTCCGTCCACTTTACGGCGGGCATTGTCAGAATTGACACTGCGCTTAAGGGCAAGGCAGGCATCCAGGCCTTCTTCTGCGAACTTCTTGACGGTGTATGATACCGTTGCAATGTGCACAGCACAACGTTTTGCGCACTGCTCTTCGAGATACTGCTTTCCATGGACTTCGTCCATATCCAGAAGTATCTGGCAGCGGTTGCGTACCGTAAGTGTTGTGGCCTTGTCGCGCATAACCTTTTTGAGTCGTTTTACTTGTTCATCCGAGAGTTTAACCCGGTATTTCCTTTCTCTTGGCATGGTATAAATGTTTTGGATCCAACGTTTTATTTATACCATAAAGATAAGAAAAATATTTCTAATCATCAATATTACATTACACTAG
>JAZLLN010000042.1:0-19960 GCA_045598165.1 Candidatus Cryptobacteroides sp.
TCCGGAATTTCTTTACGAGAATGCAATGCAGTCATAGCTCAATGCATTTAGCGAAATTATCAAGTTTCACAAGATCCTCCAGAAAGTTCGATAATTTATCTGTGTAGTCTACCGGAAACCAGTCATTGGGGAATTCGCGTAAGGGATGACAACCCTTTCTGTTTCGACAGTTTCGAGCCCCGGAACCATAACTGCCGCTCCTGCGGTGGTTTTTTATTCCGCGAGTAGAAAGAGGCCACGCAGATATTCAATTATCCACGCTGGTAAAACTGTTTCAGGGGCTAGGGCGTCAGATCAGCGTGAGGGTTCTATAGATTTCGTATAGACAAAAATCTTTGACATATCCTCCCGGAAATGGTTCGGGATTCAGAGGTAGTAGCCTACGAGACGCGCCTTTGATGCGCTCAAGTATTCAATTCGATAAATGGTAACTTTACTTATTTGCAAGTTATTGGGGTGAAGTTAGTAAAAATATGCAAAAAACTGCTTTGACCTCTTGACTCGTACCTTAGGTCATGTATTATCTTTGCATCCGTTAACATCAAAAGCGCTTTAATGATGGCACAGACAAAGTATAAAATCGGCGAGTTCTCCAGACTCGGAAGGGTTACGGTCAAGACATTGCGACATTATGAGAAAATAGGGTTGCTGAAGCCCGGCATAGTGGATATGTGGACCGGGTACCGTTACTACAGCCCGGACCAGTTGCAGAGACTTCTCTCAATCGTCCAACTCAAACAGCTCGGATTCTCCCTTGCGGAGATAAAGGAACTTTATGAGAATGATACGCACTATCCCGATATCAGGACTCTTGGGTCCAAGATCAGGACCTGTGAAGAAGAGCTGCAGACGCTTAAAGCCCGTCATACCCAACTGGGGAGCCTGGTGGCCGCCCAAAAGAAAAGAATGAATATGGAAAAGATTTATTTTGACTCACTACCCTCTATAATTGTCGCTTACAACAGGACAATTCTCCCTAATTATGATGCCCTCGGAATGCATCTGGTGAGCGTTGTGGCTCCAGAAATGGCCCGCCTTGGCTGCGAATGCCCGGAACCGGGATACTGTTTCACAGTGGAGACGGCCAAGGAATACAGGGCCGAAAACTTCGAGATAGAGTATTGCGAGAAGGTTACATCTGCGAAGAAAGACTCCGATATCGTGAAATTCAAGACCCTGCCGGAGTACCCGACCGCCATCTGTATGAAAGTATACGGGCCATACACCAAATTACGCGAGAGTTACATCGAACTTTTTGCTGAGATTGCAAAGATGGGGTACGAGATAGCCGATGCACCTCGCGCCTGCTACGTCGACGGCATCTGGAACCAGGAAGACCCGGAGAAATGGCTTACCATCATTCAGGTACCTGTAAAGAAAGTGGATTAAATAAGAAACAAGCCCTTCCGGAAACGGTTCGAGACTCGGAGTCAGCAACCTACCAGAAACCAGTCATTGGGGATTTCGCGCATGGGATGACAGTCCTTTCTGCTTCGACAGTTTCGAACCCCAGCCCTATGAGGTCAACTAAAAAAAGGTCGGCCTCTTTTTTGTATATTTGCAGATATGGTAATTGTACGGAAAAACATGAAGAAATCATTGATGTTTGCAGCAGTGCTGATATTGCTGGCGAGTTGCACTTCAGAGCCCAAGCCAACCTGGTCGGAAGAGTTTGACGGGGCCGAGATCGACTGGACCACCTGGTCCAAAATCCCGAGAACCAATCCCGGCCCCGCATGGAAGATACATATGTCGGACTATGACGGATGCTTCGAGTTGAGGGACGGTTGCCTGGTGCTCAAGGGCATTGTCAATCCCGGTCTCGAAGGAGACGACTCCCCCATCCTGACCGGAGGACTCTGGACTAGGGACAAGAAATCCTTCGGTTACGGAAGGCTTGAGATTCGTGCCAAGATCGGCGAGGCCCAAGGAGCATGGCCTGCTTTGTGGATGATGCCGCAGGCCGGTGAACCTATGCGCGAGAACGAATACGGTGGAGAGATTGATATCTGCGAGAAACTCAATTTCGACGATATTGCACACCAGACCCTCCACACCCGGTTCACCCTTACAGACTCGCTCAATGTTGGTCCCAAACACAGCAGCACAGGTCCCATCAAACGCAACGAGTTCAACGTCTATGCCGTGGAGCATTACCGCGACAGCATAAAGCTCTTCATCAACAACGTTTGCACTCTCACCTACAAGCGCCTGCCCGAATTCGGCCCGCTGCAGTGGTCATTCGACAAGCAATACGCCCTTTACGTTGATATGCAGGTCGGCGCTCCCTGGCCAGGAGAAGCCAAACTTGAGGATCTGCCCGTCGAGATGGCAATAGACTGGATAAGGTACTACGAATATCCCGATGAATGATCAGCAGAAAAATATGAAATACTCTGAATCATTTGATTTTAACATTATTTATCTAACTTGCATTAAATTATTAAAGATAACATATTATGTTTCATTGGTTTGTAGAATCCGGAATTATCGTGAGTGTCATACTGACATTAATTTTGGTTGCTTCTTTTGTTGTAATGATCAAAGCGCCGAAACGGTTGCGGGAAGTAGGGATTTTAGCTGTGCTTGTAGCCGTTATCTCTGTCCTTTGCAACGCGAAGCAGTTATTTGACGCATTGGCTCAAGTTGATGGCAATATCAGCCCGAATGTTCTTTTTACCGGGATGAAAATATATGCGATAAGGCTCATCTACGGTTTTTCGATCTGCGCCGTTACCGTTGTAGAAAGATTTTTTACCAAACCGAAGAATTATTAACCTGAATATTATTCTTCTGCAAGAGAGGCAACTCACAAGGTTTGTCTCGTTCAATTAATCAGAAGAGAAGCAGGGGAAATAGCCCGTCACCATTCAAATTCCACTGCAACACCATCGGGAGCATTCTCGTGAGTGATTCTGTAAGTGTGTGTGAATTCGTCCCATTCGGATTCGTCGAACACTTCCACGCCTGCAATCTTCACGCTACTGGGCTGTACAGGAAGAAGGATACGTGCAACGTTAGTGGTCCTGACGGGGCTCCTGCATACGAAACGGTATGAGTTATCCGTGACTTTCTCGTCATATTCGCGTGCCGCTGCGGCAAGCACCCGGGGAGTTGAAGGGTGTCCGACTCTGTTGACGTCTATCAGCAGGCACTGTTGCCCTGGGAAGAGTTCCTTGACCGAATATATGGGAAGGGTGCTGTCATAAACGTCTATGAGCCTGCCTTCTATTCTGAGGGGGTCTTCACTTACGCTTTCATCCAGCACAGCTGCAATGTCGAACATACCGCGCTCAAGATAGAAGTGGTTCTTGAATTCGACTGTGCCCGGATACAACTCCACAATTTTATTGACATATTCTTCAGCACCGCCTTCGGTGAGGACATATTCCTTAGGGTCATGGCGTAGTACACAGACGGTACCCCTGCCGTATGTGTATATCCCTTCCGCGGCGCCTTCAGGAATGCCCATGAGCTTGAACAGATGGTCTGAGGGGACAGCGAAATCATTGCCATTCCGGTTCCACCACTCACAAACGGCCTGGAACGGATCGTCGTCACGCCCCGTGTATACGAGGATACCGCCTTTCTTCACCCAGTTTGCAATGTGCTTGTGCGACTTTGCCTCCAAGGGTTTCATGTTGGAATATGACATTATCAGAACTTTGGTCTCTGCCAGGCTTTCCTTGAATCCGAGGTTCTCGATGTGCGCGGTCCTGACGGGGATGCCTGCCTTGATGAGAGGAAGGACCTGGCCGTAGAAGTTTGAGAAATGAGGATCCTCGTAACCCCGATGTTGGGGGAAGCCCTGAAACATTAGCGAGTTCGCCATCAGTACGGTGATTCCCTGTGTTCCGCTTACTTTGTTGCTGGAAAGCGGCATCTTGTTGAGGGCATTGATCATAAGCTGGATTTGGGTGGAGTAGTGGCGGGGGATGGTCGTACGTTCGTCACTGTCCATGCTTACCCTGTAGAGTCCTTCATATATGCGTTCCGGCCATGGCATCACTTCATAGTTGGCAATGTCAGGATAGAGCAGCTTTGCCGTGAAAGTGCACTGGTAGTTGAGTTTATAGTCAATCCAGTCCTTATCACCGTCCTCGATGGGATCAGTCAGATAGTACATCTTGCGGCCGGTGGGAGCCGTCATGCTCTCCATGCAGCCATATTCGAGATATGCGGTTTCAAAGGTGCGCTCCTTTACCACGCCGTTGTTGTAGTTTCGCTGCCGTGAGGTACCAGTCCAGACCTGCGCGATATAACCGTCGATGCAAGGGAGCGAAGCCAGGCTTGCTTCCGGAGAGACAATCTGCCACTGTGAGTAGTTCAGCAGTGAGTGAGTGGCAACATAGCACTTGACATCCAAGCCCTTGCTCCTGCCATATTCCTTTGCATAGGTGCAGACTTCATCAATGGCATGGTAATACATCCGATACTTCAGCTTGTTGGCAAGATAGGTGTTCTCCGGAGTCTCATCTTGAGGTCTCCAGTCGGAGCCGTAGAACTTCTGCCATTCTGCCTTGAAAGCATCGCTGTATCCGCTCTTCGCCCAGAATTCGGGCTCCTCGAAGAACAGTTCCGTGATACCGTTGTCTATGACTCTCCGGACGTGCTCTTCCTTAATATATCTGAGATAATTGTCCGATGGGACGATGTAAGGCACGAGGGGGCCGTGCCATATGGTATCGCCCTGCACATCCACCTGACCCTCATCCATGTGCCGTTTACCGTCCCACTTCCCCGTGAAGTAGTCCTGATAGGATCCCCATGCGATACCCGTCATATATTGGGCGACATAGCCATGGTCACGCCAGGACTTCACCCTATACTCGAAGGTATTGCCCGTCCCGTCACTGTCCGATGGATTCCCGGTGACGCTGTAGATCATCACACCATCTGCCCGGTTGTCCATAGTAGGCCTCCAGCCTTGTGATGTCTGGAAAGTTGTCTTGACGTCAGGTCCTTCATGTGACGCCGCCGCCTGCCCGGGACCGCAGCCTGCAATGCCAAAGGCCAGAGCGACCATCGCGCCGGCACTCAGAATGAATGTTGATTCAGGTTTCATGAACATAGTAAATGCGAATATAGTCATTCTTAAAAAAAATAACCTATTCAGCAAAACCACAAAAAAGACGCAGCGCCGGTACACTGTTTGCTTCTATCCCTCGAAAGATCTTACACTTGATCCTATTATGGCCGATGCCTGAGCAACTATCACCTAACCCGAAGATTCGGCGGAATCAGGCCATGCCTTCAAAGGTTGGTGCATTGTCCTGTTGCACCTATTCGTGCCGTTTTTAATGCAACACATTCAATGAATCAAAAAATTGATATATATTTGTCGCATTCGCTCCCTTCCCGTAAAGAGAGCCACTGATTTGGATGTTTATATAAAGTTTAACAACCAAACAAAGTCTGTTCACTGGAACCTGTATTAACTTTAACTAATTATGAAAATCCTACATTTCCCCTTGGCAATCGCCACAGCCGTTCTGTTTGTAAGCTGCTGTGGAAAATCTGATGAGAACACGCCACTGCGCGTTTTGTCTCTCGGCGAACCGGTGACAACAAACCCGCTCGGGCTTGATCATTGCAAGCCTGCGGAATCGGCGGATGTTCTGTCATCCCTGCATCGCATCGATGACAAGTTCTATTACATGGATTACACAATTGACCTGCAGCTGGATTCCCTGATCGACAAAGACCTGCGCAGTATGGAGGACTTCAATCTCGCCCTTCATTCAATATTGTTCAACGAGCCTGAGAAAGAGGACTTCGGCGACATCAATGCATTGAGCTGCTCCGGTTTCGTATGCAAAAACCCCGGCGGACAGACCTTGTTCGGCCGCAACTTCGACGGCGGAGCCGGACCTCTCCTGCTTACATTCAACACGGCGAACGGCTATCGTTTCGTGGCATCCACCAATCCCATCTACAACTCCATGAAGATGTATTTTAATCCCGAGAAAGGAGGAGACGGAGTGCTCAGCGACGGCAAGACCCTTTTGTACGGCCTTCTCCGCCAGCCTTTTGCAACCACTGACGGAATGAACGAATACGGACTCTGCTTCGGCGCTTTCCAGCTGCCCACTTTCGGCGGGCTCGATAAAAAATTCGAACCCAATCCCGACAAGCTTCAACAGGAGACAGGAAAGAAGGCCCTGGGTATCATGCTGATGCACAGCTGCATCCTTGGCAAATGCAAGACCATCAAGGAGGTGGAAGAATTCCTCCGTGCTCACGATATGTTCAACCCTCTGCCTTTGAACGTACACTGGATGATGGCTGACGCTACGGGAGACTGGGCCATATTCGAATACTGGAAAAACGAACTCTACGTTTACCGCGCGAAAGAACTGTATGACCTTTCAAACCATAAAAGAGGACAGCAGAATATTCAGTGGGAATGGTATAGCATAGAAAACTACTATCGTCATGAGGAGCCCTATCTCTCATTCCCGGTGAATCAGGCCGAGAATCCGGCAAACTGGCAGCAGCAGATGACAAACAAGCGCCGTGTCGAGCATATGATGAACTTCTATCATCCCATCATGACCGAAATGGAGGCTCTGGAATGCCTGCAGGAAGGTAACTTCGGAATCGAGGAACTTGGCGGAGTCACAGACTGGTCAATGGTGTTCAACCCTGCCGAGCGCACGATTCTCTTCAATATGCGCAACGACATGTCCACAATCTATACATTGGACCTGAAAAAGGATCTCGGCTGGTAAAAACAATACAAAAGGATGGGCATGCCGCTTTCACTACGTCCCATCACTGCAGTTTCGCAAGTCCGAGACCTGGGCCGTCCGGAAGCACAAGCATGCCGTCCTTTACGACCACTCCGCTGAAGCGGTCATTTGCAATGAGCAGATTTCCGTCAAGGTCGGCGAAATCTACAACGGGAGACAGATGGGCCGCCGCCGTAACCGCGCAGGAAGTCTCCGTATTGCACCCAAGCATCACCCGCATCCCTTCCGCACCGGCGCAGGCAATCATCTTGCGTGCCTCGTTAAGGCCTGTACACTTCATCAACTTTATGTTAATACCGGAGAAGGCACCGCGCAATTTCGGGATGTCCCTCAACCTCTGTACAGACTCGTCCGCGAATATGGGCAGGGGGCTGCGTTCGGTAATCCAAGCTATGTCGTCAAGTCTGGAAACAGGCATAGGCTGCTCCACCATCTTAACCCCCTGCTCGCTCAGCCAGAATATCTCATCAAGAGCCTTCTGCCTGTCCTTCCAACCCTGATTGGCATCCACCACTATCGGGACATCAGTTATTCCCCGTACGGTTTCTATCATCTCCACGTCATTATCGAGCCCCACTTTCAATTTGAGCACCCGGTATTTTCCAACACAATCGATGGTCTTTCGCCGGACTGTTTCCGGAGTGTCTATGCCAATGGTAAAAGAAGTTGCGGGGGCTTTCGAGGCATTGTAACCGAAGAGTCGGAAGAGGGGCTGTCCCAGAAGTTTCCCCGTCAAGTCGTGCAAGGCTATGTCTATCGCCGCTTTCGCCGGTTCATCCCCATCCGACAGAGAGTCCACGTATGCAAGTATGTCTTCCGTGCAGAAAGGGTCCGGGAACTGCTCCAGGTTGACCTTTTGCAGGAATGCCATCACGCTCTCCACACTGTGCCCGAGATAAGGCGGCATTGTCGCTTCACCATAACCTGTGAATCCGTCATATTCTATCTCAACCTGCACGTCGGGCGTTGTTTTTCTGGAATAGGTCGCCACGGTGAAAGTGTTCACGAGCTGCAGTTCATAGGGGAAGAAATTCAACTTCATCCTCGCTTTCCCGGAAGTGTAAGCTTTCGCTCCTTTTGAGATAGCCGTTCCTGTACATGAAACCAGTCCGGCTCCTATCCCCGCAATCGCCGCCGTCTTAATAAAATCTCTTCTTTTCATACTTGTATTTGGAAATGTAAATAAAGGACAAGACTTTCTCAAATCGGATAATACTGCGCTCCGATATAGTCCACCAGATCTGAAGGTCTAATTTTCAACTGCAGGCCCCGGATGCCGGCACTGACGTAAATGTAATCGTATAACGTACAACTTTCGTGGATAAAGGTCGGGAACGGATTTTTCATCCCTATCGGGGAACACCCTCCACGGATATATCCTGTGACAGAAAGCAGTTCACGCACGTGAAGCATCTCACAACTCTTGTTTCCTGAAATCCTGGCCGCCACTTTCAAATCGACTTCAAAATCGCCGGGGATGACACAGACAAAAAAACCGGTTCTGTCACCTTTCAGGACAAGTGTCTTGAAAACCTGATCAATGTCTTCTCCAAGTTCAGCCGCCACATGCCGAGCCGACAGGTCATCTTCACTGAATTCATAAGGAATCAGTTCGTATCCGATGCCGGCCGCATCAAGAAGTCGCGCCACATTTGTCTTCTGTACTGGCATACTTTACAAATTTGGCCGCATATCAGGACGGTTATCGCTGTGAACGGACCCAGTATGCAGTCTCGCCGATTCCTAAAATGGTACCTTTCAGGCACAAGCGTCCATCAGACGAAAAGACTATCCGAACATTGGCCTTGATGCCGCGGTTGGGATCATAAACTTTCGTTCCGCCCCAGCACTTTTTCTCAGAGTCATATTTCAAACCCTTGATAATCTGCAGACCGAGACAAGGTTTGCCGCGTTGTGACTTATCCGGATTCTGCATATCCAGCCAAGGCTTTCCGGTTGAAGGATCTATCGGATTCTCCATCCATATTATGGTACAGTCATAGGTTCCGTCAGCATTCTTTGTAAACTCAACTTTCGAGTCATTGCCATCATCAGGCACAAGGAAAATTCCGAGCACCGAATCGGGATTGGAATTCAAAGGGCTTTGAGCCTTGACCATAAAAGGCAGGATGGTCAGCAGTGTCAGAATAAATACAGTCTTTTTCATTGTTGCCGTTTTTATGCAGCGAATATAAGAACCTGTCACAAAAATAGCAAAAGTTTCAGCTTATGAAGAAATTTCCTATTTTTGTTAAACGATGAAAACAAAGACAACCATTCTGTCAATCTTACTGCTGATAGCCGCCACATCTACTGCCTTCGCCGATGACGGTGGAGCCTGGCTCACACTCCAGGCCAACAAACGCTGGCAGAAGACATACGCATTTCTCCGTCTGGAGCATCGTTCAAACAACAGATTCGGAAACACCGAAGCCATATTCACCTCCATAGGAGGCGGCTACAGATTCACTCCCTGGCTCAACGCAGATCTCAGCTATGAGTACTGGTACCTCAACCCGCAATTGACTTTCCATAAAGCCGTCCTCAGCGGAACCGGCACATTGACAAGAGACTGTCTGTCCGTTTCAATCAAGGAGAAACTGGAGTTTGCCGTCAATCCCGCCAGTTCCGCCACAAGTTTCACCCTTCGTTCCCGCCTGAGAGCCCAATATAACTTTCCGGACAGCATATTCAGGCCATACGTGATGGCTGAGATCTTCACCTGGTCATCCTGGATTCGGTCCCTGCACTATATCGGCACCGAGCTGGCCATAGGAAGCCATCACTGCATCGATCTGTTCTATCTTTATCACCTGCCCAACGGGAGCCAACCCGTTCATATCCTCGGTGCAGGCTATTATTTCTCATTCTGACAAGATGAAAAGGAAGATATATGTGACCTTGTTGCTATTGATGCTTGTTTTAACAGCATCGGCTCAAAGCTGGCTGAGCGCCGAATGGCCTGTCTTGAAACACTATGACGCCTATCATCTTTACAGGGTTGCACTGCCTCTCGGCGGAATCGGTACAGGCACGGTCTCGCTTGGAGGACGCGGTGAACTCCGGGACTGGGAGATAATGAACGTTCCCGCCAAGGGATTCAGCACCATCACCACAGGCAATGACGCCCCTATGTTCGCCATTTTCGCGAAACCCGTGAATTCCGCGCCGCAGACAAGGCTTTTGGCAGGGCCTCTTTACCCTTATGAATACCTGCATTACGAAGGACGACCCGCAAATCATCACGGTCTCCCCCGCTTCAGCGAAGCATCATTCGATGCCGCATATCCTTTCGGACAGGTCAGCCTCAGTGACCCTTCGATGCCGGTCAAAGTCCTTGTCAAGGGATTCAACCCATTGATTCCCGGAGATTCCGAAGCGAGCGGTCTGCCAATCGCAATTCTCAGTTATGAAGTGACCAACACGTCCGACACCCCGGTAGAGGTGGCAGTCTGTGGCGCAATACGCAACTTCATCGGCAAGGACGGGCAGAAATTCACCCTGAACTGGAAAGGCGACAGAATTCCTTCCGGAGGAAGCGACAATCACAACGAATACCGCGAATCCGGCCACATAAAAGGAATTTATTTCAACAGCGACGGACTCAAAGCGGACGATGCCGCACTGGGCAATTTCTGCCTGTCAACGGATTCCCGCGGAGAAGTCACGTACCGCACCTGCTCAACCGACAACAGCTGGTCCAATTCGATGCTCAACTTCTGGGATGATTTCAGCGATGACGGCAGAATATCAAATCCCAAGGAAAGCATACGCGCAAGCGTCGGGAAAGACAAGGATCCAATGGGAGCGCTGAGTGCCGGAACCATCATAAACCCCGGGCAGACTGCCGTGTTCAATTTCTTCATAACCTGGAATTTCCCCAACCGTTACGCCTGGTCCAAGAGCATAGTCGGCAACTATTACAGCACACAGCACCCGGATTCATGGAACACTGCCTTGGAGACAATACCTCTGATTCCGGAACTGGAGAGAAGGACACTGGCTTTCGTCAATGCCTTCCTGAACTCGTCTCTTCCCGAACCGGTAAAGGAAGCTGCTCTGTTCAATCTGAGCGTACTGCGTTCCCAAACCGTATTCCGCACGGAAGACGGACATATGATGGGTTGGGAAGGAGTAATGGATAATTACGGTTCCTGCGCAGGTTCCTGCACTCACGTCTGGAACTATGAAGTCGCCACGCCATTCCTCTTCGGAGATCTCGCGCGCACCATGCGCGACGTTGAATTCGCCTGGTCCATGCTCCCTGACGGTCAAATGGATTTCCGC
Organism: Candidatus Cryptobacteroides sp.; assembly: GCA_045598165.1. GTDB lineage: Bacteria > Bacteroidota > Bacteroidia > Bacteroidales > UBA932 > Cryptobacteroides. The sequence continues at coordinate 11,040 of JAZLLN010000042.1, forward strand.
GCCAATCTACCCCTCGGCAGCGTTCCCGACAAGGGACAGATGGCCGCGGACGGGCAGATGGGGTGCATAATGAAGCTGTACCGCGAATGGCAGCTGAGCGGGAATAATGACTTTCTGAAACGTTACTGGCCAGCATGTAAAGCCGCATTGGGTTTTGTCTGGAAGGAGCACGGCTGGGACGGGAACTGCGACGGAGTGATGGAAGGAAGCCAGCACAATACTATGGATGTCAGTTACTTCGGTCCCAATCCACAGATGCAGTTCTGGTATTTGGGTGCATTGAGGGCTGCTGAGGAAATGGCCATTGCAATGAAAGACAAAGCCTTCGCACGCAAATGCAGAAGTCTTTTCAAGGAAGGGGCTGAATGGACAGACTCCCATCTTTTCAACGGAGAATACTATGAGCAGAAAATCACGGATCCCGAAACGTTCGAATTCCTGCCTGAAGATTCCGACCTCATCCCTCCGTACCAACTTGGCAAGGCCTGTCTGGTGGACCAGCTCGTAGGCCAATATATGGCACATATCTGCGGGCTGGGTTATCTTGGAGACAGGGATCACATACGCACCGCACTGCAATCGGTGATGAGATACAATTTCGTCGAAGATTTCAGTTCGCATTTCAACAATATGCGTTCATACGTGATTGGAAATGAAAGCGGGCTGCTGATGGCCTCCTGGCCCAAAGGCAGGCTTGAGGTACCGTTCCCCTACTTCCCGGAATCAATGACAGGATTCGAATATACCGCCGCCGCAGGAATGATGTACGAAGGGTTGGACGATGCCGCCCTCAAATGCATCAAGGCCATCCGCGACCGCTTCGACGGGGCAAAACGAAATCCGTTCGACGAACCGGAGTGCGGACATCATTACGCCCGTTCAATGGCCAGCTGGGCTGCTGTAATTGCCCTGAGCAATTTCCATTATTCCGCAATTGACAAGAGTTTCAGAATCACCGGGCGTCCCGGTTCCTGGTTCTGGAGCAACGGTTCCACCTGGGGCACGGTCGAAGTATCGGCGAAAAGTGCAACGCTCAATGTTTTCGAAGGCTCTCTTTCACTCAAGACATTTACTTGCGGAGACCGCAGTTTCAAGGGGCACTTCGAGGCCAGCCCAGGTTTATCCTGTTCCTGGAACCTGACAGCAGTTCCGCCGCTCTCTCCCAAGCGGAACTAAAATAAATATTCCGTATCTTTGTAAGATTTATGAAGGACAGCTACGCACTTGTGACGGGAGCCAGTTCCGGTATCGGATACCAGTATGCACGGGAGATGGCTTCACGCGGATACAGGCTCATCATTGTAAGCAATGAGCCGGATGAACTGTCTTCAAAGGCGGAACTCCTCCGCTCGGACTTCGGAGTGGAAGTCATTGATGTCGCCATGGATCTGGGGGTCCAAAGTGCAGAGCAGGAACTCCATCGCTTCTGCACGGAGCGCCGGCTTGAAGTCGAGGTGCTCATCAACAATGCCGGAGTCTATCACGACCGTGATTTCCTTGAGGATTCCGAGGCCTTCAACTCTCTCATCCTCAATCTGCACGTCTATACGCCGGCAATGCTGGTATTTCATTTCGGCAAGGATATGGAATCCCGGGGGAAGGGTTATATCCTCAATATGAGTTCCATCACCTCGGATATGGCCATTCAGCGTATGGCCACCTATTCCTCCACAAAAGCGTTTCTCAAGAATTTCTCCCGGTCCACGCATATCGAGCTGTTCCGGAAAGGAGTATACGTCACCTGCGTCCGCCCCGGAGCTGTCGCCACAGGGCTCTATAACCTGAAACCATCGGCGCTGAAGGCCGGCCTGGCATTAGGCTATATAATCACCCCTGAAAAATTGGCCCGCAAAGCCGTGAATGCTTTGTTCAAGGGCAGACCGCGCATCACTCCCGGATTCTCAAGCAAACTTCTGGTCATACTGGTGAACATCATCCCGACAGGAGCCTTGAAACTGATACGCAGATTGAAAATTTTCTAAGAAATGAACTGTCTGCTGCTGTACTATACCGGAACCTTCAACACACGTTTCGTCACGGGGAAACTCAAGACTCGTCTGGAAACGGAAGGCTGGTCCGTCACCTCATACGAGATTGATCCCCTCAACAACGAAAGCTTGGATCTGTCCTCCTACGACATAATCGGCCTCGGCTACCCCATATACGGCTACTGCGCCCCATACGCCTTCCTCAGGTTCGTCCGCGCCCAGAAATTCCCCCGCGGAATGAGAATCTTCATCTACAAGAACTCCGGAGAGACAGAGCACGCCAATGACGCTTCATCCAAATATCTTGTGCGCAAACTCCGCCGTGACGGGGCCCACGTCGGCAACGAATACCACTTCCTGATGCCCTACAACATCCATTTCCGTTTCGACGAGAAACTGGTGAAAGAGATGCTCTCGATGGATGACAGGCTGATGGACATTCTTGCCTACGAGCTCGCACATAATATAGAGAACAGGCAGAAATACAAGCTCTGGCCGCGGCTGGTTTCCTCGGTGGTTTCAAGGCCGCAGTACATAGGAGGAAACGTAAACTCCTTCCTCTACAGAGTCGATATGGACAAATGCATAGGCTGCGACCTGTGCATCAAACGATGCCCGACTCAGAATATTTTCCGCGATGCAGAGGGGACGATCCGTTTCCACCACCGATGCCTTATGTGTATGAGGTGCTCCCTGTATTGTCCCCAAGATGCCATTCATATCGGTTTCCTTGAGGATTGGGGATGGAAGGTCAACGGCGGCTACGACTTGCACGCCATAGACAAAATGCCGGCAGGAGAACCGGTCATCACGGAGAAGACCACCGGTTTTTTCAAATGCTATATAGAAACATATGCAAAAATAAACTCCCGCCACAAGGAGATTTTCGGAGAATGAACAATGAATAAAGAATCCATTCTTTTCACCCCATACAAACTCGGCCCCGTCACACTCAGGAACAGGGTCATACGGTCTGCCGCCTTCGAGTCGATGGGAAAGGACTTCGGACCCACTCAGATGCTTAAGGATTATCACGTCAGCGTGGCCCGCGGCGGTGTGGGAATGACCACTCTGGCCTACGCCGCAGTCAACCGTGGCGGCATCTCGTTCAACAGCCAATTGTGGCTGCGCGACGAAATTGTGCCCGCTCTCAGGGACATCACGGACGCCGTCCACGCCGAGGGTGCGGCAGTCGGGATACAGATAGGCCACTGCGGCAACATGACACATTGGAGCACGGCAGGGGTTTTCCCGACCGGGGCATCATACGGATTCAACCTGTACTCACCCACTTTCGTGCGCAAGCTCAGGAGAGCCGAATGCATCGAATTGGCAAAGGACTTCGGAAAGGCTGTAGAGACAGCCCACAATGCCGGATTCGATTCGGTGGAAGTGCACGCCGGGCACGGTTATATGATTTCGCAATTCCTTTCTCCCTATACCAATCACCGTCACGACGAATACGGCGGGCCACTGGAAAACAGGATGAGATTGATGAATATGTGCCTCGACGAAGTTCTGGAAAAGGCCCGCAAGTACAATATGGCCGTGCTGGTGAAGCACAACATGGAGGACGGCTTCAAGCGCGGCATCCAGGTTCCCGAGTCCATAGAAATCGCGAAGGAGATTGAACGCCACGGCGTTGACGGTATCGTCCTGACCTCCGGTTTCGTCTCCAAGGCTCCGATGGCCGTGATGCGCGGAAAGATTCCGACAAAATGTATGGCATACTATATGCCACCCGCAGACCTTCCCCAAAAGATTGTCATATCGCTTTTCGGTGACAGGATGATAAAGCAGTACGACTTCGAGGAATGTTACTTTCTGGAAAATGCAAAGCTGTTCCGCAAGGAGCTGAAGGGGCCGCTCATCTACGTGGGAGGACTTGTATCGAGGGAAGGTATTGAACGGGTCCTGAACGAAGGTTTTGAGTGCGTGCAAATGGCCCGGGCACTGGTCAATGATCCGGAATTCGTAAACAAATTGCGTGACGGCGATATGACTACCCGCAGCGGTTGCGACCACAGAGACTACTGCATGGCGCGTATGTACTCCGACAAAATGATATGTTGCCACAATTGCAATGACATTCCACAGAAGTTATGGAAAGAGATAGACAAAATAAAATGACGGCACTGGTCACCGGTGCGGCACGGGGCATCGGAAGAGAGTATGCGCGTCAGCTCGGGGCTATGGGATACAGTCTGATACTCGTCGACAAAGACCGGACTGTTCTTGACGTCGCCGTCGGGATTGAAGCTTCCGGCACTCCGGCGAGGGCCATAGTATATGACCTTGCCTGCAAGGATGCCGCAGATGCAATTCATGAAGACGTGGTTTCTCATGGAGAAAAGCTGGATGTCGTCGTGAACAATGCCGGGGAGTTTTCTTTCTGCGACATCACCAGGGCCACGGAAGAGACTGTCGAAAGACTCATCACTCTGCACGACATCACGCTGACCAAGATGAACAGACTTTTTGCGCAGGATATGACTTCACGCGGAGGAGGGCACATCCTCAACATGTCATCATATTCGATATGGATGCCATACCCTGGTGTGGCGCTGTACAGTGCCAGCAAGGCGTACGTCAAGTCCTTCTCCGTCGCCTTCTCCAAAGAAGTCCGCGAGAATGGAGTGTTCGTCACAGCAGTATGCCCTGCCGGGGTTGCCACAGACCTTTACGGTCTCAGTCCGCGTTTCCAGGCACTGGGACTTAAACTTGGTTTCCTCATCACCCCGGAAGCCTGCGCCAGACGGGCACTGCGCGCGCTGTTCCGTCACCGCCGCTGCATTGTCCCGGACTGGTGGAACCGCATATGGATCCCAATTCTCACTCATCTCCCCAACTGGGCGGAAAACATTATCCGCCGCAAGACCCTCAGGTTCCAAAAATAAAAGATGGCAAGAAAATTCAGATACATAATCCTCGCATTGATGACAGTCCTGACGGCCTGCAGCCTGTTGCTGTTCCCCAGAATCAACATCAACGAGGACATGACCCGTTACCTTCCCGATGACTCACGGATGAAACAGGGGCTTGACAGCCTGAAAACATACTTCCCCGACATAGATATGAACGCGTATTTCGTCAAGGCTATGTTTTCCGGTGTCAGTGACAGGGATTCTCTAGGGGATATCCTTACAGCCATTGACGGTGTGGCAGGCATTTCATCCATAGAAGAGAAGGACAGTCTTGTCCTGTACCAGTTGTCCGTTGAGAAGGGCGCCGACACAAAGTCCATCGCGGCGGGAATAAGTGCGACATACGGTGATTCGGTGGTTGTCGAGCACAATGCCAACAGCATTATGCCCGAAAATATGGGTATGATTCTGATGATCGGCCTGGCCATAGTGTTCGGAATTCTTTTCCTGATGTGCTCTTCATTTGTCGAGGCTTTGCTGTTCATTCTGACCATTGGAATGGCCGTCATTCTCAATATCGGCACGAATGCGCTGCTTCCCAGCGTCTCGATGATGACGAATACAATAGTTGCCGTATTGCAATTCGTCCTTTCGATGGATTATTCCATCATTTTGATGAACCGGTTCCGCCAGATTCAGCAGGTAGAACCTGATATTGACCGGGCTATGGACCTTGCCCTGAAAGCGGCGTCGCCTTCAATCCTGAGCAGCGGCTTCACGACGATAGTCGGACTCCTCGCCCTCCTGTTCATGAAATTCAAGATCGGAATGGATCTTGGCATCGTCCTTTCCAAAGGAGTACTTTTCAGCCTGATTTCCATCTACACCATTCTTCCCACCCTGATTCTGATATTCTACAAGGGTATCCGGAAAACCGAGAAGAAAGTGTTCCTTATACCAACGGACCGGCTTGCCGGTTTTGAACGTAAGGCCAGAACTCCCCTTGCAATACTCTTTGTTGTCATATTCGGTTTTTCCTGGTACCTGTCCGGCAAAACGGAATTGTCCTACGCCAGCATCTGGGAGTCACGCATAAACGAACAGTTCCCTCCAAAAAACAGTTTCTCACTTCTGTACAGGACTGCGTCTGAAGACAAGGTCATTGCATTGTGCGACACTCTCGCTTCGGATTCCGATGTCCTTATGTCTCTCAGTTATCCATCCCTGTTCAAAAAGGAGATGACTGCCGGGGAGATGTACGGGAACATTCATTTCCTGACGTCAGTTCTACCCGCTTTTTCCGGCACTGAAGTTCCGGACATATCCTTCGACAGGAAATTGCTGAGTCCCGAAACACTGCGCATTCTTTTTTATGCGGCATCTCATCCGGAGCGGGACGAAAGGATGAGCTTCGAGGACATTATTCAGCTTGCAGAAGAAGCCTCCGAAGCGGGGTTGCTGCCGGAAGGCCTGGACGTAAAGGCCATGATCGGGGATTTTATGATTAAGGAGGATGAAGCGGAGCCGGAACCCGTTGTCCCCCCCGCTGTTACCGATACCGTCATTCCCCCGTCGGCTCCAGTAAGAACGGAGCCTCAGAAAGATACTGTCACGAACCTGACGGCTGGGAAGGAGCGGCTTAACCTGTCGGAAATTGCAAAACCTACGGTGGATGAAAGTGGGGATGACCCATACAGTCTCAGGGGGAAATACAATTTCACGAAAGAGGAGCTCAACACCCCGATGAACTCTGCCGGGATTGCCGAATACCTCGGTTTCAGCCGGAGTCAGGCATCGGCAGCCTTCTCGATGGCAAAGAAAAGGAACGGCACGATGACACCTGACGAATTCATAAACTATATGATAGAAAAGGTTCTGGGCAACAAGTTGTTGAAGAAAATGATAAGCGACAAGCAGGCGGAAGGACTGTACTACATCCGAAAGGAGATGGACGCCGTTCTAGCGGCGCAGGACCCTCCAGCTGAATCTGCTCCCGCTGATTCCTCCATTACCGGTCAGGGAACCGTGGTTCGGACGGATCCGGTCGTTCCGCCCGCGTCTGAAGCCGAGGTCCCGCCCTCCGTCCCCGCTGCCGTTTCTGAGCCTGCGGCTCCCGTCGTGAACAGGATTACACCGATGGAACGACTCGCCGAAATGTACGCCTCCGGGCAGAAATATTCCGCCCGCCAGATTTACAATTCACTGCACCGTGCGGGAATTGATATCGCTGATGAGAACACCATCAACCTGATGTTCACATATTACGGCAGCCGGCACAACTACGATGAAAGCACCAGTATGTCACTTGACGGCATACTGGATTTCCTGACAGAAGAAACGGCCGCCGACGGCAAGTATGCCGCCCTTCTGGATGACAGCACGCGCGTTATGGTAAGAAATCTCCGCGGACTGGTCGATGACGGAGTAAGAATGCTTCGCAAAGAAGAATGGTCAATGGCGGCCATCGTGACGGATTATCCCGTCGAATCGGACGGAACTTTCGGATTTGTGGAAAGAACAGCTTCCGCCTGTGACGATTTGATAGGCGGAAAGGATTATTACCTGATCGGAGAATCCGCAATGTATAAGGAAATGAAAGACGGTTTCCGGAAAGAGTTGCTTTTCCTGACCCTTCTGACCATATTCTCAATCTTCCTCATCGTCGCCGTCACGTTCAGATCGGCTCTCATCCCCACCATTCTTGTGATGACCGTGATGACAGGAGTCAATATGAATGTCTTCTTCAGCGGATTAGGCGGCCACACGATGCTGTATCTGGCATATCTTATAGTCCAGAGCATCCTGATGGGAGCCACAATAGATTACGGAATCCTGTACACCAACTATTATCTCGGATTCCGTCGGAACGGGCAGACTGTTCCTGATGCATTGAAAAATGCGTACAGAGGGTCAATCCACACAATAATGACCTCAGGGCTCATCATCATTCTGGCACCGTTCATCATGTCCCGACTTCTGACGGATCCGACCATATGCTCAATCCTGTCAAGCCTCACCTTCGGGGCGTTTTCAGCCATATTTCTGATAATTTTCGTCCTTCCCGCACTTCTGGCCGCTTCCGACAGGCTCATTTGCAGGAAGCGCTGAATCCGCTCCCCGTCCGGTTTACGGAATCTCCGAACGCTTTCAGAATTCAATGGGAATCCTGTACAGCTCGGAGGTCTTGTCGCTGCCCACCCAGGCTATTTGGGCGGCGTGATCCACCGCCAAAGCCTCGCCCTTGACGACAAAAGGTATGTGATATGTGGCGATGAGTGTTCCGCCAAGGGTGCAATGGTAAATGGCAAAGCCTTTGCTGTCAATTATCCACATTGTGTCGTCAACAGGGTCGTAGCTCAAATCGGATATGAATCTGGTCACGAAATCAATATCAAACCAACCACAAACTTCGTTCGTCTTCAAACTGTACTTAACTATGCGTGTCGGCTTTTCCTGGTTGCCTACATACACTGTGTCCCGCACGCACATAAGGCCTTCCGGCCCTTTCCCCTCGACCACACCGCCGGGGACATCGATTTTTGCAACCAACGACAATCTGTCTCCGGAAAGTCTGTAGACGGAACTTTCGGTTTCCTCCATGAGCAGGATGTCGGAGCCGTGGCAGTCCACGCCCTCCCAATCGCGGAATTCCCCTTTCATAATGACCTTTCTGGTCTTGCCGTCAAAGCCTATCTCATAAATGTCACCCTCGTCGCCAACGGCATACAAACCGTCCTTCTCCTGATTCAGGCAAAGGCTTGACATCTCTCCCACCCCGGTCGGGAAAGCCTCATACGCGGAAAGCGTATATTCTCCGGGGACAGGAGGCTCGTTCTTTTTGAACACCAGGTAGCCGCAGAATAAAAAAAGTACGGCTGCAATTACAGCAAAATAAAGGAATCCGGATTTAAATGTTCTCATTTACATCGCAAACCTTAGATTTGCAGAGTGGTTCACTGCACCAAGGTTTGTATTGCAAAAGTAATAAATTTGTGCTGATAATGAAAGTTTAACAAGGACAATGGAGCCGGGCGGTTCTCAATCATCGCAAATGGGTAAGACCCGTGTA
>JAZLLN010000043.1:0-64852 GCA_045598165.1 Candidatus Cryptobacteroides sp.
CAACACCCTTTACCGTAACGTTCTGCGCGAATGCCGCTGCTGAGAACAACACTGCGAGCGCTACGAAGATGGAGCGAAGACCAATCATTTTAGCATTTGTCATACGTTAATGATTTAGTTAGATAATTAGTTAATAAAAAAGGTATTTTTCCTTTATTTCAGTTTAGAATAAAGTTCAGTGCAACAGAAATACTGAATTCAAATTATGTAGTCTTTTTATGTAGTCTTTGCTATATTGGCGACAAATATAGAAAATATATTCAGAATTTCATACAGTTGGCATTATTTTGTATAATTAACATAGCCGTGCCCACTCATTAATCCGATAATGTAATGAATACCGGCCCTATCAGACCCGCATGAGGCTCCCCCCGGTACGGGGACGGAATGGTACCGTAATGGTTGGCCAGACTGCTGCACACCTTAACCTCGATTCTGTTCACTCCGGGTTGCACCAAAGAAGTGATGTCCACACTGTATGGCCTGCCGATAAGAATCCCCGCCGGCTTTCCGTTGACCGTCACGTCACAGGTAGCGTCAACTTCACCCAGCTCGAGCACCACCGAAGCGTGTACCCCCTCTATCACAATATCCTTGGAATACCTGACAGCCCCGGAGAAATAGCGCATGGCTCCGTATCCGGTCCAGTCTCCGGCCTGAATTCTTCCGGTTCCGCATTTCATCCTTACAGGTCCGTCGAAGAAAGCGGCTCCGGGGCCGGAAGTCAAAGCCACTCCACACACAACGACTTTGCTTACACCGGGATTGACCGATACCGGTCTGACAGTGCAGATGTTGCCGCTTCCGGCAAACGGGACACGCTTTCCGTCAATCTCAACCCGGCGAACTTTTCCGTTCACGCAGAATTGCATTTCTTCGGTTCCGGGAGCCGTTTCAAAACTGAATGTTGTCTCCCCCGCCTCCGGATATGCATTATAAATAAGGTGATCCGAGCCATACCACTTGGAAGCGACTATGCTGTCGTACATTCCGTATTCCCGGGGTTCCGGTGCATCCGACGGGTAAATGACCACCATTCCCCGGTCACGCCTGTCAAGTGAAGTGCTGCGCATCCCCCTCAAAGTATATTCCGTCCTGCGGGTGGAAGTATAGGCGACGAAAAGTCTGTGCCAGCCCTTCTTCATCACAAGTTCTCCAGGAGACGTTTCATTTTCGTCAATAAGTATCTTATATGGTTTCACCCCTTCGCTCACAACACGGTATCTGCCGTTAGACGGCACATACACGCTGGTACGGAACAACTGGTGCGCCCCCTGGTCCAGAATAAGGAAGCGGGCATCCACCCGGGACTTGAGACCGTGCCAGCCCTGGCTTCCGGGGCTGTCCGGTACGCCATACTGCCAGGACCATAAATATGGTGTCCATTCCAGCGGTTCACTGCCGGAAATGGCTGAAATTATATCTTTGTCGGCCGGGACATTGCAGGTTTCCATATATGGACCGAAACCGTAGCAGGACACGCACTCCTTTCCTGCGGCAAGGTATGTCATCTCCCTGGCCTCAACACCTATATACTCATCGGATGCCGGCAGACGGAAGTCTCCCCATTTGTTGTTCATCGTGGGAATGACAGTCATTTCCCAATCACCTGTCACAGCCTGCCTGACGACACGCCGCTGATTCCCGCTTTCCGAAGCTGTCAGGGGTTCTCCCGGAGAAAAGACGACAAGCATGGAATTGTCCGACTCTCCTTCGTAACGGATCCAGGTTCCACCTTCATCCACGGACAGAACCGGAATGGCCTTGGTGGTGCCGTCCATTGCATTCCAGCTTTCAGCAATTCCTTTCGAACGGAAATACACACTGTCCCCGGCAGGCACGTTCATCATCATATACACGTCCCTGTCCCCTATTCTACGGTGCAGGACACGCCCGCCACCGCTTGCCGTACGGAAATCAGAATCAATGAGACCATACACCGCAGGGACGATTTCTTCCGGTCCGGACAGGCGTTTCGCACCCGCGGCAATCAGTTCAGGCATGACGTCTCCCACTGCCAGCACTATACCTCCGTCACCGATAAAATCACGGACCTTATCCAGACTCTTTCCGTGCATAGCCCTGGTATCGACGAACACGAGGACCTTGTATGTCTCATCTGCAACGTTCAGAGAGGAATTTTTCACAACCGAGCGTTGCAGCGACTGGTAATCGATGAAATCATAGTCAAGACCGTGGGAACTCAACTGCTCGGAGACGGCAAACGTACTGTTTGCATCCGTACCCGGAACGGCCTGCATTGTTTCCGTCGGATACATGAGCGCAATATCGCACACGTGGCTTCCCTGGCTCAGGAGGAAACACATCCTCTCGGCATATTTCAACCACAGTTTCATATGCTCCCAGTACGGCATTCTGAAATGGAAACAGGGCGGAGCCCATTCCCACCATCCTCCGTGAGTGCTGTAGTACAAGCCGTGCATACAGAGAAGATTGCCGCCGGCTATGATGTGGTGGTCAAGCTGAGTCTTCAGAAGTGCGCCATTGGCATCCCAGCCCATACTGTGAAAAGCCTCCAGCCAAGTGCGGGGGCGCCCGTACAGGTGAGCAATGCTGCTTGACACCTTGGTCTGGCGGAAACTGCTTCCACGGGCCGGGGCATCATTGCCGGGTGCCGTAAACCAGCTGATTGCCCGGAAATAATCAAGATACTGAAGAGGTCTGAGGCCGCGTCCCTCCGGATCGCATCCGTAGATAAGCCCTCTGGACTCATTCCAGTCGAAAACAGGCTTGAAATATCTTTCTTCTGAAAGCCGGGTGAGCACTTCGGCGTAATCCAGCCTCACCCTGGCGGCCTCGGCATCGATTTCCGACGCATTGTCAATGAAAAGTTTCGGAAGCAGCGGCACAATGTCGTAGCCTTTCCTCCTGAAGAACTGCTCAGGCATATCTTCGCACCACGATCTCAGATTCAGGTCATACTGCAGCTCATCCTGGAAAAAGTAGTTCATTCCCTTGAGAGCCTCCCCGTCCATACTGTCTTCGAAAGGCTGGAAATATTTTTCCACTATTTCTCCCCCGAGATCCGGGTGCAACCACGGAGCGGGCTCGGAACAAATATAATCGGTACTGTCCTTCACCTTCCCTGCCACCGTCAGCACATTGTCCGGAGTCCGGCCGTCAGCCACCCTTATTTTTTTCAGGGCTCCCTGATACGCCTTTATGACAGGTTCAGAGAGAATACTGTCTATGAATTCTCCGTTTTTCGGCCAGGCAATAACGTAATCGTCCATTCCTAGACCTATCCCCTTCTCTGCGCATTTCCTTGAGAATTCATTCCAGATTTTCCTCCATTCCGGCGACAGAACACGGGGTTCCCCGCCGCTTACCCGCCCGCAGGGGCCGTGTCCGGCCGCATTGAGCACAGTGTCCACGTCGGCGTGGGTATGGTTATAGCTCACGCAAAGTCCGTCGGTGGATGCGTCGGACAGGATTTCCAACTGCTCCGTCAGTCTGTCTATATTCAGGGAATCTCCTGTCCACCAATAGAATGGCACGTTTCCATAGCCCTTCGGCGGATTGGCAAAACATTCCTTGAGATCGGATATGTCATCGTGTCCGGGCCAGCCCTTGTATGCCTGTGACTGCGCACAAACAGGACTGCCGGCAGCAAGCAGGGCCACCACCGGCAACAGGAATTTCATAAGACTGTTCATTCTCAGAATATTGTCTGTGTAATGCCGATTTTGAGGGACGTGTTGTATCCCTGGGAGAAGTAAAGCGACTTGCCGTCAGCATTCCGGACACTGATGAAGGGCAGATAGCGGTCATCCCCGCCGCATTGCTCCTTGATGCCTTCGAGCACGGAATTGTCGGAATCCACCTCATAAGTCACGTTGTCCAAAGACGAAATAAAGCCCTTATAGAACCTGAGACTGGACTCGGAAGGGCCGAATATCTTCACCTTTCCCCCCCATGCATTGATTTCCTGAGCCGCGGCCTCAAGCTGACGGAGAGCGTGGGTTGTGGGTTCTCCGTTCTCGGCGAGACGGGCCACTATACAACCGTCGCTTCCCACCTTCTCCGCATTGCCTTCGGCAGGCCAGAGCACAAGTTTCTGCGAGACGGTCTCATCTTCCGTCACGTTGAATGTCTGCACGTGCGAGAGCACGCTTCCGTCGGCAAGACGGGTTCCGGACACCATCATATAATATCCGACCTCAAGGGGCGTTTTGTCGGAAGGCTGCTCCTCGGAGTATTCGTAATCCATCAGGCGGCAGCGGCCGTTCTCTACCTTGGAAATGGAGAAGCGCCCGAAATAAGCCTCCTCAATCTTCACTCCGGCATCCGAGGCATCCAGTGCCAGATAGCCGGTCGGATTCTCCCGGATGCTCGTTTCCTGCAGGTTGACGACACCTTCACGCACCAGGATATTCCCGTTCTGCGGGGAAATGCGGGCGGGGATTCCAACCGCGCGGCACAGAGCCACATAGAAAATTCCCAGAGACTTCTCATCGCACTTGCGCGAACGCCATACAGCCACAGGTGGGATGCGAAGACCCTGCGGATTGCGGTCCGGAACGATTTCGATATTTTCTTTCACCCACTTGAGGGCATCCTGATATGTTTTCACCTCCCCGGCAAGGCCCTCACGTATCTCCCTGCGGAATGGAAGAAGCTTCTCTATCTCGATTCTCGGACACAGAACGAACCTGTCCGGATTGCTTATATCGCTTACGGCATCCTCCAGCACGTCATAGGTGACGTCCCGCAGATCCTTTCGGGAAATGAAACGGAGTACCGTCTCCACAGCCGCGGCCATTTTCGCATCACCCTTGCCCAGAGCCCTGAAGGCATCAATCGTCTCCTGATTAACCACACCGGGATGCAAAGACGCGCGTATGGCATCCTCCTCTTTCAGACGCGCCGCATTTTCGGCTATCTGCTCTTCGGTAGCGTACGCAGGAAGAGGATTTTCAGGAGGTGGGACAATGTGGAAATCCATACTGAAGGTTTCGCCAAACAGATGCTCCAGCACCACCTCGGAGTGCTCGGAATCAGCCTTTGCCAGGCCGAACCTGTTTCCCTTGTAAGCCAGGACCATAATGTCACCCAAACCTGTATCCAACCCGACCTGCCCGTGCCTGTCGGTCTTGACGCTGGCCACGGTGTAGAACTCGGCATAATTGTAAATCTTGAAATCAACCGTGGCACCCTTCACCGGCTTGCCGGAAGCGTCTTTCACCGTCACGACGGTACGCCTTGCCGGCACATAGTTGCGGATAAGATTGATTTCCGTAAATATCTCATTCTTCCTGATAACGTCTTCCGGCCCGTCATAGTCACCGGACACGTTGGTATGCAGCAGCATAGCCCTGGAAACCGGAGAGCTGAACCAGCCCATATCCAGAGCAGGTTCCGGCTCGCAGGCCCCGAGGAAATGCCACTTTCCGTCAACCCAGGCCTCAACCCAGGCGTGATTGTCGTCGGTATGAGCCCAGCGGGGAGTATAGACCTGACGGGCGGGGATTCCTGCGGCACGAAGAGCGGCCACCGTCACCACAGACTCCTCTCCACAGCGTCCGAAACCGTATCTCACGGTTGACATGGGAGCGGAAGTCCTGCCGTCTGAAGGCTGGTAGGTCACGCGCTCGTGGCACCAGTGGTTGATTTCCAGAACGGCATCATACATGGAGAGTCCCTTCACACGGGCACAAAGTTCATCGGCATAGACCAGCCTGAAATCATCCAGACCTTCGTTGTTCACACGAACGGGCAGCACGAAATGGGTGAATTCCCTTTCGGGCACGTTCCATCCCATTGTTGAACGCACCTCGAGAGTCTTTTCCACATTCTTCTCCCACCAGGTCCGGGGATATACCAGACTGTCCGGGAGAGGCATATACTTGTAGAGGAATCCGAGATATTTTTCCTTTTCAGAATGATTCAGCAGCCACTCCACCGAGAAATTGACGTAAACCATGTCGAAGGAGACCTCGGGATTCTCCTCATAATACATTCCTATCGTTCCGTCAGGCAGAACGGTCATAGAGGAATAGACAGACTCGTAAGGGCAGATGGTCTTGACATAAGGCCAGGTCTTTCCGCCGTCACGGCTGACAAAGACACTTACGTTCTCACGTTTCATGGAATTTGGCACCGACTGGAGCAGGAGTGAATCACCCACATTGATTATGTCTCCGTCGCAGGCGTTCACACGGATTTCCGGCCAGGTCCCCTGTTTCCCCCAGGTCTGTCCGCCGTCTTCGGAAATGTTGTATCCCCTCTCTCCGTGGCGGCGCACGCTCAGAAGAACCCTGCCGTCAGGAAGTTCCACGACCTTGGCTTCATCACCGCCCCTGAAGGCGCATTCCGAGACTTTCCAGCTCCGGCCCTCATCATCGGAATAATAGACATAGTTGTCGAAACGTCCCTGCTCCCTGGAATGAACTGCCGCGACGAACATTATCCTTCCGGCATACTTTCCCTTAGCGAGGCAGAGTCCGCGGCCGGAGCCGAAGAAAGCGCTGTGATATGTACGGCATTCCTCATTGTCCGCATTAGGGCCCCAGAGTCTGAAGGTGCAGTCCTCCGGCTCGGACCAGGTAAGGCCGCCGTCCGAACTGTGACAGACGTAATTGCCCTGAGGATTCTCAAGGGTGGACTTCCATAATCCCGGGCCACCGCTGAATGCGCAGAATATCTTTCCGGATGCGCTTACGGCCAATGCAGCATCTCCATAACCCTTGCCGAAGCCCTTGCCTTCAATCACGGCCACAGGATCCGACCAGGTCCTGCCTCCGTCCAAGCTGCGCTGCGCGATGATATCTATATCTTCCGGAAGGTCTGCATGATTGTACTTGCGCTTGTCTGTAGCTATCAGAAGAGTGCCGTCTGGAAGGGTGACGATTGCAGGAATGCGGTATGCCGCAGAACCGTAGTCACCGGGACCGAGGACTTTCACCCTTTTGAGAAGGATTTCACGGCTTCCCGGCGCGGGCGCGGCCACCGTCTGCCATTTCCAGCCGAAACGGACCTTGATTATGTCAGCGGATATTTTATGACCTTCCGCTGCGGTTCCGGCAATGTCGGCGCACAACTTTATGTCTTCAAGGTCGCTGATAGACTTGCGGCAGCGGATCCTGTATGTCTTCTTCCCGTTCTTCACCTTTACTTTTCCGAGGACATCGTCTCCGCACCTCACTTGAAGAGCCGTAATGTCGGAGGCTTCCGCCTGAAGGGAGACCATAAGCTTGCGAAGCCCGAGCTTCTTTTCGGGAGATACTGTAAGTGTGACAAGCGTCTCGCCCCTGTTCCCGCAGCCGGTCGCAGCCGTCTCACGGCTCGCATACATAACGGGAACGGGCTTGAGGCCCATCTTTCCGGAAAGGATGCGGGCTATCTTGAGGTATCCCTTGCCGAACACGAAATTACCCCTGACAAGGCCATCTTCGCGACCTTCCGCCAGAGGTGTAAATATATCCACGAACTCTGCGCCCAGCTCTTCTGCCATCTCCCCGACGCGGGCATTGATGTCCTGCTGCTCCGCGATTGTACGGGAATCAGGGAAGACGGGCTGCACCGCCATCAGGAACAGCTTGCTCTCAGGAGCCGCCACCTTGACCGCTTCCACCAGCCTGTGCAATTTGGCGACTATGGTATCCGCCGGCTCGTTCCTTGCCATCTCGCCTGCTCCGGCGTGGATGTATATCTGTGCGGGAGACTTGCCGGAGCTGAATATCGCCGGTATCTCTTCCGTTATGGTCTCAATCCAAGGTGTACCGAAAGCCCAACCGCTGCCGCGGTTCTTCACTCTGGGACTGCCGAGCAGTTCGTGCCATTCGCCTCCGTGAATCATCTCGTCGCCGAGCATCACGATGTCGTCTTCATCGAGAGGCAGCAGGTCAAAGGACGCCGCCCGCATTCCTATGCTTCCGGGAATGTTGCAGTCGTTGAATTCTCTGTCCTCATAAGCACACTCAAAACCGACATATCGGGAGATTTCGTTGCACCATACTCTGTATCCTGCAGGATAGGGATGAAGCCCGTCCTTTGTGTATGCAGGATTGATGTGTGTCGTCCCGGGCTCGACGAACTTCGACCAAAGGTCAATGTAGGTGAGTCCTTCGCGCGCGCACATATCTTCGTAAAGCCTGTTGAGCGCCATTATATCTTCGGCGGAACGGCTGTTTCCCTCTGCAACCGGCAGGATGCTCTGGATATACAATTCCGTCTCCGGACTTTCCGCCCTGAAGCGCCTGACTATCGTCTCAACGTTGCGGGCAATCGCGTACGGGCTCCATTTTCTGGCCAGATCGTTGGTCCCGACCATAAGGAACACTTTGGAAGGATGTCCCGCAACCACATTGTCGATATTTTCAACCGTCTCCTGTGACACGCAGCCCGACACTCCCCGATTCAGGATGTTGTTCCGGCATCCGAAAGCCTCCCACCATTCGTGCATATTGGTGATGCTGTTGCCCACAAATACAATGTCCCCCTGACGGACGGGCATTATGTCCATCGCATCGTATCGATGACCATGAAAATCCACTCCGCCAAACGCCGTGGTCGCAATCAGAACGGCTGTCGCCAGGAACGCAATCAGTTTTTTCATATTAAAGGTTTTAGTGTTTAATCTTTGTCTGAAGTCAGCATCCGTATGGCCTTCACGTCGCCAAAGAACTGTCTGGCGACCTCTCGAATCACCGTATATGCCGGAATAGCCGCAAACATGCCTGCCATTCCACCTATCTGGCCCGCAATCAGAAACACGATGAATATTTCCAGAGGGTGAATATTTACGCTGTTGGAATATATCAGAGGCTGGAACACGTAATTGTCAATCAATTGCGTAACGGTGAAAATGGCTGCAAGAATAAGGATGAACGGCAGAAGACTGACAGAAAGCCCGAAAGGTGTCACACAGGCATAATGTATGACCAGCGAAATACTGACCCCCAGCACCCCGCCAATAAGAGGGCCTATATACGGAATAATGTTAAGGATACCTGTCATGAAAGCAATGCCGAGGGAATATTTGAAACCCATTCTGGCTATGCACAGCAGGCCCAGGAAATTGACCAGAGCCACTCCCATCACCTCTATCACGAGGCCAATGAAATACCTTGTCACGAGCACACCGGTCTTCTGCATGGATTCCTTTGCCCGGGCATCATACCGGTCCGGCACAAAAGCCGACACTATGGAAGAGGCGAGGCCGGGGCTCTTAAGGAAGAAAAAGGAGATGAACACTACTGCAAAGATTCCTACTCCGAGTTTTGCTATGAATGTCGTCACTGAGCCCACCATTGTGGAGACGGTGCCCACATCAAACATACTCTGGAGTTCTTTAAGTACAATGGATTCTATCTTGAAATCCCGCCCCACTCTGGGGAAAATGTCAACAATCCATCTGTTGAAACTGGCCAGAGGCACTGACACACTTTGTATCATATTGTCCATGTTGGCCGTTGAGATGTCGCTCGCCACGTCCCTGACGAGAGGCACTGCCGTCATAATCACCCCGGCAACAACACAGAACACCGATATGATGGACAATATTGCAGCCAGCCACATCGGACATTTATGCCCCTTAATACTGATACGGTGCAACAGTCTGCAAAGCGGACTTGCCAACAGGGAAACGACAGCCGCAAGGACAAGATATCCAATAATGTTCCTCAGATACCAACAGATTGTACCCACAATGGCCAAGGTAAGCAAAATGATTACGTACCTTGCCAATCTTTCCGTGTACTTGTCTTTCATAAGATTGATTTTTTATCGGACAGCCCAAATATAAGAAATTATTTCATTCTTATAAGGTCCTGACGACAGACAAGCAGGGGGCAGCGGCTGAAAAAATCAATGAAACATACCGTTCATTTGAACGATAGTTCTATTCCTGCGGGAAATTCCAAGAAAGAATAATCTGATTGCGCTCATTTTCGCATTGCTTTTACCCCAAGATGCAAAAGCAACGCGAAATGTTGCACAAGCTTCCGGAATTATCTACAGATTCTTCTTGAAAACGAGTTTCAGAACATAATCCGGACAGGAATTGTCAAATGCAGGAACATCTATTACAATGCCCGTCTTCTTCTTTTGGGAGAATTTGACTGCCGCACCGTCCTGAAGCGATACAACTCCCACGAGTCTGTTGTCTGTGCAGGGAAGCTCAATCCTGTCCGTTCCCTTCAGAACATGCAGATACAGACAGTTGCCGTTCTGCGTGCTGACACCCCATTCGCTCTCCGGCACGCAACCGGCCACAGTACCATAGATAGACTCTCCGTTGACTTTGAGCCATGCCCCCATTTCACGAAGGAGTGCCGCTGACTGGTCGGGAATGGATCCGTCCGGACGGGGTCCTACGTTAAGCAGGAGATTCGCGCCCTTGCTGGCAGTGCGGGCCAGCAAGGTGATGAGCTCCTTGATGGTCTTGTATGGCGAGCCCACAATCTTGTAGCCCCAATCCTTGTTAAGTGTCTGGCAGGTTTCAAGCGGAAGCGATGACACCTTGGTACCGGTCAGATATCCGCTGGTGTTTTCTCCGGGAACATCCCTTTCGAAAGGCTGTATGTCCTCTCCCGGATACGGAGACACGTGATGGTTATTTGCCACAAGGCAGGAAGGCTGAAGTTTGTGTATCAGGCTGTATTCCGCCTCGAGGTCCCACACGTCATAAAGTTCTTCGTAGGAGAAGTCATTTTTCTTGTCCCAGTATCCGTCAAACCAAATGGCTCCGATGGGGCCGTAGTTGGTCAGCAGTTCCGTCAACTGGGTACGCATGAATTCGAGATAACTCTGCCAATCCCCGTCTTTGCCTTCAGGACGTCCCACTCCGTGTCCTTCACGTCCAAGCGGCCAGTAATCGAGCCTGTGCCAGTCGAGGTGTGAATAATAGAAATGGAGTTTTATGTCATTCTTCGCCAGTGCATCCGCAAGCTCCTTCACGACGTCGCGACCGAAGGGAGTGCCATCCACAATGTTGTAGTCACTTGTAGCGGTTTTGAACATTGAGAATCCGTCGTGGTGGCGGGAAGTGAAAGTCACATATCCGGCCCCGGCTTCGCGGAACAGTTCAGCCCACTCGTCAGCATTGAACTTCGACGGATAAAAAGCATTTGCGAGGAGCGCGTATTCTTCGTAATTGATGTCTTTTCTGTTCTGGACCCATTCCCCGTCCGCCAACATCGAGTAGATGCCCCAATGAATGAATATGCCGAAGCGTTCCCGGTTGAACTCCTGACGTGCCTTGAGACATTCCTCTGTCGGCACATATCCCTGCGCCGTCATATTGAGGCATAACAAAGAAGCAATGATGGCAATAACTATTTTCTTCATAAGTATTTAATATTATCGGTTGTTCTTTATTCTTCTGATGCCGCCGACGATACGGTCTATCCCCTGTTCCAGGGTAATTCTGGGACAGGCTATGTTTATCCGGACAAAGTTGTCGTCACCATACATTTCTCCCCCGTTTATCCACACTTTTCCATTACGCAGGAGATATGTCTCAATCTCTTTGGACGGCATGCCGAGCGAACGGCAATCCGCCCAGACCAGGTAGGTGGATTCCAGGGGCAGTACCGGTATCTCCGGAAGTTCCCGTGAGAAACGTTCCCTGAGGTACAGATAATTGTCGTGAACATATGCATTCATCTCATCAAGCCACTTTTCTCCTTCCATTGAAAAGGCGGCGGGCAGAGCGGCCACTCCGAACTGATTGAGGTCCCTGTGTTCCCAGTTGCAGATTACTTCATCTATCTTTTCAAGGAATGCTTCATTCGCACTTATGATGTTGGAGACCAGCAATCCTGCTATGTTGAAACACTTGGTGGGAGAATTGAAGCAGATGCTGTTCTGTGCGAAGGACTTCTTGATTGACGCAAAAGGCGTATATGAAGAGCCGGGAGGCACTATGTCGCAATGAATCTCATCGGAGATAACCTTAACGCCGTGCCGCAGGCAGATGTCTCCCATTCTTTCAAGTTCTTCCCGTGTCCAGAGGCGGCCTGTGGGATTGTGAGGATTGCACAAAAGGAAAACCTTTGCCGTCCTGCACCTGTTCTCGAAATCCTCGAAATCCACAGTATATCCGCCATCCCTGTACACCAGTCTGTTTTCACTCACGACACAGCCAGTCCGGGTCACGTTGTTGAAGAAACAGTTGTATGCAGGCACCTGGACTATAACCTCGTCACCCGGTTCGGCCAAAGCCTTTATCGCCACCGATGCCGCAGGCACAAGTCCTCCTATGGGCCGGATCCATTCCTTTTCGATTTTCCATCCGTGACGACGGCTAAACCAGTCGATTTCCGCCCGGAAATATTTCTCCGGAACTTTCGTATAGCCGAAGATGCCATGGTTCAGTTTCTCCTGAAGGGCTTCGAGGATACAGGGAGCGGCCTTGAAATCCATATCGGCCACCCACATGGGAATCACATCCTCCATATCGGCTTCGGTAAAACCTGAAGGAACCAGATCCCATTTTATCGAATTGGAATTCTTTCTGGGAATGATAACGTCAAATGCTGACATTGCTTATTTTTCTTTATGAAAAGGTTCTATCGTTATGGTCCAGCTTTCCGGCTGAATCGGGAAAATGTACTTGTCGAGCGGCCGGGGACCACAGGATCGTCCTCCGATTCCAAGCTGCCGGACATCAAGGTTCAGACAGATTTCCTCGCGGGGGTCACGAATGGCATTGAATCTCTGCTGCCCGTTGCGATGGCGCGAGAATTCCAGATCCTCCCAGTCGTAATGAAGAGCCTGGATAAACAGAGGCCGGTCGCAGGAGAATTTCACGCCTGTGCCGTCCCCGTCGAAGAGAGCCACCCAACGCACGTCTGACTTGTAGCCGTTGAACTGGGGACGCACATACTCTTCATACTGATCGGTGACGGTAGAGACATAATCGCCTATGAAACTGCCTGTCTTCCTGTCTATGTAATTTTCCCAAGGACCGCGGCCATACCATTCAATATTTTCGAACGACTTGTCGATTACAAGTGAAAGACCCAGTCTCGGCAGAGCCTCGGGCATACGGCCGTAAGGAGTCACCTCATTCTTCATCACCACGGAGCCGTCGGTTCCGAAAATCCATTTCACACCGTGCTCGAAACCCGCGGATTTGGAACCGGTGACATCAGTGAAGGCTAGAATCTCCACGGTCCCGTCTTCCCTGCAGGACATTTCAAGATTATTTGAATGATACCTCAACTGTGTGAGGCCATAGTCATAAATGTTACGGATCCAATTATCGTTATCACCGAGACCGCGCATGCAGCTTAACCTCGGGCCGGCCGCCGCACCGAACTTGCCGTCAAGCACTTCACGGCCGTTGCATTTCAATGAAACAAGAGCTCCCGTCCTTTTGCAGAACACAGCCGTCAGAGAACCGGAAGTCACTGTTACACTCCTGTCATCGCCGCTGACAACAGGCTTCACGGCAGACTTTGCGGCAGCGGTGACCGTCGCATCATTCTTCCATGGCAGCTGCTCTGAAGCGATGACATGGCCCTTGTCAGCCCAGTTAGTGGAATTCCTGAGCTTGAAATACACATTAAGGAAATATTCGCAACCGGGTTTGATTGCAACTGTAGGCTGAGGCAGGTTGACCTCGATTTTCCGGAGCGGCGCGGCGGCGGGAACCGTCCAGGTTCCGGACTCGACCACTTTTCCGTTTTCAACGAAGTTCCAGCATGCGTCAAATGTGCTCGCATCGGTGAAAGAGAAGCGGTTCCAGAGTTCAGCCTTCCCCGTAGATGCATCTTCGGAGGACAGAACTATCTGACGGTACACGTGAGCGACCTCGATGAGTTTTGCAGTCTCTTTCCTGTCCGGGCGTATCAGACCGTTGCAGCAGAAAGGCCCGTCATTGGGAATTTCGTCATAATCGCCTCCGTATGCATAAATGGTGACAGGTTTGCCGTCGGCATCATACCTGCCGGTTTCCTTTATCAAAGCCTGGTCGACCCAGTCCCAAATGCAACCGCCGGACAGAACGTCACTTGAATAGAAGGCATCCCAGTATTCCTGCAGATTACCTACGGCATTTCCCATCGCGTGGGCGTATTCGCACAGGAAGAAAGCTTTGGGCTCCTTGCCGCGTTTCTCCAGCCACTCAACAGCAGGATACATTCTGGAATCCACGTCCGCGACATCGTTGCCGCGCTCCCAATGGACAGGGCGGGTGGGATCAAGTTCCTTAACCGCATCAGCCGCCTTCACGAAATTGGGGCCATGGCCCGTTTCGTTTCCGAGAGACCATATGGTGACGCACGGATGATTCCTGTAATTGAACACGTGATTCACATTCCTCTCAACTATGCTCTTTTCCCATTCGGGGAAAAGCCCCAAGCCATTCTTTTCATAGCCCATTCCATGACCTTCCACATTGGCCTCGGCCACCACATACAGACCATACTTGTCGCAGAGGTCATACCAGGTATGATGATCGGGATAGTGGCAGGTACGTACGGTATTGATATTGTGACGCTTCATCAGCAGGATGTCCTCAACCATCTCCTCCTCGGTGACCGTACGTCCGTTCAGCGCGGAATGCTCGTGCCTGTTCACACCCTTGAACTTGACTTTTTTACCATTCACAAGAATCACGTTATCCTTTATCTCCACCTGTTTGATACCCACTTTTGCGGCACGGATATCATCTCCCGACTTTATCACGAGAGTGTATAGATACGGATCCTCGGCACTCCACAGATGAGGTCTGCGCAACACAAGCGTACTTTCCGCCCCGCTGAAAGAGCCGACTTTGCGGAATGACGCATCGTACAGATCCGCCTTGACGGATTTTGCTTCGGATTTGACGGAAAGGGACAGTTTCGCATCCCTGTAGGAATTGATGAGCTGTGTCCTGAAATAGAAATCCTCTATGCGGTTCTCCGGCATCGCGACGAGTGTCACGTCCCTGAAGATTCCGGAGAAGCGGAACATATCCTGATCTTCAAGATACGAGCCGTCACACCAACGGTAATCCTCAACTTCAAGAAGATTCGTACCAGGCTGGAGATAACCGGTGATATCGAACTCGGACGGGAGTTTGGAGTCTTCGGCATAACCGACCTCCCTGCCGTTGACTTTCACGAAATATGCGGAATATACGCCATCGAAACGGAGTATGACGCTTCTTCCGGTCCATCCTTCAGGCACCGTGAACTCTTTCCTGTATGAGGAAACCGGATTGTAGTCGGATGATCCGAACACAAAGTCACGGATATACGGAGGCTCGGGTTTATGGGGGTAAGTCACATTAGTATAACCGGGAGCGCCGAAGCCCCTGGTTTCCACACAACTGGGCACATCTATGGTCTGCCAGGACTTTGCCCGGCGCGCAGGGTCTCCGCTCCAGGAAATCTGCCATTCACCGTTCAGCGAAAGAACATATGGGGTTGCAGGTTCCACGGCACCAGTCAAAGCGTCGGACACGCTTGCCAGGGGCATCGAATATGCTCTGGCCGGATTTCTGTTAATGCTGTTCACCTGCGGATCCTGTATTTCGGCAGGGATCTGCACTGCAAGTGCAAGAATCAGAAAAAGAATCTTCATTTTATCTGCTTATTGTGGTTTCCAATCTTATATCAGCGGAAGAAGCCCCGACGAGAATGCGGTAACGCCCGCTGTCGCAGGTCCAACCGTGCGATCTGACGTCATAATGGGAGAAGGCGTCTTTCCCGAGATGGATGGTGACAGTTGTGGAGCCGTTCTTCTCCAGTCTTATCTTCTCGAAGCCCTTGAGCTCGCGTTCCGGCCTGCGCACGGAAGGATCCAGAGGAGACACATACACCTGTGCGATTTCAGAGCCGGCATACTTCCCGGCATTGGACACCGTGAAAGTCACGTCAATTCCATCTCCGGCAACAGATACATCAAGCCCTGAATATGCGAAAGAAGAATATGAGAGACCGTATCCAAAAGGATACAACGGTTCCTCTCCGAACTCACTGACACCCCTGTAACCGAGGAAAATCCCTTCCTGGTAGAAGGTATAACGGAAGTCCTGCCACCTTTTGGGACTGTCATAGGGCCGGCAGGGAGCATAAAATCCTTGAGCCGGATTCTTTTCCAAAGACCCCCACCAGGTAAAAGGAAGCTTCCCGGAAGGAGCCACGGTTCCGGATATTATGGCCGCAAGCGCCTTGCCGCCCTCCTGACCGCCATACCAGGCGAGAAGAATGGCACGGACCTTATCCTTCCATGCGGAGATGTCAAACTCACCGCCGGAATTGGCCACAACAATGATATTCGGATTGAGAGCCGCCACGGCCAGAATGGCTTTATCCTGTCCATCCGGCAGATAATAAGTACGGTCCGATCCCTCGCGTTCAGTATCGTGATTGAATCCGGCGGAGAATATCACCGCCGTGGCTTTCTTCACAAGATCAATGTCCGGATTCTTCCAATCCGTCACTGTGACCTTGTATCCCTTGCCAAGTTTCCGGAGTCCTTCCGCCAGACTTGTGGCACGTCCGGCAAACGGATGCATCTCACCGCTTCCCCCTCCGAAAGGGACAATACCGGCATTGGGGCCCATAACGACTATTTCATTCCTGCGGGAACTGTTTATGGGAAGTATGCCGTCATTCTTGAGAAGCACGGGAGCCTCGACAGCCGCGTCATATGCATAACTGCGGGAAAGGTCATAATCCTCCGGTATGGAGTCATCCTTCACGGGGCCGTCCAGAAAACCGTAGGCACTGAAGGACTGCAGGATGTGACGGCACTTCTCGTCTATATCGGACTCCTTCACGATTCCTCTGTCAATCAATGGCTTGATATAGCCATAGTTGAGGACGACGCCCTCGGGCATCTCCAGATCAAGGCCGCCCTCGATGCAGCCCAGGGTCGTGTAAGTGGAGGACCAGTCGGACATCACGATGCCTTCGTGCCCCCAGGCACGGAGATTGTCCCTGATGAGCCAGGGATTCTCGGCAGCGTGAACGTGATTGACGGGGTTGTAGCTTGTCATCACGGCCGCAACGTGAGCTTCCTCGACCGCCTTGCGGAAAGTCGGGAAGTAGATTTCGTTGATTGTACGCTCATCCGCATCGGAACTCACCTCATACCGATGGTATTCCTGATTGTTGAGCGCGAAATGTTTGATGGTGGACATAACGCCCTTGCTCTGGATACCCGATATGCAGGCCACAGCCATCTCGGAGGCCAGATAAGGGTCCTCGCCATAGTATTCGAAATTGCGCCCGCACAGTGCCGAACGGTAAATATTGACTCCGGGGCAGAGCATTATGCCCACCCCGCGGGCTCTTGCATCCTGACCTATTCCGCAACCTACAGCCGAAGCCGCCTCCCTGTTCCAGGACGCCGCAAGGGACATCCCGCAGGGATAGTAGGTGCTCTTCGTGTCGTTTCTCACTCCCTGAGGGCCGTCAGCCATCCTGACTGAAGGTATGCCGAGCCTGTCTATGGCATAGGTGTGAAAACCGTCGGCCTGGCCGGAAATCAGCATGCATTTCTCTTCAAGCGTCATCTGCCTGACGAGTCCGGCAGCACGGTCCCTGTCCGCTTTGGTAACCACCGGTCCGGCAATAAGAGAACGGCAAACGGCCAGTGCTGCGGCACATATCAGGAATCCTTTCTTCATAAACAGTCTAAAGTTTTTTCAGATAATCCTCAAGATAGTCGATAACGGCATCGGAGAACACACCGGAAGCAGTATATACGGCACGGTCCTTCTCCAGTTCGTCCGCAGCCTCGGCACAGTTGGCGGGAAGTTGCTCCAATCTGTCCATGACAGCCTTGTTGGAAGCATCGTGAATGTTGACACCAAGTCCGACATAGGTCTTTTCCGCCACATCAAGAGCGTCAGGCATATTCATCCCGTGACGGGCGGCGCAGCACAAGGCCGCCATCAGCATATAAATATCGGCAGTGGCATCCGAAGCCCGCCATTCAAAAGTCTGCTTGTCGGAGAAGTCCTTGTCAAGAGCTTTTTCGCCGGGATTGCATTTTGCGGCCATATCTGTCGTTGAAGTCCAACCGAGAGGGACACGGACCAGAGCACTTCTGTTCGAATATGACCAGCAGAGAGACGTCGGAGCCTCCTGGTGAGGGACCAGACGCCTGAACGACACCTTGCTGGGGTTGCCGAATGCAGGAAGAGAAGTTCCGGCATCCATATAGCCCGCTATAGCCTTCCTGCAATAATCCGTGATTTCCCCGTTGTCGACCATCACGCTCTTTCCACCCTTCGTGAACTTGCAGTGCACGTGAAGGCCGGACCCCGCCTTGCCTTCGGTAATTTTAGGCGCGAAGGTAAGATCAACGCCGTATTCGTAAGCCAGCTGGTACATTATCCATTTTGCTATGACAAGTTCGTCCGCAGCCTGCTCGATGTCCACCGGAGTGAATTCTATCTCGTTCTGTTCATAATTCTTTCCGTTCTCGGTGAAATTGCCCACTTCCGAGTGTCCGTACTTGATATGCCCCCCGGCTGCGGTGATAAGCCTCATCGCCTCGACGCGGTAGTCGGTGAACTTGTTGAACGGAGCGCTCTCGTGATAGCCTTTCTGATCCGGCACCTGATAAAGTTCCTCCGCATCCGAAACTATATAGTACTCCAGTTCGCCCATTGTCTGCATTTCAAGGCCGGTCTCTTTCTTCAGAGCCTCGTGAGCCTTGTGAAGGATATACTGAGGAGAGCTTTCGAAAGGTTCTCCGTCACGGGTGAAGAACGAGCAGAGCACGTCTACCGTGGGCACCTCCTCAAAAGGATTGCGGAAGGCCGTCCTGTATCTCGGAATCACATACAGGTCGGATTTCCCGGCCTCGATGAAAGGGAAAAGGCTCGAGCCGTCCACCCGTTCCCCGGCTTCAAGTATGTTCCTGAGGTGCTCCTCGTCCCGGATTACAAAATTGAGCGTCTTGAATTTGCCGTCCCAGCCGCAATAATGGAAATTGACCACCTCGACCTTATTGGCCATACAGTAGCCTATCAGTTCGGATCTTGTATTTGCTATCATGGTGTATTATGGATGTTTGTCTCAAATTTACGGTATTTTTCCAAACATTCAAACAGCAGTCTCCCATATTCGGGCAATTTTCATTATATTTGTAGGCAGCTCATGGACAGACCGGCAATATATCTGTACACTGACGGCGCGGCAAGCGGAAACCCCGGACCGGGAGGTTATGGCGTCGTGCTGAAATGCGGTGAACTCAGGAAAGAAATCTCCGGCGGTTTCTCCCTCACCACCAACAACAGGATGGAACTGCTGGCTGTGATAAAGGGTCTTGAAGCCATAAAATGGGGCAATGCCATTGTAGAGGTCTGGTCCGACAGCCAGTACGTTGTGAAAGCCGTCACTGAAGGCTGGCTCGAATCCTGGATTCTCAAAGACTGGAAAAAAGTGAAGAATCCGGACCTATGGCAGCGTTTCGTTCCGCTGTACCGCAATCACAGAGTGTCTTTTCACTGGTTGAAAGGGCATGCAGGCCATCCGGAAAACGAGCGCTGCGACAGATTGGCAGTGGCGGCATATTCCCTGCCGGACCTCCCTCCGGACGAGGGTTATGAAACAGAACAAAAGTGACAACCATATGCAGAACAGAAAATTAATAGTGGGTATAACTCAGGGGGACTCCAACGGCATCGGCTACGAAGTCATCATCAAAGCGCTTTCGGACGTCCGCATCCTCGACCAGTTCACACCGGTTATTTATGGATCTTCCAAGTTATTCGGTTTCTACAGGAAAACCATACCTGAGATAGAAGAGATACCGACAAACGCCATCAACAACGCCAGAGAGGCTCACGAGAAAAGGGTCAACATCGTCAATTGTCTGCCGGAAAGCAGTTATGCGGAACCCGGACACGCGACACCCGACTCTGCCAAAGCCGCAATAAGCTGCCTTGAAATGGCAGTCAAAGACCTCAAGGCAGGAAACATAGACGTACTGGTCACAGGGCCTATAAACAAAAAGGCGATGAACGGTCAGGGCTTCGGGTTCCCCGGACACACTGAATATATCCAAAACGAATTCGGCGTGAAAAATGTTCTGATGTTCATGGTCAGCAGCAGCCTCAAGATCGGTGTCGTCACAGGCCATATTCCCCTGAAGGAAGTGGCATCCCACATAACCGAAGAAGCCATTCTCGGCAAACTCAGACTTATGGACAAGTCGCTCCGGGAGGATTTCTGCATCGACCAGCCGAAGATCGGCGTTCTGAGCCTCAACCCGCACAGCGGAGACGGAGGGCTGCTCGGCACGGAAGAGCAGGACATCATAATACCCGCTATCAGGAAAGCGACTGAAGAAGGGATACTCGCGTTCGGTCCCTTCTCGCCCGACGGATTCTTCGGCCTGGGGCACTACGACCAGTTCGACGCCACCCTGGCGATGTATCACGATCAGGGGCTTGCGCCGTTCAAAGCAATCTCCTTCGAGGACGGCGTGAATTTCACCGCCGGCCTGTCGGTCGTAAGGACATCACCCGACCACGGCACGGCTTTCGAAATGGCCGGACGGGATGAAGCGGACCCCCACTCCATGAGAGCCGCAATTTTCACCGCCATCGACATATTCCGCAACCGCAGGAAATGGGA
This sequence comes from Candidatus Cryptobacteroides sp., assembly GCA_045598165.1. Classification (GTDB taxonomy): domain Bacteria; phylum Bacteroidota; class Bacteroidia; order Bacteroidales; family UBA932; genus Cryptobacteroides. The sequence goes on from JAZLLN010000043.1 coordinate 20,553, forward strand.
GGAACTCCAAAACGGAAAGATGCCGGAACAGGAGCATCAGGAGCAAAAGGAGAAATCCAACGGAAGGCCGCAGATAGCATAATTGTATGAGCAGACTCAAGTTCCTCGGAATTGCAGTCAGCCTGCTTCTGCCCCTGCTGATGTCCCAGCCTGCATCCGCCCAGTACAGGGCGCAGCGCGACAGCTTATCGGCATTCAGGGCCACGCAGCTGATTGCCCCCGCAGTAGCCATAGGTTCGGGTATGGCCATTCATTTCGCCGCACACGATACCTGGGACGTAGCGGTCAGGGACAAGATGCTGGAATGGAGTGTGGGAAAACCGGAATACACGTTTGACAACTATCTCCAATATTCCACTCTTGTGATAAACCTCGGACTGGGATTCACAGGGGTCAGGACGGAGCACTGTTTTCTGGACAGGGCCATCTCGACCGTCATAACCATCGCCGCCTGCGAAGTTATGGGAGAGATATCCAAGGAGGTCTTCAGGACGCTCCGCCCGAGCGGCGGGGACTACAGGTCCTTCCCTTCAGGGCACACCAGTTTCGCATTCGCAGGCGCCGAGCTTGTGCGCAGGGAATATGGTTGGGGATGGGGGGCCGGAGCATACGGCATCGCAACCACCGTGGCCTTTATGAGGATGTACCGCAACTGGCACTGGTTCAGCGACGTACTGGCAGGGGCCGGCCTCGGAATCCTGTCAGCCAACATAGGTTGCTGGCTTCTGGAACCCACAAAAAATCTGCTGGGCATCAAAATTCCGGAGCACATGCAATTCGGAATCGCTCCCAGTTATGATCCGTATTCGGGAGCCATGGGGGCTTCCCTTGCCTTGAGATTCTGATATGAAAGGATTGAAAATCATAAGCGGCCCCTGCAGTGCAGAATCCGAAGAGCAGGTTCTGAGAACCGCTCTGGCCATCAAAGATCTCGATATCGATTTCTTCCGTGCCGGCCTGTGGAAACCGCGCACACGCCCCGGTTGTTTTGAGGGCGTAGGTTTCGAGGGGATTCCGTGGATGCAAAGGGTTAAAAAAGAAAGCGGGCTGAAGATTTGTACGGAAGTGGCCCGGAGGGAACACGTGGAGGCCTGTCTTGAAGCGGGTTTCGATATGCTCTGGATTGGAGCGAGGACTACCGTCAATCCCTTTCAGGTTCAAGAACTCGCCGAAGCCCTCAAGGGATCGGATGTGGCCGTTTATGTCAAGAATCCGGTCAGCCGTGATCTGGAACTGTGGGCGGGAGCCGTGGAACGGCTCAGGAACCAGGGCATCGAGAACATCGGACTGATTCACCGGGGATTCCCGAATTTCGGCAAGAGTGTCTACAGAAACGCCACCGAATGGCAGGTCGCGGTCAAGATGCGTATGCTGTTCCCCGGCCTGCCTGTAATATGCGACCCCAGCCATATTGCAGGTGACAGCAAATTCGTACCCGGAATAGCACAGGAAGCTATGGATATCGGACTGGACGGACTGATGGTCGAATGTCATATTTCACCCGAATCCGCCTTGAGCGATCGCAGTCAGCAGTTGACGCCCTGCCAGTTAAGAGAACTTCTGAGCTCACTTAACATCCGCAGCAAAGACACGGAAGACGGCTCATTCCGCAAGAAAATCGCCGAGCTGAGATCCTGCATAGACGACTGTGACGCGGAGATTCTTGAAGTCTTGTCCAGAAGGATGGAGGCAAGCCGCGAAATAGGACGCATCAAGAAGATGAAAAACATTTCCATTCTACAGATGGCAAGGTGGGACGAAGTCATGGCTCAGGCAATAGATGCAGGTTCCGCCAAAGGGCTCAGCAAGGAATTCATCTCGGATATCTTCAATGACATCCATAAGGAATCCTTATCCATACAGAATGAATAACACTAAAAATATGAAAGACCTCAATGCTATCGCCGCGCAGTTTTCCATTGAAGGAAAACCCAGCGCAATCAAGCCCCTCGGCGAAGGGTTCATCAATGACACATACCTGATTTATGTTGACGGCAAAGACTGTCCGTCATACATACTCCAACGGAAGAACCACGTGGTTTTCCCCGATGTTCCGGCAATGATGGACAACATAAAGAGGGTCACGGAATTTATCAAGACAAAAGTTTCCGACCCGCTCAGGGAGACTCTCACCGTCATTCCCGCAACAGACGGGAAACTGTATTTCAAGGACGAGGACGGCAATTTCTGGGCGGTATGCCTGTTCATCAAAGGCTCTAAAAGTTACGACAGGGCCGACACTCCGGAGCTGGCTTTTCAGGGAGGGCTCGGACTTGGCACCTTCCACAAACTTGTCAGCGATTTCAAGGAGCCTCTTTTCGAAACCATAAAGGGATTTCACAACATCCGCTGGCGCTTCCAGCAATGGGACGAAGCAATCAGGCGCAACGCCGCGGGCAGGGTCGGTTCTCTCGGCGAAGAAATAGGCTGGATTGAAAGCCGCCGCGAAAAAATGCTTTCCTTCTGGGAGAAATTCGAGAATGGAGAGATACCCACACGCGTAACCCACAACGACACCAAAATCAGCAATTTCCTGTTCGATGCGCAGGATGGCAGCCTTCTCTGCGCCATTGACCTTGACACCATGATGTCTTCCACAATGCTCAATGACACGGGAGACGCGTTGCGTTCCTACACCAATACCGGCGCAGAGGACGACAGGGATCTTGACAAAGTCGGAATGAGCATGGAAATGTTCAAGGCCTATATGAAGGGCTACCTTTCCGTGATGAAAGACTGCCTTACACCCGTTGAAATTGAGAATCTGGCTTTCAGCGGCCTCTATATCACTTATGAGCAGGTGCTGAGATTCCTTATGGACTATATAGACGGGGACAGCTATTACAAAACGAAATATCCCGAGCACAATCTGGTACGCACACACGCCCAGTACAAATTGCTGACAAGCATGGAGGAGCAGTTCGACGAAATGAACGCCTTCATAGATTCCCTATAAGAAATATCATTTTGCAATCCTGAGCCTGAATTTTGCGCAGCTGAATTCAGGCTTTTCCATTATGCCTTCCAACTCGAATCCGAGCTCACGGTAAGCATCTCCGGCTGACCATCGCAGGTCGCAATATGTCATTACGTCATCGGGATGGATCTCATCCACGAATGCTTGAAGAAGTTTTCCCATTCCCCCGACGACCCTGATTTCCGGAAGGGAGGCATAGCGGATCCATTCATACGATGCCACTGTACCGTTCTCCTTTTTCCACCGTCTGGCATTGGAAAAGGATGCCACGGCAACCAGTGTCCCCGGCTCCAGCCACGCTTCGGATTTTCCGGTGCACCTCTTGACAAAAAGACCGTACCGGTATCTGTCGGAAGCGTCGCCCAGTCTGTGGTTGATGGAAAGGAATGCGGAAGATACGGGTTTCTCCACCCTGCGGACCTCACAGTTGCGGGCATAAACCGTAGCGAGTTTGAGATTATCCATTGCGTATCACGCGCTCCACGGCAGTCTTGACGGCATCATATTCGTAACCCCTTGTGAGCGCGAACCTTATCAGTTTGAGTTTCGCATCCTGCGGGACCTGTCCGTCAGGGCCGGTCAGAGTCTTCCATTTGGCCGCAAGTGTACGCACAAGCTTATCGTCCGCCTTCACGGCATCTATGTCCTTCAAGGCTTCCGCTATCACGGAATCCGGAATGTGCTTCGAAGTGAGGGCGAAACGTATTTTCAAAGGGCCCCACCCTGAAATGAAGGATTTCTCCCGGGCGAATGCGGACGCATAACGTGCATCGTCGACGTATTTGTCGGCAAGGAGTGATCCGAGGATTTCATCGGCCTTTTCAGCCAGCCCTTCGGAATCATCTCCGGCAGACTTCTTCAGGGCAGTGACGATTTTTCTGCTCATATCGGAAGTGCAGTATTCGCAGCCTGCGCAGAGACGCTCCAGCCTGTCGAGTATCTTTTTGCCCTGTTCATCCATATCAGAAGTCGTAACCCAGAGAAAGGTAATAGCCCCATCCCCTTAATTGGTTCCAGCAGAGATCCAGCTTGAGAGGTCCGAATATGGAGTCATAGCCGACCCCCAGAGAAGCGCCCCAGTTGTCCGGCCGGAATGTTTCAAACATCCCGGCAAACGTTTCCGCAGTCTGCATAAGCCCTCCTTTTGCCGATATGTAGAAATCCTTCAACGGAGAGACTCTCAGGTCAAGATTGGCGACGGCCAGCATATCCGAGGTCTGCATTATATGGGGGGAACCTGCGAGAGGCACTATCTGATCGAAATATCGCCCCATAAATCCTCCTCCCACATAATTGGAAAGGCCAAAAGACCTGTTGACAGGCAGTTCGCTTCCGTCAAAAACGGCACGGAGATGAATATCCGGAATGATGGCGAAATGTTCCCCTGCAGGGATAACCGGCTGCCAGTTCAATGCAAAGATATGTTTGGGCTGGAAATCAGGGCTCCCTGCCTTGGCAAACACCAGTTCATATTTCATATTGAATCTTGCGCCGCTGGTCGGAAAGTACAGGTCATCCATCGTATAAAGTCCCGCATCAGCGAATGCCAGACCGTAATTGCCCTGTAACATTTCTTTGGGCAGGGCAGGTCCTTCCAATGTGCTGACCCAGCTGGCGGGCACTTTCAGGAACTGGTTGGCGATGCCGGCATTTATGTTCAGCCGGGTCCATTTCATATTGGAGAAATATATCCTCTCCCTATGAGTCCAGAAGCCGACATCATATTCACCCTTGTCCAATGTATTAATGTCCGTCCTGTTGAATGAAATTCTGAAATCCGCATTGATCGTGGGAGCGTTCAGAAGATCAAGGGAATATCTGATATCCAGATATTGGCTCGGTCCGAATTTGAGATTACAGTCCAGTTTGGACCCCATGAGCCTGTGGGTGTTCAATCCCAGGTTCAGCATAAGGGACACCCAATCCACATTGTCCGCCCTTACGCCGAGTCCCATCTGATGAACAGGGCCCTGGTGGCAGTCGAAGACCAGACGATATGGTGACTCGGCCCCCAGAAGACTGTACGTGACAGTCTCGAAACATCCCGTGGCCTGAATTATGGACATCGCCTTATTCACTTCCGCAGCCGTTACATATTGCCCGGCCACGAGCCCTATCTTCTTCTGAAGATATTTCGACTCCCTGTCACCGATTCCCTCAAAGACAATGGCGTTCACCATCACGGGCTCCTTATTGATGTTCACAGCAGGTTTCCTTGAAAGATGAGGCTTGGAATCACCGAGAATCCCCTTCAATGCCATCAGCTCGTCATAACGCTCCAACGCCGCTTTCTCCCCGCGCGCCATAATGGTATCTATCGCCGACGGACGGAAACTGAGCATATTGTATCCCGCCAGATCCGGCCGGATCAGAATGTCGCAGTCCTTGATATTCCTGTCGAAACTTTCCTTTCCCATCATATCGATGATCTGGCTGAGCATATTGCCGACATTGTTAACCTCCGAATAGGACAGCAGTCTGTCGTGCAGATCAACTCCAATGACGTAATCAGCCCCCATGGCTCTTGCCAGATCCACCGGTAAATTGTTGCGGACACCGCCGTCAACCAGGACCATGCCCTGGTCACGGACAGGATTGAACAGGCCGGGGATACTCATTGTCGAACGCATGGCTGACTTCAGATGTCCGCTTCCCCAGTTCTTGGGCTTGCAGGATATCACATCCGCCGCCACACAGAAAAACGGAACTGGAAGATCCTTGAACGCTATGCTGTCCTGGTACCCCACGGTAAGAGAGGCAATAAGATTATTCACGTTGAACCCATAGGCATAACCTGACGGCAACGAACTCGCCGTAGTGTTGAGGCCTTTGTGCCCTATATAATCATCTTCTTCGTTGGCTCCGAGATGCAACTTCCCGTCCCCTTCCGGTTTCGTGTACTTCTCCTGGTCCTTGATTCTCTGATTGAACGTGTCATTCCTGTAATGAAAAGGAACGGACAGAAGATACTTGGACCTGTACATCTTGGTTTCCACAGGAATGTACGATGCATCCACCTTGTCTGTCAGGGTAACCCCCCAATCCTGATGCGTGAAAAGCGAATCGAGAAACTCGGGAGTGTAGCCGACTGCCAGGAGTCCTCCAACCAGACCGCCGATACTCGTACCGCATATCATATCAATGGGGATACCCATCTCATCAATGAGTTTTTTCGCTCCGAGATGAGCCGCTCCCTTGGCTCCGCCGCCACTGAGGACAAGCGCCACGGTGGGACGTTTCTCCGCAATGCGGATACTGTCCATCAGATGTCGCATCTGATGAATGAATATGGAATCGGTGTAAGGATCCACCGAATCCAACACCAGCCTGTTCGGATTACCGGTCTGGGCAAAAACAGGGACTCCGAACAGGATTATTGAGGCTGTGAAGAATGCTTTCCGGCAAGCATTCCACAAGCAGCGAGAATGTCTTCTCCCCGAGATTTTCTGATTGTACATACTATTCCGTTATTGTTCAGCCTGTCTCTGAAAGCCTCCATGGCAAGACTGCCCGAGGTATCCATATCGAAATCAGGTATTTTGTGAAAACGTATCAGATTAACACGGCATTCAAGACCTCTCAGAAGTCTGATCAGAGCGTCCGCGTGCCGTTTGTCGTCATTCCATCCTGCGAACATCGTGTATTCGAAGCTCACCCTCCTCTGACCGGAGAAGTCATACTGCCGGAGCAGGGAAATGACTTCTTCGCAATGGAAAGCCTTCTCGACCGGCATCATTTCCCTTCTCTCCTCAGGGAAAGGATTGTGCAGGCTGACAGCCAGATGACATTTGAACGTATCCAGATATCTCCGGAGGGCTGGCACAACGCCTATCGTGCTGAGTGTCACACGTTTGGGACTCCATCCGAAACCCCAGTCGGCCGTGAGGATCTCCAGCGCCCTGCTTACGGCATCATAATTGTCAAGAGGTTCGCCCATCCCCATAAAAACCGTGTTGGTCAATTCCTCCGGATTGTCGATACTCAGAAATTGATTGAGGATCTCAGCGGCATCAAGATTACCGTGAAAACCCTGACGGCCCGTCATACAGAAACGGCAGCCCATTTTACAACCGGCCTGGCTCGACACACAGAGGGTTTTCCTGTCATCTTCAGGAATCATCACGGCTTCAACGGCATCGACACCTTTACCGACCGGGAAAAGATATTTGACCGTACCGTCCGATGACTCGGCTCTTCCCACAGGCATGGAGGTTCCGAGCTCATACTTTTCCTGCAGGGCATCCTTGGAGGCTCTTGAGATGTTGGACATTCTGTCCCAGGACGATACCCTCTTGGCATAAAGCCATTCCGCCAACTGCCTGCCGACGAAAGGCTTCAAACCCACATCGACAGCCACGGCCTTCAACTCTTCAAGAGTCTTTCCAAGCAACTTTTCTTTCATCCTTACAAAAATAATCAATTTTATTGTATATTTGTATTATTAACATAAACACAAAACATTATGGCTAAAGAAGTTGAAGCAAAGGCCACAGAAGTCAACGCCGCCAAGCTCAAAGCGTTGCAGGCCACGATCGACAAGATTGAGAAAGATTACGGGAAGGGGACGATCATGAAGTTGGGAGATCAGCCAGAATGGGATGTCCAGGTTATTCCCAGCGGTTCCGTAGCGTTGGATCATGCTCTGGGAATCGGAGGTTACCCAAGAGGAAGAATCATCGAGATTTACGGCCCCGAATCCAGCGGAAAGACAACACTCGCCATCCACGCCATCGCCGAGGCTCAGAAGGCAGGAGGCATTGCGGCCATGATTGATGCCGAGCACGCATTCGACCGTTCTTATGCACAGGCATTGGGCGTAAATCTTGAGACCCTGCTCATTTCCCAGCCGGACAACGGGGAGCAGGCCCTCGAAATTGCAGACAACCTCATCAGAAGCGGTGCAATCGACATAGTCGTCATTGACTCCGTTGCAGCCCTGACTCCAAAAGCCGAGATCGAGGGCGAGATGGGAGACAACAAGGTCGGACTCCAGGCACGCCTCATGAGCCAGGCTCTCAGGAAACTCACGGCGAACATCTCCAAGACAAACACATGCTGCATTTTCATAAACCAGTTGCGTGAAAAGATAGGTGTGATGTTCGGGAATCCCGAAACCACCACCGGAGGCAATGCACTGAAGTTCTATGCATCGGTGCGCATTGACGTGCGCCGCACCACACAGTTGAAGGACGGAGATGAAGCTACCGGCAACAGGACACGCGTAAAGGTTGTCAAGAACAAGATGGCACCTCCTTTCAAAAAGGCCGAGTTCGATATTGTGTACGGTGAAGGGATTTCACACGTTGGAGAAATTGTGGACCTTGCCGTCGAATTCGACATTGTCCACAAGAGCGGCAGCTGGTTCAGTTACAATGACGAAAAGCTCGCCCAGGGCATGGCAGCCGTAAAACAATTGCTGAAAGACAACACGGAACTCTGTGACGAAATAGAGGCTCAGGTCCGCGAAAAACTGAAAGAAATCAAGGATTAATGGGGAAGATCATTCTTACAGGCGACAGACCTACCGGTCGCCTTCATATAGGTCATTATGTCGGTTCGCTCCGCAGGCGCGTCGAGCTGCAGAACAGCGGAAAATTCGATGAGATATTCATAATGATTGCCGACGCGCAGGCTCTCACCGACAACGCTGACAATCCGGAAAAAGTCCGCCAGAATATTATCGAGGTCGCCCTTGACTATCTGTCCGCAGGACTGGATCCCGAGAAATCCCATCTTTTCATACAGTCCCAGATAAGCGAACTCACCGAACTGGACTTCTTCTACCAGAACCTTGTGACAGTGCAGCGCCTTCAGCGCAACCCGACAGTCAAGGCCGAAATTCAGATGCGCGGTTTCTCGGACAGCGACGACAACAGGACAGGCACGCCTGTCGGTTTTTTCTGCTACCCCATCTCGCAGGCGGCGGATATAACCGCATTCAAGGCGACAACCGTCCCTGTCGGGGAAGATCAGGAGCCGATGATAGAGCAGACCCGTGAAATTGTCCGCAAGTTCAATTCCACCTATGGGCCGGTTCTTGTGGAACCGGAAATAATGCTCCCCGACAATTCCGCTTGTATGAGGCTGCCCGGCACCGACGGCAAGGCAAAGATGAGCAAGTCCCTCGGCAATTGCATCTACCTGTCCGATTCCGCGGAAGAGGTTGCCCGCAAGGTCAAGGGAATGTTTACCGATCCAGGACATCTCCAGGTAAGCGACCCCGGCAAAGTTGAAGGCAATACCGTATTCACCTATCTTGATGCCTTCTGCAAGCCGGAGCATTTCGACAAGTTCGGGGATTGTTTCGTCGGACGCAAAGCCAGTTTCGAGTTCCACAGTCTGGATGAAGTCAAGGACCAGTACCGCAAGGGTGGCCTTGGAGACGTGATGATAAAGAACTTTCTCACAGCTGTCCTGAATGATAGCCTGGAGCCCATCAGAGCCCGCAGACATGAACTTGAGAAGGACATACCCTATGTCTATTCAGTCCTCAGGGAAGGAACGGAGGCGGCCAGAAAGACCGCTTCAAAAACCCTCGCCGAGGTCAAGGCCGCAATGAAAATCAATTACTTCGACAAAGGAGTTCTCGACGAGCTCATCAGGGAACAAAGCGAGAAGTTCAGTCAGGCCGCGCAATAGCGCAACGGGAAAGTTTTTCCGCCGTTTCAGAAGATATTATCCCCGCAGAAGCAAGACCGTCAACGGTCCAACCGCTGCGGGGATTGTTTTCTCTGTACAGCACAATTGACCTTGCAACCTGATATGAGTGCACATACGGGTGTTTCTTCAATTCATCAGCAGGCAATGACCACAGGGCGAAAGAATCCGCGGGAGCTGTACAGATTATGAGGTCGGACAAGCCGTCGAACTTCTCCCGGTCAAAATGAGGGAGGTCCATCAACTGCTCTTTATACGAATACCCTCCAAGTTCTTCTCTGTATGAGATGATTCTGGAAGCGAAATAGCCACCTATTCCGGGAAGTTCATCCAATGCTGATGAATCTGCCGCATTGATGTCCACAAGCGGTATGTCTATATACTTCTCCAGACGTCTGAAAACCGAATCCGACACGACGAATGATTTAGCGAAATCGCTTTTCCGTCTGAAACGGCCACCTTTCAATCTGTAGTTGTCAATCGACCGCGCCTGTTTCTCAGTGAAACCAAGGCGTTGCAGGTCCGCCACGCTGACCGTATTGGGATTGAAACTGAATGACTCGACCGGACGCTTCCTTTCACGCACGAGTCTCACAGTTTCGGAATGATGCGGCTCCTTGCGGATTGCAAGCTCAGCGACGGCCGGCTGGCCTCCGTCTGAACGGCAGAGACCCCCGCTCCCGGACAGAAAATCCGCCACCAGAGCACTGTCAAGCACAAAAACCGTATCGGGATGGTCCCGGATTGATTCGATGCGCTCCACCGAAGTCCTGTGCACAAAGAGCGCAATCTGATATCCGATGATAAGAAATGCCAGAGAGACCGCTCCGGCCTTGAATGATGCGGAAACCTTATTCCTTTTCTTCAAATTCTCCTTCCCCACAATCTTTCCCTCCTTTGAATTTGTTCTTATGTTCACTACGGGCAGGAAGCGGAAGTCCTGCAACCACTATCACTATCTCACCCTTAGGCTCATTTTCCCCGAAATATGCCGCAAGGTCAGCCAACGAGCCACGATGATGCATTTCGTGCAGCTTTGATATCTCTCTGGCCACGGAGCACTCCCGATCCGGACCAAACACTTCCGCAAACTGTTCCAAAGTCCTTGCAAGACGGAACGGGGACTCATAAAAGATCATTGTCCGGCGCTCCTCCGCCAACTCTGAAAGAATACTCCGGCGACCCTTTTTCTGCGGCAGGAAACCCTCGAAGCAGAATCGGTCACACGGAAGCCCGGATGATACTATGGCCGGTATGCAAGCTGTCGGGCCCGGAAGGGTCTGTACTTCGACTCCTTCTGCAGAGCAGGCCCGGGCGAGCAGAAAACCGGGATCCGAAATCCCCGGGGTGCCGGCATCGCTTATCAAAGCGACGTTCAGGCCCGCCAGAATTTTCTCCTTTATCATCCCGGTAACCTGATGCTCATTGAATTTGTGATAGGACAGCAGTTTTCCCTTTATGTCATAATGTTTCAGCAGGACGGAACTCGTACGGGTATCCTCCGCAAGAATCAGATCCGACTCCTTCAGCACCCTCAATGCCCTGAAGGTCATATCCTCCAGATTTCCCACAGGCGTAGGCACTATGTACAGAATTCCCGCCATTGTCATTTAAGTTTCCTTCTCACCGCCATCATCAGCCTGTAAACGATATCAGAGCCGAGATTCCAGCCGGGGAAATTCGTCCTGACATATTCCACCGCTTCAGAAAGTGCGGCCATTCCATTGAATGAGGCGATAGTCTGCTGGAAAAGGATGGGATCCTCCTTGAAAAGAGTATTGATGAGAAGGACCCTGTCGTTGAGCGAGATTCCGCTGATAATATTTGATACCGGACCTCCGGGAATGTCCTTGGCCCACTGATAGTCAAGTGCGGCAGGCACAGGTTTTTGCTCAGGTTCCCGGACAGGTTCCGGTTCCTCAGCAGATTCCGGTTCAGGAGTCGTTTCCGCTTCTTCAGGCTCATCAAGCATAATGTCAACGGGCTCCGAAAAAGTATCCGATGCTGATTCGTTCTTCAGGTCCTCCAATAATACGCGAAGTTCGTCCATCTGATTCTGGAGGTCCTCTATTCTGGCTTCAATCTCGTTCAATTTTTCTTTTTCCATAGCGCAATATTTACTATATTTGCATAGGTCAACTACAAATCTACACAAATGTTTTCAGAAAACCACAAAAAAACCGGCTGCATCGAGGTTATCTGCGGCTCTATGTTCTCAGGAAAAACGGAAGAACTTATCCGCCGGCTGAGAAGGGCTAAACTGGCAAACCAAAAAATCGCGGTCTTCAAGCCTACGGTTGACAACAGGTATTCTGAAATTGAGGTTGTATCCCACGACGCCAACAGCATTGTGGCCACTCCCGTAAAGAGCCCTGCCGAAATTCTCGAACTGGAGCCCGGTGTTCAGGTGGTCGGAATCGATGAAGCCCAGTTCTTCGACAGTTCCATCACCGAAGTAGTGCAATTCCTTGCCAACCACGGAATAAGAGTTGTCATTGCGGGACTTGACACGGATTTCATGGGCAAGCCCTTCGGACCGATGCCTGATCTGATGGCAATCGCCGAAGACGTTCAGAAAGTTCATGCCATCTGCGTGAAATGCGGCAATCTGGCGAATCACTCGCACCGTCTCGCCAAGAGTTCCGAACTGGTGATGCTTGGAGAAAAGGACGTTTACGAACCTCTGTGCAGGGACTGCTTCAACAAGGCCAGATCAAAAGAGAAATAGTTATTTCCTCGGATGATGATTTATCACGGCCGCCTGCCAGGTGGCTGAGTTTATGTGTGTATATATCTCTGTGGTCAACACGCTTTCGTGTCCCAGCATTTCCTGCACGACACGCAGATCCGCACCGTTCTCAATCAGATGAGTTGCAAAGGAATGCCTGAAAGTATGCGGCGATATCTCTTTGTCCACACCGGCAAGGAGCGCCTGTTTCTTTATCATGGTAAAAACGGCCACCCTGCTTATCGGCTTCCCGAAACGGTTGAGGAAGGCTATATTGTCATACCCGGGATCCGCCGGGGACGGGCGCACCGGAAGATACGCCCTGAAGGCATCCAGAGCCGGTTCCGCAACGGGGATTATCCGCTCTTTGTTCCCCTTTCCTATGACCCTGACGAAACCTTCCTTCTCATACACACAGGATATCTCCAGACCGCAGAGTTCAGAAACCCGCAGTCCGCAACCGTACAGCATCTCCAGCATCGCCCTGTCACGCATTCCGTTCCACGTCCCGGTATCGACACTTTCAATGATTGACACCACCTCGTCCACGGAGAGGACCTCTGGCAGGTAACGTCCCAGTTTGGGAGCGTCCACCCTGTCACAGGGATTGTCTTTCCTCTCCCCTTCCAGAATCAGCCAGTCGTAAAATGATTTCAGGGAGCTCAGCAGCCTGGCCTGGGACCTCTTTGTAAGGACTGCCGACCTGTCTCTCATGTACTCCACAACAGTATCACTGTCCGCAGAACGACAGTCTTCCCCGCAGAAAGAAACGAAATCCTCAACATCGGAAGTATATGCAGCCACAGTGTTCGAAGACAACTGCCTCTCCATTCTCAGGTAATATGAGAACTCTTTAAGCATATCCGCAAATATATGAAAAAATATATCTACATTAGCGGCTTATGAATATCAGGAAATCTTTATTTTCAGTTCTTTCCCTCCTGCTGGTTCTGACGGGATGTGATTACAGGAATATGGAGCATGACGCTCCGTACGACAGTTACAGCAGTGTCACCATTCTATATACACCGGCCTACAACAACCTGAGCAGCAAGATAAGACGGAATGTGGAGATGATTTGTGAGAATCCCCTTCCGATGAAGTCCTCCGACAAGGCCATCCTGCTGGTGACTCACAGTTCCGTGAGCGATTCCGATTTCGACACTCCCACAGAACCGATGATAATCAGAATCGCCTCCGATTGGAGCGGTTCTGCCGTTATGGACACCCTGAAAAGGCTGAATCCCAAAGAACAGCTTCTCGACAAAGACGTTATGCGCAACTGTCTGACATACATCCACGACAATTTCAAGTCTGACCACTACGGCATCGTCTTCTCTTCCCACGGTACGGGATGGTTGCCGGAAGATTATTATCGCGCACCTGTCACAAAGTCACTTACCGGGCCCGAGCTGAAAAGTTTCGGAGCCACATATGAAGGGACCCCGAGTCATATAAAGGCATCGCACGAAATCATCGTTCAGGATATGGCAAAGGCCATTCCAATGCACATGGACTATATCATTTTCGATGCCTGCCTGATGGGGGGCATCGAGGTTGCATACGAATTGAGGGAAGTAACGGACATAATCGGTTTTTCTCAAGCCGAAATTCTGGCGACAGGATTCGACTACAGCACATTCACAAGCAGCCTGCTGGTTCATAACTCCCCTCAGGAGTTCTGCGAGAACTATTTCAGATACTATGACAGTCTTTCAGGATCCTCGCGCTCCGCAACGGTCTCCGTCATTGATTGCAGCAAGCTGCAGGACCTTGCAGCCGTTTGCACCAAAATGTTCGAAAGATACAGGACGGGCATAGCCTCCGTCAAAGCCGAAAATGTCCAGGGCTTCTTCACATCCGGCAAACACTGGTTCTACGACCTTCAGGACATCCTCGTCAATGCCGGAATCAGCTCTTCAGACCTTTCCTCCCTGTCATCCGCCATAAATGAATGTGTCCTTTACAAGGCCCATACGGAAAAGATTCTGAACTCGGTTCCCATCAGATCGTTCTGCGGCTTCAGCTCATACCTTCCCTGCAACGGCAGCCGATACCTCGATTCCTTTTACAAGGATTTGGCGTGGAACAAGGTTACAGGCCTTGTGGAATAAATTAAATTTCTTATATTTGCGTCCGCATTTCTAAAACCGGCAGTACGGTTTTGGTGCAATGGGTCCCGGACCCGTTCCGGGATGAGTAACACATTTAAATTTTAACAAAATGCAACATTTCGAATTGAAAGGCCAGGTCCGCGAAGTCGGCAACAAGGCAGTCATCAAGGCATTCCGCCGCAACGGGCTCGTTCCCTGCAATCTTTACGGAAACGGTATTGACAACGTCCTCTTCACTGTTAACGAGAAAGAGCTCAAGGCCGTCACAAACACTCCCAAAGCTTACATCATCGACATCGTTCTTGACAATGGAGCAAAGTACGAAGCCGTTCTCCACGAGCTTCAGTGGCATCCTGTAAATGACAACTGCCTGCACGTTGATTTCCTCGCAGTTGACGAGAAGAAGCCCATCGCAATTGACGTTCCCATCATCATCACAGGACACGCAATCGGCGCACAGCAGGGTGGTAAGTTCTATCAGATCTCACGCAGCATCCGTGTCAGCGCCCTTATGAAGAACCTTCCTGACGACATTACAGTTGACGTCACATCCGTCGGTCTCGACAAGAAGATCAAGGCAAGTGACCTCAAGTACGACAACATCGCGATAATCTCCGACAAAGACACCATCATCTGCGGCGTCAAGAGCACCCGCAACGTGACCGCAGTCGCAGAGGAATCTGCCGAATAATAACCTCTTACCTTATGCCAGGGGAAAGTTACCTCGTAGTAGGTCTCGGAAATATCGGTTCCGAGTATGATGGCACAAGGCACAATATGGGATTTATGGTATTGGACGCCTGGGCTCAGGCGTCCAATGTCGTTTTTGAGACAAAACGCTATGGTGACATCGGTGTCGCGACCGTGAAAGGCCGGAGCCTGTATCTGCTCAAGCCGTCCACGTATATGAACCTGAGCGGCAACGCTGTAAGATACTGGCTTCAGAAACTTCCCGTTCCGATAGAGAATCTGATGATTGTCTGCGATGACATCAATCTGCCTTTCGGGACATTGAGAATGAGAAGGAGCGGGAGCGACGGCGGGCACAACGGTCTCAAAAACATAAACGAAATGACGGGGACACAGAATTATGCCAGGATCCGGATTGGAGTGGGCCATGAATTTTCGGAAGGCGGGCAGATTGATTTCGTTCTCGGACAATTGACAGAGGAGCAGAAAGAGAAGATTCCCGAAATCAGCGAAACAGTTTTTTCCGGCATCAAAGATTGGATTTTCACCGGGATAGACAGGGCAATGAACTCCATAAATGCAAAAAAAACAAATATTTAAGGCCTTTTTAAAAGATAATTATTGCATATAAGATATTTTGTTTTTATATTGCACCCAAATTTGACTGAAGGGATAACTTTTTTATTACTAATAACATAAACTTAATCCAACATCATGAAATCTCTTGTTGCTAAAATCAATGAAGAAATTGCAGCATTCCAGGTAAATGCTGAAGCTCAGGCTGTTAAAGGAAACAAAGCCGCCGGTGCCCGCGCTCGCAAGGCCGCTCTTGAACTTATGAAAGATCTCAAGGAATTCCGCAAAGCCTCTGTTGCCGCTTCCAAGTAATTTTTCAGAAAAACATGCAACGTTTCTAAAACCTTTTGCATCATTATTGCAGGTTTAGGTTTTAGTACACGTATAAAGGTCGGATAGCCGCGAGGTTGCCGGCCTTTAGCATATCAGGCCAGGCCACATATGATAGCCCTACTTTCGGCATTGGAGCTTGTACTGTCCACCGTTGTCATCCCGGTTGAATTTCCGGATCAGGAATTCACGTATGGTGACGGTGATTTGAACACTCTGGTCAGCGCCTCCGCTTCATACCTCGACCGCCAGTTCGGTGGCGAAAGCGGATTCCAGTTCGAGATATCACCCATAGTCAAGCTCAAGCACCCCTTCAGTTATTACGGAGCGAACAGTACCGCCAGAAAGGATGAAAAAATAGGTGAAGCGGTAATTGAGGCCTGTCAGAAAGCCGCCTCGGCAATCAGATTCTCTTCCGTCGACAACATAATACTCATAACGGCCGGTCCCAGCGAATCCAATGGAGCGGGTGAGGAATGGTTCTGGCCGCAACAGCGCCGTTTATCCGATTACAATCTATCGCTCATCATAGACGGTAAAAAATTGAATGAATTTGCTGTCTGTTCCGAGTTGGGCCCGGACGGAAAACTCTCCGGGATAGGAGACTTCTGCCACGAATCCGGTCATTTTCTCGGTCTCAAAGATCTGTATGACACGGATGGTGAAGGTAGCGGAGGATTTGCTCCCGGACTCGGAGAACTGTCATTGATGGCCGATGGAAACAGAAAAGACGGCGGGCACAATCCTCCCGATTTCTGCTGTGTGGAATATGACTTTCTGGGTATCGGAGAAAAGGATGTACTCACGAAAGGTCCGCACAGAATAAAAGCGACATCCGGGAAACCGAACAATTATTCCTTACTGCCGTCAATCAAAGAAGGCCGATATCATCTCATTGAGAACAGGAACGGGGAACTGTTGGTTTTTAAAATCAACAGATCAAGCGAGTTTGCGGGATTCTCGGACTCACAGAGACGCAACCTTAACGCAAAGGAGCGTTGGGAGATAAACGAGGTCAATGCCAATCCGAAATACCAGGGAGCGGAACCCGTAAATGCCATCGGATATTTCTGCAGTGACTCCCTGGCAGTCATCGACATCACAAAAAACGGCGAAGACTATCTATTCAGCGTTGTCGAGCCCATCGTCATAGACAAAGTCACCTGTTTTCAGGACGGCATCAGTTTATCCTGGTCAACAGAAATAGACAGGTCCTCCATTACCAAGGCAGGAATTGCATGGATAGAAGAAGATGACGATCTGAATGATGTAGAGGTTAACGCCCCTTCAGGGACGTTCACATACACAGTCAACGGGCTGAAACCGGGGACTGCATATATGATATCACCGTACATCTCAACCGACAGCGGACAATCATTTTCCCGGACAATCCGGGTATCCACGCAACCTTATATGGAAGGGGCCAAACCTTTCATTATGATAGACTGTGAAGGCAGGAATCCGGACGGGTCATTCAGAAACGGGTCAACGGCGCTTCTGCGCATCCGCAACCTGCCCGATGCGGGACGAACGGCCTGGCTGTTCAACGGCCATGGCATAAGCCTGGACAGCAACGGCTACTGGAGGATTCCGGGCAACGGCAGACTCGAAGCGAGGATCCTCTGGGACGACGGATCCGTGGACATAATCACAAAACAGATTATTGTAAAATGAAAAAAGCCCTGTCGATACTCCTTATTTCCCTCTTTATGGCAACCGGATGCGACCTGACCCAACCGGACCCTGTCATACTGTCCGACAGCACTCCTCAGCTGAGCGTTCAGGGAAAAGTTCTTTTCCGCTATGAAGACAGCACCTGCCAGTTGGGTTTCAATCTGGAAAGGGCTGAATTCAGAATGCACACGGACACCATGTCGGAATACGTGTTTCTCACACTCGACCATATTCCGGCATCTGTCGGAGAGCAAGTTACGGCAAACGAAATCAGCTGGACTTCCCCTGATGACGTAGAATACAGAAAAAAAATCATCCTCGAAGTCTTGAAGCTCGAGGATGGTACAATCTGGTTATGGAGTTCACGCAACCAGATAGCTCTGGTTGTCCGTGAACTAGAATGACAGCGCTATCTGGATGAAGTCATCGGCCTTGAGGGCGGCGCCTCCAATCAATCCACCGTCAATATCTTTCTGAGCGAAAAGTTCCTTCGCGTTCGAAGGTTTGCAGGATCCGCCATAGAGGATGGTGGTATCATCAGCAACAGTCTGTCCGAACTTCGCTGCAAGGACCTTGCGGATGTGTGAGTGAATTTCCTCTGCCTGATCGGAGGTGGCAGTCTTGCCCGTTCCGATTGCCCATACGGGCTCATAAGCCACAACGATGTTCTTCATATCCTCGGCGGTGAAGTTATAAAGGACATTCTTTATCTGAGCTTCGCACACGTCGAAATGCTTGCCCGCCTCTCTCTGCTCAAGATTTTCGCCTACGCAAAGTATGACTCCGAGACCTTCTGCAAGAGCGAGTCTTGTCTTT
Organism: Candidatus Cryptobacteroides sp.; assembly: GCA_045598165.1. GTDB lineage: Bacteria > Bacteroidota > Bacteroidia > Bacteroidales > UBA932 > Cryptobacteroides. Next base: position 39,115 of record JAZLLN010000043.1, read on the forward strand.
TCAACAAGTTTTTCATCTGTTTCACCGTAATACTGACGGCGCTCAGAATGTCCGAGGATTGTCCACTTGGCCCCGGTGGATTTCACCATAGCCGCAGAAACCTCTCCCGTATAAGCTCCGGAAGTATGATCCGCGCAGTTCTCAGCTGACAGCTCGACACGTGAATCGAGCACTGCCGCAACGCTTGTAAGGTGAGTGGCGGGAGTGGCTACGATAAGACCGATGTTTGCAGGAACAGCCGCAGCCTTTGCCACCACTGACTTTGCAAGTTCAACTCCTTCGGGAACTGTAGTATTCATTTTCCAGTTTCCGGCAACGATTTGTTTTCTCATATCTGAAATTGTTAAAAATTATATTTTCTGATTTACTGCACCACAGGCTCATGGCAAGCATGGACCGCAAGAGAGCGACGCAAATTTACAAAAAATTCAGGTCGAAATCCATTGGAAATGGAATATAATTTGCACAAGCTGAAGAGCGGCAGAGGAAATTTTGAATATTTATTAGATTTTTATTGTATTACGATAATTATTTATATATTTGCATAAAATTTGAAGATTAATGCTTATTGAACTCAAAGACATTAACAAGACTTACAACAACGGACAGCCGCTTCACGTACTAAAGGGCATCAATCTCAAGATCGAAGACGGGGAGTTTGTATCGATAATGGGAGCGTCCGGTTCAGGAAAATCGACCCTTCTCAACATATTGGGTATTCTGGACAACTACGACAGCGGAGAATACCTGCTGGCCGGCAGACTCATCAAAAACCTGAGCGAGAAGCAAGCCGCAGACTACCGCAACAGGATGATAGGTTTCATATTCCAATCGTTCAACCTGATTTCATTCAAGACTGCAGTGGAGAACGTGGAACTTCCCCTGTTCTATCAAGGAGTTCCGAGAAAGAAAAGGCACGCCCTTGCTATGGAATATCTTGACCGTCTCGGACTCGCCGCCTGGGCCGACCACTACCCCAACGAAATGTCCGGAGGTCAGAAACAGCGCGTCGCCACGGCCAGAGCCCTTATCACCAGGCCGAGCATTATCCTGGCCGACGAGCCTACCGGGGCATTGGATTCAAAGACCTCCCAGGAGGTGATGCACCTGCTCTCTGAGCTCAACCGCAGCGAAGGCGTGACAATGATTATCGTCACTCACGATCCGTTCGTTGCATCCCAGACAAAACGCACCATTCTTATCAAGGACGGAATTATCCAATGAAAGATATTTTTCAGGAGATACTGTCCTCGCTGCGAAGGAACAAGTTGCGCACCTGCCTCACCGGGTTCGCCGTTTCCTGGGGCATCTTCATGCTCATCGTACTGCTGGGAGCCGGCAACGGACTGATGAACAGTTTTTTGAGAGACAGCGGGACCTTTGCCTCCAATACAATGATGGTGGGCGGGGGCTGGACTTCCAAGCCGTATGACGGAATGAAGGCAGGCCGCCGTATCCGCCTTGAAGACAGGGACATAGCCACCACCGGAGGAAAAGCTTTCGAGGACGTGATTGATGACGTGACATCGACCGTGGGCCTGGGTGTCATCGTGTCCTATAAAAGCAAGTTTTTCGATGGATATATAGAAGGCAATTTCCCGGCGCGTCAGAAGATGGAGAAGATTGAGCTTCTGACGGGAAGATTCATCAACGAAAAGGATATCAGTGAATGCAGGAAGGTTGCCGTGCTTCCGTCAAACAGCGTGACGACACTGCTCGGAGAGGGCCATACCGCCGAAGATATGATCGGGCTGACAATAAAAGTCAGTAATATTGCCTTCACCGTCGTCGGAGTCTTCAAGACTGATGAAATGAGGAACGACAATCTTTTCTACGCTCCATACACCACGGTCAAGACCATTTACGCAAGAGGAAAATATATAGACGACCTGACATTCACCTTCCACGGACTGAAAACAGAAGAAGAGAATGAAGAATTCGAGAAAAGGTACAAGGCTGTCATAAACTCCACACACAGAGCCGCTCCGGACGACAACAGCGCAATATGGATATGGAACCGTTTCACGCAGAACATGCAGATGAACAAGGCGGCCGGGATACTGGACATCGCACTCTGGATAATAGGTCTGTTCACTCTGCTGGGCGGAATCGTGGGAGTCTCAAACATAATGCTCATCACCGTCAAGGAACGCACACACGAATTCGGAATACGGAAGGCCATCGGAGCGTCTCCGGCAGCCATCAACAAGTTGATAATATCTGAAAGCGTCACAATAACGGCAATATTCGGATATATCGGGATGATACTCGGGTTGCTGGCCTGTGAATGGCTCGACGCCACTGTAGGGCATTCCACGGTCGAGCTAATGGGAGAACAGATTTCAATGCTCAAGAGCCCTACAGTAGGCGTGGACGTTGCCGTTGAAGCCACTCTCGTATTGATTATTGCCGGCACCCTTGCAGGATTCTTCCCCGCCCGCAAGGCATCAAAAATCAAACCTATCGAAGCATTAAGGGCAGAATGAGATTTGACATTGACACATATAGGGAGATAGCGGATTCTCTTGTCCGCAACAAGAGCAGGAGTCTGCTCACAGGCTTCGGCATATTCTGGGGGCTGTTCATGCTCCTCTTCCTCATCGGAGGAGGCGCGGGCCTTAAGGAGATGCTGATGAACAATTTCGAGGGCTTCGCCACCAACTCCGTATTTCTTGTATCCTCCAACACGACCAAGCCCTACAAGGGATTCAAGGAAAATCGTTATTGGAACCTCACCCTCAGAGATATCGACCGGCTCCAAAATATGATTCCGGAACTGGATGTTGTCTCACCCACCATGGCCAGATGGGGGCAGAATGCCGTTTACGGCATCAATTCCGTATCCTGTATCATCAAGGGTGTACTCCCCGACTACAGCAGGATAGAAACTCCAAAGCTCAAATACGGCAGATTCATCAACCAGACCGACATCAGTCAGGAACGGAAGGTCTGCGTCATAGGGAAGCGCATATATGATGCTCTGTTCCCGGAAGGCGGCGACCCCTGCGGTTCTTTCATAAAAGTTGGCGACATCTACTTCCAGGTAGTCGGAGTGGATTTCAATTCCGGCAACATAAACATTCAGGGAAGGGCTGACGAAGCAGTAGTGACGGCCCTGCCCATAGTGCAGAAACTTTACAGGAGGGGGCAGGACGTTGATGTGATAGGCGCTACGGGGAAGAATGGGGTCAAGATTTCAAGTCTGGAAGGCAGAATCAGGGAGGTTATGGCCAGAGAGCATTATTTCGACCCTTCCGACAAACCGGCTCTGTTCGTGCTCAACACGGAGCAGATATTCTCCATTATGGACAACCTGTTCCGCGGAGTGAATTTCCTCGTCTGGCTTGTAGGTCTGGGCACTATTCTGGCCGGTGCGATAGGTGTGAGCAACATCATGATGGTTACGGTCAGGGAGCGCACCACCGAAATAGGCATACGCAGGGCCATAGGCGCGACTCCCTCCAGCATTCTGAGCCAGATTATCGAAGAGAGCATCGCCCTGACGATAGTGGCCGGCTCGGGGGGAATTGTGTTCAGCGTACTGCTGCTGAATGCCCTGGAAACAATAACCAAGCATCAGGCCACTTTCCTGATTGATTTCCGGACAGCCGTCACGGCCGCGCTGCTGCTCATAGTGCTGGGCGCGGCGGCGGGAATGGCCCCGGCATCCCGAGCCATGAAGATAAAGCCGGTGGATGCAATGAGAGACGAATAATAAAAACACAACATATATGAAAAAAATAGTCAAGTACATCATCTTCGCTCTGATTGGAGTTCTATTCATCGGGACCTTCGTTTTCCTGTTCAAGAAGTCAAAACCGGAGGTCGAGAGTTATCAGGAAATAGAGGCCGGAATACAGACCATCAGAAAGACGACCATCATTACCGGCAAGATTGAGCCTCGCAATGAGGTCAATATCAAGCCTCAGATCAACGGCATCATCTACGAACTCTACAAGGAAGCCGGACAGACAGTCAAGGCCAACGAGGTTATTGCCAGACTTACCGTCATTCCGGATATGAATTCCCTGAGTTCCGCCCAAAGCCGCGTGCGTCTGGCGGAAATCAACCTAAATCAGGCCAGAACCAATCTTGAGAGGGAGAAAGCCCTGTATGACAAGAATCTCGTGAGCGCGGAAGAATACGACCAGATACTGCAGTCATTCAATCAGGCGAAAGAGGAGATGGCCGCAGCCAAGGAATCCCTGGAAGTTATCAGGGACGGCGTTTCAAAGAGCAATGAGACGGGGAGCTCGACACTCGTGAGGTCCACGATATCCGGTCTGATTCTGGACATTCCGGTCAAAGTCGGGAATTCGGTCATTCAGGCCAACACTATGAATGAAGGTACCACCGTAGCATCCGTGGCCAATATGAACGATTTGATTTTCGACGGCAATATAGACGAGACCGAAGTCGGGTCCATCACTGAAGGAATGGGAGTGACCATCACCATAGGAGCTCTTCAGGACTACAGTCTTGACGCGACCATCGAATACATCTCCCCCAAGGCCGTGGAGGTCAATGGAGCCAACCAGTTTGAGATAAAGGCGGCCGTAAAGGCTGACAACGGAAAGATGATACGCTCCGGATATTCTGCCAATGCCGAAATAGTGCTCGCACAGGCGGACAGCGTACTGTCCGTTCCCGAAAGCACTCTGGAATTTTCCGGCGACAGCACTTTCGTATTCATCAAGAACGGCGAGTCATATGACAGGACTCCTGTAAAAACGGGCATCAGCAATGGTGTCAACATCGAAATCAAGGAGGGTCTGAAGAAGGGGGATATCGTCAGAGGAAACAAAATAATCAAGGAGAAATAAGCGATGAAACGACTTCTGACAAGTTTGCTTTTCCTGCCGGCGCTTGCCTGGTCGGCAGAGCCCTGGACACTGAGCCAGTGCATAGACTATGCTCTGGAGCATAACATCTCCATCCAGCAGAGCAATATAAATGTCAAACAACAGGAGATAGCCCTCAGTACGGCGGAAGCCCGCAGGCTGCCGGGCATCAGCGCGTCCGGTTCTCAGAATTTTTCGTTCGGACGAGGCCTTACGGCGGACAATACATATTCCAACACCAACACAACCTCCACCTCTTTCAGTCTTGGAGGTGATCTTCCCATCTTCCACGGTTTTGATATAAATAACGGCATCAAGCTGAGCAAATTGAATCTTCAGGCCGCCACGGAGGATTTGGAAAAGGCCAAGGATGACATCAAGGTTGCAGTGGCACAGGCCTATGTGGAAGTCCTGTATTCAAGGGAAATACTCAACGTGGCACGGGGGCAGGTTTCCGTCGACTCACTCCAGCATGAACGCCTGAAGGCAATGTTCAATGCAGGCAAGGCCAGCGCCTCTGACGTTGCGGCGCAGGCCGCCACCCTGGCCCAGAGCAGACTGTCCGAGACACAGGCAAACGGCAATGCCGAGATTGCATTGCTGGATCTCAGCCAACTTCTTGAACTGGAGACGCCCGAAGGATTCGACATCATCGCCCCTTCAGTGAATGACCTCCAATTGAACCTTCTTATGAAGCCGGAGGACATCTATGCGGAGGCCGTAGGATTCAAGCCCCAGATCCTGTCGGAGCAGCTGAGACTCGACTATGCAGACATTGACATAGCACGGGCAAAGGGTGCGCTGCTCCCCTCTCTCTCTCTTAACGGTGGAATAGGCACCAACTACTACACAGCCAACGGAAGGGACAATGACAGTTTCGTGAATCAGGTAAAAAACAATTTCAGCCAGTATGTTGGTCTTTCCCTCAACATCCCCATCTTCGCAAGGCTTCAAACGCGCAATTCCATACGTTCAGCCAAACTGGCATACGAGAACCAGAGGCTTCAGCTGGAGAATACCAAGAAATATCTCTTCAAGGAAATTCAGCAGGCATATTACAACGCCCTGACTTCACAGGGGAAATATGTAAGCAGCGAGCAGGCGGCGGAAAGCGCATCAAAGTCATTCGACCTGGTACGCGAACGCTACGAGAACGGGAAAGCCAACATCACGGAATACAATGAATCCAAAAACCGCTACCTGGAAGCCACATCAAACTTTCTCCAGGCGCGGTATGAATGTCTTTTCCAGACGAAACTGCTCGATTTCTACAGGAACGGAAAGATTGAGTTCCAGTAGTTTATTTCTTGAGGAGTTCGTCGATGTGCTCGGCATAGTCGAGCGTTGTGTCAAGATAGAAATCGATGTCAGGTACTATCCTGAGCTGCTTGGCCACTTTACGTCCAAGCTCCCCGCGTATTGATTTGTTCTCAACCTGAAGGGTTTTCATAACGTCTTCCTGCTTTGCAGACGGGAAGATGCTTACGTAAACCTTTGCAACGCTGAGGTCGGGACTTATCCTGACTTCGCTGACGGTGACCATCGCGCCTCCGAAAACAGCCATTCCACGGCTGCGGATTATCTCTGCAAGGTCGCGCTGCAGTTCCCGGGCGACCTTGAGTTGTCTTGTACTGGCCGGCGCTTCCATCACTTTACAATGATTATGTAATAGTCCTTCTTTCCCTTTTGGGCAAGGATATATTTGCCGTCAATGATATCCTCTTCCGTGAGGAAGCCGTTGGGGTCGGTTCTCTTTTCCTTGTTGATGCTGAAACCGTTGCCCTGAATCATCTTGCGGGCCTCACCTTTTGACGGGAAGATGGAGCTCTCGACAGCAAGAGCCTCAAGGATATTCAAAGGAAGTTTTGACTTCTCGAGTTCAAATGTGGGCACACCGTCGAAAACGGCCAGGAAAGTCTTCTCATCAAGGCTCCTGAGGTCATCAGCCGTAGCCTTGCCGAAAAGCATCTGTGAAGCCTTGAGAGCCTTCTCATATTCAGCCTCTCCGTGAACCATGACGGTAATCTCCTTTGCAAGCAGTTTCTGGAGCCTGCGCTGACCGGGATCCTCACGATGCTCCGCGATGGCCGCATCTATAACTTCCTTGTCCAGCATTGTGAAAATCTTCACATATTTCTCGGCATCCTCATCACTCACATTCAGCCAGAACTGATAGAACTGGTACGGAGACGTACGCTCCGGATCCAGCCAGATATTGCCCTTCTCCGTCTTTCCGAATTTTCCGCCGTCAGCCTTGGTTATAAGCGGACAGGTCAAAGCATAGGCCTCACCCCCGCAAGTCCTGCGGATAAGTTCCGTACCGGTGGTGATATTCCCCCACTGATCCGCTCCGCCAAGCTGAAGCTTTACATTCCTGTGCTCATAGAGGTAGAGGAAATCATAACCCTGAAGCAGCTGATATGTAAATTCAGTGAAGGACATTCCCTCGCTGGAGTCACGGCTGAGGCGTTTCTTAACGGAATCCTTGCTCATCATATAATTGACAGTGATGAGTTTGCCTATGTCCCTCGTGAAATTGATGAAAGTGTAGTCCTTCATCCAGTCATAATTGTTCACGAGTTCCGCCTTGTTGGGCGCGTCAGAATTGAAATCCAGGAAACGGCCCAACTGCTCCTTTATGCATTTCACGTTGTGCGCCAGGGTGTCTTCATCAAGAAGATTGCGCTCCTGACTCTTCATAGAAGGATCACCTATCATTCCGGTAGCGCCTCCAACCAGGGCGAAAGGCTTGTTGCCACATGCCTGAAAGTGCTTCAGAATCATTATACTGACAAGATGCCCGATATGAAGGGAGTCTCCCGTGGGATCGATTCCCACATATGCTGACATCGGTCCTTTCTTAAGTTCTTCTTCCGTGCCGGGGGTGACGTCGTGAATCATTCCCCTCCACCGCAATTCTTCAAAAAAATTCTTCATCGCTTCTATACTTTTATTCTTCTCCAAGATACATGGGATCCCAGGCGGGGAGCTGTATCGGTTTCTGCTTCAGCATTTCCTGCACGTCGGCAGGCACGTACCTGCGCTCCACCACAAGACGGAACATGTATTCATTAAACCACTCGTCGGTCATGATAAGATAGCCATTATATCCGGTATCCTTTCCCCAGCTGTTCTCAACCATCCACTTCGTGGTAATCCCATCCTTTATGTCAACCGCAATGAGCGTCATCGCATGGGAAGAGCCACTGGCATGTGTCATAACACGCTGTTTCTTGTCCATAGTGTATTTTACGCCCAGAATCGACTCGTAATCAAAGTTCTTGAGATCTGCAAGTCCGCGAACCCTGTCGAGATATTTTCCCACATCGCAGGAGAAGTACATCGCATCACCGCCTTGAATGCTTGCAATTGCCATTTCCTTGATTCTTTCAATGGGGAGATTGACATAGAGCCAGTTCTGTCCGTCATAAAGATGACGGTCATACTGAATTTCATACACCTTGCCGTATTCGCGGCTCGGGTCATTCATCAGCATCACATAATTGTTGTTAAGGTCATAACCCACCATTTCCTGATAGAATCCGGCCGGAGTATACATCCTGCCCTTCCACTCGAATTCAGTTGGAGGGACTCCATAAGCCAGCGCGAGGATATGATAAACTTCCTTAAGCATTTCAACCTTCTGCTGCTGGAGATACTCGGGGACCTTCTTTGCCTTCACCCCCGCGGGAGTCTCACGGAGCTTGAGACCGTCCTGACGGAGAATCGTGGCCAGCTGGGCGGCAAGTTGGGAGGTGCTGTTTGCGATACGGCTCTCAGGCATGACGTATGAAGGGACAACTCCATATTTCATAACAAGATTGGCGACACCCGTGAATGTTCCGCCATCGCTGATGGGATGGGCGAACAGCCAGTCAACCTCACGGTCGTCAAAGGACTTTTCACGAGTGTCGATGACAGCCTGGAGGAAAAGATTGGCCTTCTCCAGCTGATCCCAGAAAAAGCAATAGCTCTGGGAAAACTGGAAGTCGCCGAGATCGTGCTTTTCAATGGCGGCGGCACGGAGCACATTGAGTCCGGTGAACAGCCAGCAACGGCCCGATTTCTTCTGATTGGTGATTCCTACGGTCTTGACTCTGTCCGAGAAATTCCCGTCTATCACGGCCGCCTTTTCAGAATTGACGGCAAGAACGTTGAAATCCGCATTATTGAGAGCATTGCGGATGGCCTTGTCGGCAACCGTGCCTTCATATCCTTTCTGAATCTCCGACAACATGTCAGGAGTGATGCCGCCATTCTGTTGAGCGAAGGCGCTGATGCCCGCAAAAGCAAGGGCAATTACAAATATCTTCTTCATATCTTCTATTGATGTTTTCGAAAAGGTCTATAAATATCGGAATTTTCCTCAAATTTACGAATCGTCTTCCACCGAAAGTTCTTTGGGAATAATGGATTCCTGGCCATTTATCACCCTCGCACCGGCCTTTATCCTGGCATTGGACCTCTTCGGCGCTATTTTCAGATGCTCAAGCTTGTCTATTTTCCTGATTACCGACTGATTGGACTCAATGAGTTTTTTCTTCGAATCTCCGTATGCATCCTTCGCCTTTTCCAGATAATCCCCGACCTTCACAAAAGAATCCATCCAGTTTTTCAACTGGCCCATAAGTTCGGAAGCGGTGGCATATACCTCCTCAATATTCTTCTCCTGATCATACTGTTTCCAGCTCATCAGAATCATATTGAGCACTATCATAAGGTTCTGCTGGCTGACTATCAGCACTTTGGCATCCTTTGCCCGTTGCCAGAGCGTGGGGGCCTCATCGAGCATCACGCGGAATGCCCCCTCCATCGGAATGAACATAATGTTATAGTCCACCTTTCTTCGGCCGTCCTCTATGTAAGATGCGTAATCCTTAAGTTTCAGCTCGTCTATATGCCTGCTGATTGACTCTATGTGGCGTTTTGCCAAGACCGGCTTCTGCTCCGGATCTTCACAGTTCATATATTCCACATAGGCGTTGAGGCTGACTTTTGAATCTATGATGACTTCGCTTCCGTCGGGATAATACACAATGACATCGGGAATCATCGTCCCGCCGCTTTCACTCTTTATCTCATGGCCCCGGGCATCACGCAACACATCCTGGGTCGAGAAATGCACGCCTTCCTCAAGACCGGACTGCTTGAGAAGGTCCACAAGAAGCATTTCTCCGAAATTGCCCTGAATCTTCGCGTGGCCCGTCAGTGCCTTGGCCAGATTCCTTGCCTCAGTGCCTACGTTCTCGCTCTGTTTCATCACAGTGTTCAGCAGTTCGCGCATGGCGGAATCCTGGGCCACGGATTTTTCCTGGCTTTCCTTGACGGACTTCTCGAAACCCGTGAACTTTTCCTGAATAGGCCGTAGCAATTCTGCCAGAGACTCGGCATTCTGCCTGCGAAGTCCTGCACTATTCTGCTCGGACAACAGTTTAAAGCTCTCCTCCATCTGCTTGCGCTGGCTCGCAAAAGCCTTTTCCCTTTCATCGGCCAATGCCTCCTGAGTCTGGAGTTTTCCCTCCAGAACCGCGGCCTTCAAGGCATTCTCCTCCGCCCTGGACCGTTCGGATGAAGCCTTACCGGACAAAACGAACGCAATGACCGCCAAGGCAATGACCAGGGCCGCCAGCACAAACAGGAAAATAATGTTTACAGTCATTTTTCTCTATTGCAAAAATATGAAAACACAGCCACCAGAAATCCGATTACGCTTACTCCAGCCATAGATGCAAGCACATCTCCGAGTTTCAGAACCACGGGATAGGCGTCAACCAGATAATTGCCCGGCATTCTGACCAGACCGAAATTCTGTTGAGCCAAAGCCGCCGCAACCCCGAGTATGAGACCCGCCGCCATTCCAAGCAACGAAATCAAGCATCCCTCATACACAAAGATCCGCCTGACAATGCTTTCATCAGCCCCCAGGGACTCTAGAGTGCGGATATCGCCGCGTTTCTCGATTATCAACATGGAGAGGCTGCTGAAAATATTCAACGCAACTATCAGAACGATGAACATAAGAATAAGGAACACAGCCATCTTCTCCATCTTCATCATTCTGAACATATCGGGATGCTGGTCATACTTGTCTTTCAAAACGAATCCTTTCTCCCCAAGAAAAGCATATCTCCCGATAAAGCGGCTCACGGACTTGTCCGAATTGTCATTCAGGCATATATCCAGAGAGGAGCAGGCCCCCTGCACCCCGAAGAGTTCCTGCGCGGTTTCCAAAGGAACCATAAGCAGGCTTTCATCCACTTCAGCGTTCACGCTGACAAGATGTTCCGGATAAACCTCGACCTGATGCAACGAAGCTGTGGGATTGGCGGGTGAAAAAGTTTTTTGCCTATCCGGAGAATAAATTATCAAGGGATCTATAAAATTCGGATTAATCCCCATTGAGCGCGCCAGTCCGGCACCTACTGATGCCAATTTCAAATCTCCACGTTTCAGGGAAAGGTCACAGTCTGTTCCTTTGACCCTGGCCGCCCCCTGGTTCCCGCCATAAGTGATGAAGGCCTCAAATTCAAGTGAGCGGCTCACTCCGGCAACTTCACAATCATTGGAGAACAAGGCGGCAAGACTGTCAGGGACTTCATACCCACCGTCAGCCGGACACAGTTTGACATCCGGATAAAAATCGGAAAGATTCTCGTCGACAATCCTATTGAAACCGTTATAAACCGAGAGAATCAAAATGAGCGCCGCCGTGCCGACAGCCATACCGACAGCGCTGATTGCGGAGAGCACATTGATCACGTTGTGCGACTTCCTTGCAAACAGGTATCTCCAGGCTATGTACAGCGGCAGATTCATATATCCCCAAAGTTAACCAAGTTTGGGGAAAAGTGCAAGAAACGGATCGGAAGGTGAACTAGTTCGCACAGAACGGGAAGAACCTGGTGACCCAGAAGAACCCGAGCACAAGTCCGACTACGCCGACAATAAGTCCGGTCTTGAGCATGTCCTTTGTCCCTACCTGTCCCGTGGATGCGGCAATGGCATTCGGAGGAGTCGAGATAGGAAGACACATGGCGATAGAGGCGCAGACAGCGATGAACACCGAAAGACCGGCCTGACCGCCGAATGCGTTGAAAGCATCGGCATTGCCGCTCTGGAGCAGTCCGTTACCCATTGCGATCATAATGGGAATGAGAAGCGCCGCAGTGGCGGAGTTGCTGATGAAATTGCTGAGGAGGAAGCAGATGAGGCCCGCGACCACAAACACAACGACGATGCTCATGGAGCTGAAATCGACAGACTCGATCATAGCTTTGGCGAGACCGGTTTCTGAAAGGGCGTAACCGAGGGCGAAGCCTCCGGCCACCAGCCAGAGAACCTCCCAGTTGATTTCCTTGATGTCATCCTTGCCGAACACCCCCGTTGCGGTATAGACGCAGAGGGGAATCAGAGCGACGATGTCGGAGTTTATGCCATGGAGCTGTTCGGTCATCCAAAGAAGGATTGTGACGCCGAAAGTAATCCAGGCCACATAGTCCCTGTAAGTCTTCTTATGTTCATCCTCCTTGATTTCGAGGACGATTTCCCTGGATTTGAAAGGAAAGAAGGCACAAAGAAGAACCCATGCGAAAAGAATCATCACGACAACGAAAGGAATCATTCTGAGAGCCCAGTCGCTGAATCCGATGGTGATGCCTGCAAGAGAATCGAGATTACCTACGGCTGTCGCATTGGGAGGAGTTCCGATAGGGGTCCCGATACCGCCGATGTTGGCGGCAATGGGTATTGCCAGGGCGATGCCGACTTTGCCCTTTGCATCGGTGTCGGGCAGGGATGAGAAAACAGGTGCCAGGAAGGCAAGGAACATAGCCGCAGTTGCGGTGTTGCTCATGAACATGGAGAAGATGGAAATAACAACGAGCACACCAAGAAGCACGGCCTTTGGTTTCTTTCCGAAAGGCTTGAGGAGAATGCGGGCCATTGTTACGTCCATTCCGTACTTTGAAGCGACGATTGCCAGGACAAAGCCGCCGAGGAATAGCATTACCACAGGGTCAGCGAAAGACCGCATCAATTCTTTCATGGGAACGAACAGGCTCGTATCACCGGTGTTCATCAGGAAAGAAATACTCTTGTCGGAGATGGTGAGAAGAGACACCACGATGACCATCAGGGACGTGACCCAGTTGGGTACAATCTCGAATATCCACATGAGGGCGGCGAACGCGAAGATGGCGATGGTGCGCTGCTGCGTCACTGTAAGTACGTCACCGAGGCTTCCGAAGAAGAATGCGGGGCAGCACCACAGAAAGATTGTGATTGCGAGCACCAAAGACAGCAGGATACAATATTTTACCTTATATTTTGTGTCTGACATACAATCAGGATTTGAACCGTACACAAAGAAAAAGTTTCCTATGACTTTTCCCTGGAGAAAAGGACAGCAGTCAGAGGTAAGGCAATAAGCGCCATTGTTGCGCTTACAGGAAGGTAAATGCCGAAGTTGCAATATTCCACAACTATGTAGGTAATGAAGAGCAATGCCGTTCCCAGCAGTGCAGACCAGGCATATTGCCTGCGGATATCCCCGGGCTTCACCATTGCACGCACAAGGTTCGGGACGCCCAGACTCACGAAACCGATGGTTCCGCAAATGCTGACCACGCTGGTGACCAGGACACTTGTCATGAACAATATTCCAGCCTTGGCCACGTTGGACAGCTCCGTCTCTCCCTTGAAATGGGCAGTCAACTTTTTGGAGCAGAGTATCGCGGTGACAAGACCGGAGACAAAGAGGAGCAGGCTGATCATAATATCAAGGGAAGTGACTCCCTGCAACTTGAAGTTGGCGGCGCCCCAAAGGTAATACTGCTTCAAAAGGTCGCCCGTGGGCGCGTTGGTGACCACTATCGTACCGATAGAGCCGACGAATGTCCCGAACAGGATACCGAAAGTTATAAGACGGGACGTGTTCAGTCTTATGGCGACCAGAGAAACAATCATTGCGCATACTGCCTGGCATATGAATGCTCCGACCGTGAGCGAGCACCATCCGGTCATCGTTGCCGTTGCGGCTCCGAGACAGGCCGCGCTTCCAAGCCCGAGGGAGTATATGTCTCCAAGTTGGTTTCTCCACAGATACTGCATCTGCACTCCCCCGACCGGGAGTGCGATGCCACAAAGAATTACGTAAAGAATGCTGAGCATGATCAAAAATGATATTCAATACTTCCGTAGAAGGACCGTCCGGGCATGGGATAGCCCGAAGACAGTTCATACCGGGTATCCGTAATGTTGCGGGCAATGCCCCTCAGAGCGAGGGAGCGTCCGCCCCTGAACGGAAAGTTTTTCCCGACAGTGACGTCAAGGGTGTTGTAATCAGGTATTTCTCCATAGCTGTCCCTCCGCCCGCATCGGAGATTCCACAAAAAATCAAGACTGAATCCCCTGAAAGAGCCATCCAGAGTAACGGCCAGGGAATGTCTGGACACAAAAGGGAGCTGTTCACCGAAAGATGCGCTGTCCGGAGTCTTGTCTTTCGTATCCTGCCAGGTATATGCGGCTGACAACGAACCGGCCCAATCCCCTTTTTTGAAAGCGGCGCCCGTTCTGAGATCGACACCATACATCCGGGCCTTTCCGATGTTGTATGGGAACCAGATACCCGGATCCTCCACCGATGGAGCCGACACAATCTTGTCGTTGATAATGTTGTAGTTGAAGTCCGCATCTGCGTTCACGCTCCAGCTGGAAATGCGTTTTCTCCATTGCATACCGAGCGACGAAAGCCACGCATCCTCACATCGGAGATCAGGATTGCCGAATCCGGGGTAATACAGTTCATTGAACGTCGGAGCCCTGTAGGCGCGTCTCCCGAAGGCCATTATGTCCAGTCCGTCGGTTATGGCGTAGCGCAGGTCCGCTGAAGGCGACACGGCATTGAGTACTTTGGAACCCTTGTCGAATGTGCCTGAATATTCTATGGAAACGTCAGCCTTGAACCTGGGCAGGCGGAACGCCGCCGTCACCGCGGATATCAGGTTTGTCCTTCCAGCGTCATAATCCGTCGCCTTGAGACCGTCGTGCCGGATGTCGGCCGCCACGGAGATTTCCGCCCAGGATGCGATGCGGAAAATATGTGAGGTGTTCAACTGGAATTCACTCACCCGGTACCGGCTGTCTCCCCATTCACTGAAATAAAGCAGATCGTCATATGCGACCTTGGCGCTGGCATTCAGGCAATATCGTGAAGAAAACCTGTTCTGCAGCACGCCCTGCACGAAGACATTCCTGTCTTTCTGCCTGTCTGCAGAAGGCCAGTCGGCAGAACCCGGCGTACCTCTTTCAGAACCGTTGTAATACGCTTTCGTGTGCCAGGAGCCTCTTTCCATCTGTCCCCATACGTCCACGCCCGCACGTATTTGACGGATGTCATTGTTCTCCCGCCTGGAATTATCCCCATACAGGAAATCGCCCTTGCTCAAAGTACCGGAAGATATCGCGGACAAGGACAGTTTGTCGGACAATTTGAAATCCAACCTTGCCGCAGGTTCATACGTACCGAACGAGCCGCCCCGGAACTTTACGTTCCCGGCAAATTTTCCCGAATGGAATTCCGGCTTCGCAGTGTTGAATGAGACACTGTTCTGCGCATAATCCACAACGATACCGGAACAGCTGCCCACGTCTATCATCCCGAGGTCAGTCTGTCCGCTCTGAACATTGCTCACGCGGACTCCGTCGACATAGACTGCCGTACTCGAGCTTCCGAAACCACGAAGGTTCACCGTTTTCAGTCCCGCGGCACCACCCATATCACCGACAATGAAAGTCGGGATACTGCTCAAGGCCTCGGTGACATCAATCTGGTTTGAAATCCGGATGGTATCCGACTTGGATACTATCATACCCCTGTCCGCAACCACGACTGCGGTCTTCAGGGTGTCTGGCGTATCTACGGCAAGCAGAGCCGCCACAGCTAAAAAATAAGAGAGAAACATTGTTGTATTGTCTCAACGGAAACCTGCCCCCGGGTTTCACCTGTTTGACTTAACTATGGCAGGTCTTCTGACTTGTTCCGGAGTCACGCCTTCTCATCCGAACGGACAATGGCAAAGAAAGTGACACATTTATGGAACTTACAGCTGCGGGCACAGTCCGGGTCTTTCACCCGGTTCCCTTTTCAAGCCACACCACGTGGCTCACCATAGCCCGGACAAAGATACAACAATTATTCTTTATACCAATCCTTATAGAGCAGATACCCCTGAGCATTCTTATGGGCGGCTTCCGCCACGGCTTCGGAAGAGTCCTTGACCTTCTTTGCGGGAATGCCGGCATAAACGCCCGGTTCAAGAATTTTGTTGCTGAGCACAACCGCACCGGCAGCGATAATCGTATTGTCCGGGATGACTGCGCCATCCATCAGTATCGCGCCCATTCCCACAAGGACATTGTTGCCGATTTTTGCACCATGTATCACTGCATTGTGCCCGACGGACACGTCATTGCCGATTTCAACCACGGAACGCTTGTAAAGCGTGTGGACTACAGCCCCATCCTGGATATTGACCCTATCGCCGATCACTATCGGGTTTACGTCTCCGCGCAGCACGGTTCCGTACCATATGCTGCAGTCGTCCCCTATGGTGACATCACCTATCAATGCGGCGTTCTCCGCCAGAAAACAGCGCTCTCCAATCTTGGGAGCCATGCCGTTAAGTTCTTTGATTATAGCCATTTATTGGAAATTTCGTGAATAGTGTTCGCATCGCGGAGCATCTTAATGAAAACTTCCGCACTCCGCTTGTGATATACACGCTTAAGGGTATGGACACACCCCTGCATCTGATTGTCCGGAAGATTGAGCGGCACCGCTTTCAGAAAGTCCCGCCCACGGACAGAGGCATCGGACAGCAGGGTCAGAAGATTGGTATTCTGTACAATGTCAAGCAGGATATTGGCCTCATTGATCTCCAAGCTCACATTCAGGCCCGATTGCTCGATGCAGATGTACTTCTCAAGGGCATTGCGCGCTTGAAGACCTTTTGCAGGGATGGCAAGACGGTGCCGTTTGAGTTCCTCGAGGCTTATGGATTCCTTGTCTGCAAGCGGATGGTCCCTGCGCATTATTACGGAAAGCTTGTCGCCGAAAAGATAGCTGGACTCGATCTCATCGTACGGCTGGTCAGGCTTGAAAGCCAACACCAGATCCACCTCCCGATGACGGAGCACCTCCATCAGTTCCGCCATATTCCTGTAAAAGATATTGAGCTTGACGCCCGGATACTCCCTGACAAAGTTTCTCACGGTCTCCGTCAAAATCTGGCTGAAAGAGTATGTCACGCCTATATTAAGTTCTCCCGTCAGCAATTCCTTGAGGTCATTCATCTGTGCCTTGCAGGCTTCGGAGTCCTGGAGAGTCTGTATTGCAAGCGGCAGGAGCATCTCCCCGCCTTCCGTGATGGACACAGAGTGGGAGTCTCGCTGGAACAGGATTGTACCGAGTTCGTCCTCAAGCGACTTTATCTGCTGCGAAAGAGTGCTTTGGCTGACATACAAACTGCGCGCAGCCTCTGAGAAATTCAGTGTTTGCGCCATTCTGACGAAATATCTCAGCTGTCTGATTTCCATAAAGAATCCCCCGTCTTATGTTTCCTTTTTATAATGCAAAGTTATATATTTGTAATGATATTACAAGTATGGAGCACTCCTCTACGGAACGTAGCATAACCTGGCTGGAAAACACCGACTCCACCAATGACGAACTCAGAAGACGCCTGGACCAATCAGGTGATCTTACGATAATAGCGGCTGAAAGGCAATCGGCGGGACGGGGCCAGGGCGACCACAGCTGGCATTCCTCACCCGGGCAGAACCTCACCTTCTCTGTCCTGCTGAGGCATCGCTGCCTCAAAGCATCCGAAGCCCTCGCCGTAACTTCCATAATGGCGTTGGGCATTCGGGATTATCTGCATACAAAAGGCATAGAACCCTGGATAAAGTGGCCCAATGACATATGGGTCGGAGAAAAGAAAATCTGCGGAATACTCGTGGAGAACAGTATCCGTGCCGGCAGGATAGATTTTTCGATAGTCGGAGTGGGGCTGGACGTAAACCAGACGGAATGGCCGTCCGATTTGCCCAACCCGGTGAGCCTTAAGGAATTGACCGGCAAGCAATATGACACCCGCGAAGAACTGCGGCAGCTGTACGATACACTGGCAAGGCGCAGCGTCCAGGCTTCCACCCCGGAAGGCGCCGCAGGAATCATAGAAGAATTCAACAGGGTTGTCGTAAGGCTTGATCGGGCCGACCCCGATAAAAACAGATTGCCGCTATCGGAAAAACGCTTATGAAAGCAGTTGCAGGATTGATATAAAGTCAATAACTTTGACGTATCTAATTTATAGCATCACAATGAGTAATTTATCTACAGGTCTTATGCTCATGGCTGTTGGAATGGTGACGGTTTTTGTCATCCTTCTCATAGTCATATTCTTTGGCAAGTTGCTTATTGCCACGGTAAACAAATTGCCCGATAAGGACAACACAAGTTCTCAGAACAGTGCACAGGCACCCGCGCCTGCCCCGGCAGCAGTGCCTGCCACCGCAGCGCCCGCCCCCGTTGCAACGGAAACAGAGAACAGCATCTTTGATCTTATAACCCCTGTCGGCGGAAGGTTTTCGCTGTCTCCGGACAAAGAGGGTCACAAACCCAGCCTGCCTTTCCGGTTCAAGAAAGGTGATACCCTCTGCAAAATCACGACTGCAGACGGGGAGAACGCCATCTGCGCTTCAGAAGACGGCACCATTCTGGCAGTCCTGGTTGAAAACGGCAGCAGGGTGGAAATAAATGATGTTTTAATGAATATCGGCAAATAGTATGCAGAGTTTTTCGGAAATTTTGGAAAGGGTCTATGACATGACCGCTATCAGCAATATAGTGGCCGAACCCTCCTATTTATTGATGTACGTCATAGCCTTCGGGCTGTTGTATCTTGGCATTGTAAAAAAATATGAGCCGCTGCTCCTTATTCCGATTGCCTTCGGAGTGTTGATCGCGAATTTCCCCGGCGGTGACATGGGTGTCGTGCAGGCCGATTCCGCCGGTATGGTCACTCTCGCCGACGGCTCGATGAGGAACATCTGGGAGATGCCTCTTCACGATATCTCCCATGAGTTCGGAATCATAAGCTATCTGTACTATGCCCTTATCAAGAGCGGACTTCTGCCGCCCATCATCTTTATGGGCGTCGGTGCGCTGACCGACTTCGGTCCCATGCTCCGCAACCTCAAGCTCGCCATCTTCGGCGCCGCCGCACAGTTCGGTATCTTCGCCGTCCTGCTCGCGGCTCTCGCTCTCGGTTTCACTCCGCAGGAAGCCGCATCACTTGGTATCATCGGCGGAGCTGACGGCCCCACGGCAATTTTCACGACCATCAAGCTCGCGCCTCACCTTCTGGGTCCCATCGCCATAGCCGCATACAGCTACATGGCTTTGGTTCCGGTGATCATTCCTCTTGTGGTAAAATGCCTCTGCACGAAGAATGAACTGCTCATCAACATGCGCGAGCAGGACAGACTCTACCCGGAAAAGAACGAGATAAAGAATCTGAAGACCCTCAAGATCATATTCCCCATCGCAATCACTACAATAGTCGCCATCTTCGTCCCCACAGCAGTGTCTCTGGTAGGTATGCTTATGTTCGGTAACCTCATCAAGGAAATAGGTCCCGAGACCAACCGTCTTTTCCAGACCGCATCCAACGGACTTATGAACACAGCCACCATTTTCCTTGGTCTCTGCGTCGGTGCGACAATGACCGCAGAGGCGTTCCTCAACTGGACGACTCTCGGAATCGTTGCAGGAGGTTTCCTTGCATTCGCCCTCAGCATTGCGAGCGGCATCTGCATGGTCAAGATCTGGAATATCTTCGCAAAGAAGAAGATCAATCCGCTTGTCGGAGCAACCGGCCTCAGCGCCGTGCCTATGGCGAGCCGCGTATGCAATGGCATCAGCACCAAGTACAATCCTAAGAACCACGTCCTGAATTATTGTATGGCTTCCAACGTGGCCGGTGTCATCGGCTCAGCGGTAGCCGCAGGCGTTTTGATCTCATTCTTAGGCTAATAACCTTATTGACAGCAAATAATAACGTTTATAAGATATGGAAGACAAACTCAGTTCTCTCAAGGCCCGCAGGGCTGCAGCCGAACTTGGCGGAGGTCAGAAAAGAATCGATGCTCAGCACGAGAAAGGCAAGTTCACCGCTCGTGAAAGGCTGGCTATGCTGCTTGATGAAGGCAGTTTCGAAGAGTTCGACACCTTCGTTCAGCACCGTTGCACCAACTTCGGTATGGAAAAATCCCACACCGACGGAGATGGCGTTGTAACGGGTAGAGGTACGATCGACGGTCGTATCGTTTACGTTTTCGCCCAGGATTTCACCGTCAGCGGTGGCTCTCTGAGCAAGACAATGTCCGAAAAAATCTGCAAAGCCATGGATATGGCCCTGCAGTGCGGCGCTCCTTTCATCGGTATCAACGACTCCGGTGGAGCGCGTATTCAGGAAGGAATCGACGCCCTTGCAGGATATGCCGATATCTTCGAAAGGAATATCCTCTGCTCGGGAGTCATCCCTCAGATCAGCGGTATCTTCGGACCCTGCGCAGGCGGAGCCTGTTATTCTCCCGCACTTACCGACTTCACCCTCATGGTGAAGGACACTTCCTATATGTTCCTTACCGGCCCCGCTGTCGTGAAGAGCGTTACCGGAGAAGTTGTCAGCCAGGAAGACCTCGGTGGCGCCAGAGTTCACGCCTCCAAGAGCGGCGTGGCTCATTTCGCGGCCGAGAATGAAACCGAGGCCATTGCATCCATCAAGAAGCTTTTCTCCTTCCTTCCCCAGAACAATATGGAGGAAGCGCCCGTTGTACCTACGGAAGACCCCGTTGGCAGGATTGACGAATCCCTCAACAGCATCGTTCCCGACAACCTAAACCAGGCTTATGACATGTATGCCGTCATAAACAGCATAGTCGATGACGGAGATTTCTTCGAGGTGCACGCCTCGTACGCAAAGAACATCATCGTAGGCTTCGCACATATGAACGGCAGGAGTGTAGGCGTCGTTGCAAACCAGCCGAAGGCCATGGCAGGCGTCCTCGATATCAATGCTTCAAGGAAAGCTTCCCGGTTCGTGCGCTTCTGCGACGCGTTCAATATCCCTCTCGTGACTCTCGTGGATGTTCCCGGGTTCCTTTGCGGCACCCAGATGGAGTATGGCGCCATCATCGCCCACGGAGCGAAGCTGCTCTATGCTTATGGCGAAGCCACCGTACCCAAGGTTACCGTTACGCTCCGCAAGTCTTACGGCGGCGCTCATATCGTGATGAGTTGCAAACAGCTCAGAGGTGACATCAACTATGCATGGCCTACCGCCAACATAGCTGTGATGGGGGCCGACGGCGCTGTAAGCGTTCTTTACGGAAAGGAATTGAAAGAAGAGGAAGACCCCGCAAAGAGGGCGGAAATCAAAGCCGCACGCACGGCCGAGTACAATGACCTGTTCGCAAATCCTTATCAGGCGGCTCAGAAGGGTTACATCGAAGACGTAATCGAGCCCGCAACCACACGTTTCCGTATCATCAGGGCACTTGAGTCTCTGGCAAACAAGCGCCAGAATCTGCCGGCCAAGAAACACGATAATATTCCTTTATAATGAGTGCAATCACAGAAAAAGAGGCGGCAGTTGCCGCACTTGCCCTGGCGCTGGAACTGTCAGCTCCGACAGATAACGAGTACACTGCCATAGGAATGGCACTCTCACAGTATATGGTGGACTTCCCCGGCAAGATCAGGATGAAAAAACGCAGAAGCGCAGGTGAGCTTACCTTTACCGCAGCGCCTTCACCCTGGTCATCAAAAATTTTCTCCATGAGAAAATAAAACTGATAAACAATAAAAAGAAATAACATGTCAGAGTACAAATTCAACGTTAACGGAGACCCTTATGAGGTCAAAATCGATGGAATAGAAAACGGCATTGCCAGCGTAAGCGTCAATGGTAAAGCCCTCAAGATCGACATCGAAAACTGCGGCTTCAGCCAGATTAACGCCGCATTCCCTATCCAAGTGTCCGGTCAGGCTCAGAATCGGGTTGCCGCCCCCGTAGCAAAACCCGTGGCAAAGCCTGCCGCCGCACCCGCACCTGTATCTGCACCGGCACCCGCCGCCCAGAGTGATGCCAATGTACAGGGCACAAAAGTCGAGTCACCTCTTCCCGGTGTTATCAAGTCAGTATCCGTAAAACCCGGCGACAAAGTTCAGGAGAACCAAGTAATCATCACTCTTGAAGCCATGAAGATGGAGAACGAAATCTGCGCCGAATGCTCAGGGACCATTCTCGCAGTCAATGTTGCTGTAGGCCAGAGTGTAATGGAAGGACAAGTACTTGTCGTCATAGGCTGATAATACAATAAATATAACAGAATCATGAAAATCTCACACATCGAACACATCGGCATAGCCGTAAACAGCATTGAAGAGGCACTCCCTTTCTATGAGAATGTTCTTGGTTTCGAATGCTACAAGACTGAAGAAGTCGCAGACCAGAAAGTCAAGACAGCCTTTCTCAAGGTTGGAGATACAAAACTCGAGCTTCTCGAGCCTACAAGCCCGGACAGCACAGTGGCGAAGTTCCTTGAGACAAGAGGCCCCGGCTTCCACCACATGGCCTATGCCGTGGAAGATGGTGTTGCAAATGCTCTTGCCGAATGCGGTGAAAAATCAATCCGTACCATCGACGCCGCTCCCAGAGCAGGTGCTGACGGAATGAACATTGCTTTCCTTCATCCCAAGGCAACACAAAGCATTCTCACCGAACTTTGTGAAAAGAAGAAGTAATGTCGCTATATACCCGGAAAGGAGATAGCGGGAAAACATCCCTGCCGGACGGGAAACGGGTGTCCAAAGACGACGCCCGAGTGGAAGCGTACGGAGATGTGGATGAATTGACCTCGCAAATCTCTTTTCTGAATGCGTTATGCTCTGCGGACGGCGATATCCCTGCCAGCCGCAGAGCTTCGTATTACAAGCCACTGCTGGAAAGGATTATTCGGGAACTGTTCGCGGTTGGAGGAGCCATTGCATACCCCGGAGCCGGGAAAACGTTTGCCGAAGAAATCAAGGCGCTTGAAACGGAGATTGACTCACTTGAGCGCAGCCTGCCCCAGCTCAAGTGCTTCATCCTCCCCACAGGAAGCACTGCATCCTGCCAATGCCAGGTATGCAGAACCGTATGCAGGAGGGTGGAACGCCGCGTGGTGACATTCTTCCGGGAAGAACGGATTGATGCGGACAGCAACGGTGTACTCCGGTACCTCAACCGTCTTTCCGACCTTCTGTTCGCACTGTCACGCAGACTGAATGCCGATGCGGGCATAGCTGATACGAAACTATAAAAGGCCGGGAATATGGAACACCCTGAAAACGATAAGAACTACAAGGGCCTGGTGGTGAATGAAGGAGTTTCACAGCCACCGGCAGTCAACCCGTACCTGACCAGGAATAGTTTCCGCCGCAACGAACTGTCAGTGGCGGAAATGGTCGAGGGTATTGCAAAAGGCAACATAACGGTCCTTTCCCAGGCGGTCACGCTTGTGGAAAGCACCAACCCGGACCATTATGCCAAGGCGCAGGAAGTAATCGAGAAATGTCTCCCTCTCAGCGGCAAGTCGGTACGCATAGGCATAAGCGGCGTACCGGGAGCAGGCAAGAGTACATCCATAGACAAGTTCGGCGTCCACCTGCTGGACAATTACGGAGGCAAGCTGGCCGTCCTCGCCATTGATCCTTCATCAGAGTTCGGCAAGGGCAGCATCCTCGGTGACAAGACCCGTATGGAAACCCTTGTACAACGCAGGGATGCCTTCATCCGCCCAAGTCCTTCGGCCGGCAGTCTCGGAGGCGTGGCCCGCAAGACAAGGGAGACCGTGCTGCTCTGCGAAGCGGCCGGTTTTGACAAGATATTCATCGAGACTGTAGGTGTAGGCCAGAGCGAAACCGCCTGTCAGTCGATGGTGGATTTCTTCCTTGTGATCCAGCTCTCAGGTGCAGGTGACGAACTGCAGGGCATCAAGCGTGGCATCATGGAAATGGCGGACGGAATTGTCATCAACAAATGCGATGGAGACAATGTGGATGCCTGCAAACTTTCAGCAATCCAGCTTCGAAACGCGTTTCATTTTTTCCCCCCTCCGGAAAGCGGCTGGACCCGTCAGGTCCTCACCTACTCCGGACTGAACGGTACCGGGATAAAGGAGATTTTCGAAATGGTCTTCTCTTATATCGACTTTGTGAAGGCCAACGGGTACTTCGACATACGCCGTCGTCGGCAGAACAACTACTGGATGAAAGAGACCATCGATTCAGCCATTCTCGGCGATTTCTACCACAGGATGGAGATACGCATCAACCAGGCTGAAGAATCCGTTTGGAACGGGCAGATGACTCCTTTCACCGCTGCCCATTCATTGCTGGACGAATACTACAAACTAATCAAATAGAAAATTTCTGAATTTTAATAACTATAGCCAAAATGTCAGACAAAAAACTTTTTTCTGAATTCACTTCTCCAACCCGCCAGGATTGGCTTGACAAGATTCAGGTCGATCACAAAGGCGCTGATTTCCAAAAGAAGCTGGTCTGGAAGACCGATGAGGGATTCTCAGTACAGCCTTTCTATATGAAAGAGGATTTGGAGAAATTGAGCACCCTCGGCTCAGAGCCGGGGGAATTCCCTTATGTAAGGGGTAACAAGGCGGGTGACAACAACTGGTATGTCCGTCAGGAGATTTGCAGCGAATCTGCTGCAGAGGCAAACAAAAAAGCGCTCGATGTTCTCGGGAAAGGCATCGATTCGCTTGGTTTCAAGATCCCCGCAGAGCAGGTCAGCGCCGAATACGTGCAGACTTTGCTCAACGGCATCTATTGCGATTGTGTAGAGCTCAATTTCAAAGTATGCCCCAAGCATGCTTTGGAACTCGCACAGATTCTTGTCGCTTACTTCGCAGGCAAGGGCTATGACCCCACACGCATCAATGCATCTATCGATTTCGACCCTATCAAGGGCTTGATAATGAAGGGAAAGGACACCGAAAGCCTGATTTCAACCGGCAAGGCCCTGATCGACACTGTCAAGGATTATCCTAATTTCAAGGTTATTTCAGTAAACGGTGTGGCTCTCAGCGACAGCGGTGCATACATCGTCCAGGAACTCGGTTATTCACTTGCCTGGGGAGCCGAATATATGAAGCGCCTTGCAGATGAAGGAGTTGCAGGAAGTGAAATCGCACGCAGAATCAAGTTCAATATGGGCATCAGCACCAACTACTTCATGGAAATAGCGAAGTTCCGTGCTGCACGTATGCTCTGGTCCAAGATAGCCGAGGAGTTTGCCGGAAATGACAAGGAAGCCTGCAAGGCATGTATCCACGCAAAGACTTCCTTCTACAACATGACGCTGTTTGATTCTTATGTAAATCTGCTTCGTTCCCAAACAGAAACCATGTCAGCAGCAATCGCAGGCGTCAACTCCATAACCGTGACTCCGTTCGATGCCACATACGAAAAGCCGGATGAATTCTCCGAGCGCATCGCCCGCAACCAGCAACTTCTTCTCAAGGAGGAGTCCCACTTCGACAAGGTCATCGATCCTGCAGGTGGTTCTTACTACATTGAGGTGCTTACGGATTCCCTGGCAGCTGAAGCATGGAAGATTTTCCTCAAGGTTCAGGAGGATGGCGGTATCGTCGAATATGCAAAGAAAGGCCTTGTTCAGGACGATATCATCGCCTCCGACGTGAAGCGCCACACACTGGCCGCACAGTCACGCGAGTTCATTCTCGGAACCAACCAGTTCCCTAACTTCATA
>JAZLLN010000044.1:0-3929 GCA_045598165.1 Candidatus Cryptobacteroides sp.
GAAAAAGGTGGCCAAATCTGAAGTTCTGCCACCTTTCCTGGTATGTTTGTGATGAACTATTAACCTGGATTCTCCGCGAGTTCCTGAATGACGCTCGCGCGAGCAACTCTGAGATTGACGTGATGCCGGAGAACTCGATGCTGAGTTCTATTTCGCAAGACCCTGCCAATCGTAACGAGAATACAAATGGGCTTATCCGCCAGATTGAATATTGTAAATTAATGTTTATCTTTGATTTCGAGGTGCGTTGCACTATCAAGATTGAATTCACGAATTGTTGACATATAGCCTTCTCCTCTTCCCGACCAAGATAATGATGAAGCACTTACCTCTTACAATAGCTTGTTGTTTATCAATACTCAGTATTCTCTGCGCATGTAATGGGGAGCCTCACGGACATATTTCATCCATACTGGCCGATGTGGAATCCTGCATTAATGACCGACCGGACAGTGCTCTAGCAGTACTAAGTACTTTGGACTTCTCTCAAATTCATAAGAAGTCTGAAATAGCGCGTTTTACTCTTGACAAAAGTATCGCTTTTGACAAGAATTATATTGATGACGGATCATTTGTTGCAGAAATGGAAGTTGCGGCTGACTGGTATTCGTTGCACGGCAGCGACGAAGAATGTGCTAATGCATTTTATTATTTGGCGGACCAGCAGAAAGACGCAGGAAGCATAGCCGAGGCTGCAGTCAACTTTTCCAGGGCGCTGGATCTAGCAGAATGCCAACAAGACTGGTTCCTTTCCGGAATTGCCACACGGAACCTCTCGGATATTTATTTATCTATCTACAATTATGACCTTTCATTGGATTATGCCAAAAGGTCTGTAGCCGCATTCGCAAAAGCAGAGAAACCGGCTCACATCTTGTATGCCAGGATGAAACTTGCGCTTGCATTTTATAATAATGGCAGCATCAATGAGTGCAGAAGGTTATGCGATAGCTTGAGAGCAGAAGCTTCTTCCATTGGCAACAACGGCGTTTTGGCCGATGCCTTGACGACGCTTGCAACTTTATACATAAATGAAAAGCCGCCTCAGGTCGACAGCACGCTGATATTACTTGACCGGGTAGCGGAATTATATCCGCTTACCCCACAAAAGCAGGCAATGTATGCCTGGGCTCTTTTCTTGGACGGAGAAAGACGGGAAGCGGAAAATGAAATGAAGAGCGCATACCAGTCAGCACGAAACGGTAAAGACAGCCTGGCAGTTAATTCATGGGCATGTAAAATTGCCAAAGAGACGGGTGATCTTGAGCAGTATGCGGCACTGCAGAAGGCTATTGTTGATAAGACGGACGAACTTGTAAGGAATACAGTACTCCTTTCTGTCGATTATGCTCAGACTCAGTATTACCGTCAGCAGGAGGTCCTTTTATCTCAGAGAATAGAACGAAATAAGTATTTAGCTGCGGCGGTGTCATTTTTTGTCATATTATTGGTTGCTGTTTTGCTCTTTATAGCCCGG
Source organism: Candidatus Cryptobacteroides sp. (assembly GCA_045598165.1). GTDB lineage: Bacteria > Bacteroidota > Bacteroidia > Bacteroidales > UBA932 > Cryptobacteroides. Next base: position 1,478 of record JAZLLN010000044.1, read on the forward strand.
CTTAGAAATGAACGCCTGGCTGAGAAATGCCACGCAAATGAGGTCTTGGCAGAAAAGCTCTCATTATATGGATCTACCGTTGAAGAAACTTTGGATTTTAGTTTTGATGTCTTGAACAAGTTGTCCGATGCTTATTATCATCCCAACACGGCGAAACAGGATATATTCAAAAGCATTTTGTCAGAATACGTTTCAGATATTTCCTCACGCGAAAGGCTCAGTTCGTCAATTGAACAGAATATTAACATAATCCACGATGATGTAATCACAAACCTCCGGGCTGAGATCCCGACACTGAAAGAAAAGGATATAAAACTCTTTTCTTTATATATCTTCGGCTTTTCATACAAAGCCATATCGTTTTTTTTTCCTGAATTCTCATCTGTCAATTCAGCATACAGCCGTGTATCACGCTTGAGAAAGACAATATCCGAAAGTGGAGCAGAGCACACCGACTTTTTTCTTTCTTTCTTGAATAGGCATTCTGAATAGAAGCCATCAAGCCGGCATTTCTCGGTTGCAAGGTGTTCAATATAGTAAATTGCTGAAATAGTGGTAGTTATAAAAACTACTGCAAGGGCTTTTTATTTGTAAGTCTCCTCAAAAGACTGGAACTTTGTAAAAAGACTGACATTATGTTGAACAAGAAACTACTTACTATTTTGATTGCTGCGGCTTTCTGCCCCACAGCTACAAGTTGTGTTAAGGCCGTGACGATGGATGCCCTGGAAGAGCCGCAGGTAGTCGTGGAGTGCATCCTGTGCGACGAGCCAGTGCAGACCCTCAATCTGATTTACACTAAGGGCGCGTCGCGTGAATCGGCGCCGGAGCTGCCGGAGGCGGAGGCACGTCTGACCGACCTGACGGAAGGCAAGGAGGTGGGACTTTTCACAAGGTCTGCCGACGGCTCGTGGAAACTGGACTATGCAGCTATCCCTTCCCACAATTATCGGTTGGAGGTAAACATCCCCGGGCACGAGCCCATTAGTGCTGAGCAGACGATGCCTGAGAATCCCGGCATCGAGGTGGGATGGCACAAGTATGATCCCAATCAGCTTTTTGATTACGTCGGATACGAGTTCCGTTTCACTCACGCCAACAATCATCCTGTATGGTTCTACGGCGTCAACTATAAAGATGCGGATTCCTCAGGAGAAGAAACTCAATACCTGTATACCGACTCTCCGTTAGTGGATACGTTTAATGAAACGGAGAATCGTTTCGGTGCCGCTGGCTATGACGGGTATATTTGGGGCGAACGGAACAACCCATATCTGATGGCCGGATGTTATCCTGTAATGGCCGGCGCTCCACAACACACACGCTATTTACGTTTCCCCGCCCGTGAAGGGCCTCCTGGAAGCAAGTTCCTGATATCCGGCTCTTTCCAAGGATACATAAGCGACTCCAAGGACTTCATTCACGCTGACCTGCGTCCCGCAGAACTGCATTATATGAGCGTGTCGGAAGACTATGACCGCTTTCTCAAGGACAGCGAGCATATCCGGAGCATCAAGACCTCGACGGATCTTTCCAGTATTTTCCTCAGAGACAATGTCTATAGCAACATACAAGGTGCCATCGGCATCTTTGGCGCCAGGATAGAAAGGATGATGGAATGGGAAGGGAGGGACACCTGGCAAATAAGTGGATATTTCCTGCTGGGAAGTTTTCTTCCAGGCACCCAACCTCATTTATATAAAGGTGTTATTTATAGCAGTTATCGTGAAATTGATACAAGGTTTCTGTCAAGCCGTCCATTTGAACTGATCCATTTTGAATATTGGAGATTGGCTTACAATGAATCGGAGCCTGATTGGACTCCGATTCTTACGACTGACAGCGACGGGATTACACGCAATTTTTATTGGGAAACAATCGAAAGTCAGTCGCAGTTGGAATCCTCAGGACTTGGAGATTGCGGGCAGATCGATTTCTCGAAAAAAAAGGTACTGCTTTGTGCGATACGATTCATTGATGAAGTCCCAGTCATGATTGGCTTCGGGCACGGAGCTGATCCTTTCGGTGGTGACGAATTCTGGCCTACCGGGAAATATGGACCTATGCTATTTACACATTACACACATTATTGGGATGAAAAATCTGATTCTCACTATATACACCCAGAGCATCCTGTCTGTCCTTTCCGTTTTGCCCTGCTTATTGACAAAGATGAACCGATACCTTTTAGTTCTGAAATCCTTTATGATTTTCAGTTTGTAGTTCGCCTTAATAATAATAATAATGAGAGCGCCCTAGAAAGGTTAGTTAGAATGGCAGAGGCATTTGCCTGGAACAGATAATCCGGATTAGAAGCTGTTTTGAAATCATTGAAAAAATTTGTTAAGCATAATCTGGGTGAAGGCCAGCTGGACCATAGCCTCGGCCGTGTCCACCAGAAACTCATAGTCGATGGTCAGGCGTCTGAAGTTCTCCAACCAGGCGAACGAGC
>JAZLLN010000045.1:0-4266 GCA_045598165.1 Candidatus Cryptobacteroides sp.
AGACCAGATGTTTGCCGCCGGCTTCCTTCAGATTCCGCCTCACAGCGGACACCCTTGCCTTTGGCTGTAACCTTCCCACTATCAGGGCGGTTGGGGGACTTTCACCCGTTAGAGTACGTTCGTGCTGGACGAACTAAAAAAAATGCGGGCGATTTTCATCGTCCGCATTTTTTATGTCGAACACAGATTACTTACCAATGATAGTAACGCGCGAGAGGCTGGCCTGGTTGAAGAACATATTATCAACACCACCATTGGCCTCAACTTTGAGCTGATCAGCATTGACACCGGCCTTTACGAGATAATCGTAAACAACCTTTGCACGCTTCTCAGAGAGAGCCTTGTTGTAAGAAGCAGAACCTGTAGCCTTGTCAGCGAATCCGGAGATTGTGTAAACTACATCCTTTGCTCCGGCCTTGATGGCAGCAGCGAGAGCGTCAAGACGAACCTTGTCAGGGTTGGTGAGGTTAGCCTTGTCGATCTTGAAGAATACATAGCTTGCTGCAGGGTTGGCAACTTCCTTGACAACTTCCTTGACAACTTCCTTCTCGACAATCTTCTCTACGGGAACTTCTACGACTTTCTCCTCTACACGGCCGTGCTTCTTAGCGAAGCCTTCCTTGCCGAGGCGTCCGCCGAAGGTGTAAGCGAAGTGAAGAGTAAAGCGGTTGGTGTTCTCAGCCTTGCGCCAGAGAGATGCATCTCCGAAAACGGAAGGGGTAACACCTGTACGCCACTCGACACCGAGGTTGCAGCACTTGCTGAGGTTGAATCCGAGACCCACACCAGCGGTAGCGCCGAAACGTGCCTTGATGCCGTCAGCATCCTTTACAACATAGACACCGTCTGCTGTCTGAGCACCTGTAAACTGGGTGCACTTTGAAGCGAGGTTCATCGTAGGACCGAGGAAGAGATAGAAGTCAACGAGAGGAAGGCTGTTCTTGCTGATGGCCTGGCTGAGATTGAGGATACCGTCAACGTTGATCTCACCGAAAAGCTGTTTCTTTGACCAGGGCTGCTGTCCCTTGTGCTCATCATAATACTGGAAAGGACCAGCTACGCCGAAGCGTGCGCCCCAGACGGGAGTGAACCACTTGCCGACCTCGATTCCGAAATAAGGCTGAGGAGTGTTAAGGTGGTTGGTAGTTGTGGAGAGGATACCTCCGTTGATACCGATCCAAACGTCGTTACCAAGTTTCTCTTCCTGAGCATTTGCTGTAAATACAGAAGCCAGGAGTGCTGCAGCAACTGCGAAATATCTAAGTTTCATAGTTTTTCTACTTTTTTAAATTATCAAACAAGTACAGAAGGATTATTCAGCCCAGATGATACCGCCGCCAGCGTTGCTGCTGTATCCGTGAACATCGTCGTGGCCGTGACCGAAGTGGTAATGTCCAGAGTGGCCGGGCATAGCTGCTTCGCAGTACTCTGCTGCAGTGCTGACGTTGACGATCTCAAATTTACCGACCAGAGTCTTGCTTCCGTCTGCATTCTTGCGGTTGACGGAATAGGGCTGAGTTTTAAACTGCTGAATTCCGTATGCGGAATACATTGCAAATGCAGAGACTTTGACATCAATGGTCTCTTTGACCGTCGTACCCACATTCAGGGTGAGAGACTCGAAGAATTTGTCTACCATAGGCTTGTCAGAAACTTTTGCTTCGGCTGTATATTCCTTAACGCACTTGTCCAGCATAATACCTGTGAAGCTGTCATACTCGATGGTTGTCGTGAGGATGAACTCGCTTTCATTGTAAAGCCACTCGCCGTCACCCTCGCCGTGTCCATGGGTTGCGTGACTGTAGCTGTGGGTGTAGGTCGCGTGTCCGTGTGTTGAGAAGAAAGTGCCTGTTATTGTTTTGGTCTTCTCTTCGCCTGGTACAAGTTCGAAATCCTCGGAACCGGGGATTACGCCCACATTGATTGATGCAGCATAATTGGCCTCACCACCTGCAAGAAGCGCTTCAACGGTAACGGGGGTTGATTTGGGCTCATTTCCGGGAACAGTAGCAGTAACATTGAATGTCGTCTTTGCGATGGCAGGAGTACCGGTAACGGTAACTACATTTCCGCTTACAGTGACATTTGCGCTGTTGATGTCTGTAGTGATAGTAGCCTGAGAGGTAACTTCCTTACCGTTATCGGCAATATCAAATACTTTCACAGTAACTTTTGCTACTGCGGGAGAAGGTTCGAAAGTGGTACTGATGTTCTCAACCTCACAGGAAGAAACAATCATACCCGCAATCGCAAGGCTCGCAAGAGCCAGAGTCTGAAACAACTTTTTCATCGGATAAAAATGTTAAGTTTAATTTGTTTGTTAATAATATATTGTTGTCTATCAATTTTTCTCTTTATTCTTTTCCAAGGCATTCAGCTTCCGCACTTCACCTTCAATGTAATAAGGATTGAAAGCATTGTCATTCATTATGTTGTCCGACGCTTCCGTCTTGGTCTCCTTATACCATCTCTGCTCGTTGTTGGCGTTATAGACCATTCCCATCTGCCCCGACGTCGTCACCCTCGGCCAGTAGCCGGGACGTTTGTACCTGTACGGCGGCAGAGCAATCTGGAACCGGAAGCCGCCGTTGGTGTGGGCGTAGGTATTCAGCCCCTTCTCCACGTAGAAACCGATGCTGCAGTAACGGAAATGCCTTATCATCTCGGCCTTCACACCATAATCCGCCAGCAGGAACTTCTGCACCCTCGCCCTGAACTCCGTCTGTGCCTTCGGCCAATAAGCATTGCCACCTGCATACCAGAACGGCTCAAGTTCGGGAGAGACGTGGAATGTGAAGCCCTCAAAATAGCACAAGCCTATCATAGAAAATCCTCCTTCCAACATAAGCCACGGAGCGAACGTAAACCTTCTCTTGAGGTCAAGCGCCACACCGTAACGATTGTTGGAGAAAATTCCTGCTGATGCCCTCCCCATAACGTCATACGGCAGCCTGAAACGCTGAGACAACGTAATCATACCGGGATGAACCTTGCTCTCCTTCGATCCGAAGCCGTCATTGAAAATCGGTATCTTCAATTGATACGAGAGTTTCGAGCCGGGCCAGAGAGTCATTTCAACCGCGGGACTGAGCTGCCAGAGACTTTGGTAAACCTGAGTGATAATCAGGTTCATAAGCGACACCTGCGGATAAACCACAACGTCAACCTTACCGAAAGAACTGCTGGTCTTCAGCGCCGTGCGGGCCAACTTCCAATCTTCCTTGTCCAGATGATGAGAGGCTTTCCAGTCCCCCACCTTGGAATCGTATGTCAAAGTAACTTGCGGGACATCATAGTCCAAAACAATGAGTTTCACAACTCCATCTTCCAGAATCCCCTCCTTTTCGAGGGTCCGCGTCGCCGCGGCTATTCCGGAGGCCTGCAACTTGTAGGCATCGTTCTGAATGGTCACAACCGTCAAAGAATCACGTTGCGCAACCCTTATGTTGCTAAACCCCTGATCCTTCAGCGCCACCCAGACCTTTCCCTCATCGCCTTGAGCATAGCACCCAAAGCAGGAGCAGAGCAAACCTACCACACTCCAAGCGACAAATATACGTATTAATCTTGAAATAGCCAAAGAATATTAAAAATATTTATAAAATATTGTATCCCATTCTCCGAAAATATCGTCAAAGATAATAAAAAAATCAGATTATCATACAAACTCCACCGTCACCGGCAGAGTTTGTCTTATCCGTTTTTTAAATCAAGTCTCCGGTAATTATCCGAGAATCTGTTCGGCGGCCCTTTTAGTATCGACCTTGTCGATGATACGTTCAAGAATACCGTCTTCGCTGAAAACAAAAGTCTTGCGGAGTGGACCGCCACAGGACCTGCCGCAGAACCTCTTCTCACCCCATGCGCCAAGGGCCTTGAGGAGGGATGCTTCCGTGTCCGCCAGAAGGGTGAACGGCAACGAATGCTTCTCCCCGAATCCGGCGTGGCTCTCCTCAGAATCCTTGCTCACCCCGATAACGATATAACCCGCCGCGCGCAGGTCATCATAAGCATCGCGGAAACTGCAAGCCTCCGCTGTACAACCGAGCGTATTATCCTTGGGATAAGTGTACAGTACAATCTTGTGCCCCCTGCCCAAAAGATCTTCAGTCTTTACAATAGCGCCTTTCTGGTCCTTGACCTGAAATGACGGCATTCTGTCTCCGATTTTCATAGTTTTCAAATATTAAAACAACTGGAGCAAAGGTACAGACAGTCCGTCCTTCCGCATCGGGACTTCAATACTATTTTTCAATTGCAAGCATC
>JAZLLN010000046.1:0-13849 GCA_045598165.1 Candidatus Cryptobacteroides sp.
GCGTAGGGGCTGATGCAGTAGTACTTCTCCGCCATCGGGTCCTGAGTGAGCCACATCGCACCAGACGGGCTGTACATCCTAGCCCCAAAGTCCAGGACTGGATCACCGAGAGCGACGGACAGGTCCTCCTTGCCGCTGAAACGCCAGCGGTTGGCAACCGGAGTCGTCTGCTGCGGGAGGGATGCGTCCGCGAGACGTCCACCGAATGGGTAGTAGTCGTTCTGTTCCACGATGGTTCCGTTCTTGATAATGGATCTCACGCTGCCAAGATGGTCAGTGATGTGATAAGCCACTTCATATCCCGTGCCATTCTTTTCTATCCGCCCGCCGCCGAAACCAACACTTTCCAGAATTTCGTTATTGCCGTTTGTCGTACTATTACTCAATAAATTAACGGACAAACTGCCTAATTGCTTTATTCTCGGCAGTTAGTTCTTACGGATGAGGTCGCAATTATTAATATTTATCTCGGACCCTCATTTGAAATATGAAAAGAAAATTTTCGTGGTATTAGCCTTAGCAGTGTTTTAATCTCCACGCATTTATCCTTATCATATAGCCAAAACGCTTCTTGTTTATTCTGTTTAGAAAGTTACCCTCCAGCTGAAATTCGGCATTATCGGAAGGATGGCGATCTCGTTCCAGGTCTCCGTCGTTCCGTCGAAATAAAGCATGAACGGGTTGAAGTGATTCGTAGCATTGCACACTCCCAGGCTCACCTTATGTCCGACATCGCCCGTCTTGAACTCGAACTGATATCCCAGGTCAAGACGGATGACCGTCGGCATCCGGTAGTTGTTTATGCCGGAGAAATACTTGGCTGTCCAGTCCTCGCCCGGAAGATGGACGAGGTATGTTTCAGCCGCACCGTTCTCCCAGTTGCCGCTCTGGAGGATGAAACCCGCGCTGAAGCCCTTCCACTGCGCCATTGCATTCAGAACGTGCGGGCGGTCGAAGCGGGCGTGGAAAGGCAGGCCGTAATTGGTCTCGGCGAAGCCGTGCCTGTCCGTCTTTGACAGCGTATATGCAACTCTCGCATAGAACTCCTTGCCCAGATACTCGTACAGGAACTCCCCGCCGTAAGCGGTGCCCTTGCCGAAGTCCACCTGGTTTTCCCAGTCAGCGAGAGCGCCGCTGAACAGCGACTGGGCGTACTTGTAGTAAATCAGGCCGTCCATCGCCTTGTAGAATCCGCCCAATGAAACGGAGTGCCCGCCTCCGAACTTGGCCGTAAATCCCGCATTGCCCTGCAGGGATGTCTCCGGGGCCACTACCGGCCCGGACGGGACGACCATATCCAGCGACCAGCCGACAGGCATTCCCTCCAGCGTGTGATAATACTGGACCATCCTGTCGCCGGTCAGCTCCAGTGACAGCCAGTCCGTCAGGCTTATCTGGGCAGACACGCTGCCGTCCGGATCGATGCGCCAGCCCGAGCCGGCAGACAGATTGCCGTACAGATGCCCGCGTGCCACTCCCTTCACCGTCAGCCATTCGCTGACGGCATACTCCGCCTGGACCCACAAGGTCGAAAGCATTATGTCCGTGACATTGTTCTCCTCCGCCACCTGACCGGGGGCGAACTGCCCGAATCGGACTTCCACACCTTCGCTCAAGGTCAGGCCCTTCGGCTGCAGGGTATGATAAAGATTCCCGGACAGGGTATATTCGTTGAGCTGGGAGCGCAGGGAAAGGACGTTCCTGATGTTGCGGAAAGTCTTGTCCTGACGCTGGCTGCTCCCGTAGAGATTGGCCGATGCAGAAATCTCCATCCGGGTCCTATCCCAGTAATTCTGGAAACGCAGAAGCCCCACCCGGTTGTCCCAGTTCATCACTTCGGACGAGTAAGTCTCGCCCGGCACATTGAAGCTGTACCGGTCAATGCTCCCCAGCACGGACGCGGACAGGGAGCTGTGCGCCCCCGTCTCCAGCCTGAGCTTCGCGTACAAGTCCCAGACCGTGGTGGAAAAATTGCTCAGCCCGCTCACAAGGTCGGGGAGCTGCTTCTGCAAGGCACGGTATTCATAGGTCAGAGGAGACCAGCGCGCCGAAACTATATATGAAAGCTTGTCCCCTATCGGGCCCTCCATCTCGGCGCTGACAAGGAAGTTGTTCAGCGACAGGCTTGTGCTCCTTGTCAATGCCGGGTCCTTCGAGGTCATACGGAGATGGGCTGCGGTGAAGTTGCAGTCGCCGCCGTCAAAGCCGCCCTTGGCCAATGACGCACCCTGGATAACCTCGGAAGGGATTATCGTCGTAAGACCGAGGATATGCGAGTAGCCGTAGACAGGCACTCCGTCGAGGGAGAAGAGGTTGTTGCCGGAGCCGCCGCCGCGGACGAACATCGACGTGGTGCCGTCCGCTCCGGAAGTGACGCCGGGCAGGCTCTGCGCCCAGTGGATGACATCGCCTTCTCCCAGCGGCGAAGCCATCAGGAGGATGCCCTCAAGTCCCGTCTGCAGCCGCCCCAGGCTCTTCTCCACACGGCGGGCTTCGACCTTCACCGCGGCCTGAAGGGTATCTTTACGTTCAATCACCTGGGCATGGACACTGATTGCAATCAAGAACGTAAAAAATATTGTACAAAATCTTCTCATACGAAAGCCTTCTCAATTATTCTTCACACGGTTGAATATAAACCCCATTTCCGGAATGTCATGTACAAGCGTGTTCAATATAATATCGGTTTATTGAATACAATTTCCATTTCCGGCAAAACCCTCTCTTCAATGAATGTCATCTTTGTATCACAGATTAATGAGGATATACAAAGCTCTACATTGTTGAATGAACTTTCGTCAATCTTGTCCACTATCAAGGCAACACGGGACGAAATGTCAGGATGTAGGACATATCCTGCATATTCGCCTATCGCATGCTCAACAAAATAGTACCCAGAAATATGGACCATATAAAGTGTGCATATACAATGTCCCGTTGTAGAATCTTCTTGGACCCAGTAATCCACCAGATACGGGATAGAAGGGAATAGGCCAATTATTGAATATGCCACTACAACAGATTTACTAGAAAAATCAATAAGCCGGAACTGTTCAAGGCCATGATCCCGCAACTGTTCTTCATTATTGATTAGATAAATTGACTGACCAGGACCGGAGTAGGGGAGATAAGAAACATACTTGACTTTTTGCATACCGTACTTCCAATCTTCAGGACGGCCATTGCTGCCCCGGACTTCATAAGCTAAAAGAGAAAACTGCCTGTGATCCTGCCAATTAGCCTTATCAAAAAGCACCTCCTTGTCTTGTTTTGCATAAGCCCATCTCTCATTAAGGTCGCCCAAAGAATCCTCAAGTCCAGATAATAGGAATGGCCCCTCCCCCCAGTGGCGGTCATCGTCCCAGAGAAGAGTACGCTCAATCTTCGCTCCGAAGATGCCTGTGGCTCCCTGGATGTTCGAGTAGACGTTATCCCGAAGGAAAATTGACGACAGGTCCGAGGAAGTGCTGGCCTGCTCAAGCTGGTAAGCGTCAGCCAGGAACTTGTCATAGTCCTCGGATGCAGCGAAATAGTGCAGCTCCGCAAAGCGCTTCCTGCTGTGCACGAAGTCCGTCTTGTCCTCCAGACAGCCGCGGAATTCTCCGGATATCAGGAACTCCGTACGTTCCGCCTCGCGTGCCGGGAAACGGAGATAGTGACGGTGGTTCATCGCGACACCATCCAGATCGGGATAAGCAGAAGGCCTGAAATAGTAGGAGTCATACGTCAGACCGCCAAAGAACTGTGACGACTGCTCGTTGAACCTGTCCACGTCAGGATAATCCGTGGCAAGGTTCTCCGTCATCTCCCCTTCCGAGTCCATACTCGGATAATTGGTGCCATAGAACCAGACAGGAGAATGCAAAGTGCCCACGGAGAACACATACCCGTGGACCATCCGGTATTTCGCATCCTCGGGGAGGTCCTCCCTCCACCAGTCCCACTCCGCATCTAACGAAGGGACTTCAGGCATCTCTTGCTCTGCCAGAATAGGCTCGTGCCCCGGGATGCTGATCTCTAACCGGTAATTGTGTGAAGGAATGGCGGTATAGTCCAGCTGCCAGGAGCCGTCGTCGGACCTGGAGAAACGACCTGCCTCCTTACCTTCCGTCAGGTCGGTCAGTGATGCCTCCGCTTCCGAAAGCTCAGGAGCAGATTCGCGCGACGAGCCCTTCGTGTATGTCAGATTGAGGGTCTGCACCGACTCATCTGTCAGGATGCATTCCACAACAACCTGCGGCTCCTCCATAGCGTCCATCGCCACTTCGCGCACGCAGGAGCATGCCATAACAAATGAAAGGGCAACATATAGTGACGAACTCAGAATATGAAATAATGAACCGGTCATTCTTCTCGAACCATACTAGTATGGAAGCACAGCGACACAAATTATTGGGAATGAGCAATAGAAAAGATCATTTTCCTCAAAACGCACATAAAAGCCGCCTATTTTGTCGCTAAAAAACGTATATGAACTCATTGTGCCTGGGGTTCTAACAAAATATGCATTGGTACTAATGTCAAGTATCTGTAATTTAGGTTCGACCTCAAAACCATAATGGCGTTCAATAGTATATGTGGTTAGTGTATTGGGGAGAACGTACATAGGGCCCCAGACCGTCACATAACCATCTTCATACAATGGAACAACATCGTAATCTACAATGGAAGTTGTTGCAGATGTTGCTCCTCCCTGCATTTCACGCACATTCTGAAGAGGCTTTTCACTCTTGAAGATGACCATAATGATAGTCATCAAAGCAATAAATCTTAGTGTCTTCATAAAATTATAAATTAATTGGTTAGATAATAATTACGAAAAGTATACTCGAGCAAGAGAGCAGTAGAATTACGTACATTACTCCTGCAGTGATCTGTATTTTTTAAATGGTTAGTCTCCGCAATTATAAATTAACTTTTGACAAATCTGCCAGCTAGACTAATAAATCCAGAACGAATATGTAATGTATATTCTCCTTCTCCGACCGGAGCTGGTATTACTGAAGAGCCTGAAGATGTTACTGTCTCTTGAGCCACAACTGTGTTTGAAGAATCTGTTATCCAGATACAATACATATCAGACGTTACAATTCTAACCTCAACATAATCATCATAAGGATAATAGTAAGCTTCAATTTGCTGTCCTCTATCGAATCCGGTGTCCTTTGTTTCGCTGAGAAGAATAATTTCTGTTTGGTGATCTTGAGCACCTGCCTGAGTTTGGAAAATTCCAAAGGAGAGAAGAATTAAGAATAAATATTTTTTCATTATGTGATAGTTTTGGTTTTATAACAAATATATATGGCTGAATCAGATATAGCAAATTTAAACTCTAATCAGTCGAGTTGCGGATGTAACGCATTGATAATAAAGATTTTTCGAATAATACCACATAATGTATACATATCAATAATATCCTCAATTTGAATAAATCCTTGTGACCTATAGGCATTTACAGTGATATAGCATAGAGAAGAACATTAGAGTTCAGAAGTATCCTGCAACATAATATTCAACAGTTTATATATGTTTTTTTATCACAAAAGCCATAATGAAAATTGAACATATTCACAATACTGAATAACAGAGATTTGTTTCTGAAAATGTGAGAGTTTAATTTTGGAGAAGCGCAAATAGTTCGGTAATTTTGACCATATGATAATCTGCATTCTTCTTTCGTTTCTCCTTGGCGGTATCGGCATAACCCCGGCACTGAACCACATTGACTCCATTATTGAATCAGATCCGGACAGCGCATACGTGCTGCTTGCTGAGCTGGACAGGACTTCTATGTCAAGACGGGAGACGGCAAAGTTTTCTGTCTTATATTCCATGGCCCTGGACAAGAAATACATCGATATCGCATCGGATTCAATAATCTGCAATGCCGTCAGATACTATCATCACCACGGCAATGCCGATTGGAAGATGAGGGTTAACTACTATCTGGGGGTAGTTAGACAGAATGCCGGTGACACAGATGGTGCGATGGACGCTTTTGTCAAAGCAGAACATTATGGCAGAAAGTCTGGAAACGAACTGATGCGAGGAAGAGTGTATATGGGAATGAAAACTATACACAAAAGCCTTTTTAATATAAGCAGTGCCAGTATTGAAGCACACAATGCGGCAGAATGTTTCCTCGCTGCAGGTGATACATCACGGTATATTAATTCTCTTTTGGATGAGTGTGGCTGTTTGAACCCTCTCAAAGAATACGAAAAAGAGGAGGAGTTGCTTCAAGTACTGTCAAGGCTTCAGTACAAGATGAGTTCTGCACAGAAAAACAATTTCCTGGGTGAGCGCCTTCTATTCGATTTGGAAAGCGGCAATGGCACTATTGAATCCATGCGAAGCCTTCTCGGACAAATGACTTCAATCCAGACGGGCTTATGGCTGGATATCGCATATCTGTATCTGAAATACAATGACTTGGAAGCGGCAGTAGAAGCAATAAATCAATATGAGAGTAGCGCTTCGGCAGATGTATCAAATCCCATCTATTCTCTTGTCAGATCGAAAATCTATGCGGCAGAGGAAGATTATTCGGATGCCTATTTCGCGCTGAATAAATATATCAGTGCGAAAGATTCCCGTGACCTGAAGGTAATGCAAAGTTCAGCTCCTTTTGCCGAGGAGCGTTTCGATCATCAGATTCAAGAGCTTAAGCAGAAAAACCAACGGATGGTTCTTGTTATTCTGTTCCTGCTGGCAGCACTCGCCGCTTACATTATCAAAGACAGACTCGTCCGTGAAAAACAACGTGCAGAAAACTTGCTGACAGAGAAAAAACGCTTGGAATCAGAACTGGTAATTAAGTCAGAGTACATCGAACAGGCAAACTGTGAGATAAAACAGTTGAAGAGAATACTCTCGGAGGACTCTCTTAGCAAAGATTTCCGCCATCAGGTGGATGTAAGGTTAAGCATCCTCAACAAGTATGTCGCACATCAAATATCGGAGACGAGCTCCAAAGGTGGGCAAGATGAACTTAAAGCGCTGCTTGCAGACAGAAAAGCTTTTCTAAAGTCTATGGTTGCATCCTTCAGCATTACGAATCCAAAGTTTGTCCAGTATTTGAATGACATCGGTATGACAGAAAAGGAGGCGGGGTGCTGCTGTCTATATTGTATAGGTCTGCGCGGATCTGAAATTGCGTCATATCTGGAGTTGTCCGAGCAGTCATACTACAATTTCAGCAGCAAGATCCGTAAAAAGCTGGGACAGGAGAGTTACAAGTCAAATATTAACGTCATTCTGAAGAAAATACTGGCGGAATGTTCTCAGTAGTCGCTAATTGTGTTGGCTACCTTTCAATTAGTATGAAATCCTCATGACCGCAAGCGCTCGCCAAAGAGAATGAAAAGTTATTTCCGTAACTTTGGCCACGAACCAAAAATGCGAGCGCAATGGATAAGACAATCGAATTTGCCCAGATCGTAGACAGATGTTGCGGACTGGACGTACACAAGAAGGTAATCGTGGTCACAGTCGAGGGGACCGGAATAGCGCGTCAGACGCGCGAGTTCGAATCGACGACAAGATCTTTGACAGAACTGAAAGAATGGCTGTTGGAATTGGGCGTAATCCATGTGGCGATGGAGAGCATGGGAGTGTATTGGAAGCCAGTGATCAACATCCTTGAGCCAGCCGGCTTCACTCTTCTGGTTGTGAATGCCCAGCAGTAAGGAGCAGATTCGCGATGCGGTTGAAGGAGTGTTCACCGAGCATCACAAGTTCATGCTGAAGGCAATCCGCAGGAGAAGAACCTCGGAGTGGACTTTCCCGAGACCTCACCGGTAAGCGCCTAGAAAGGCGCAAATGATCCTGAGGCCGGTATTTTCTGGGACACCAAGCCCGTATATGAAATTGGCCCAGACGACCGAGAGGCAATGACTGTTGCTACGAGCACGCGAATGAAAGTTCCCTTTTTACTTGGTCGTTTTACATATAATGCCTTCCTATATGCCGCAAGTTCCACCCAGGTGCCTGCTATTCTTTTGTCTGTCTGCATATATTGAATGTTTAACTGAGCCGCCTCTATTGGGGGTTCGCTTATAATAACTTTACGAATGAAACAAACCTTGAAAGTATTCACCTATTTCTTGATGGTAGCATCTGCTGTCAGTTGTGCAAGTGCGGCTCGTCATGGAATGCCATTGTCATCCGCAATGCTTTATGACAGCATCAAGACATTCGTTGATTCATCGGGTACCAGGACTGTTGTCTTAGTCCCGATGAGACACGTTGGGAAGCCGGCCCATTATCAAAAGGTCGGTGATTATCTGGATACATTGAAATCACACGGATATGTTACATTCTGTGAAGGACTTCTGCCGTCAGACAAGTCTACTGACACGCTGGATATCCCTCTGTGTCGTGACATCAGAGATTTGTACTATCCGGTCGATTCGATGAAAATGGATACTTTATCCAGGAAATTGCGCAAAATATTGGGTGTTGATCCGGCTTACTTGTATGACAATATTGCTGCCAGATGGCATAGTGTTAAGCAAGACGAATCATTTTTACATCTATACGGGGACCGTGATTATTGGGTAGACGGGACCTATGCGGACATGATTAAGGAATTTGAAATGTATTTCGGAGAAATCGAGCTTTCTCCTTACGATTTCGAGTGTCCTCTCGGTTCGGACAAATACAAGGGGAAAGAAGACAAGAGGTGGAAATTGCGTGCAAATGCCAATACCTATTGCAATGTCAGGCTTGTAAGATGTATTCTGGAATCAGGTTTTGAGAAGATAGCCGTAGTGTATGGCTACAGTCATATCCATCGATTGTATTGGTTTGTTTTGCCGAAGAACGGATATATACCGGTTGAGAATCCATACTATCAATGAAAAGAATTGCCTCGATATCATAGTCGTTGTCAATTCGGAGCAAAACGATGAAATTGATTTTGCATTGTCAAGATTGAGTACAATGTATCCAATAAAAATCTTCTATGATAGCCATGACGAATTTGCCAGTAGGTTTACTCCACCTGTTGAGACGCAGTACCATTGCTTTTTGATAGATAAATCCAATAGAATCAAACTAATTGGATATCCCTACATGAATGACACTCTGAGAGATAAATATATCTCCTTTATTTTGGGAGATTAGTATAGGTTTTCAGTTTTGATAGCAAGGATGATCTCCACCTAAACATACTCAACAAATATTGAGATTGGTCATAGATATTGGCCAGCCTCAATATTTGTTAAGTATTGTAATCATCCGCTACTGACACTCTTTCATTATTGCGTCATTCAACTTCTTCTCCATCAAAAACGATATGCTTCTATGCTGCGACCGGTATCCCGTCCTGGCATCTACAAGCAGATATCTCATATAAACCTGATAAGAACTCAGGTCTAACCCCACTTCCGCACATAGTCCGGTAACGGAACTCTCACTATACAATCATCCCCTGTACAATTTTCCGAAGCAATATGACTCCGCATCAGTCCCGGCTCTCTTCCCCTCCCCGGGCTTGTAAACTGGATCTTTGTCATCAGCCTGTACCTCTCAGGCTCCAGAGTGTCACCAATTTCTGAGTTAGCGGATGAAGCGGAGACGTCAGGCGGCCAGACGGAGCTTGACTGAACACAATATTGAAGATTTATCCGGATTATCTGTTCCAGGCAAACGCCTCTGCCATACGAATTGCCATTTCATCACTCAGGCTGCTAAAAAAAAGCAGACGAGTAAATTGATAATACAGATGTATTTCAGAACTGGAAAACACCGGTTCATCTTTGTCGATAAGCATAGCGAAACGGAAAGGACACTTAGGATGATCAGATAAAAATAGGCCCTCAGAGTTTCCTTCCGAAGGCGATGTATCATACAGAATCAGCATAGGGCCATATTTCCCAGCCGGCCAAAGGCGGTAGTCAGCACTGGGAAGTCTTCCTGGGAATCCGAAGCCTATCATTACTGGAAATATCTCATTGAATAGCATCGCACAAAGCAGAACCTTTTTTTTCGAGAAATCGATCTGCCCGCAATCGCCAAGTCCTGAGGATTCCAACTGCGACTGACTTTCGATTGTTTCCCAATAAAAAGCTTCGTGTATCCTCCCTTCGCTGTCAACCGTGCGAGTCGGAGCCCAGTCAGGCATCGGTTCATTGTCTGCCAATCTCCAATATTCAAAATGGATCAGTTCAAATGGATGGCTTGCCAGAATCCTTGTATCAATCATATCTTCATCAGAAGGATAATACTTTTCGTATCGAGGCCTGGTGCCTGGAAGAAAACTACTCATCAGGAAGTATCCACTTTTTTGCCAGGTGTCCCTCCCTTCCCATTCCATCATTCTTTCTATCCTGGCACCGAAGATGCCGATGGCACCTTGTATGTTGCTATGGACATTGTCTCTGAGGAAAATGCTGGAAAGTTCCGTCGAGGCCTTGATGCTCCGGATATGCTCGCTGTCCTTGAGAAAGCGGTCATAGTCTTCCGACACGCTCATATAATGCAGTTCTGCGGGACGCAGGTCAGCGTGAATGAAGTCCTTGGAGTCGCTGATGTATCCTTGGAAAGAGCCTGATATCAGAAACTCACTTCCAGGAGGCTCTTCACGGGCGGGGAAACGCAAATAGCGTGTGTGTTGTGGAGCGCCGGCCATTACAGGATAACATCCGGCCCGCAGATATGGGTTGTTCCGTTCGCCCCAAATATACCCGTCATATCCCTCCGTCTGAAAAAAGCTCTCCGTTTCATTGAACGTATCCACTAAAGGAGAGTCAGTGTATATGTATTGAGCAGTTTCTCCCGGGGAATCCGCATCTTTATAGTTGACACCGTAGAACCATACTGTACAGTTGGAGTGAGTGAAACTGAACTCGTATCCGACATAATCAAAAAGCTGATTGGGATCATACTTGTGCCATCCCACTTCGATGCCGGGATTCTCAGGCATCGTCTGCTCCGCCCATATCAGGTCACATCCGGGGATGCTGATGTCCAGCCTGTAACGGTGACTCTCAATTGCAGCGTATGCAAGCTCCCAATGCCCTTCTGCAGTCCGCTCAAAACACCCCGCCTCCTTGCCTTCGGTTATGTCGGTCAGCTTTGCGGCAGCCTCCGGCAGGTCCGGCGCTGTCCCGCGTGAAGCGCTTTTTGTATATGACAGATTCAATATCTGGACAGGGGCATCTGACAGGATGCATTCCACAACTACCTGAGGCTCTTCCAAGGCATCCATCGTCACCTCCTTAACACAGGAAGGGATAAGGACAAGAGCAGAAATAATCAGAAATATGTTTCTCATAAACGCATAACAATTAGAAAGTTACCCTCCAGCTGAAATTCGGCATTATCGGAAGGATGGCGATCTCGTTCCAGGACTCCGTCCTGGTGTCGAAGTACAGCATGAACGGGTTGAAATGGTTCGTGACATTGCAGATTCCGACATTGACCGAGTGGTCGACCTTTCCTGTCTGGAACTTGAACTGGTATCCCAGGTCGAGCCGTATCACCGTCGGCATCCGGTAGTTGTTCACTCCGGAATAATATTCCGCCGTCCAGGGATCGCCGGTCGGATGCAGCAGATATGTTTCCGCCGCACCGTTTTCCCAATGACCGCTCTGAAGGATGAATGACGCGCTGAGGTCTTTCCACTGCGCCGTGGCATTCAGCACGTGCCTGCGGTCGAAACGGGCGTGGAACGTCCCGCCGTCATAGAACGACGCGAAGTCATATCTCGTAGTTTTCGACAGAGTATAGGCAATCCGGCCATAGAAGTCTTTCCCCTGATATTCGTACAGGAATTCTGCACCGTATGATTTCCCCTTCCCTATGTCCACCTGATCCTCCCACGATGCCAATGCTCCCGAGAAAAGCGATTGAGCATACTTGTAGTAAATCAGATTGTCCATCGTCTTATAGAATCCGCCCAGCGATAACGTATGGCTATTTACCTTCGCCGTCATACCGACATTCCCTTGAGTCGCATCCTCCGGCAGCACGGTTCCCGCGGACGGCACGATCATATCCAATGACCAGCCGACAGGCATGCCTTCCAATGTGTGGTAATACTGCATCATCCTGTCTCCGGTCAGCTCCAGCGATAGCCAGCGGGTCAGGTCAAGCTTCGCGGAAATGCTGCCGTCAGGATCAAAACTCTGCCCTCCCTCCAAGAGGTTCTTGTAGTAGTTGCACCGCACAGCCCCCTTAAGTACCAGGCGATCAGAAACCATGTATTTCGCCTGCGCCCATGCCGTGGTCAGCAGGACATTCGTACGGGTGTTGCGCTCGCCCACCTGTCCGGGAGCAAACTGTGCGAAACGCACTTTCAAGCCCTCGTCAAATGCGAGTCTGCCGGTCGGCAGATGGCTCAGACTCATATCAAGCATATACTCTTTCAGGCTGGACTGCAGGGACAGTCTGTTTCTGACATCCCGATAGAATTTGTCCTGTTCCTGTTCGCTGCCATAGTGGTTCAACGAAGCGCGCACCGAGAATGTGGACTTGTCCCCACCGTGCGTAAACTTCAACAGTCCCAACTGATTGTGCCAGCCCATCATTTCTTTCGAGAAGTCCGGCATATGAAGGTCGTATCTGTCCCAACTGCCCAGATACTCCGCTTCCAGGGTGTTTCTGAAGTCTATTTCCCAACACAGCTTTCCAAATACGTCACCGACGCTTGCGCTGAAATCGTCCATCCCGGACAGAATGTCGGGAAGTGCCCCCCGCAAGGCGCGGTACTCATATGTCAGCGGAGACATGCGCAAAGAGGCAACGTAAGACAATCTGTTTCCGGCGCATCCTTCCACCCCGGCACTTGCAAGGAAGTTGTTGAGAGAAAAGCTCAGCCGACGAGCCTCAGACGGCGTTTTGGTAATGATTTGCAGGTGCGACGCCGTGAAGTTCCCGTCGTCCCCGCCGAACCCGCCTTTCGCCAGCTGGCCGCTCTCGATAATTTCTGTCGGGACGATGGTCGTGAGGCCGAGAATATGGGAATACCCATAGACGGGCACGCCGTCCAATGAAAAGAGATTGTTACCGGCTCCACCACCGCGCACATACATCGATGTGGTGCCGTCGGCTCCTGTCGACACTCCCGGAAGCCCCTGCGCCCAACGTATAGGGTCCCCTTCGCCCAATGGGGAAATCACCGCGCGAATGCCGTCAAGCCCGGTATGCATCCGCCCCAGGCTCAGTTCAATACGGCGCGTGTCCGTCTTCACCGCCGCCTGTATGGTATCCCGCAAAGGGACATTCTGTGCTTGTGCGGTCAAGGTTGACAGCACAGCACACAGTAGAATTGCAAATATTTCTGATCTGCACATAGTCTGAAGATTAAGAAGTTGTTTTGAAATGAATCAAAAATAATGTTATATAGACGCGTAATTTATTGAAAATCAGTAGGTTAATTGAATAATTATTCGTAACTTAATGGTAGTCAATCAATTACGTTATGAATACCAGTTATCCAACTAACCTCACTGATAAACAGTGGCAAGTTATCGAAAAAGTCATCAATCCGCAAGAAAGAGCAAGAAAACATTCACTTTGTGACATCATGAACGCTATCCTTTACATCAACAAGACAGGCTGCCAGTGGCAACTTCTCCCGAGAGAGTTCGGTCCGTGACAGACCGTCTATTACTACTTCCGTAAATGGAAGCTGGAGGGTGTGTTTGAAGATATCATGGATACTTTGCATTCCATTGCTCGCAAGCTCGTAGGCAGGAATGAAAGTGTGAAGACTTCCCACCATGCAGACCCTTCCTGCAAGGGAATTGACAGGAACAAGAAGGTGATCGAGAAGCTTGAGCACAAGTTTCTTCAAATATGGCAATTTCAGCCGGACGGAACGCCCCCGCTTGTGTGGGTTTTT
>JAZLLN010000047.1:0-3335 GCA_045598165.1 Candidatus Cryptobacteroides sp.
CCCGGGACTCTCCTCTTCAAAGCGAGGAACGGGCACTTTCCTTTTTTACCCAATATATAATGTACGTCCAGCCGCGGCAGGGCTTAGCTCAATAGGACTCCAAATCGCGCTTCGCGCGACACGAAGTCCTGTAACATTAGCGATGTTCTCTCCGCTTTTACGATAGGGGGGGTATTTGTTTGGTAATCAATCAGTTAGTTTATTATAGGGGTGCTTCCGCTGAAATCCCTTCCGGGACAACGGCGGAAGTTCCTTATTATACCTCGACAAACAAAACAATTACTACCACATATCCTCCTGTCCGGTAGCGGGAGTTTGGTATGCATATCATAGAAACAAATATGAAAAAGATTGTCACTTCTCTTGCAGTTATTCTTGCATTTGGCGTAGCGTTAAAAGCACAACCATACAAGAATTCCGCAGGTTTGGTTTTTACTCCTGACTTTTCCGGGGGTTCTCCCATTGTCAGCGTACAATGGAAACATTTTCTGAATACGACAAACAACCTGGACATCCGGGCCGCCTATCAGTTCAACTGGGGGCCCGACCTTTCCGCTCTTTTCGAATGGAACATACCGTTCAGCGAGAGCGGATTAAGCTTCTATGCCGGCCCCGGAGTCCATATAGGTATGGTCACCGATTATTACAGCAACCGAGAGGCATCCTTCGAGTTCGGACTTGCCGGAGCCGTCGGCTTCGAGTACCTTTTCCGGCAATCCCCCTTTGCCTTGTCGCTGGACTGGCACCCGTACCTCACCTGGCAGCCCGCCATTGACGACAAGGTCGGATTCGGCTGGTGTTCATTTCAGATTGGCGCAAAATACTGTTTCTAGCAACCTCTATCCGTATGAATAAGAATAAGAGTAAGAAAAGGATAATATTCCTGCTGATCATTATCATTCTGATAATTCTATTACTGCGATTGTGCTCAGGGTCGAAGGAAAACGAGGTCAATGTGCCCCAGCCTGCAGATCCCCCCGCACGGGAGATGTCCGACACACTTCAAGCCGTTGGCGGGAGTCCCACGGATACTGTTGTCGTTGACAATGCCGCTTCCGAGGTAAAGGCTGTCGCCAAGCCGAAACGCAGCAGGCGCGTCACGGTCCGGGAGAATGCGGACACCCCGTCAGCACAAACCTGCACCCCTGTCAAATCTGACACCGCTCCTGTCGCTCCCATAACGGACACTTTCGCAACGGATGTATCCGATACGACTGCCGTTACTCCTGCAGTTGCCTCCGTGGAGCCCATCGTGGCTGATACGGAGAATATTGCGACAGACGTGAATGTGGAGGACAAACCCCGCAGAAATGCTCTTGGTGCGCTCTTCACTCCTGATTTTAATGGTGATTCGCCCATTGTCAGCATACAATTGAAGCATTTCTTCAATACGACGAACAGCCTGGACATCCGGGCCGCCTATCAGTTCAACTGGGGGCCGGAACTCTCTGCCCTTTTCGAATGGAACGTCCCGTTCAAGGAGAGCGGACTCAGTTTCTATGCCGGTCCCGGCATCCATATCGGTCTTATAACCAATTACAGCGGAAATCGTGATTCGTGCCTGAATCTCGGTTTCGCCGGAGCCGTCGGCTTCGAATACAAATTCCTTCACAGTCCGCTTGCACTGTCTCTGGACTGGCATCCATATCTTACCTGGCAACCTTCTGTTGACAACAAAGCCGGCTTCGGCTGGCGCTCATTCCAACTTGGAGCCAAATATTGTTTCTAATAAAACACAAAATATATGAAAAAGTTTTTCTTTTTTCTTGCCTTAACCGCTCTGACAGTCGTGATGCTTGACTCCTGCACGAAGGATACCTCGCTGTCCACCAGCATCACCGGGAGAAGAGTTGACGGCACTACTTATGAAAGCATCGTCACAATCAGACAGCAGATTGATGCGATTAACGCTAGCATTGCCGATTTGGAAACTATCCGTGCCGGCATCCGGACACTGACTGAGGCGAAGGTTGCACAGGGAGAGGACATCGCGGCTCTCAAGACCGCGGACGAAACTCTTGAAACCAGGATTGCGGAACTTCAGGAATATGTGGAAAACGAGCTGAAGAATTACGCCACCACCGATTGGGTGGAAGCAGGCTTCGCCACATTGGAGCAGCATCAGAAGACCCAGGAAGCTCTCGCCGATATAGATGCCAGGATAGGCAGTCTGGACGAGAAACTCACTCAGGCAATCAAGGAGGCCAGCGACAATCTTACCGCACAGATAGAAGCTCTTTCGGACCGAATCAGCGCTCTTGAGGAGATGATTCAGTCCGTGACCATCATCCCCGCCTACAGCGACGGAAGCGTGGAGGCTTATGGCGCAGTTCTGACCATCAACTGCATTGTAGAACCGGCAGCGGCGGTCGCCGACCTCACGGAAGACAACAATGTCACCGTGCTTGTCAGCAAGGCCAAGACCAAGGCTATCGGCTATGAGACCGTCTCCGTGGCGAAACTCATAAAGGATGCCACGAAGGGAGAACTTACCATCAAGGCTGACATCTCAAACGTCACCCCGGCCTCCAACAGACAGGTGCTTATGGCGGCCCTCCGGTTCGCGAGCGGAATAACTCATTATACTACAGAGCTCTATCCCGTCTATTCGGAGAGTAACGTAGATGTGGCGGATGGAGGAGATGCTCCAACAATTACCATCAAGGCCGACCCTGATATGCCGAATGTCGTGGCTGGAACTGTCCCTGTCGCCGAATCATTCAAGGAATCAAAGCCTACTACCATTGAGGTTCAGGGCATCGGAAAAGTCACCTTCGATGCGACGGCTGCCGCAAAAATCAAGGAAAACGCTGAGGATGCTGGTGCTACGAACATCTTGCTTAAAATTGAGGATGTCACCACCACCAAACCCGTCCCGAACGCCGATATCGTCTATGAAGTCACTATGAAGACCTATGATGAGACAGGCACCGAGGTCTTCAGCGAGGGCAAGGAAGACGGTGTCGTGACCTTGGAAATTCCTCTTGATGGCGATGTGTTTTACGTGAATTCCGTCACCCTTGTCGATGCTGACGACAATCCCGTCACGGGTGGTGTCGTACCCGGCAGCCAGAAATTTGAGAACGGCATCCTGACTTTCCAGGTCAAACACTTCTCAAAGTATGCAGTTTACTATGTGAAGAAGTCGGAATTCGTCGCCGTCACAGGGGTTACCCTCAATAAGAACACGCTGCCCCTCATCGTCGACGGTACCGAGACCCTCATCGCCACGATAACTCCGGAAAATGCCACCAACAAGAACGTGACCTGGAGTTCCGACAATACGGCTGTAGCCACCGTGGACGCTAACGGAAAAGTAACTGCCATCTCTGCCG
>JAZLLN010000048.1:0-26697 GCA_045598165.1 Candidatus Cryptobacteroides sp.
TCTCGTTTTGCAACAAAAGTTGAAGAACTTGCATCTTTTGGGTATGTATTTCAAAAATTTTTGCTATTTTTGCGAGAAGACCACATTTTTTTGATGTATATAACCATATATACCTATTAACAACTTTATTATTAACTTAAATTTAGCTTATGACTAAAAGAATTCTTTTGGTTCTCCTTGCATCCCTTGCAATAGGCGTGCAAGCATTCGCTCAGAACGTCAGCGGTAAAGTCGCTGATGCAAAAGGCGAAGCTATCCCCGGCGCGAGTGTCATCGTGAAAGGCACCACAACGGGTACTATGACAGACATTGACGGTGCTTACCAGATTTCTGCTGGTAGCAACGCCACTCTTGTCTTCTCCTGCATCGGCTACCAGACTCAGGAAGTCGCAGTCGGCGGAAAGGGCGTTATCAACGTCGTTCTCACCGAAGACTCCACCCTTCTCGAGGAAACAGTCGTTGTGGCTTACGGTACTGCAAAGAAAAAGGATCTCACAGGATCCATCGCCACAGTGGCCAGCGAGACTCTCGCAGCTCAGGCACAGGGTTCAGTGTCCCGTATGCTCGAAGGCCAGGTAGCCGGTCTGCAGACAACTGCAGTCGATGGTCAGCCTGGTCTGGATATGGGTATCCGTATCCGCGGTATCGGTACTGCAAGTGCAAACAACTCCAACGCCCTCATCATCATCGACGGCGCTCCCGCAATCGATGGAACCAACCCGCTGTCTTCAATCAACAGCAAGGATATTGAGAGCATCACCGTCCTCAAGGACGCTGCTTCCACGGCACTTTACGGTTCACGCGGTGCCAACGGTGTCATCCTCGTGACCACCAAGAGCGGCAAGAACGGCAAAGCGAAGGTCTCCTTCGAAGGCCGTTGGGGTGTCAATACTGTTTCCAAAGCTGCTAACGGCAGAGTTGAGAACATCGGTGACAAGTGCATCGGCGATCTCTATGAGACCTACTGGCTCGGTATCTACAATGCCGTCTATACAGGTTTTGATGCCACAGCGGCAGGGCTCGGACTTGTCGGCAATTCCGCAAAGGCGGCAGAGTTCGCTTCACAGCACCTCTTCAACTATGCAGGCAAGGCCGACAACTGCACCAGCTACAACGGTCTGTACAACAGGCTCTCTTACAAGGTGCCCGGTATGACCTTCACCCCGACGGGGTCCGGCAGCAACGCTTCTTCCACCCTCGGAGGACAATACCTTGTCGGTACGGATGGCAAGCTCAACCCCAACGCACAGTCCCTTTATCATGGAGCCGCTCTCCAGAACGAGCTCCTTACCCCCCGCTTCCGTCAGGAGTACAACGCATCAGTCAGCGGCGGCACAGACAAGATAGACTATCATATGTCCCTCGGTTACCTCAGCGATCCTTCCTACGTTTCCGTTTCAGGCTTCGAGCGCTATACCGCCCGCGCCACCGTCAACGCTCAGGTTACCGACTGGCTCAAGGCAGGTGTCAAGTTCGCTTACACCCACCGTACCACCAATAGCAACCCCCGTCGTTGGGGACGCAACCCCGGTTCCGTAGGTGAGAACCCGTTCTCCCGCGTGAACAGCTCCACTGCTCTTGATCAGGCATACGCCCGTGACCTCAACGGTAACTGGATTTATGACAAGGACGGAAACAGACTCGGCAACTGCAACTACGGCGCCGCTAATGTTTTCCAGGCAACTCCGACTCTTTCTCCTGTCGGACCTACCCGTAACCTGTTCTCACAGGCCACCAACTGGGTTGTGTTCTACCAGAGCCAGATCGACAGCAACACCAACGATGACCTCAACGCCAACGGCTATTTGAGGGCTTCTTTCCTCAAGCATTTCACAGCTGAGATCAACCTCACCTACAACACCACTTTCAACACCCATAAGATGTTCGCGGACGATCAGACTATGAACTTCCGTACCAGCGGTGTTGGCGGTTCAGCCATTCACAAGGACAAGGAGCAGTACTCCGCACTTACCACCCAGCAGCTGATCAACTACAACCAGAACTTCGGCAAGCATCACGTTGACGCTATGGTCGGTCACGAGTTCTGGGCCTATGATTACGAGAAGATGGCCTACGGATCAGCTTATGCTCTCATCCACGATTTCGACGGCTATTCCAACTTCCTCGGAACCCGTTCTTACGGTCCCTTCGGCGGCTCCAATAGCGGTTCCCTCGACAAGCAGGCTCTCGAGTCCTATCTCGGTCGTGCGAACTATGTCTATGACGAGAAGTACTACGTTTCCGCATCCATCCGTCGTGACGGTACATCCAAGTTCAAGAATCCCGACCTCCGTTGGGGTACATTCTGGTCCGTCGGCGGTGGCTGGAGAATCTCCAGCGAGCCTTGGATGGAAGGCGCAAAAGGTTGGCTTGACAACTTGAAAATACGTGGAAGTTACGGTGTTCTCGGTAACCAGAACGGTGTAAGGAATTACTCAGGCTATCAGACTTGGAGCTATGGCGCTTCCGGTTGGGCAGGCTCCGGCACTTCAACCTATCCTACCGGCATCACTCTCTCCAAGGGTACCTGGACCAATGGCGGTATCACTTGGGAAAACGTCAAGACGGCTGATGCCGGCTTCGACTTCACCCTCTTCGGCGGCAAGCTCGCAGGTTCCTTCGACTGGTTCAACAAGCAGACTGACAATGCTATCTGGGCACAGCAGGTTTCCCTTCTCGCAGCAGGTCAGGCTAAACTTGATATGAACACTGCAGGTATCCGCAGTCGTGGCGTTGAAATCGAACTCAACTACCAGCCTGTGAAGACCAAAGATTGGGATGTCATCCTCTCCGTCAACGGAACTCACTACAACAACATTCTCACCAGCGTTCCTGAAGGAACAGGTAATGACGCTCTCGGTGGATGCTGGGAGGCAGGTTCAGACGCCTGGTCACTCGGTGGTGACACCGGTGGCGGCAGCAACGGCTATCTCCGCGGAATCGGCAAGGACTACTACAATATGTACCTCTACCACTACGCAGGCGTGGCCGGTAACGACGGCATCACCTATTACGGCAATGACGGAAAACAGTATACCGGTTACAAGAAGGGCGATGCCTATGCGGGTATGCCTCTCTACACCCACGTCGTAACTGAGGCCGAAGCCAAAGCAGGCACCTTCGGCAGCGCAAAGGCCGGTGACTGGATCAACACCACCAATACCGGAATCGCTTCCAAGGTAGAACTTGGCGATGCCCTTCCTGACTGGTATGGCGGTTTCAGTGCAAACGTCCGTTACAAGGGACTTGATTTGGGCGTTCAGTTCTCATACCAGATCGGTGGAAAGTTCTTCAGCCGTGAATACTGGGGTGGCGGTGACGAAGGCCGTTATTCCGCAGAACTGATGACCAGCGGTGTCGGTCTCAGCACCGAACTCTATGGCAACACCTGGACAGAAAACAACACCAATGCAAAATTCCCTATGCTCATCGCCGGCGAAACTATTGCCCGCGGCGGCACAGGTATCGGTAATGGCGCAGAGAACGCGACCGATATAGCCCTCTTCGACGCTTCTTACCTCAGCGTGAAGAACATCACCCTCGGCTACACCTTCCCCAAGAAGTGGATGAACAAGGCCAAGATTGCCAACCTCCGCATTTATGCAAGCGCTGACAACCCGATTCTCATCTACGGTCACAAGGGTGTGGATCCCCGCTGGAACATGGTCGGTAGCCTTACCGTCGGTCCTTTCACCTATGCCTACCTTACCACTTATAACTTCGGTGTGAATATCGACTTCTAATTTCAGACAGTTATGAAAAAAGTATTAATCATATTTTCTGCAATTGTTGTTCTCGCTTCTGTTTCATCCTGCAACAGAATGTTGGACATTACTCCTCCCAACTCTATCACCGACGAACAGGTGATGGATCTTCTCCAGAACGGTACCGATGCTCAGAAGGAAGCCATCGTAAAGGGTATTGTAAGCGCTTTGCCCAAATACTTCAATCTCAATGACGCCGGCAGCTACGGATGCAGCACAGGTGCCGCAAACACAATGCGCTACAGTTATGAAGGTATCGAGTGGGGACGCTCTCTTATGGGAGCAGATGTCGTTTCCGGATACAATCTCGAAGCCAACGACCTTGCTGGCAAGCAGGTCTACCGCTATAGCGAAGATTTCCGCGGTTCTTTAGCCAGCACCAACTACTGCTACTGGGCTATGTATGCCTTCTCCATCAATCAGGCCAACATCGTTCTCGGTTTCATGACCGAGGAACTGGCCAAGAGCAACAATCTCTACAAGGACGGCCGTGCCCGTGCTCTCCTCATCCGTGCATTCTCATACATGGCCATGATGGAGGAGTACCAGGATGCTTACCTCAAGGGCGGCAAGGAGAAACTCGGACTTCCTCTCTACACAGAGTATGATCCTCTTCAGGAGACCAAGGAGCGCGCTACAGCAGAGGCTACCTGGACCTTCATCAAGAAGGATCTCACCGATGCAATCAGCTATCTTACCGCTGCAGGTATCGGTTACACAGCAGGCCGCGATGCAGCTGAGGACTTCGACCTCGGTGTAGCAAACTTCCTCTATGCAAGAGCTTGCCTCCTCACAGGAGACTATGCAAACTGCATCAAGGCTTGCGATGCCATCATCGGAAGCAAGGCTTACAGCCTTATCAAAGCTGAGAACTGGGGTGGTCGCAATACCGGAGCTTGGACTCCTACAGATCAGATCAAGGTTCTTCCTCACACCAATGCATTCACCAGCATCGCCTGCAACCCTGAGACCATCCTTGGTTTCAAGACTACCTCAGGATTCTACCAGAGCGCTGGAGATCACTTCAACCTTGCCAATGCTTTCGGCAACTACACCCAACAGGGCAACGTTCCGCGCATCGATGAGACTCTTTACAATAAGATCTCTGACAAAGATGTCCGCAAGCAGGCTTTCTATCCCAAAGAGATTGGAGAATATAATTTCTCAAACAATAGCCCGGGAAGGCTTCCTTCATACACTAATCTCAAATTCTCCGCAACTGAGGGTCTTGCCGATAGCGGTGACGCTCCTTCAGGTAAAGCTACGGAATATGCGAAGCTTGATTACACCAAATTCCGTCTTGCCGAGGTTTACCTTATGAAGGCTGAAGCAGAGGCCGAAAGCTCCGGCGATGCCAAGGCTACCATCAACACCCTTCTCGCCGCACGTAGCGCCGATCCTGCAAATGTCCTGAGTGTTGCGGATTACACTGGCGACATCAAGGATGTCATCAAGCTCCAGTGGCGTATTGAGATGTGGGGCGAAGGTGGACGTGAGTGGTACAACGCAAAGCGTTGGGGCACCGACATCGTGAGAACATCCCAGATGCACAAGGATGCAGGTTCCCTCATCACTAGCTGGCCTGCAAACAAGATGACTCTCCACATCCCTACGAAAGAGATGCAGAACAACAACAAGTGCGTGGACAACACCATCAACGAGTAATCCAGTACTGATACTTTTTCAGCGGCCGACCCTCCTGGATCGGCCGCTTTTTGTCTGTAAGCTAAAAAGGGTAGTAAACGTGAGCCCCCGACAAAGTACGTCTTGACAGTTTGGAAAAATCAGCCGCCACTACTGGTAATAATCTCAGCAATGGCGGCTATTACTCAGCAGTACTAAAGTACTCGTCACAAACTTTGAATCTGCTCCTCAGTAAGGCCGGTGCATTGTGCTATCACCGAGACATCGATTCCTGCGTGTAACAGATTTCGAGCTGTTTCGTTTTTATTCTCGGCTATCCCTTCCACTCTTCCTTCTGCTCTTCCTTCTGCCCTTCCTTCTGCCCTTCCTTCTGCTCTTCCTTCCTCCAGCCCCTCTTCCTTCCAGTCGTGAAGGTTGGCCTCATACTCGGCCTCACCGAGTATGGACTTCATATAATTCTCTTTGTCTTCCTGTTTCATCGCTTCTTTGTCCGCCGCTTTGAACAGATTCTCAAGAATGGGGTTATCCAGATTTGTCGGAATGTCCGTGCAGTCGGCCATCTCCATCAGGACATACGCCAACTTCTCCACAAAGGGGGTATTCTTGTCTATTTCTTGCAGGCTCCCTGCAAACTTAGGCAATTCCACATAGATTTGCAACACCTTGTCATTCCTCACAGTTGTTTGCGCTTCGTCTATGTCGCACAAGGACAGCCTCACGGGTGTCCTTCCAACAGTTTTGAATATAGGATCACCTGCGAATGCGATGAAGATGGTCTTTCCGATGGAATAGCCGTTTGTCCTGCTGTTGACATAATGTTCAAGAATTGCCGCCGCTGTATAGATTGTCGAACGATCCAGAAAGGCCTGCTTGACATAATTCTGCATCTCGATGACAATACGGCTGCCGTCGCGCAGCTTGCAGTGGACGTCAAAACTGGCATCTCTCATCTTGCCTACAGGGATAGTGATATCGCGGGGAAGGTAGTCGAGAGACTCAATCTGAAGTTCGGGGAGAAGTCCGTTCAGAATTCCCAAAAGAAGATCCTTGTTCTGCTCTGTCCCGAAAAGATGTTTGAAGCCCCAGTCAGAGGTTGGATAAATGAAACGTTGATTCTCGTCATAGACGAAATTGCGGTACTTTCGTGCCATAGTACAAAATTGATAAGGTTAAACATCCCGGACACCTTGCGGTTCCGGCCACGCTGCCATTCACCCTATCAATCATTCGGCACTGCTGGACCTCGTCCCGACTTTCCGCTCCTGAGTCCTCGCGAAACCGGAATCAGGTTCAGCCTTGTCTTCGTCGCTGGCGAAGCGTTCGGCAACTTTGGGCTCCCCCGCAGCGGGGTACGAATCTTTTACAACACGGAAAATCCGGCAGACCGAATGAACTATGCCTGCAAGATAGACACAAAATCTGTAAAAACAAGCGGAAAGCGTCTAAAGCGAGTCCGCTCATTCCATCTCCCCTTCGCAAATTGCGGAACCGGTGATATTATTCTGCAGGATATGGACCAATTTGCATTCACCTAGATGCGACAGAATCTCAGTATTCAGCACTGAGCCATCAACTTCCACAAGGTAATTTTTGGAATGGAATGGTTTTACACCCAACAGGTCGGCAAACGCGACGGTGCAAAGGATTGCACTTTCTCTCTTTTGGATACCACCTTGTGCATCAAGATATTCCACACGGAAATCAGCCGCTTCTGACTCTTTCAAAACAGCGACACCATCCATCGCATGCATGCAGCACAATGACTGAACGGTCTTACTCTTGCAGAAACGGCTGACGTCGTTCTGTCTTCCGTCAACCATCAGAAAGTTGTTTTCTCCTTCGGAATATGAGTAGATTCTAAGCATCCGAGTCCTGAGGTTCCAAATGTTTTTGTAAATTTACATATTCGAATGCAAACTTGTGCAAAAACATGAGACAATACATCCTGTTCCTTGCTTCGCTGATTCTCTGCTTTCCTTTGCTCTCCAATGCCAAAACGAAAATAGCATATTCCTTCGGAGTGCTGTCGGATACTCACATTGACGGAGCCAACGGACAGAACTGCGAAGACAAGCTTCGCAGCGCATTCTCCCAGCTTAAGGCGCAGGCAGCAATAGACGATGCCGACGGCCTTGACGGAGTTCTGATTGCTGGAGACCTGATAAATTACGGTAGATATCTTGACATTCAGCTTCCCGCATTCAAATCAATCTACGAAGAAGCATTCAACCCGGAAGAGACACCGCTTGTCTATGCCATCGGCAATCACGACCCCAACACATCCTACTGGTGGAATTCCAATGTCTATCAGTTCGCCAAAACGATGAGGGCGGAATTCGGCGGCAAGTATGAGACTGCCGATATTGAAACAACTATGAGAGACTCATACGAATGCAGGCATTGCTTAATCGGAGAATATCATATTCTTGCGGTTACGCCTTACAGTACGATGCCGGTAGCGTATCCTTCAGAAGTCTGCGATTGGCTGGACAAAACACTCAAATCCATCACGGAAGCGGAACCGGAGCGCTACGTAATAGTCATTACACATCCTATGATTTTCGACACAGTGTACGGCAGTTTGCTCGGTCCGGAGTGGATGTCAGGCACTCTCAAGGACCAGTGGTACACGGCCGCACTTACGCCCACGCTGAAAAAATATCCTCAGGTCATTACTTTCGGTGGGCATCTGCATTTTCCCATAAATGACCCCAGAAGCATCTGGCAGGGAGATTTTACGGCCCTCGGATGCGGTTCCACCCGCTATATGGCAATAGAGGACGGAGGATATGAGAATATGTCCAGTACGACTGTTATGAAGGATGCGGCTGATATTTCCTCCGGTCTTCTCCTTCAGTTTGATGAGAACGGCAACGCCCGTATAACCAAGATGTTCTTCTCTCAGAATACAACTTTCGGCCACCCCTGGGAGATTGCCCATCCCGTCACCGACAAGTCCCACCTGAAAGCATATAACCACGAAATTCTCCAGCAGAAAGACAAGGCTCCTGCCCTGAAGACTCTCAAGGTAAACAAGGCCGACGGCTCATACACAGCCGTGTTTGATGCTGCACGCGATGACGAGTTCGTCCACCATTACATTCTGACACTGAAAAAAAATGGAGAGGTTATAGATGTCAAACGGATTCTGTCGGATTTCTACAGAAACTCCCAGCCGTCCGGAATGAAGGCCGGCTGGGAACTGCCTTTGGGCGAGTTCGGCCCCGGTACATACGAGCTAAGCCTTGTGGCAGAAGACTCCTGGGGCAAACGGAGCAAACCTTTGATTAGCTCCTTTCTCATAGAAAAATAGTATTTTTGCGTCAATGGGAAAACACATAAAAATTTTAGCTACGCTTCTTGTCTGCCTCGCGTGCATATCCTGCAAGGATGAGCAGACATTAAAACTTGAATACATAGAGAGAGAAGACTGGAAGGGATTGCTCGAACTGTACGAATGCTCCACGGATAGCCTGAAGGCCATTGACGTAAGCTATATCAATATAGCGTTGGCGGCTCAGGGGCAGCTGGGCGACAAGGCATTCAATTATCTGCAGGGCGGGCCGACCTGCCTCTTCCCCGATTGGGACAGGAATCCTACAGAGGGCGAGATACTGACAGACATTTATTATCAGGCCGGGCATATTGCACTTGCCAGAAGAATGGCATTCGAAGCGGATGAATGCTGTTCTCCCAAGCACAGCAACAGAATGATGAAGAGACTGGTGCAATGCGCTCTGATATATGAAGACTGGCCCGTGGCGGAGAAGTACATCTGTTACCTTGAGAGGGAAGGGGGCAAATGGAAAGAGTGGGCTCAGTCACAGCTCAGGTTCCTCCATCATCCCGAAATGATTGAGCAGGACGCGGAATACGGGATGAAGAGGAGATGTATCCCCACCGAGAATTTTATGGCAGATGAAAGGGATATCACCGCTAACCTGAAACACATAATGAGGGCCAACCCGGAACATCGCAATACCGTGGAGATTCTAGGAGTGTATTACCTTCTTGCCCTTGATTTCCAGATTTTCAAAGACTTTTTGGATGAATATTACGGAACGGAGATTCTTCCCGAACTTCCGCGTTCTTTTTCCGAAGCGGCTTGTCTGCTGTCCGAAATGGCACCGGGATACTGGAAAACCGTCGGGGTGCCGGTGGGCATATACCGTGAATACGTTGATTTCAAGAACCGTATGGCGGCAGGATTGTCCCCCGACAAGTATAGCGGCACATACTGGGTCTATGTAATGAAATTGAACACAAGATGAAAGCGTTACTGATATTTGTCCTTGCGGTATTACCCGGGATTTTCCCTGATTACAGCGAAGTCACCGTCCCTGAAAACATAGCACCTCTCAATTTTTCAATCACAGAGACCTCGGCTGATTCTTTCAGAGCGGAGTTCTCTTCCGGCCCTGTTTCTTTCACCGTCAAGTCACGAAGCGGGGACATAATTATTCCGCTAAAAAAATGGAAAGCCCTGATTGATGATGGAAACGGGACCATCACAGTTTCCACATCTGCTAAAAGGAACGGCAACTGGGAATCGTACAAACCGTTCAACATATATGTAAGTTCCGACAGAATAGATAGTTACATAGCGTATCGCCTTATCCCTCCCGGCTATGAGGTTTGGGGGCAGATGGGCATTTATCAAAGATGCCTCGAGTCCTATGCCCAGACTCCCATTGCAGAGAACCGCCTGACAGACGAAAATTGTATGAACTGTCACTCTTTCGCCAACCGCAGGTCGGACAGAATGATGCTGCATATGAGAGCAGAGCACGGCGGCACCTATATACTGAAGGATGGGGAGATAGAAAAAGTCAACACCAAGGCACCGGAGACGATTGCCGCCGGTGTTTATCCGCAGTGGAGCAATGATGGCCGCTACATCGCATTCTCGGTCAATGATATCGCCCAGATATTCCATTCAAGCGACCCCAACAGAGTGGAAGTCTATGACTATGAGTCCGATGTGGTTGTCTATGACGTTGAAAAGCATGAACTCATATTCTCGCCCCTCACTAAATCCGAGGATTATTTCGAAACGATGCCTTGTTTCTCACCTGACGGGAGAGCCCTTTATTTCTGCAGGTGCAAGGCCGTTGAGAACATGCCCCACGGCTATCAGGAGGCAAAGTACAATATCATGAAAATAGACTTCGATCCGGCAACGGGAAGTTTGGGTGACAATCTTGTCACTGTTTATGATGCCGAGTCGGAAGGCAAAAGCGCATCCCTGCCCAGAATCTCTCCGGATGGCAGGTTCCTCCTGTTCACCCACCAGACTTACGGCCAGTTCCCGATCTGGCACAAAGATGCGGACTTGTATCTTGTCAGTCTGGAGAATGGTGACGTTTCAAGGTTGGAGAATCTCAATTCTGCGGATGCGGACAGTTACCATAGCTGGAGCTCCAACGGCAGATGGATAGTTTTCTCGTCCCGCAGGGATGACGGCCTCTACACCAAACCGTACATAGGTCATATAAATGCAGAAGGAAAGGCTTCAAAACCCTTCCTCCTGCCTCAGGAGAACCCGCGTGAGTTCTATCTGCGTCTTATGGAATCATTCAACATTCCGGAATTCATTACCGGAAAGGTTGAAGCCGGTCCGGAAGACTTTGCCAAGTCGGCAATCGACGGGACGGCTTCAGAAGTTACTTCTCGGAAATCGTTCTGACAGGTTTCAAGATACAGGCCATATAGAGCCAGATTATCAGCAACGCTACAAAAGCCGCAACCTGACGGCCTCCGAAGGCATCCGTCACGATTCCCAGGATGGGTGATACGACAGCCCCGCCGGCAATGCCTGTCACGAGGATGGCTGAAACTTCGTTGGTGTATTCGGGTTTATGCTTGAGGGCCAGTCCGAACAGAATTGAAAATAGGTTCGCATATCCCAGACCGAAAAGGACAACGCTTATTGCCATTACCGTATAGTTTGTGGCAAAAATGATTCCAACAAGGCCAACAAGCGCAACGGCAACGCTGATGCCATAGAATTTGTGTTCTTTCATCTTCATCAGCAGAATGCCCACTCCGAGAGTGCTAACGGTTCTGGCAAGGAAATAGAGGCTGTTGCCGAGTGTGGCCCTGGATTCGGGAAGGTCAAAACGCTCTTTGAGAATCTTCGGCAGGGAAATACCCATTCCCACGTCCGCTCCGACAAGCACGATGATTCCTATGAAAAACAGAAGTATGTATCTGTCTTTAAGCAGGACGAACGATTCCTTGAACGAAGGGCTCTTGAGCTCAATTTTTTCTTCTTTGATAGGGGCGGAGAACAGCCACACCGCCGCTATCAGCGATACGATGGAATAAATGGGGAATATCCATTTCCATCCGAAAGCCGTTCCGGCGAACGCCGATGCGATGATGGGGGCTAGGAAGGAACTCGCGGCCTTCACAAAATAGCCGAGAGTCATGGTGCCCGTCAGTTTGTCTCCCGATACAACATCCTTCACCAGAGGATTCATCGCCACCTGAATGATTGTGTTGCCTATTCCAATGAGGGCGAAAGCCAGAAGTATCATCGGGAAGGAATAGGAAATCAGGGGAATGGCGAAAGCAATGAACGTAACTATGAAACTCACGATGACCATATTCTTGCGTCCGAAGCGGTTGAGCAGCATCCCGGTGGGGATTGACAGCAGCAGGAACCAAATGAAACAGGCCACCGAGAGAAGACTCGAGATGGTGTCGGAAAACTGGAAATCAGCCTTGACATAATTGGTTGCTATGCCTACGACGTCCACGAAAGCCATTATGAAATAGCCGAACATCACGGGCAGGATGGTGCGAAACAGTTGTTTGGGTTGCATATTGTTGAGATATTAGTTGATGCTGACGGTATGTTTTCCGGGGCCGTATTCTTCAGAAGTGTCGCTCCCTGGTGTTTTTATTGTGGCGGTGGCGCCTTCAGGAATGGAAAAAGTCCATATCCATCTGTCTCCGTTATAATGCCACGCGCTTTTTATGAGACCTGCGGCCGAATTGTATTCCGCATCAATGCTTCCTATCCTCCGGTCCGGAATCGGCTCCATTATGATATGACGGAATCCCGGATTCTCCGGATCCGCCTTGATGCCTGCGACGCTCTCCCATATCCATTGGCAGACGGCTCCGTAGGCGTAGTGGTTATAACTGTTGACGCCTCGTGGGGCGATGCCTTTTTCGTAGGTGTAACTATCCCAACGCTCCCAGAATGTGGTGGCTCCGTTGTCAACGGAATACAGCCAACTCGGATTTTCGCGCTGGAAGAGGAGTTCGTATGCAAGGTCGCTCATCCCGTTGTCGGTGAGCATCTCCATCATAATCGAGGTCCCGAGGAAACCTGTCTGCAGCCTGTTGCCGTGGCGGGCAAAGTTGTCCCGAAGCCTCCGGCAAATCGTCTCTTTCGCTTCACCGTCGAATATTCCGTCCCTCAGGGCGAACAGCAGCGGAGTCTGCATAGTGTTGAGAATCCCCGTTTTGAAAGTTCCGTCCGGATGAAAGAATGCCGTTCTCACATAGTCTTTCGCTTCGGCAATCATCTTCTCGTATTTCTGCACGTCACGGTTGGTCGCCACGGCCATATCGCGCATCATTACGGCATCACTTATCCAGTAAGAGGCGCTTAGGAAGTTCCAGAAATCGATGGTCTCGGGATACCGCAACAGATGGCCCTTGCTGTCCGGAGGACCGAATGCCCTTCCGGAATGGGCCTCGAGCGGCTCGAAACTGTGCCAGTCGGCCCATTGGTAGTCCCCGTTCTCGTCGATGAGGGAGGTATGGATATATTTCGTCTCCGCGACGTGGTCAATGAATCTCTCCATAGAGTCCCAGCACTCATCCACTATCGCGTTGTCTCCGAACTGCTTCCAGATTGTCCAGGGGACAATTATTCCGGCATCGGACCAACCGACTCTCATCATTGAGGTAGGTTCGGAACCTGATTGAGCGAACGGCGCCACTCCGGCGAAGCCTCCGTGCTCATTCTGAGTGTCGCGGACATCCCTCATCCATTTGTGGAAGAAAGGACCGGTATAGGCGAAGAAGGTGCCCGTACCGGCAAATACCTGCGTATCTGCCGCCCAGCCCTGCCTTTCATCGCGCTGGGGACAGTCTGTAGGCACGGACAGATAATTTGACCTCTGGCCCCACAGGGCATTTGAGATTATTCTGTTGATATCCTCGTTGCCGGTGGTTATGCGGCCTGTTTCCATCCCCTCAGTAATGGAGGAAACAGGGATGGACTGAACGCTTTTTATTTTGACCTTGTCTGTGGCGGTGATGGAGACCAGGCGGTATCCGAAGAAGGTGCATCGCGGGCAGAATGTAACGTAGCGGCCACCAGGGCCGAAGGTATAAACGAGTTTCATCCCACGGTCTTCCATCCTGAGATTATCCCTGTACACACTGCCTTCCGGGCCGTCCGCATTGCGGCTTCTGGCACCGTTGCCGTCGTTGAGGATCTCCGCAACACGACAGGTGAGAACTGTACCCTCTGCTGCATTGAATGTAAAAGACGGTACCGCGGCGCAGTTCTGACCGAAATCCACTACCAGAGTTTCACCGGGATTCACTGTCATGGTTTCATCCGCGCCATATTCCCTTTGAATTATGACCTTCCCGTATTCTCCTTCGCCGGCATCTTCCACGCCCTGCCAGACGTATGCCCGTACCGGCTTGAGTGTCAAGTCCTTCCGAAAATACACTTCCGCACCTTCCGAAGGCAGGATCTCACCGTTGAATTCGGTGTTGATCTCAGGCGTTGACAGCTTTTCCGGAGTGGCGAAGCCGGGGAGCTCACGCGCATCGTATTCTTCTCCGTCGAAAATCGCCGCATGCCTGACGGGCCCCGCTATGCCGGCCTTCCAACTGACGGTGTCCGTTCCGAACAGCTCTGTACTTCCATCGGAATACCTGAGTTCCAGTACGCCACGGAATGCGCACTTCCTGCCAATCATTCCGATGTGCCGTTTGGGAGTGACTATCTTGTCCGCCCACCAGCCGGGTGTGACCTGAGCCGACAAGGCATTCCCGGCGCCGGCCTTGCAATTGAAAGCGTCCGTCACGTCATAGGTGAAGGAACGCTTTGTCTTTGCATAATGCGTGAAACCGGGCTTGAGAATCTCTTCTCCGACCAGGTTTCCGTTTACATATATCTCATAGATTCCCAGGCCGCTTGTCATCCATTTCGCCGACACCACTTTCCCGGAATTCCGAACGGTCGAAAGGAACCAGCTTGCCCCGTCCGCCGCCCTTTCGCCGTCCATCACCGGACCGGAAACGACGGGCGCGTCAACCACCGAAATCCATTCCGACACAGCCCAGGACGAATTGTCAAGAGCATCTGTCCTACTCCCGATAGTCTCCCTGCCATACTGACTGCAACAGCTGGCCAACAAGCACATCGAAATTAGGATAGATAATACTGATTTCATCGTTTTCTATATTCTGTTTATGGTGCCAGCCTTCTCTCAAGGGACCAGGCCCTCCCACTCCGTGGGCCCCTCCCTCTAGAGCCGAGGGCGGCTAGCCCCTTCACGAGAAGGCTGGCACCATAATTATTGAAATTCAAGTTCCAACCGACCTCCGGCAATGATGTCCTTGTGCAGAATGGTGGAGGCATCATAAGGCTTGCCGTTCAGCTTTGCACCCTTGACTACGGAATTTTCGTCTGAATTACCCGTGCAGGATATCACGAAGTCGGACTTTTTTCCGTCAGGCTTCCGCAGGTGCAGCGTAATCTCATCAAATATCGGGCTCCCTATCTGGTAATAGGGCTCATCCGTCACACCGCCGTCAAGCTGGAAGAGACCGATTTTCATTGCTACTGCAAGGCAGCTCATGGAACCCTGATCTTCATCTCCGTTGTAGCCGGATTCCGGTGAAAGCCCGGAATAGACGGCGCGGACAATCCTGTGGCTCCAGTATTGCGACAAATCCGGCCTGTCGAAATAATGGAAAACGAAAGCCGTATTGATGGAAGGCTGGTTGCCGTAGTTGATGGGAATTCTCTTGTACTGGTCCTGAGTCTCCACGTTGTGCGATTTCCCGGAAGTGAAGTCGAGCTCGGACGCCTTCTCCATGCTTGCGTTAAGCTTTTCGGTGGCTTTTTCCTTGCCGCCCATCAATTCTGCAAGCCCGGTCTCGTCGTGAGGCACGAACCATGTGGCCTGTGCGGCATTGGCCTCTATGAACCCGCAGTCCGCCAGCTCGTAAGGGTCGAAAGGCTCCATCCATTTGCCATTGATATCCCTGGGTCTCATCCAACCGGATTCTGAATCGTAGATGTTACGGTAATTGCGGGAACGTTCCATATACCGCTCATAGTCATCCTGCCTGCCGAGCTTCTTCGCTAATTGGGCAAGGACGAAGTCTTCGTAGGCATATTGGAGCGTGAGTCCTCCGCCCTGCTGATGATAACCGTCGGATTCCAATGGGTTGGGGAACGGAACATAGCCCATTGAAATATAGTAGGGCAGACCACCACCTGTCCAGGTGTAGTGTTCATAGCCTGTCTTTTCCATTATGCCCCCCGGTTCGTGGTTCTTCTTCAGGGCTTCATATATTCCGTCAAGATTTTCCGTGATGATTCTTTTCTGGATGGCACTGACCATGAATGCGCAGTTGCAGTCACCTGTCATGACATAGGTATAGTTCGCTCCCGACGGACCGCGCGGGAAGAGCCCTCCGTCCTTGTAATACTGCATCAGCGACATTGCGTGCTCGTAGGCGATGTCGGGATAGACAAGGAGCCATATATTGTCGAACACACTGTTGCCTCCCCAGAATCCGTCAGTATTGAAATGACGGAAAAGAGGCCTGCCGCTGTCATCTACAGGCAGCCTTTTCACCTGAAAACTCTCCCCGGTATTATCGGGATAGTACCCGTTGACATCGCTGATCGTATGCTTTCCGAGAAGCACGTGCCACAGATCGGTATAGAACCTTCTCCTGTCGGTATCGGATCCGCCCTTGATTTCTATTCTGGAAAGAAGCGAGTTCCATTCTGCCTTTGATTCCTTCACTATTCCGGTGAAGTCCCATCCAGGATTCTCCTCCTCCATATTGGCGGCGGCATTTCCCGTAGACGTATAGGACAGGGCGACTTTCATTTGCAATTCCTTGCAGTTTCTGTCGATGCAGAGAACCACATTGCCGCTTTCGTCATCTGTAACGATCTGTGTCACAGGCTGATTGAGGACAATCTGGAAATAAACGTTGAAAGGCTTCGGGCGACGTCGCGTGGCTTCGGACACCACCATTCCCTCGAAGGTGCTTTCGCCCGTCTGTCTGAAGGAGGCAAGGGTGTTCCGGCAGGGACCCACCTGTGAACTCAGATTGAGAAGCACTCCCTTTTCATTCTGACCGTCATCGCTGAAACTGTACTTGTGGAAACCCGTTCTTGAGGTGCTTGTGAGTTCCGCCTGAATGCCATATCTGTCGAGGAACAGTTTGTGGTATCCCGCTTTTACCACCTCACCTTCGTGTGAGAAAGGAGAACTGCAATCTGAGAACAACTCATCTGAGGATCCTTCCTCGAAAGTCACC
The DNA here is from genome assembly GCA_045598165.1 of Candidatus Cryptobacteroides sp. Taxonomy (GTDB): domain Bacteria; phylum Bacteroidota; class Bacteroidia; order Bacteroidales; family UBA932; genus Cryptobacteroides. Next base: position 16,953 of record JAZLLN010000048.1, read on the forward strand.
GGCATAAGCGAGACCCCGGAAATCTGCCAGCAGTGAATGTGGCTGAAACCCTGGATGGAAGGGGAATTATACCTGTATCCCGAAATCCAGTCATCGCCCTCATCGGTATCAGGACTCAGGGCCACCATTCCGAACGGACGGCAGGCGGAAGCGAAGAATGCCCATCTCGAATGGGCGGAATCCATCTGTGGAAATACCAGATCGGACAAATCCGTGGAAGCGGTGCAGGATGCCAGCGCCACAATGGCTGAAAGAATGAAAAGGAGCCGTTTCATATTGACGTCTTGAAAAGTTCTATTTGAGGAAGGCTGCGCCGATGAGGCCGGCCGCATTTCCGAGGGTAGCCCTGACTACCGGAGGCACCCCGATTGTAACGCCGTTGTATGTAGCTTCGGGTAGCAGAGCATTGACCTTGTCCAGCAGGAAATCTCCGGCATCAGCCACGCCACCGCCAACAATGAGCACCTCGGGACGGAATATTGTGACGATGGATGACAGTCCGGCGGCAAGATGACCTGCATATTCGTCAATCAGATCCATAGCTTTCGAATTGCCTTCCTTGGCGAGTGTAAACACATATTTGGCATTTGTGCAGGCTTCGCCGAGCACTTCCTTGCCGCGGGCTATCAGTGCTGTGGCGGAACAGTATGCTTCAAGGCAGCCTTTCCGCCCGCAGGCGCAGAGGCGACCGCCCTGAACAAGGGTCGAATGGCCGATTTCAGCGCCCATGCCGTCTGAGCCCTTGAAAATATGGCCGTCTATGATGATCCCGCTGCCCACACCCGTTCCGAGTGTCAGCATCACGACATTGGCCCTTCCCTTTGCAGCTCCTGCAAGAGCCTCGCCGTAGGCGGCGCAGTTTGCATCATTCTCAATGCGGACAGGAAGTGGCAACAGAGGCTCCAACCATTCACGGATCGGGACATTCTTCCATCCGAACTGGTGGGCGTTGACAAGAAGTCCGGTGCGGGTATCGATGCAGCTGGGCATACCGATGCCCCAGCACTCCACATCATCAATGCTGATACCGGCCTCGTCTATAACCGAACGGCTGACAGCCGCCATATCGCCGGTGATGGCCTGCCAGTTCCTGTCGGCACCGGCCGGAATGCTGCGATGTGCAAGCATCCTGTAATCGTTGTCATAAACTGCTGCCGCCAGGTTTGTTCCCCCGACATCCAGCCCAAGGTGATAAGCTTTCATATTATTTTTACGTCAAGTCCCATTGAAATGCCGATGGCGGCGAAAGGCTCAAGAGCTTTCCTGTCCAACGGTTCGTTTTCCCCGTATCTGTATTCCCTGCCGAGCTGTTTGTATTTGCCGGTGCCCAGGCAATGATAAGGTATAAGGTCAATACCCTTTATCCCGTTCTCTGCGGCGAATGAAAATGCCTTTTCGAAATGTCCCTTCTCCATATTGAATCCGGGTATGCAGGGCATTCTCAAGCGTATCTTCCGGGCCGCCGTCGCTGCCAGCGAACGTATGTTCCCTAAGACAAGTTCCGGATTCGCTCCGGTTGTCCTGTGCAATTTGACGCTGTCCGTATGTTTCAGGTCTATCAGGAACAGGTCTGTGTATGGTTCAATCTCCGATATCTTATCGTAAGAGACATTTGCCGTAGTTTCAACGGCTGTGTGCAGCCCTTCAGCCTTGCACATCCTAAGCATGGCGAGCAGCGCTTCGGGCTGCATGAGGGCCTCCCCTCCGGAGAAAGTCACTCCGCCTCCGCTGTGTTCGTAATAGTCCCTGTCGCGCAGCAGGATGCCGACAACGTCTTTGCATTCATGCTGCCGTGGCGACAGTTTCAACGCCGCTCCCGGGCAGTTCTCGATACAGGCCCCACAAAGCGTGCAGGCAGCACGGTCAATATGGACAACTCCGTCTTTGAATGTGACGGCGGAAACCGGACAGACGGCCGCACATGCCCCGCAGTGCATGCATTTACCCTCATAGTATCTGAGAACACTTCCTGCCGGCCCGGATTCCGGATTGGAGCACCATGGGCAGTGCAGGGGGCAACCCTGCATAAACACCACTGTGCGTATTCCCGGGCCGTCCTTGATGGCGAACCTCTCTATGTCAAAAACCTTAACAGTCTCAGTCATAAAGCACTCTGCTTAACAGTTCCTCCTGAACATTCCTCGGAAGTTCTATGAAAACGGCGGAGAACCCGCTTACTCGAACTATCAGGTCGGGATATTTCTCGGGATGCACCATTGCATCTTCAAGTTCTCCCCGGCTGACTATCGTAACCATCAGATGGCATCCGCCACGGTCGAAGTAGGTCTTGAACAAGGCCTTGATTATCTCCCTGTTTTCATTGAAGAGAGCGGGAGAGAATTTGATGTTCTGCACGGACCCGGCGTGGTATTTGGCATCGAACCTGGCAAGAGAATTCAGCATTGCCGTGGGGCCGTTGACATTGGCCCCACCCTGCGGGTTGTTGGCCGGATTCAAATACATACCCGACAACCTGCCGTCAGGAGATGCGGCAGTGGCGTTCCCCCATTCGGTATTCAGCTGGTTGTTGCTTATCACCACAAGGAAGTACTGCATCCCCAGCTTGATTCCTCTATCCCTGACACCCTTGGCATAGAACTCATAGAGGTCGTTTGCCAGACCGTCGGCCGTGTCAAGGTCATTGCCGTACTTGTCGCAGGCAAGGCAGTCACGGCGAAGCAGTTCGTAACCCTTGAAGTCGGCGAGCATTGCATCGTGAATCTGGCGCAGCGAATATTTGTGTTTCTGGAATACAAGCTCGCGTATTGCCTCGAAAGAGTCCGAAGTGTTGATGCTGCCGTAAATCTCACAGGTACCTCCAAGATAGCGGACGCCTCCGTCCAACAGAGCCTTCCCGCGCTCTATGCAATCATCGGTGAGCAGGCTGTTGAACAGGAAACTCACGTTCCGGTTCATCACCCCGTAGGAATAATACTGGGCTTCGGCGGATTTGTCGAGATAGATGTCCAGCAGAGCCTTATAGCCGTTGTAGAAGTCTTCGAAAGAGCTGTATCCTTCCAATGGCCCGATGACGGCGCCGGCATCTTTCCTCAATCCGTCAACGGGATCGATGCCGTCATTCATATAGATGGTCAGGAGCTTCAGGAGGTTAATACAGATGTTGGGAGTCCCCGTGCTCTGTCCCTGAATGACGAATTCCGTGCAGCCGAAGGGCACGTACCATTCCGCAGTTTTCCCGTCAACCCTCATACCGTAGGCCACGGCCGGCACTTCCACTTCGTCATTATAAAGAGTGGGATAGGTGGCTCCGGCTCCGAGAGCATCGAGGGCTTCGTCCCAGGTCCGGTCCGTAGTGGTTTTATCTATGCGCAATGTGAACTGGGGCTCGACATAGCGGCAATCCTTGCAGACCTTCAGCGCAATATGCATGAACACATCCGCTTCTTCGGGATGTTTCCTGCCCTTTCCGCCCACAATCACGCGTCCGTTGACCGTGGTGCGGCGGTTCTCTATCATTGTCCAAAGGGACTTTATGTAATCGTATGCCTCGGATTCCGTCAACCTTCCGAATTTGAGGTCGGCGGCCAGGTAAGGTCCCAGGAGGTCGTCCAGACGGCCATAATTGATGACTCCGGCAAGCAGAGCGTATAGCCAGAACAATTGCAACGCCTCCACGAACGTTTCCGGAGCGCGGTTCTGGATATTGGCCAGAGATTCGGCGATTGCCGTCAACTGGCGTTTCCTTGGCTCGTCCGCTCCGTCCATCTGCTTGAGAGCATCTTTCCTGAGAGCTTCCGCTGAATCGCAGAGAATGTCCATACATTCCAGTCCGGCTTTGTAGAATTCATTGTCGGGCTTGGCGGAGATGTGTTTTTCAAGTATCCCGCGCATTCCGGGGACACCGTTCTCAATGAGTTTGGGGTAATCCAGCATCATTCCGGACAGGCGTGCCGTCGCGATGAGAGGGAAGGCGGTGTCGATGAACATTCCCATCGTATCATCGACTATCATTTCCCTGTTGAACTGAGTCTTGACGTCATGGTCAAGCCAGTAATTGTAGAGCGCATCCACTCTTGGCTTCACCTCATCCGGAAGCTGTGCCTGGAATTGGCGGAGTTTGCGGAAAACGCAGTAATGCCCAACGCCGCCCACGGATGTCACACATCCGAATCCTATGGGTAGGAAATCAAGCCGGCCGGCGAAAAGGTCCTGAGGTTCGATAGGTCTGAACATCCGGGGATACAGAACCTTGAGACATTCGACTTCACGCCGCTCTCTTGTGGAATCACTGAAACGCCTGTGGGCGTCCGTGTAAGCCTCCATTATCTCCAACTGCTCCAGAATGGGTTTGCAGCAGGGTATTTTCTTACTCTGCTCTACATTCTGGACGGTTTCGACGTTGAACTTTGCCATTTTCAATCAACAGTGTATGAATAAGGTCTGTCATCGGGAGCGGTTCCCCTGTCTGTCACAGCTGTGCGGGACATTGTGAACTTGATTTTCGCTCCTTCGGTCAGTTCCTTGTGTGTCAGGTAATTGCGTGTGTGTTTCTCCCCATTGAGATGTACGTCTTTCACATATACGGCCTCTTTTCCGTTGCCGGAAGAAGCGATGACTATATCCTTGCCGGACGGAAGATGGACGGTGACTTTGTCAAAAAGCGGAGATCCCAGCGCATACTCGCAGGATGCCGGACATACGGGATAGAAGCCCATCGCCGAGAAAACATACCAGGATGAGGTCTGACCATTGTCCTCATCACCGCAGTATCCGTCCGGTGTGCACGAATAGAACTTCTCCATCACCTCACGGACGCGCGCCTGAGTCTTCCAAGGTTTTCCGACCCAGTCATAAAGATAGATTGAATGCTGGACAGGCTGGTTGCCGTGGGCGTAATTGCCCATATTCATAATCTGCATCTCACGTATTTCGTGAATTACACGTCCGTAGTAACTGTCGTCGTAAATCGGGGGCAGGGTGAACATTGTGTCCAGCATCGCTTCGAATCCGGCGTCACCTCCCATCAGCGACACCAGTCCGCGCGGATCGTGGAAAACCGACCAGGTATATTGAAGGGCATTGCCCTCGGTGAAGTCTCCGCCCCATTTGAAAGGGTTGAACGGCTCCGGGAATGAGCCGTCGGCCTTTCGGCCCGACATCATACATTTGTCGCTTCTGTAAAGATTGCGGTAGTTCCGCGAGTCCTTCTCATATCCGGAAATTTCATTTTCCGGCTTGTGCAGAGCCTTGCCCAACTGCCATATGCACCAGTCGTCATAGGCGTATTCCAAAGTGCGCGCGGCACTCTCGTTGATTCCTCTGTCGCAGGGAACGTAACCGAGACGGTCATAGAATTCGTGTCCGAGACGCCCCGTTGACGGAACTTCAGGATGAACGTTGTGCGCCCCGTGCTTCAACGCCTCCCAGAGAGTTTCGATGTCATATCCCCGTATTCCCTTCAGGTACGCCTCCGCCACGACGGATGCCGAGTTGTTGCCGACCATGCAGTTACGGTGTCCGGGGCTGGCCCATTCGGGTAGGAATCCGCTCTCGAGATAGGTGTTGACGAGACCTTCCTGCATCTTCGAAGCCATATCGGGATACACAAGGTCGACGAGTGCAAACAGGCTGCGGAAAGTGTCCCAGAATCCCGTATCGGTGAACAGGTAGCCTTCGTGAACCTTTCCGTCGTAGGGACTGAAATGAATCCGCCTGCCGTTTTTGTCGATTTCGCTGAAATCTCTGGGGAAAAGCACGCTCCTGTACAGGCAGGAATAGAAGGTACGGAGATGGTCGATGTCATTGTCACGCACCTCGATTCTGGACAGGACTTCATTCCACCGGTCGCGGCCCTCATTGCATATTCTGTCGAAATCTCCGTTCCCAAGTTCCTTCAGGTTCTGCTGTGCCTGCGCGGCACTGACGAATGAGGCTGCCACCTTGAGCCCGACTTTCTGCCCTTTGGACGTCTTCAGACCCAGAAGAGCGTAAGAGTGCCCCTTCTCTTCAATGATTCTTGCGCTGTCAAAAGCGGTGTCGGATTCTATCGTGAACCACAGTTTGAAGTCTCCTTCAATACCTGTCGAATTGCGTACCGAATAGCCTGAGATTGTCTTGCCGTCAGGACTTGTCTCAAGCCGCGAACCGCAGTCGAAAGCATCGACGACGAGGTAGGATTGTTCACATTCCGGATAAGTGATCCTGAATGCCGCAGCCCGTTCGGTCGGTGCCAGTTCGATGAAAGTGTCGTGCTCTGCGAGATAGACGCTGTAATAGTATGGTTTTGCAGTCTCCGCCTTGTGTGAGAACCAGCTGGCACGGTCATCCTCCCTATAGAATTCTCCCGTTGTCACGGGCATAATGCTGAACTGGCCGTAATCGTTTATCCACGGGCTGGGCTGATGCGTCATCTTTATGCCGCGTATGCGGTTGTCAGTATAGACATATGCCCAGCCGCTGCCCATTTTCCCGGTCTGTGGTGTCCAGGAATGAGTGCCCCAGGGCATTGAAACGGACGGATAGGTGTTTCCCGCAGAAAGGCTGTGAGTTGATTGTGTGCCCACCAGAGTGCTGACATAATCAACAGGATCCGCCGAGAAAGCAGAGAGAGCGACAAGCAGCAGGGCTGCGAAGACCAAGGTCAGTTTCTTCATTTTTCCGGCTTATTTTTCAATACCCCATTTTCTGTTGGGTTTGCTGCTCATCGTCAACTCGAGGGTGCCGCCATTCATGATGTCATCGTGATGGATCCAGCACTTGTTGTATGGCTTGCCGTTGAGAGTAGCTGACTTGATATAAACGTTCTTTTCGGAATTTCCCTTCGCCACGATGGTGAAAGTCTTGCCGTTTGCCAGCTTGATGCTGGCCCTGTCAACAACGGGGCTGGTCAGTTGATAGATGGGAGTGCCGGGGCAGAAGGAATAGAATCCCATTGCTCCCATAAGATACCAGGAAGACAACTGCCCGCAATCATCCATACCGGAAAGCCCCCAGGGCTCGTTCACGAAGTAGTAGTCAAGAATCTTGCGCATGGTGGCCTGTGTTTTCCAAGGGCTGCCGATGAGGTTGTAGATGTACGGTGAATGCATTGAGAACTCGTCCCCCACATAATAATAATCGTTGGAGAAGAAATAGTCAAGATACGCCTCCAGTTCCTTCCTGCCGCCCATGAATTCCGTGAGTCCGTCCACATCGTGGGGAACGAAGAGGGTAATGTTGCGGAAATATGTGTCGCGGTCTTTCTCCGTGCCCCTTGCCCAAATGCTGATGGACGGGTCGTCAGCGGCTCTCCAGCTGCCGTCACTGTTGCGGCCCCTCACCATCTTAGTCTCGGGGTCCAATACGTTGAGATAATTCTTTGACCTCTGCATCAGAACGTTATAAAGAGAATCCTCTCCCATAAGCTTCGCCACCTGGGCAATACAGAAATCATCGTATGCGAACTCCATCGTGCGTATGGCGGACTCCTTGTACTTGTCGGTAGGGACGTATCCGAGTTTGATGTAGTCGCTGATGCCGACCCTGCCCTTATAGATTCCTGTTGCGGTGGTGGTGGCATCCTTCACCATTGCCGCCAGAGCCTTGTCCTGATCGAAATCGCGAAGCCCTTTGACATATGCGTCGGCGATGACAGCGTCTGCGTGAGTGCCTGTCATGATGTTGGAATAGCCGGGACTCGGCCACTTGGGCATCCAGCCTCCTTCGTCATAGGAGTTGAGAAGCCCTTGTATCATCTCGCAATTGCGTTCCGGTTCCAGAAGAACCAGCAGAGGGTGTTCGGAACGGAATGTGTCCCAAAGCGAATAGTCCGTATACATCACACCCGGCATGACCTTGCCGTTGAATGCACTATAGTGATATCCGTCCTCCGAGAATTCCCTGGGAAGGAGCAGACAGTGATGCAATGCAGTATAGAATATGGTTTTCGTGTTGTCGGAGGCTTCGATGCTTATCTTGCCCAGAGCCTTTGTCCATTCATCCTCCGTACCCTTCATCACGGTCTCGAAATCTTTCTTCCCGATTTCCCTGTCCAGATTTGCACGCGCCTGCTGAATGTTTATGAAGGATGTTCCTACCTTGACTTCCACCTGTTCACCTTCGGATGTAGCGAAGTCGAGATGCAGGGCCTGAGCCATAGTGCCGGCCTGAGCCATTGCCTGAAGTTTCTCCGCTGAAAAATCCGTCTGGTGAACAAAATGTCTGATAAGGCCGGTGTCATCACCGTCCGCAATAGGCTCTTCTTCGCAAGGAACAATTCCGAAACTGCTGAAAGGCTTGGAGAAACGCAGGACGAAATAACTTGCAAACTCACGCCCTACATATCCGCGGTTGCCTACGCGCCCCTCATTTGTGATGAATCCCTCGACCTCATTGTTCTCCGGATTGACTTTGAAATAACCCCCTTTCCGGCTGCGCGGGTCATCTATGACGATATGGGCCTGCTGTGACTCGGGATAAGTGAATCTCAGATATCCGGCTCTGCTGGTGGCCGTAATCTCCATTCTGATGCCGTAGTCATCCAGCGTAATGGAATAGTAGTTCGGCTTTGCTATCTCCCCGTCGTGACTGTATGAGGAAGCTCTGTCTTCGGGAAAGATTTTCAATTCTCCCGTCGTGGGCATGATTGTGAATGCTCCGTATTCCGACATGCCGGCACCGTTGGGGAAATGGGTGCACCGTATTCCCTGGATAGTGGGATTATAGTAGAAATACGGCCGGTCACTCAAGTTGGTCTGCGCCGTGAACTGCGACATCGCGAATGTGGCGCCTACACCGGGATGCACGTGACCCCTTGGTTTTTCCACAACGCTTAGTGTGGATTCCTTCTGCCACTCATCGGTTCCGATCCGGGTGTCGACATATTTTATGTGGTTTTCTGCGAGCGCAGTGCAGGGGAGGACAAACAAGGCAAAAGCAAATGCCGCTAGGTAATTTCTGAAATTTAACATCGCGTTGGTTTTTATATCTTCCAAAATTACTGAAATTCTTAGGAATTTACAATTTAGATGCATTTCGAAGGATTTCATCATTCAACGCCCTATGTGTCCGTATCACCGAACTCTATGCTGTTTGCCTTGATATTGCGGACCTGTCGAAATAAGGCCACGAAGAAAATTCATCCCATACAGGGGATTCTGAATCTAAGTAAAGTTACAAATCCAGTATTTGCTCTTCCCTCCGCCAAGCCTTCCTTGCGGGCTTCCTCCTTCCAAATTTCAATGTCTGTCTGTGTTGTCATAATGCGATAGTATTCTTCTTTTTCTTCAGTTTTCTCCGCGCCAGACCTTGCTATGTTCCAATGCAAAATAATAAAAGAAACGGCATAAACAGGTGTCAGGTAATAATTTTATCTCCTGCATTGAGATCCCGGATTCAAAATCGCCTTCGAGAACCGGGAGCACCCCGAACTGATGATGGGCTTCCTCAATGCCGTCATCAGGGAAAGGAACATCGTCTCCATCACCTTCCTTAACCCCGAGCCGCTGCCCTTCGAGGAGGAGGACAAGCGGCCCAACTACGACATCAGCTGCACCGACGACGCCGGCAACCACTTCCTCGTGGAGATACAGAAGAAGATGTACCGCGAGTACGGCGACCGACTGATGGTCTACAGCGGCGACCCTCTCACGAGAATACTCAAGCGCGGGGAGGCATACTCCAGAGTGAGGACGCTGTACGTCATTTCAATACTTGACGGATACATCAAGGTGAAGGGAGAGGAGCGGCCGGTGAGGGACAGGCTTCTGCGCGAAGCGCACGTCACGATGGACGGAAACATTTTGTC
>JAZLLN010000049.1:0-18001 GCA_045598165.1 Candidatus Cryptobacteroides sp.
CCGGTATTGTATGCGTCAATGATCCCCTGACGGCCCATTATTATTCCACCGGTCGGGAAATCGGGTCCCTGGATATGCTCCATCAGACCATCCGTGTCAATATCGGGGTTATCGATAAAGGCGCATATCGCATCGCAGCATTCGGCAAGGTTGTGAGGGGCCATGTTAGTAGCCATTCCCACGGCAATGCCGGACGAACCGTTCAGCAGGAGAAGAGGCAGCTTGGTAGGCAGGACCGTAGGCTCCTCAAGGGAGTCATCAAAATTGAGGGCCATGTCCACCGTGTTCTTGTCAAGGTCTCCGAGCACGTCCTCGGCCATCTTTGCAAGTTTCGCCTCAGTATATCGCATTGCGGCGACAGGATCGCCGTCCATACTTCCGAAGTTACCCTGTCCCCACACGAGAGGATAGCGCTGATTCCAGTCCTGAGCCAGTCTGGCCATTGCATCATAGACGCTGGAATCCCCGTGCGGGTGGAACTTTCCCAGAACCTCTCCCACGATACGGGCAGACTTTTTCGTCTGTCCGCCATAGCTGAGTCCGAGGCCGTCCATTCCGAACAGAACTCTTCTCTGCACAGGCTTCAACCCGTCCCTCGCATCAGGAAGGGCTCGCGAGACTATGACGGACATCGAGTAATCGATGTACGCCGTACGCATCTCGTGATCAATCTCCACAGGTTCGATTATCCCGTGCAGCACTTCGTTTTCTTTAACCTCACTTTCCATATAAATCACATTTGTCCTATTATGCAAATATACTAAAATTATTCCGGAAAATTGCTAATTTTGTCATATAATTGCGATATGGAAATCAGGCTTTCACAAAGGTTGAACGACATTCTGGAGTACGCCCGGGAAGAGGCGATGCGCACGGGCTGCCGCGCCATATCCGCAGACCACCTGACCCTCGGAATTCTGCGCGACGCCGACAACGACGCCTGCCGGGCCCTCGCCGACCTTGGCATAGATACGGCGGAAATGAAACGTTTCATTGATGCCGGGTTCGAAGGGAACGGCATCGTTCCTTTCGGAGACAGCGACAAAATATCGGTCACGAGGAGCGCGCAGAGCGCGATAAACATGGCCGCGCTTGAAGCTCTCAAATCAGAACGCACAGAGGTGTCCCCCGCCCATTTGATTCTGGCCGTCAGCCGCATACAGGGCAGCGCCAGCCGTCAGTTCCTCGAGGATGCAGGACTCGGCACGGACAGGCTTTCGGGATATCTGAAGGAGAAAGGGCTGCTTCTCAATTCAGCGAGGGCCGTAACCCCCTCTCCGCAGGACTTCATGCATATAATCAACATTCCCAACATCAACACCAAGACGATAAGCTAATGAAAAGAACCGCACTGCTGGTCATTTCAATCCTGGCAGCTTTCTCAGGATTCGCCCAATCGCTTCCCGATCCGGACGCCACATATCTTTACGCCGAGCGCGACAGCTGCAATCTCTATATGGACGTTTACGAACCCTCAGGGCAGGCCAGGGCATCCGTCATCTATGTTTTCGGAGGCGGATTCTTCACAGGCTCGAGGGACAGCAAAGAAGCGCGTGAGTGGTTCGGCAAGCTCATCGCAAACGGCTACAGAGTCATATCCATCGACTACAGGCTCGGGCTCAAGGGGTACCACGGAGCCGGACTCAACCGCGAATTCATAGAGGCGACACGCAATGCCATAAATCTGGCGGTGGAAGACCTTTTCAGCGCAACCGCTTTCATTATAGAGAATTCCCGCGAAATCGGGATCGACCCCGGGCTGCTCATTGTCAGCGGGTCGTCCGCGGGAGCTATTACGGCAATGCAGGCGGAATGGGACATCTGCAACGGGGACGAACTTGCGGATGTATTGCCTGAAGACTTCAACTATGCCGGAGTGATTTCATTCTCAGGAGCCCTGTACAACTACGAAGGCGGCCCCGTCTACGCCAAGGAACCCTGCCCCACGCTTATGTTCCACGGCACGGCCGACAAGATTGTCCCCTATGACAAAGTCAAACTCGGCAAGCTGTACTTCGGTGGTTCAAAATCGCTCGCAACGGCTTATGAAAAGGCCGGATTCAATTATAACATATACAGATTCAAGGACAACGACCACGGCATCGCAGGGTCGATGCTGCGGAACCTGGACGAAGAGCTCAGATTTTTGGAAGCGAACGTCCTCCACAAGGAAAGGAGGATAATCGACGCCACCGTATCCGATCCTGTTCTCAAGAACAGCGGGACGGCATCCGGAAGTTTCGAAGATCTTTACAATTAGATTTTTCTGAAGGCAATACAGGCATTGTGCCCTCCGAATCCGAAAGAGTCGCTGAGGGCCAGCGTGACGTCAGCCTTGACCGCCTTGTTCGGAGTATAATCAAGATCACATTCGGGATCAGGCACATCAAGATTGACTGTAGGGGGGATTATTCCGCTCCTCAATGCCATTATCGTCGCTATCGCCTCCGCCGCGCCCGTTGCTCCCAACATATGAGAATGCATGGATTTCGTTGAGCTGATGTGGCACTTGTACGCAAAATCACCTAAAACCAGCTTGTATGCCTTGGTTTCAGACACATCATTCAGGGCCGTGCCCGTCCCGTGCGCATTGATGTAGACAGTGTCGGAGCCGCTGTCGAACGCGGCCTCCTTCAAGGCGGCACGGATGCATTCAGCCTGAGTGTCCGCCTCCGGCCTCGGGGCTGTTGAATGATATGCGTCACAGGTGGTGCCATAGCCGACCAGTTCGGCATAAATCTCCGCACCGCGCGCTTTGGCGTGCTCGTACTCTTCAAGGATGAGGACGGCAGCCCCGTCCCCCATCACGAACCCGGTGCGGTTGGCATTGAACGGAAGCGAAGCATATTTGGGATTTTCGGCTTTCGTAAGAGCCTTGCAGTTGGCAAAGGCGGCGATTCCTATGGGAATTGTACACGCCTCGGTTCCGCCGGCAATCACCGCATCGGCATACCCGTGCCTTATGGCGCGATATGCTTCACCCAAGGTATGCGTGGAAGTGGCACAAGCCGTGGCAATGTCGAGGCAGGAGCCCCTCGCACCGAATTTCATTGCAATATGGGCACCTGCTATGTTGCCTATCATGGTGGGGATGAAATTGGGCGACACCCATTGGCCGGAAGGGTCATCCGCCATTTTATTGCACTCCCTGAATATTGTCTGGAACCCGCCGACGCCGGAGCCGACATAGACGGAAAGACGGTACGGGTCGATGTTTTCACCTGCGGCAAGTCCGGAATCGTTCATGGCCTGCCATGCGGCTGCCATCGCATAAATCGAAAAGGAATCCTGCTTGCGTATGAAGGGTTTGTCCATTCCGTATTCAAGCGGGTCGAGGTTCCTGACTTTTCCTCCGATTTTTACAGGAAGTTCCTCCGCAGGGAATTCCGTGATGTAATCTATTCCGCAGACTCCGTCCACAAGATTCCTCCAGAAATCGCCGACCGTGTTGCCCACGCAGGACACCACTCCGAGACCGGTAACAACAACCCGTTTATCCATAACGCCGAAATTAAGTCCTACAAAGATAAAAAATATTCCTATATTTGTTTGGGGAAGTTTACAATATGTCTCTCTACGACAAGATTCCGGATTATCTGCTTGGCAAAAGCCAGCTGGTGGCGACAGTCCTCGTCGCCTCACTGTTCTCGCTTGTCTTCCTCGTCATATCGATTCCCTTCTCCGACAATGCATGGTTCCGTCTCGGTGCCAATGAGGCTTTCGGGTACACGGTCATTTTCTTCCTGATTGCCCTCGGAGTCGTAATCTGCAGCAAGACCGCGATGTACCGCTCGAGATATTCCCTGAATTTCACATTCCTCAACTACATAGGATGGAATGTCGGAGAACTCCTGATAATATGCCTGCTTTACACCTTCTTCACGATAGAGGGCAGCGAATATGGCCTGATAGATATCGGCAACCAGGGATTTGCAAGGATTTTCTTCAGCGCGCTGGTATACATAATCACATCTCTCGGGGTGCCATACGTCATTGCCGGACAGTATTTTGCCATCAATGACAAGAACAACACCATCAGGCTGATGAATATGAGCAATGTCGTAGGCGACATAAACGTCACACCCCAGGAAGAGAAGCGCATCACCCTGTTCGACAACAACGGGGTGCTCAAGTTCTCCATCAACTCCTCAAACCTGTATTTCATTGAATCGGACGACAACTACATACAGGTCTGGTACAGGGACAAGGCCGGGGAATTCAAACAATATATGCTCCGCTGCAAACTCAAGACCATAGAGGAGAGTTTCGCGGACAGCGATCTCGTGAGATGCCACCGCAAATACGTCGTCAACATCTCCAGGATAAGCACGCTCTCAGCCGAAAAGGACGGCTACTACATAGATCTCGACATCCCTTCGGCAGAGCGCATCCCCGTCTCCAAAACCTATGAGGAGACTGTTCTTTCACGATTCAATTCACGTTAGCATTATGTGGCAGAGAGTCCAGACACTGTATCTTTTCATTTCGACAGTACTGATCGGGTCCATGTTCTTTTCGGACAAGGCGGAAGGCATCCGTTACATTGAATACGTCCCCTATCTGATACTGCTCATAATCATCACGGTTCTCAACGTGATTGCGCTTACCACATACAAATTCAGGATACTCCAGTTCAGGACGGCGATTCTGGTATCCCTTATCGACCTGGCCTTCCAGGCCTGGCTGGCCGTGGACTATTTCGCGGAACCGGAACTCGTATTCAGATTCACGGCGATATTCCCCCTCGTGGCGGTCATCCTGAACGTTCTGGCCGCACGCGGAATCTGGGCCGACGAACTTATGGTAAGGAGTGCAGGCAGATTGAGAGCGGCAAAGAGAAAACAAAACAGCACAAAATGAGAATAGCGGAATCAGAACTTATAATCAATGCCGACGGATCGGCCTTTCACATTCATATCCGTCCGGAACAGCTTGCGGATACCGTGGTTCTTGTCGGGGATCCGGGAAGAGTCGCAATGGTCTCATCATACTTCGAAAGCGTTGAATGCAGCGGAGCTTCACGCGAATTCGTCTGGGCTACCGGTTTTTATCACGGGAAAAGACTTACAGTCCTGTCGACCGGAATAGGTACGGACAACATCGACATAGTGATGACCGAGCTTGACGCCCTCGCCAACATCGATTTCAACACAAGGGAAGTGAAAGCGGAGCACAGGACACTCACCATACTGAGGATAGGTACCAGCGGAGCCATCCAGCCTGAGATTCCTCTGGGAGCCTTCATCTTTTCGCATATCTCCATAGGATGTGACGGACTTCTGAACTGGTATTCAGACCGCGATTCCATCGCGATGACAGATTTCGAAGAAGCCTTCACCCGCCACGTGCATTGGGACAAACATCTTCCCTCGCCGTATTTCGTACGGGCAAGCGACAAACTGATAGAAAAGTTCAAGGACTGCACTTACAGGGGAATGACAGTATCCGCCTCCGGGTTCTACGGACCTCAGGGAAGAGTCGTGCGCCAGAATCTTGCCATGCCTGATATGATTGAAGATTTCGAAAGCTTCGAATTCGGCGGATACAGGATAACAAACTTCGAAATGGAGAGCTCCGCCCTGGCAGGAATGGCCGCGAAACTCGGCCACGATGCCGGCACAATATGCTGCGCCATCGCGCATCGCTATCACAAGGATGCCAATGCCAACTATAAGGGATGGATGGAGGAACTGGTGAAACTGGCCCTCGACAGGCTCACGGAATAGACTACTCCCCCGCTTCTTTCAGGCGCTCCGCATTCTCGGCTATCTGAAGCTGCTCGATGCAGTCCCAGATGTCTCCGTCCATGAATACGGGAAGATTGTACATGCTCCAGTTGATTCTATGGTCGGTGACACGCCCCTGGGGATAGTTATAGGTACGGATTTTTGCCGAACGGTCTCCGGTACTTACCATCGTCTTTCTCTTGGCCGCGATACCGTCGAGATATTTCTGATGTTCGAGATTGTAAAGACGTGTCCTCAATTCTTCGAAAGCACGGTCCTTGTTCTTGAGCTGGGAACGCTCTTCCTGACACTGGACTACCAGACCGGAAGGAATATGTGTCAGACGTACGGCGGAATATGTGGTATTTACGCCCTGGCCTCCGGGACCGGAAGAACAGAAAAGATCAAGCCTGATGTCATCCCATTTGAGATCCACGTCGAACTCTCCGGCTTCAGGAAAGACTGCCACGGATGCCGCCGACGTCTGGATCCGTCCCTGAGTTTCAGTCTGCGGAACCCTCTGCACACGGTGCACACCGGACTCATATTTCATAATACCGTAAACTCCGTCGGTATTGGAACTCAATTTGAAAACTATCTGCTTGAAGCCGCCCGACGTACCGGGTGCCTGGTCCGTAATTTCCAGTTTCCAGCCACGCGCCTCGGCAAAATGCTGATACATACGGAAAAGATCTCCGGCAAAGATTGCGGCCTCGTCGCCTCCGGTGCCGCCGCGTATTTCTATCATCGCGTTCTTTGAATCATCCGGGTCGGCGGGGATGAGAAGAAGTTTGATATTCTGCTCCATGGCAGGGATTTCCGCTTCGATTCCGGAAATCTCGTCCTTCGCCATCTCGCGAAGGTCTTCATCCTTTTCAGTGGCAAGTATCTCCTTGGCAGATGCAAGATTGTCCAGCATCTTTTTATACTCGAGACCGGCCTTGATTATAGGCTCAAGTTCCTTGTAATCCTTATTGAGTTGGACGAATCTCTTCATATCGGACATCACGTCCGGACTTGCCAGTTGGTCCTGAAGTGTCTGGAATTTGTCCTGAAGGGAAAGGACTTTCTCAAGCAATGATGAATCTGCCATAAACTGAAATCTGATTAGCGATAGTCTGCAAATTTAACAATTTTCATCGATTTCTGCAATCCGGAGTATCGCCGCCTGAGCGCAGGCGCAACCGAACGCCGCAGGAAGGTACGAAATGGTACCCACCTGGGATTTCTTGTTGCGGGACTCTTCAATCACAACGGAATCTTTGTGCGGGGGCTCCTCGGAATACACTGCCGTAAAGCCGGAGTCGATACCGAGTTTGTGCAGACGCTTGCGGAGCATATGTGCCAAAGGGCACATCTTTGTTTTCGAGATATCGGCGATACGAATACGTGTAACATCGAATTTTGCCCCGCTGCCCATTGAACTCACAAGCGGTATATTCCTGCTCAGGCAATATTGGATAAGAGCTATCTTGGGGCTCAGGGTATCGATGGCATCCACAATCATATCGGATTCGGGGAGCACGTCCGGAATATTCGCCTCGGAAAGGTATTTCTGGATGCAGTTCAGATCCAAATCAGGATTGATATCCCTGAGACGCCTTCCCAGCACATCAACTTTTTTCTCCCCTACGGTCGAGTGAAGGGCCAGAAGCTGCCTGTTGATATTGGAAAGCCCCACGGTATCGGAGTCCACTATAACAAGATGTCCGACCCCTGCCCGGACCAGCATTTCGGCGGCATACGCACCGACTCCACCCGCTCCGACCACAATCACGCGTGCCGCACGGAGCCTGTCCATGCACGACGGAGTCAGAAGCATTTCCGTTCTTTCCTGCCAATTTTCCATAGCGGACACAAATATACGGGAATTATTGTTAATTTTGTGTATGCACACAAAGGAAGAAAAAATGGCCGCTTTCGGCCGTCTGCTGGATATTATGGATGCGCTCAGGGCCAGATGCCCCTGGAACGCCGAACAGACAATGGAATCAATCAGACCGATGACAGAGGAGGAGGTCTACGAATTGAGCGATGCCATCACCAGAGGCAGCAGACCGGAAATCGCCAAAGAAATCGGAGACCTGCTGTACCATATGGTTTTCTATGCCTGCATTGCGCAGGAGAAGGAAGAGTTCGACATAGCCGACTGCATTGAAAAAGTCTGCGGCAAGATGATATTCCGTCATCCGCACGTGTTCCGTCAGGACGGAAGTCTCGTTCCGGAGGGAGAAGCTCCTTCCGCAAAGGAGATTGCCGACACCTGGGAACTTGTAAAAGCCAGGGAGAAGGACGGGAACAAGACCGTGATGAGCGGGATTCCGGAAGCGATGCCGGCTGTTCTGAAAGCCCTGTCCATGCAGGAGAAAGCCCGCGGATGCGGATTCGATTGGGAGAAAAAGGAGGACGTCTGGGACAAGGTGCACGAAGAACTCGGGGAAGTCGAGGAAGCCTGTGCAGAGACGGACAAGGCACACATTCTGGAGGAATTCGGCGACCTTATGTTCGCCACAATCAATGCCGCAAGGCTGTACGGCGTCGATCCGGAGGCCGCACTCAACGGCAGTTGCGGCAAGTTCCGCCGTCGGTTCACCTACCTCGAGGAAAACACCCTGAAAAAAGGTCTCAAACTCAGCGATATGACTTTGGCCGAAATGGACGCCATCTGGGACGAAGGCAAGGCAAGGGGACTATGACGTCGTACGTCTTTTCCTTACTCTCAGGAGATGGAATATCAGGACTGACAGAATCGCAAACAGAACAGCGAGTGAACCGGTATACATCTGCGGCAGATGGAATCCTATCTTGTCTATGCAGATGTAAGTGCAGCTGACCGATGTCAGGAATACTGCCGGGATCATGGTTATAAGGAAGTATGCGCCCTTCTTTTTGCGGCACAGCCACACAGTGGCGGTCCACAGCGTGAAGCATGCCAAAGTCTGATTCGCCCATCCGAAATATCTCCATATAATGTTGAAGCCATTCTCATCTTCAATGTTATACCATAGCAGAAGAGACGCTATCAGGAAAATCGGAATACTGATATACAATCTCTTCAACTTGGATTTCTGCTCCATATGGAAGAAATCGGCAATGATGAGACGCGCACTGCGGAAAGCCGTGTCTCCACTGGTGATCGGAGCGGCCACCACACCGAGAATGGCAAGGATTCCTCCCACAATGCCCAGCCAGGAGGAAGCCACCGAGGTCACCACCACCGGGGCCTGTCCGGATGTCGCTCCGACCTCTGCCATCCCGCCGTCGAAGAAAAAGTATGATGAAACCGCAGCCCAGATCAAGGCGACGATACCTTCCGTCACCATAGCGCCATAAAAGATTCTGCGTCCCTTGGTCTCGCTTACAAGGCAACGGGCCATGATAGGCGTCTGGGTCGAGTGGAATCCGCTGACCGCACCGCAGGCTACGGTAATGAACAGACAGGGGAAAATGTTCTGCCCCTCCAGCCCGACCTGGGGCCCACGGTTCTGAAGTCCGTCCCAGAATTCGGGGATTGAAGGCCATTTTATGAAAAGGCATATGACCAGCGCCGCCGCCATGAACAGGAGCGAAAACGCAAACAGAGGATAAACCCTTCCGATGAGTTTGTCTATCGGAAGAAGAGTGGCAACAATATAATAAAGGAACACGATTGCCACCCAAGCCATGATTGAAGGCTTGCCGGTGCCCATAAACGGGGCCATATCACCCAGAATCAAGGCCGGGCTGAAGACGAAGACCGTCCCGACCAGCAGCAGGAGGACGAGAGAAAATACCATCATCACGAACTTGGCATCCCTGCCCAGATATGTACCCACCAGATTCGGCAAGGAAGCTCCACCGTGACGCATACTGAGCATTCCGGTGAAATAATCGTGAACCGCTCCGGCAAAGATGCATCCGAACACAATCCACAAGTAACAGGAGGGGCCGAACTTGGCGCCCATTATAGCGCCGAAAATGGGTCCGGTGCCCGCGATGTTGAGGAACTGTATCATATACACCTTCCATCCCGGCATCGGGACATAATCCACACCATCCGCCTTGGAGATGGCCGGAGCGACTCTTTCAGGATCCGGCCCGAACACCCTGTCGACAAAACCGCCATACAGGAAATAGCCCACAACAAGGGCAATCAAACAGATTATGAATGAATACATAGACTACTTCTTGACAAAAAAAGTAAAATGGACGCGTCCATAAGACCGTTCTTTCACGAAATACGGATGATTCCTGAAAGAATGCCCGTCCCCGTGCTCAAGTATGAAATAGCAGCCGGGGTGGAGGATATCTCTGGCAAAAACCTTGTCCGGTATGGTCTCCAGCCCTTCAAGGGCATAAGGAGGATCGGCGAAAATGACATCGAACTTCTCACGGCAGACAGGAAGGAAATCAAACACGTTGTCCCTCACCATCGTGACGTTGTCGAGTCCGAGCCGCACAGCCTCAGTCTTGATGAAGGAAGCGTTGTCCCTCGACATCTCCACGCAATAGACCCTGGACGCACCTCTCGAAGCGAACTCGTAGGATATGGCACCCGTACCGCCGAAAAGGTCAAGGACCTTGAGATCCTCGAATTCATACTCATTGCCCAGAATATTGAAAAGCCCCTCCCTGGCGAAGTCCGTAGTGGGCCGGGCGGCATAACTGACAGGCAACTTGATTGTCTGCCCCTTCAATCTGCCACCGATGATCCTCATATCGTTTCAACGGATTTGAAATATCTGTAGAGAGACATTTCATCTTCCTTCCGCAACTGTGTCCTGAATCTTATCACGGACACTTCGGGATTCAGCTGAAGGGAACGCATTGCGAGAAAAATAAAATACTGCGCCGTGGTGAAATCAGGAACTCTGTACTCGTTGGCAAGAAGCAGAGTCATCCCCTGCGCAATCCCCAAAGAAAGCACACCGTCATCGAAAGACGCCACTATCTTGTTGTATTCCGGACAGGAATTCAAAGATTCGAGCACATGAAAAATCTCAGGAACGGAGTCTTCCCCCATTCCCGAGACACTATATACCAGAACCGCATTATATTGCGGGACTTCTGCATATGACACCTTATCCGAGTCAGCGACCTCCGCTACCTCTGCCAGAGACTCCCTGGCTGTGGCCGGATCGAAAAAATCTACAGGGACAAGGGTGGAGGCCACTACTCCCAGTTTCCTGCGTTGTTGTTAGGAGCCGTGATGCTGCCTACCTGGAGACCTTCATAACGGTTCTGATCCCTGCGTGATGCATCAAGATTGATGCGGAGCTGGTTGTCCATTCCCTTGAGAAGGGCCTTGTATGGCATCTTGGCCTCAAACAGAGGAACCTGTACGCCGGAGACGAGTTTGGTGATAGCGGCCATCTCGACGGGTTGTCCGCCAGAGAAGGGAATCGTGGCGAGAGAGTCGATTTCGAAATCAGTGCGGGAGTGGAAGATTGTATCCTTTACCGGAATCTTGTTCTCAACAGAAAAAACAAGGTTCTTGTCTCCTGCCTTATACAGATCGTAGAGGTCCTTGGAAGTGATCTTCCTGTTCGCCTTTTTGATCTGCTCGGTATGGGCGACTGCCACGGAGTCATCCATGGAACCGACCTGCATCACAATCGTCATCTCTCCGTTCTCATAGAAATTCTTGAGAGAGTCGATTGTGGAAACGAACTTGCCGTTCTCTGACTTGTACGCTACCTGGAGAGTGCGGATGTCCTTGAGACGCTGGATAGCCACTTCCTCGCGGAAAGCCTGCTGCTTGTTAAAATTCACAGGTTTCATGATACTGCGTACAATCAACCATGTCAGGAGCACGCATACAAGGAGGAGTGCCACCTCGACGATAATCTTTACTGATTTCTTCATTGTGTTATTTTGTTTTATTTTGATTCCTAAACCTGACAAAGTTATGAATTTCATTTATGAAATGCAATTATTCTTATTAAATTTGCGGAACAATATGTTTGAAGCCTCGTCAGAAAGAATAAAGCTGTTTGATTCCTGGATACGGGAGAGCGAAGACATTGTAATCGTCGCCCACCTTCACCCGGACGGGGATGCTGTGGGAAGTGCCACCGCAATGTGCAGCTTCCTGAGGGAATGTCGGGGCAGGAACGCGTCCATCATCCTTCCGGACTGCGTGCCCGCGAGCCTGTCCTTCATCTGCGACGGTTTCAACATCCTGAACGGAACGGACCGCCTGTCCGGAACGCTGATAGCCGGGGCGGACCTCATCATTGCGCTGGATTTCAATTCTTTCAAAAGAGCCGACATCCTTGAAAATGCGCTCCGCTCCGCAGAATGCCTGAAAGTGCTCATTGACCATCATCCGGAACCCGGCACGGAGGAATTCGACCTTATCTTTTCAAGAACGGATGTCTCCTCCGCCAGCGAACTCCTTTTCCAGGTTCTCAGCGGAATGCCCGGAATTGACGGAGACGCCTCCAATCTGCCGTCCGCCTGCGCCCGCTCCCTTATGACGGGCATGACGACCGACACGAACAATTTTGCAAACTCCGTTTTCCCCTCCACCCTGGACATGGCTTCAAGACTGATTGCCGCCGGCGTGGACAGGGATGGAATCATAGAACGGATCTACAATTCCGGAAGAGAGGAGAAGCTGCGCGCCTGGAGCTGCCTTCTTGACAGAAAGCTCACGATAATGGATTGCGGTGTCGCATAC
Source organism: Candidatus Cryptobacteroides sp. (assembly GCA_045598165.1). Classification (GTDB taxonomy): domain Bacteria; phylum Bacteroidota; class Bacteroidia; order Bacteroidales; family UBA932; genus Cryptobacteroides. Next base: position 12,388 of record JAZLLN010000049.1, read on the forward strand.
ATGGTGCTTGACAGGGAAACGAAAGAATCCTTCGATCTTCAGGAGGGCGAAACCGACGGACTCGTCAACATTCCCCTCCAAATAGGGAAGGTCAAGGTCAGCGCACTGATTTCCGAATACGACGGATTCTTCCGCATCTCCCTCAGGTCAAAGAAAGTCCTGTCCATAAACTCCCTGGCCAGGGATTGTTTCCACGGCGGCGGACACCCCCAGGCATCCGGCGGCAGAATACTCATTCCGGATGACATCCCGGACAGAAATGCCGTCAACGGCTATTTCGAGGCTGTCGCGGCACGGTTCATGCAAACGATACAAATATGAAAAAGACATACATACTTGCCATTTACACTCTCGTTCTTTTGTGCGGATGCGCAAAAGTCAAGTCCGAAGGAGTCAATGATGCGGACAAGAGATACCTTGATGCCTGGCTTCAGGTAAACCACCCGGACTGGGTTTCAAAAAAAGTCTCTCCCGGATACTACGTCATCGAGGACATTCCGGGCACCGGAGAACAGATAAGCATTCCGGCAGTCACACCATACATCAGGACTCATTTCAGGATGACCGACCTCTATGGCAACATTCTGTCCAGCACCTATATTGAGGACGCATACAAGACAAGGTCCTATATCAAGTCGGCATATTACGGTCCCTCGGTCATGGCAAGGGCCGAGAACGCAATGTATGCCGGACTTGACTATGCAGTGGAAGGCATGAGGGTGGGAGGCAGACGCAAGGTGCTCATCCCCGGATGGCTGATGACGCAGAACCGATATGATACGGAGCAGGAATACATAGACAATATTTCCGGCACTACAGCCGTTTATGAGCTCGAAATCACCGACCGCATATACGACATTGTCCAGTGGGAACAGGATTCTCTGTCCAGATATGTCAGCAGGAACTTTCCCTCTGCCGTATACGACACCACAGGATTCTTCAGAAAGGTCATAACGCCTCCCGCCGGCGGATTGAAATTTGACAAGGACACCACGATATACGTCAACTACATAGGAAGGAGGCTTGACGGGGTGGTCTTCGACACAAACATTGCCGATACCGCCAAATTCCACGAAATATACTCCGCCGCAAGCACCTATGCCCCCGTCCAGATAAATCTCAAGAAGACATATACCGAAACCACAATGACAAGCAGCGAGTCGAGTGTCATTCCGGGATTCAAGTATCTCCTCAGCAAAATGGGGCCTTACGAAAAGGCTGTCGGCATCTTCACCTCCGATATGGGATATCTCGGTAACGGCAGCGGGCTTTCAATCCCGTCATACTCACCGCTCCGCTTCGACATCGAGATTGTTGACAAGCCCGAATAAACGATGGCAGAAGTCAACTCCGCTCCCACCGAACTCGGCACCAAGCCCATAGGCAGCCTGCTGCGCATGTATGCCGTTCCGGGCATCATCGCCCAGACCGCGGCGTCTCTGTACAATATGGTCGACAGCATATACATCGGTCATATCCCCGGAGTCGGTGCGGCGGCCATCAGCGGTCTTGCCGTAACCTTTCCCCTGATGAACCTGTCCATCGCCCTCGGCACCCTCGTGGGTGTGGGAGGTATGACAATGATATCGATTCTGCTCGGTCAGAAGAACTACGATTCCGCAACGCAGGTTCTTTCCAACGTGCTTTCACTCAACGTGATAATAGGAGTTCTGTTCACCGCTCTGGTGCTGCCTTTCCTGGAACCCATACTGAGGTTCTTCGGAGCAAGTGACGTTACCCTGCCCTTCGCTTATGACTATATGTTCATCATCATTCTGGGCAATGTCTTCACGCATCTCCTCCACGGATTCAACGGCATCATACGGTGTTCCGGCCACCCACGGACGGCAATGGGACTCACCCTGTTCACCGTCATATCCAATGCCATACTGGACCCCGTCTTCATATTCGGATTCAAGATGGGCATACGCGGAGCGGCGCTCGCCACTATTCTATGCCAGATTCTTGCCCTGGTATACACGTTCAGATTCCTGGCGGACAAGAAGCGTTTTCTCCATTTCCGCAAACCGGTGTTCCAACTCAAATGGCGTATCGCCAAACAATCCCTGGCAATCGGCGTAGGACCGTTCCTTATGAACGTGGCCGCATGCATCGTCGCCCTTTTCATCAATCAGCAACTTCGCAGATACGGCGGTGACGACGCCATAGGGGCTTATGGCATAGTCAACAGGTTCACCATGTTGTTCGTGATGATATGCATGGGGTTCAACCAGGGACTGCAGCCTATTGCAGGCTACAATTATGGAGCCCGGCAATACAAACGCGTAAAGGAGATTTTCTTTCTCACGGCAAAATGGGAAGTGCTGATAACCACTGTGTGCTTCCTGTTCTCCGAACTGTTCCCTGAACTTGCCGTAGGAATGTTCGTCAATATGAACGATCCGGCCAACGCCAGACTTGCGGAACTGGCGCCCAAGGGACTGAGAATCATGAATGCCGGATTTGCGCTTGTAGGATTCGGCATCGTTTCGTCCAATTTTTTCCAGTGTCTGGGATTGGTAAAGACTTCCATTTTCCTTTCTTTGGCAAGACAGCTTCTGTTCCTGCTTCCCTTCGTCTATGCCCTCCCCCTGATGTTCAACGAGGTCGGTGTCTGGGCAAGTTTCCCGATTTCCGACACGATTCATGTTGTAGTCTCGACAATATTCATAGTACGTCTGTTCAGAAAATTCAATAAACTCGAGGATGGAGAATCATCCGAAAATCTTGGAGGAGCCATATAAGTTTATGAAAAACAAGCACACAATAATCAATATCGGAAGGCAGTTCGGCAGCGGAGGCAGGGACATTGCCCAAGCCATCGGACTCAAACTGGGGATTCCGGTTTATGACAACGAACTTATCACCAAAGCCGCCGAACAGAGCGGTTTCAGCCCTGAACTGTTCCGGAAAAGTGACGAAAAAAGAAGATTCATGTGGCTTGGAAGCATATTCGGTTCCAACAGGTACGGCAGTTTCACCTCAGGGCTGAATGACGGTGAACTCTTCAAGATTCAAAGCGATGTCATCAGAAAAATCGCCGGACAAGGTCCCGCCATCTTCATCGGACGCGCCTCAAATTATATTCTCCGCGATTTCGATTGCCTGAATGTCTTCATCTGCGCCCCTATGGATATAAGAAAAAAATATGTTTGCGGACGCGAGGACCTTCCCGAAGATAAAGCGGAGGAAATCATTTTCAAAAGAGACAGGGCCCGGGCGGAATTCTATAACTTCTTCTCCTTCGGGCACTGGGGAAAATCTTCCGACTACCACCTCTGCATCGACTCCAGCAAACTGGGCATTGAAAAGACCGCAGATTTCATAATTGATTTCGGAAGGGAGGCCGGACTTATCAGATGAGCCTCCTGTTGGGGATATTGCTTGCCGTGCTGAGCCCTGTCGATTCCATAGACCTCGAAGTCAGGGATTTTATGCGCAAATGGCATATCCGTGGCCTTGAGATATCCGCAATCAAAGACGGAGAGAACATTCTGGAAAAGGCATATGGATGGGCTGACGTGAATGCCGGCAGGCATATGACTCCCGACAACACGATGAGAATAGCATCGGTATCAAAACTTGTCACCGCCACAGGCATCATGAAACTCAAGGATGAGGGCAAACTGGAACTGACAGACCGCTTGTTCGGCGATGACGGCATCCTCAACGAATACAACTGTTTCATCAAGGACAGGAGATACAGTCTTATCACCATAGACAATCTTCTGCGACACGAAGGAGGCTTCTCCCAGAAAGGCGGGGATCCGATGTTCTCCAGACGCTGCGGTGCCGACAATGAGGCTCTCCTTCAGAGAGAACTCGCAAGACCGCTGGCTTTCTACCCCGGAACCTCGATGGAATATTCGAATCTGGGTTTCCTTCTCCTGTCTCTGGTTATCGAAAAGGTCACGGGAATGCCCTACGAGGACTGGATACGCGAGAGCCTGCTTCTACCAGCCGGAATCGAAGATATGAGGATAGCCCGGAACGGCCCCGATGAAAGATATGCAGGCGAGGTGCACTACTATACGGACAACGGTGACGAAACTCCATGCTACTGCAAGAATGACATCAAAGCCCTATCCGGAGCCGGAGCCTGGACAGCGTCGGCCAATGATTTGTGCAGGTTTGCCGCATCGATTGACGGGAGAGACGACATCCCCGACATACTGTCAAGACAAAGCGTCATGGAAATGACCTGCTGGTACGATCCACACACCTATTCTCTGGGATGGAACGACACCGATCCCGAAAAGGGATGGACAAGGACAGGTTCATATTCAGGAACAAGCGCCCTTGTCTGGTATTTCCCCGACGGCAGCTGCTGGGCGCTCATATCAAACACAAGTTCATGGAAAGGGGCCGGATTCTCCAGGAACACCAAGGCCCTCATTAAAAAACTTCACCGGAAAATATCTTCCCGGACAAACCAAAACATTCAATAAAATGACTCTGATAGAAAGTATTATCGAACGCGCAAAGTCCAACAGACAGCGCATCGTTCTCCCCGAATCTCTCGAGGAGCGTACAATCAAAGCGGCCGACAAATCAATAGCTGACGGCCTTGCGGAAATCATCCTCATCGGCAACAGGGCGGAAATCTTGAAAAAGGCCGACGAGTTCGGTCTCAAGAACATTTCCAAAGCGACCATCATCGACCCCGAGACCAGTGATAAGACGGCCGAGTACACAAATCTTCTCTATGAACTCAGGAAGAACAAGGGAATGACTCCCGAACAGGCCGCCGTCCTCGTCAAAGACCCCCTTTACTTCGGTTGCCTCATCATCAAGAACGGAGATGCCGACGGACAGATAAGCGGTGCCCTTTCCACTACCGGAGAAACGCTTCGTCCCGCCCTTCAGATAATCAAATGCGCCCCCGGAATCAGTTGCGTCAGCGGTGCTATGCTTATGATAACCAAAACACCCCAATATGGAGATAACGGAGTTCTTGTATTCGGTGACATTGCCGTAACTCCCGCTCCCGACGCCAACCAACTGGCTCAGATTGCAGTATGTACCGCCCAAACAGCAAAGAGTGTGGCCGGAATCGCCGAGCCCAGGGTTGCAATGCTGTCCTTCTCTACAAAAGGCTCAGCCAAGCACGAAGTGGTGGACAAGGTAGTGGAGGCCACGAAACTGGCAAAGGAGCTCAATCCCGAGTTGCACATCGACGGTGAACTTCAGACAGACGCAGCCCTCGTACCTTCAGTAGGTGCAAAGAAGGCTCCGGGCTCAGAGATAGCGGGCAAAGCTAACGTGCTCGTATTCCCCAACCTTGAGGCAGGCAATATAGGTTACAAACTCGTCCAGAGACTTGGAGAAGCTGACGCCATCGGTCCAATCCTTCAGGGAATCGCCAGACCCGTCAACGACCTGAGCCGCGGATGCTCTGTAGACGACATCTACAAAATGGTTGCGATCACTGCGTGCCAGGCAATGGCGGCCAAATAGCCGCCATTGCCTGCTGACCAAAAATCACTTTTTGGTCAGACTTACGATACGCATGGTGTCACGGGCGATGACAAGTTCTTCGTCCGTGGGTATCATTGCCACCTTGACCGTTGAGTCAGGTGCCGATATCATTGTCTCTTCGTGGGCATTGTCATTG
>JAZLLN010000050.1:0-10820 GCA_045598165.1 Candidatus Cryptobacteroides sp.
ATCCATCGAACAACTAAAGCAAGTTGAAGAAGCGATAAAGGAGCAAAAGGCCGCAATAGACAATCTGTCCAATAGACTGGAGGGTGCGATTTCATCCATCAACAAACAAAAGCCACAACCACAGGAAGGGCTGTCAAAGGCGGAACTCGAAACTACCGTCGACCAGTATGTCTCTGACTTTACCGGCCGATTCGCAGAGATAATGAAAAACTATCTGGCAAGCTTCCGAGGCGAGGTTACGACCTTACGGAAAGAACGGCAGGCCGAACATCAGGAACTCCTGGACCAGCGCGCACGGCAGCACAAGGTCTTCATCCGCACCCTAATCGCCATTCCTACAGCAGCCCTCCTCATTCTTTTTTCATCCGGCTACCTTCATTACCGCAATAGCTCCGTCTATTGGGGCAACAGGGCGTACGAACTAGCGGCTAAACAAGGAGAAGAAAATTCCGGAGCATTGTATCAATATGTTCAGGAGAATTTCTCCGACAGCACGAAGCAGGAAATTAAGAATAGAATACGGCATGCAGAAAAGCAATTCCGCAAGGAACGGAACAGCAAATAGTTGTGGAATGAAAATAATTTCATAAATTTGCTTTTGCTTAGCTAGCCCAGCATACTATTCTTTCGGAATATTATCCATTAGGATATGCTTTGGGAGATGGGTGCAGGGTTGGGTGGGCAGACATACGAAGACGTTACTTGTCGTTTATCTTCTGAGTGCGAACTTGGCGGTTTGAACTTATACCAGAAGAGGAAACGGCAACGGGAGCGTCCACAGTAGATGACGATTCAGTCGTTGCGTTAAAGGCGCGGACTTACTGTATATCATCCCTGACGTGGGCTAGCTGCGTTGCTTATCCTTCTGGTAGGCTCGCCAAGGCCCGCACTCAGGATGAGCAAGAGTAAGACTCCCACGTCTTTTTTTGTATCCGTTCGGAAAGGGGTGCGCCGGAACTGTCAAAATTAAAATCCGGCAATTATGAAAACGATTAGAAAACTATTTTTGCTCTGCTTACTCTTATGTGTAAGCATTGGAGCGAGTGCGTATTCCCAAAATGATTTTGGTGTAAGATACACCGTTGAACATACTAATATCGCAGGCGAAAGATGGAGGCCCATCTTTCACATTGTCTGGCCGGATGATTTCAACGGAGACAGATATAAAGTCATCATTTATATAAATTATAATGTGCAAACCTCAGATGGCCAGTGGCACGTAATGCGCAGTGCGATGATTTATGGATCTTCCGGGAAGTATGATCAGGCAGAGCGGTATACTGAACCTATCCGAGACGTCAAAATTACCATAACTGAGATAGATGATGACAATGTACAGCAGGTTTCGTCTGAGTCAAGGTCCAGATATGACGATGGCTATGGCGGTGCTACTTATGCAATGGGTGATTATATGACCTCAGCGTCATCTATGGTCCACATCAAGAGCGATATGTACCCAAACCTACAGGCGATGGCTGGTATGGATTTTTCAAATTTCGGTATAGAGGGTTATGCCAGAATTAAATCTTGTCTTGGAGGAGCAGGCGGCATGGCAGTTTGGACAGGATTCGGAACCAAGCCGAGTTGGCATGTGGGTCTGGGTTGGTACAAAAGTTTTGAAAGGTCTCATTATAGCGATCTCAACTTCGGTGTCGAATATGCGACAACCCTTTCAAAGGCAAAAAACAGAAGAGTCACAATTGATTTGACATATACATTTTGGATATCAGACAAGTGGGGTTTTTATGTTACAGGAGGATTTGGATTGAGTGGAGCTACGGCTTCTGAAAACGGTTGTGGTATTTTTCATTTGGGTGTAACATATAATATCTTTTAATCATGAAAAAATTAATAATAATCATTCAGATACTGTTCTTGACAGTTTCTATAGCCTTTGCACAAAGTGGCAGGGTAAAGGTTACAATGCTTAACGGAATGTCTGCTACCGGCACGGTGGAGTCCCGTTCAAACGGTGTGCTGCAGTTCCGGACTGATGAAGGGAAAATATTGTCCATAAATATGGCAGATGTGGAAACCATCGCTCAGGCAAAAGAAGAATTTGACCCCAAAATGATGGTTGGCAGATGGAAATTCCATTATGGCGATGGAAAAACTTGCCCACTTCTTGACATAAGGATTTATGAGGATCACGGTCGATATTATGCAGAGGAAAATTACTTCACCAGTAAAGAATTGGGGGGACCTAATGGTAGGACGATTCCGGACACGAATACTCCGGATCAGCATACCTTAAAGCAAGGCCGGTCTATCGAATACACTTCAGATGGCAATATCAAATTTTATCTGTTCTGCGCTTTGGTTGTAATGAATGACAGAGGTAAGCAGGAGATGTATTTTCGTCACGAATATACCGTCAAAGCCAAATGGGTCGACGGATCAATTGTGGGTGATGCCGAAATTATACGCTTCATTCATGGTGCAGGTTATCAGAAAGGTGCTGAATTCAATTGTGCCGAGATTTGGACCGACTGGGACAAGGATGATGGAAAGTTTGAAATCTATTACGACAAATATTGATTAAACATATAGCGTGCTATGAAAAAGACATTGTTTACTGCCCTTGGCTTGCTCGCCTTCGTTGCTTCCTATGCCCAGAAAGTGGATTATCGCGTAATATCGGTCAATGAAGAATTGGACAAAAAGATGACTAAAATTACATCTGAAAGTGATCATGTGTTTTGGTATCAGGTAGAAAGGACACGCCGCGGAGTCGTATGGGCTCCTAATAGGAGAATTGCTCTATCACCTGATGGAAACGAAATAGCCTTTCTGTCAGAAACGGATACCGGGTTTAATGTATTTGTCAAGAATTTGGATGGTTCTGGTAGAACTGTCCAAAGAACAGACAAGGATGTGGTGTTTGATCTCTCATATTCGCCAGATGGAACAACTTTGTGCTTTAATGAGGGAACTGAGAGCAATTGTCAGATTCTAACTACGGATGCTAAGCGCGGGTACGACTGCAATCAGATAACATATGGGGCGACGGACTATTCTCCGATGTATAGTGATGATATGACGTACATTTTCTTCTCCAGGTTGGAACAACACGGCACCAGTGTGTGGAGTTTTGACACCAGGGATATGACGCTCTGCAGACGCTCAAGCGGACACTACCCCTGCCCGATTCCCGGCACAAAATCTTTTGTATGTGATAGAGAAAGCAGCAATGGAAAGAGGGAGATATGGAAAATTGATTACGAAAGAGGAACTGAGGAGTGTATTGCCTCCGGCCCCGGAAGGTTTACCACGCCTTCCGTTTCTCCTGATGGAGAGTGGGTGGCTTTCACAGGAGAGACGGCAGTGCCATACGGAAAGGGGTACTACTACAATACGGACATATATGCATGCCGCATGGACGGTTCTCAATTGACTCAGCTTACTTTTCACGTATGTGAGGATCTGTGCCCGGTTTGGAGTGCAGACGGCAAATACATATACTTCATATCCCAGCGTGGTGATTCAAAAGGCACCGCCAACATTTGGAGGATGTCCTTTGAGCATTGAAATAATCAAATTAATTTCATCATAAAACCAAAATTCCTATGAAAAAATTATTTCTAATCTCATTGTGCCTTGCTGCTGCATTTTCCGCCAATGCGCAGTTTGTGCAAAACGGCAGCTACTCAGATGCAGGCGGCGGTGTTCAATATGCAGGCAAAACAGGGTATAATAAAATTGCAGCTATTGTCAGTGTCGCCTCTCTTAATTCCTCGCTCGGATCAGAAAAATGCTCCGATATAGGCCCTATGGTAGGAATAGTATATACCAGAAACCAGCGTATGGATGACACCTCTCTGTATCTGGAATTCGGAGGCGGCTTTCTGTTTACTTGGTTTGATCAAGTAATGTACAATGACTATGATCTGAAATTATATTCGTTGTATTTTCCGGTTAATATAGACTATCACTTCGATTTTGGTACCAATTCATACGTGTCGTTATTTACCGGGCCTTATTTAAAATATAATTTAGCAGTAACAGCGTTAGGCAGGAACAGATTGGATGATACAAAAAAGGTTCAAGTAGGATGGCAGGGAGGTGTTGATGTCAGCTTTGGCGGATTATACTTAAGTTTGTCATACAACGGTGATGTTTCAAATTTGCTTGATTTTTCAGGTACAGATTACTCCAACGTTAAAAACAAAGTGTCCGGTGTGACTTTCGGTCTCGGAGTGGTATTCTGAGATTTCTGATTGAATAATTAAATTTTTGAAAATAGATATGACACGAAACATTCAAAAGTTCTGTTTTGCCATTTTCTCACTTATGCTGGCATTTATCATAAGTTCATGTGGCAAAGAAAATGTAACACCTGGAAGCGGAAGCGGCACTACGGGGGGAAATGTAGATGATCCTGTTGGGACTATCAAGCTTTCGATGCGAAATGCGGCGAATGGTGACACTGAACTGGATGATATCCACATTGATAAGGATGATAATTTCGAGGGATATCGTTCCTGGTTTGCCAGTGTAGGGAAGGTAAACGGTTTAGGCAACGTGACAGGTATCCCTGCTAATGGGTGGGCTGAAAAGATAGCCGTCGTTCCAGGCGAAGGTGTCGTCGCTTATTCGGATGATAAGTTCTACCGCATCTATGTGCAAGATTATGTATATTCTGCAGGTACAAATGGCGTGATCGGTGCAGAGATTAAATATCAGAAGCCGTTTGGCGGTGCGGATGAAGCTGTCAAGTTCGACAGAAAGAACATTACCTTCGACATCAAGGGTGGCAGCGAATCCGTTCACTGTACCAACGCTACAATTATTCCTTTCACTGTGAGTAGTTCCGAGGGTTGGTGCAAAGTCTACACACGCTCTACATACGAGCATAGCTGGCTTGCCGACGTCGTGTGTGTGGAGTGTGATGAGAACTTCAGCGAGTCATCACGTACGGCTACAATTACGGTTACTACGCAGACAAAGAAACAGACAACCTTAACCGTGACGCAGGCGGGTGGTGGTCCTATCATCAAAGTGACTGGGCCGGGTGAATTTGACGCATTTGGTGGAGAACTGAATCTTGATATTGTCACCAATCAAGACTTTAATAGTTTACAGTTAAATGATGTGCCCTCATGGGTAAATGCCGAGATTATTGACAACTCTGCAGCTGAAAGCAATGCTTCAGAATCGTCAGCAAAGTCATACGTGCTCCATCTGACAGCAGAAGGCAACCCTCTCACGACAAATCGTAGTGAAGAAATTACGATTGCGACTAAGGATGGAAAACTCTCTGAGAAGTTTCTTGTGACACAGGGCCGAGGATGGTTTAGAGACCAGAATGACAAAAAGTCTTTTGATGTAAATAAAGACCGGGGCGAGTTTCATGCATATTTTTATTCAAGCGTAAATCCAGAATCTCTTGTGTTGAAAATCTCTGATTCGTGGGTAAAAACAGAGCTTATAGGAGTGAATTTTTATAGCAGAGATAATCAAGGCTATTTGGGACATATGAAAATCACATACGAAACCAATCCCACATTAAAAGTTCGTAGCGCTACTATCAATTTTTACGCTTCTGATGACAAAACTTTGGTTTATACCTATACAGTAAATCAGCAGGAGCAAACGTTTGATGTCAAGGAAAAAGTTTATTTGGACAAAACGGGTGGTGCACAGACAGTAACGATTTCTACGGGCTTGCCTTCATGGGAGGCTTCAAGTAGTGCATCGTGGCTGACATTCAGCAAGAACGGCAACCAGATTACCCTGCGTGCAGAGGAATACACCGGCAGTAGTGCCGACAGAACTGCTACCATCACTTTCAAGGATCTTGATCGCAAGATTACTGTCATACAGAGCAAGTATGCTGTAGGTGATACTTATCAGGAAGGTAATATTACAGGAACAGTTATTGTGATGAGCGATTCTGTCCGCCTCATTCGCAGTAAAAATCTCGGTAAGGCCGCTTGGTCAACAGAGAAGGTCAAAACCGGTGCTACTAGCAGTAATGATGGTGTATACAATACCAACATTATTAAAGCAATACCTGGTTACAAGACACTCTATCCCGCATTTGCACTCGTTGAGGCGTTGAATGTAGATGGTGCAACGGGATGGTATCTGCCAGCTGAACAAGAAGGCTTTAAACTTCGTGTTTCTGAAAAGGTTTGGTCTTCAAGTGAACAAGATTACGGTAATGCTCGCACGGCTTCTAATAATTATGATATTAAATCAAGACAATATGACATTTACGGCATCCGCCGCTTCTAACCATCCTCTATAACAAAACTTATCCCCACACGAAGCGTTTTTGCACTGCGAGTGGGGATTTTTCTTTGTCTGCTTACGCAAAAAACGCGGCATAATTTTACAAGAAGAGATCGGCATATTGAATTTCAATACTTTCGCTCTTAAAATCGTGCGCGAGATGAGACTCGTATGTTAATAACCAGCACACATTGAAATATTCTTTTCTTAAGGGAAATTTCTTATCTTTGCAGAAATTGAGTGTAACACCATATGACTCAAATAGTCGTAAACATAGAAGACAAGAAAATGGTTGCAAGCCTTAAACGGGTTCTTGCAACAATGAATGGTGTAACCATTGCCTCGACAAAGAACCTTAGTTCGTACGAGAAATCAAAGATTGAGGCAAGGAGCGGAAAGATTAATTCGTATGCTTCAGTAGATGAACTTTTTGCTAAAGTTGGCACGTGATCCAAATGATTTTCCGTAAAGGTTGCCAAACGGTTGACAAAAAGCAAAAACACAAAGCACTAAATAGCTAATAGCAAATAACTTACCCGATGGCGTCATATTCGCCTAGGGGGTACAAGAAATCCAGGCTTTGGGCCTGGATTTCTTGTTTAATATTCGGTCATTGCGCGGAAAGTGCAATATTATTGTTAATTTTGTAGGATATGCAACAGAAAAGATATTTTCTTCAGGAGGCTGAGATTCCGCAGCAGTGGTATAACATCCAGGCGGATATGCCCAACAAGCCGGCGCCGATGCTTGATCCGCAGACCCGGCAACCTGTGACTGTGGAGGGCCTCAGCAAGATATTCAGCGAGGAATGTTCCCGTCAGGAACTCAACTTTACCGACAGGTGGATTGATATCCCTGAGGAGGTGCGTGAGAAATACACTTTCTACCGCTCCACACCTCTGGTGCGTGCCTATGGGCTTGAAAAAGCTCTGGATACTCCGGCACACATATATTTCAAGAACGAGAGTGTGAGCCCTGTCGGCTCCCATAAGCTCAATTCCGCCCTGGCCCAGGCCTGGTATTGCAAGCGGGAAGGCGTGACCAACGTCACTACCGAGACCGGTGCGGGACAATGGGGAACCGCTCTTTCCTATGCCGCGCGTCTGTATGGGATGGAAGCTGCCGTGTATCAGGTCAAGATAAGTTATGAGCAGAAGCCATACCGCCGCTCGATGATGCAGGTCTTCGGTGCCCAGGTGACCCCGTCCCCTTCGATGTCAACGCGTGCGGGAAAGGATATCCTGACCGTGAATCCCAATCATCAGGGGTCGCTCGGAACGGCTATCTCCGAGGCCGTCGAACTGGCCCGGATGACTCCCAATTGCAAATATACCTTAGGCTCCACGATGAGTCACGTGTCTCTGCATCAGACAATTATCGGCCTTGAGGCCGAGAAGCAGATGGCGATGGCCGGGGAGTATCCCGACGAGGTTATCGCCTGCTTCGGAGGCGGCTCCAACTTCAGCGGCATAGCATTCCCGTTCCTCCGGCACGTGTTCACAGGGGAGAAGAAGACGAGGTTCTTCGCCGCCGAACCGGCATCCTGCCCCAAGATTACAAGGGGCGTTCTGGCCTATGATTACGGCGATGAAGCCGGATATACGCCTTTGATCCCGATGTACACCCTCGGCCACAAGTTTATGCCTGCCAATATCCATGCGGGAGGTTTGCGCTATCACGGCGCGGGAGCGGTTGTGACGCAGCTGGCCAAGGATGGCTATATGGAAGGTATCGACATCAATCAGTTGGAGGCTTTCGATGCGGCAGTCCTGTTCGCCAAGACGGAAGGAATTGTACCGGCTCCGGAGTCATCCCACGCCATTGCCGCCACCATCCGCCGTGCTCAGGCCTGCAAGGAGGCGGGGGAGAGCAAGGTCCTTCTGTTTAACCTTACCGGTCACGGATTGATGGATATGTCATCTTATGACCAGTATCTGCGGGGCAATCTCATTAATTATTCCGTTTCCGACGAGGATATCAGAAAATTTACGGAAGACCTGAAATAAAGTATGGCGTCATCCGTTCATATTGTGATAATGGCAGGGGGTGTCGGCTCAAGACTGTATCCTCTGAGTACGCCGGAGCATCCCAAGCAGTTTCTGGATGTTCTGGATTGCGGGAGAACTCTCATTCAGCTGACTTATGAAAGATTCCTTGCAGTCAGCCCGGATGCGCATTTCTGGGTTGTGACATCCGAGGGTTATCTGCATTTTGTTCAAGAACAGCTACCTTCCGTGCCGGAAGAACAGATTCTGCTCGAACCGGAGCCGCGCAATACTGCTCCCTGTATCGCATATGCCTGCTGGAAGATCAGGCGGAGATACCCTGATGCAGTGATTGTCAATACTCCGGCGGATGCCTATGTTCCGGATGTCCCGGCATTTGCAGAAACGCTCAGGAAAGCTGTGGCCTTTGCTGAGTCGCAATATGGAGTGGTGTGCATAGGCATTCATCCCACGGAGCCGCATACCGGTTACGGCTATATCAAGACTGCTCCGGGAAGTCCTGTCGAAAAGATTGTGAAGGTGGAGTCTTTCAAGGAAAAGCCTGACCTTGAAACTGCCAAAAAATATCTGGCAGAGGGCTGCTATTCATGGAATGCCGGGATATTCGTATGGTCTGCCGCAACGATTGAGTGTGAAATGCGCCGTCACGTTCCGCAGATCTGTGGTGTGATGGATGAACTGTCCGGCAGCTTATTTACTGCCGGTGAACGGGAAGCGGTCTGCAGGTATTTCCCGCAGTGTGACAAAATATCGATAGATTATGCCGTTATGGAGAAAGCGGCGGACATATATACTGTGACCAGCGAATGGGAGTGGAGTGACCTGGGAAGTTTTGAAGCGATAGAAAAGGTAAAATTCTCAAAATAAATTTGGAGATTTAATTCGAATACTATACCTTTGCAATCCCTTTTGAGGGTTGGAAGACTCGTTAGCTCAGTTGGTAGAGCATCACACTTTTAATGTGGGGGTCTCGGGTTCGAGCCCCGAACGGGTCACAAACTGAGAGTTTTCGAACTTTGAAATATTGCACCCTTAGCTCAGCTGGTAGAGCAACTGACTCTTAATCAGTGGGTCTAGGGTTCGAATCCCTAAGGGTGCACACGAAAGGAGATTGGTTTCGAAACTGATCTCCTTTTTTTTGTTTTGTTGGCGGGAAAGTTCTAACTTTGGAAATTCTAAAAGAAAACAGAAATGCGTTCAATCATCATCACCGGAGGCGCCGGATTCATCGGAAGTCACGTAGTAAGGCTGTTTGTCAACAAATATCCCGAGTATAAGATTATCAATCTGGACAAGTTGACCTATGCCGGAAACCTGGCCAACCTCAAGGACATCGAGGACAAGCCCAATTACAAGTTCGTTAAGATGGACATATGCGATTTCGAGGGCGTTTATAAGTTGATGCAGGACGAGAAGGTGGACGGCATCATCCATCTTGCCGCCGAATCCCACGTGGACCGCAGTATCAAGGATCCCTTCACTTTCGCGCAGACCAACGTGATGGGAACGCTCAGTATGCTGCAGGCGGCCAAGGCATATTGGGAGTCGCTTCCGGAGAAGTATGAAGGCAAACGTTTCTATCATATTTCCACCGATGAGGTGTATGGAGCTCTGCAGATGACGCATCCTGACGGAATCGAGCCGCCTTTCACCACCAAGGCATCCAGTGGCGAACACCATCTGGCATACGGAGAGAAGTTCTTTACCGAAGACCTCAAGTATCAGCCTCACAGCCCGTACAGTGCCGCCAAGGCATCGAGTGACCACTTCGTGCGCGCCTTCCACGACACCTTCGGGATGCCGACCATAGTCACGAACTGCTCGAACAATTACGGCCCGTACCAGTTCCCCGAGAAGCTGATACCCTTGTTCATAAACAATATCCGCCATCGCAAACCCCTTCCGGTCTATGGCAAGGGCGAGAACGTCCGCGACTGGCTGTACGTGGTTGACCATGCAAGGGCTATAGACGTGATTTTCCACAAGGGTCGCGTGGCCGAGACTTACAATATCGGCGGTTTCAATGAGTGGAAGAACATCGACATCATCAAGGTCCTGATAAAGACGGTTGACCGTCTGCTCGGCCGTCCGGAAGGCGCCGATATGGATCTTATCACCTATGTGACAGATCGTGCCGGCCACGATTTGAGATATGCCATCGACTCCAGCAAACTCCAGAAGGAACTTGGCTGGGAGCCTTCACTCCAGTTCGAGGAAGGCATAGAGAAGACTGTGAAGTGGTATCTGGACAATCAGGAATGGATGGATAACGTGACGAGCGGAGACTACCTGAAATACTACGAAGATATGTACAACGGAAGGTAGTTGTATATTCAAAATTTTCTCTATATTCTCATCTTTGACACTTCACTTTTGAGATATCGAAGCCCCAGACCGCTGTATTGGCGATTTGGGGCTCTTCGCATTTTCTGACTTTGTACTAATGTTACAGGACTTCGTGTCGCGCGAAGCGCGATTTGGAGTCCTATTGAGCTAAGCCCTGCCGCGGCTGGACGTACATTATATATTGGGTAAAAAAGGAAAGTGCCCGTTCCTCGCTTTGAAGAGGAGAGTCCCGGG
>JAZLLN010000051.1:0-44378 GCA_045598165.1 Candidatus Cryptobacteroides sp.
GAATCGAACCCGCACGGACATTTCTGTCCAAGGGATTTTCTTGCTGCTATGGCTTTCGCCACCGGATATTACCGTTCGTAGTCCGGACTATTCCTTCACCTTTGACTATTTGTCTTTAGGTGCACCGTGTCTAGTCTCTGCACCTTCCTTCAAATGAAGGCTTGGCTCAAGATTACCGTCAGCATAACCTGTTAGGGCTTCCTTGAATTTACGGTGTTCTACTTCTCTCCTTTCGGAGAGAGCACTCAATTGTGCTTTTCCTCGATAATTATTAGTCAGTACGACAATAAAGTTAAGCATTCCTTATGCGTTTAACAAATAATTATGTCAAAGAGCGCGTCTAAGTCCCTCGTGTCTACCATTTCACCACCAAGGCTGAAAGCGATATCGCATCGCAGGTGCAAAGATAAACTTCAACGGCCACAAAAACAAATTCACCGAAATGAATTATCTTTGCAGAGCGATGAGAAAAATCACGTGGGAATGACAAAAGCGATAATACTGGATATGGGCGGAGTTATCCTGGATCTGGATATGGAACTCTGCATAAGAAATTTCAAGGAGAAGGCGGGTTTCGAGGGGATAGAGGAATATCTTGACATTTATCGCCAGAGAGGGTTCATCAGCAATTTTGAGGGAGGGCTTATCGACGAGAATGGCTTTTATGAAGAATGCCTGAAGCATTGTCCGGCGGGGACGACTCCCAAGGTCATAGAAGATTGTTTCTGCTCCCTGCTTGTGGGCGCCAAACCCGATATGGTAAGGCAGATAAGGGAATTGTCAAAGTCATATACTTTGTACGTATTGAGCAACAATAACCCTATCTGCACCCGTCGTTTCCTTCGTATTCTGGAAGACGAAGGCATCCGGGACTGCTTCACGGGGATGTTCCTTTCCTACAAAATGGGATTACTGAAGCCCGGAAGGTTTATTTTTGACAGGGTGATTGAAAGTATCGGCTTCAAGCCCGAAGAATGCCTGTTTGTAGATGATTCCATCGCAAACGTGGAAGGTGGCAGGGCGGCAGGACTTGATTCAGTGTTATACAAGGAAGGATTAAATATCAGCGACTATGTCAAGTGAAATAAGGGACGAGGCTCTCTGGCCGGACGGAAAACTCAAAATAGAATGGGTAAGGCATCATATGCCTCTCCTCAATGGCTTGGAAAAGGAATTCAGCGAAGAGAAACCGTTCAAAGACCTTAAGATCGCGCTGTCAGTGCATCTGGAGGCCAAGACCGCATATCTTTGCCAGGTTCTTGCGGCAGGCGGAGCGGAGATGTACGTTACTGGAAGCAATCCTCTGTCCACCCAGGATGACGTGGCCGCCGCTCTTGTCAGGGACGGGCTCAATGTTTTCGCCTGGTACGGGGCGACAGAAGAGGAATACAAGCGCCATTGCCGCAAAGTGATAGAGGCCGGACCAAATATCATCATTGATGACGGGGGCGACCTTGTGAACACCATTCACAACGATTTCCCCGAGCTTATTCCGGGAGTCATAGGAGGTTGTGAGGAGACCACCACCGGTATCCTGCGTCTCCAGCGCTTGAACAGGGAACTCAAACTGAAGTTTCCGATGATGTTGGTGAACAATGCCGAGTGCAAGCATTTCTTCGATAACCGTTACGGCACCGGCCAGTCCGTATGGGACGGTATCAATCGCACGACCAATCTCATAGTTGCCGGCAAGACGGTTGTGGTGGCAGGCTATGGATGGTGCGGAAAAGGTGTTTCGATGCGCGCCAAAGGACTTGGTGCCGAAGTTATCGTCACAGAGGTCAATCCCGTGAGGGCAATGGAGGCAGTTATGGACGGATTCAAAGTGATGAAGATGCACGAGGCCGCAAGGTACGGGGATATATTTGTCACCGTGACAGGTTGCGACAAGGTCATCAATAAAGAAGACTTCCTCCTTATGAAGGACGGTGCGATCTGCTGCAATGCAGGGCATTTCGACTGCGAAATTGACGTAGCCGGACTTTCAAAGATGGCAAAGGAAATCAAACCGGCAAGGAAAAACATAGTCGGCTATACACTGGAAAACGGCCGGAAGATATATGTCCTGGCAGAAGGCAGGCTTGTCAATCTTGCCGCCGGTGACGGCCATCCTGCAGAAATAATGGATATGTCATTTGCCATCCAGGCGTTGAGCGCCCGGTATCTGGTTCAACACCGGGACGAAATCAGCAGAGAACTGGGAAAGATGGTTCAGGACGTCCCTGAAGAGATAGACAGGACCGTGGCGCAACACAAGCTTTCCTCCTGGGGCTTGGAAATCGACCGCCTTACACCGGAGCAACAGAAGTACCTCTACGGGGATTAAAGGCTCTCCGCACTTACGGGGAAATTGAAGTAGCTGTTGGGGAACGGCTCGTCCGCAAGGGTGAAGTGCCACCACTCACAGTCATAGGGATTGAAGCCGTGAGAAAGCATAGCTTCTCTCAAAATCATCCTGTTGCGATACTGCTCCTCGTTGATGGGTTTGTATGCCCCTACTTTCTGTCCGGGCAACACATCCGGGTGAGAGGCAACTCCGAAGTAATCGAAGGTGCAGCCCATATCCACTTCCTTTCCGCTTGCCATATCGAAGAGGCTCAGATCCACCGTCGAGCCTCTGGTGTGACTTGAATGGCGTGCCACGTATTCCTGAGGCACGAGTATGCCCTTCTCCAATTCGGGATAGAAATACTGCTTGGTCCTGACATCGTTGACATCTTCCGCCCAGGCCATGAAATAATCCACGGCACATTGGGGACGGTATGCATCATAGATACGCACGATGTATCCCAGAGCCCTGAGGTCGTCGCAGACGAGTTTCAGGCTGTCTGTCGCCTGCCTTGAGAGAATTGCGACGGGCTGTTCATAACCGGGAATGCGGTCGCCTATGAAATTAAAGCTGCCGTAGTAACGCATATCCAGCATAGCATCGGGAATCACGTCCGTTATCAGTACGAAATTCTCAGAGGGATCATCCAGAAGGGCAAGTTTGTCGGTATAAAGCACACCGTCGAGATGATCACATTCGTGTTGGAAGATGACGGCGGTGAAGCCCTGGATGCGCTCGGTCGTGTCCTTCAATGTAGCGGGAGAGGTGTAGGTGATGTCAATGTCCTGATAACGGGCAACGTCACCTCGGACCTCAGGTACGGAAAGGCATCCTTCCGGACCGTATTTCTTTTCTCCGCGCACTGCAGTAATGCGGATGTTGGGATATACCTCGAATGGTTCCCCTTCCTTGTCGAAACGCTGGACGGCCACTACGCGGAATCCGACGCCCACCTGCGGCCCGGCAATGCCGACTCCGTCCTGCTCGGGCGAACTAACCGTAGCAACCAACTTCCCGGCAAGTTTCCTATAGCTCGCTCCACCAATCTCCTTCACGGGAATGTTCCTGCAACTTTGTCTGAGGAAAAGCGAGTCTTCCGGCTCATTCACAGTAAGCACTCTCATCACAAGCCCGTCATCTTCAATCAGGCCGGTGGCATTCTTCCAGCAAAGTGAATTGCAGGAGGATAATAAGACGCTGGCCGCCAGAATCAGGCAGCCAGCATTGAATATTCTTGAAAACAGCATAGACTAATATCCGAAAATCTCTTCGGTGGTGACTTTCCTGATGGTTCCGAACTTGGAGAGAGCTTCCATGTCAAAGTCGCTCTCGCGGCCCAGGATACCTATGGTGTAGGTCCGTCCCTTGACATTCTCCTGCTGGAACTTCACCACATCGTCAAGTGTCAGCGTCTGAACTTTCTCGTACACATTCCGCTCGGTGTCATAGTCGAGCCCGAGTTTCTGAAGAGACAGATAGTACCAAAGGACGGAAGACTTGATGGTGCGCTGGGTGCGGAGATTGGAGATGATACTCTCCTTGGCGATATCGAAGGCATTCTGTGAGACGGGCATATTGTTGATAATCTCGTCGAATGCTCCCAACGCATCGGGAAGTTTGTCGTTCTGTGTCTGGATGAAATCCATGAAAATAGCTGTGTGGTCAAGGTCAGAGGGCTGTATGTAGCGTGCCGCCGCACTGTAAGCCAGACCGCGGGCCTCGCGCATTTCCTGGAACACGATGGAGTTCATTCCTCCTCCGAAATACTCATTGTACAGGGTGGCGACGGGTTCCTCCTCCACATCGAACTTCTCTCCCTTGCAGGAGATGGAATAGAGGATGGACTGATTGGCATCGTAGGGTGCGATAATGATGGTGTTCTCCCCGGTCAGCTGATTCCGGTAAGGGTTACCCTTCACCACGGGTGCGAGTGTCTCGGGGCAGTTGTGAATCTCGTTGACCTTGGCAACGAATTCTTCTGCCTCAACGGGACCATAGTACAGAATCTTGTGCTCGGACTTGAAGATATTGTGAATCTTGTCAAGAAGCTGCGCATCGGTGAGAGCGCCCAACTCCTTGTTGGAAAGGATGTGCTTTGAAGGATTCTCGGGACCGTACTGGATGTAGGACCTCAGACGGGAAGCGTTGGATCCCTGATCGGTCTTGGCATTGGCCCTTTCCTGCAGACCATTGGCCTTAAGCATCGCGAGGGCTTCGGGGTTGGGCTGTGCATCTGCAATGAAATCTTCCATGAACTTCATGACCTCATCCATATTTTCGGCAAGACCGCTGATGGAAACATATGTACGTTCACCGGAGCAGGACACGGAGAAGTTGCAGGCGAGGCTGTAGAGATACTTCTGAACTTCTTCCGGGCTCATCTTGCTTGTTCCGAGGTAATTGAGATAGTCGCAGGCCCAAGGGAGCTCCTTGTCGGCGTAGCTTCCGGTTTCCAGCATATAGTCAATCTCAAACACACCGTTGGTGACGTTCTGCTTGTATAGGACCTCTATGCCGCTCTTGGCAGTGAGTTTGGACATATCCTTGGAGAAATCAACGAACACAGGCTCAATGGGCTTGACCTGGGCGGCAGCAGCCTGAACCTCACGGAGGAACACACTGGCGGTGTCGCGGTTTGTGAAAATGGGGGTGATGGCGGGCTTGTCAATCTTGGAACCGTCATCTTCCGGTTTTCCCTGCAACTTCTTTACATACACGTAATTGTCTGAGAAATTATCGTTGGCGAACTTGACAATATCTTCCTTGGTAATTGCAGAGATACGTTCCACCATATTCACCAGATCGCTCCAGGGCACGTCATTGATAAAGCTGTTCACAGCCATTCTGGCCATATATCCGCGGTTCTCAATTCTCTTCATATAGCCGAGTTTGAGGTTGTTGATGGTAGCCTCAAGGAGAGACTCGTCGAAGTCTCCCGCCTTCACCTTCTCAATCTCAGCGAGAGCGATATCCTTCACTTCGTCAAGAGTCTGACCGGGCTTGGGCTCGGACATCACCAGAAATACGCTGTAATCCGCAAGGTTCTGAACGCCGGAATACATTCCCAAGGTCTTCTGCTGCTGATTCACGTCAAGGTCAATCAGACCGGCTTTTCCGTTCTGCAGCACATTGGAGAATGCGTCAAGCACAACGGACTCGGGAGAGTTTGCACCGGGGAATCTCCATCCGAGGATGATATTGGGGGATTCGTTGCCCACGACCTCTTTGACTACAGGTGCGGTGATGGGCTCTTCGGGCGCGAATTCCATCTTCTGGAGATTCTCGTTGGGCTTCATCTTGCCGAAGTACTTGTCAACAATCTTAATTGCCTTGTCGGGGTTGAAGTCTCCGGAAAGCACCACTGCCATATTGTTGGGGACATACCACTTGTCGTGATAGTTCTTCACGTTGGTGATGGAAGGATTCTTCAGGTGGGAAGGAAGACCGATGACGTCGGTGTTGTAGGGATGCTCCTTGAACATACCGTCGAACAGGGCATTGAATGCCTTTGTCCCGTCCTGGGCATTGTACATATTGAACTCCTCGTAGATGGTCTCAAGCTCGGTGTGGAAACCGCGCAGGACGCAGTTCTCGAAGCGGTCCGCCTGAATCTTCGCCCAGAGTTCAATCTGGTTGGAAGGTATGTTTTCCACGTAGCAGGTGACGTCATAGCTTGTGTAGGCATTGGTGCCGCTTGCTCCGAGAGCAGCCATCAGCTTGTCATATTCGTTGGGAATGGACAACTTTGAGGCCTCGTAGGAGATGGAGTCGATCTGATGGTAGATGGCCTTGCGCACATCGGGGTCTTCTGTCTTACGATAAACCTCGAAGAGAGCCTCCACGCTGTCAAGCATAGGCTTTTCAGCCTCGTAATTCTGGGTGCCGAACTGCTCGGTTCCCTTGAACATAAGGTGCTCGAAATAGTGGGCGAGACCTGTGGTTTCCCTGGGGTCGTTCTTGCTGCCCACCTTGACGGCAATCTGTGCATCGATTCTGGGCTCGTCCTTGTTGACGATAGTGTAAACCTTGAGGCCGTTGTCCAAGGTGTAGATGCGGGTGCCTGTCGGATCTCCCTCGACAGTCTCATAATCATACTTGCAGCAGGATGACATTCCTGCCATCACAGCTACAAGCGCGAAAACATAGAAAATCTTTTTCATCTTTATTCTTCTTTTTTGTATTCAAGGATATCTCCGGGTTGGCAGTCCAAAGCGGCGCACAGTGCCTCAAGGGTGCTGAAACGTACAGCTTTCGCCTTTCCTGTCTTCAGGATGGAAAGGTTCGCGGCTGAGATTCCCACTTTTTGCGCCAACTCGCCGCAGGACATTTTCCTGCGGGCGAGCATAACGTCTATATTTACTATTATCGGCATAATTATTCCGTTACCTGTTCTTCAACTTTTTCTTCCTTGTTTTCTCCCTTCAGGTATGAAGGCAAGTTCATTCCGGCCATTTTGAAGAGGTCCTCGAGGGGAGGGACCGATCCCATCATTCCGGAAATGAAATTGGAAGTTGCGGTCTTGCCGTCCTTGGCATTGCCGCCGTCCCAGACGGTAACTTTGTCAATCTTGATGCCCTTCACGGCCTCTACCTGGGTCTTCACGAGTTCAGGCAGCTTGTCGGAGATGAGCATTGTGATGGCATCCTTGGCGTCTCCGCCGGCAGCTTCCACCAACTTGTTGAAACCTTCGGCCTGTTTGCTCAGGATTTCGAGAGTACCGCGGGCCTGTGCATCCATCTTTGCGAAAATGGCATCAGCCTCACCCTTTGCCTCGCGGCGCAGCTTTTCGGCCTCAGCCTCGGCGGCGATTATCATCTTCTCCTTTTCTATCTGGGCGGCGACCACGACGTTTGCCTGCTGGGTGGCCTTCTCCCTCTCGGCACGTGCAAGTTCGGCGTCACGCTCGGACTTGTAGGCCTCTTCAAGAGCCTTTGCGGCCTGCACCTTTTCGGCTGCCACGGCAAGTCTCTCCGCTTCGGCGGCTTTCTCACGACGGTTTGCGTCGGAATTGGCGATGGCAATCTTGGAATTGTTCTCACCCTCCACTGCGAGAGCATTGGCCTCTGCAGTCTTGATACGGGTGTCTCTTGAGGTTTCGGCTATACGGATATCCTTGTCCCTGTCGGCCTCGGCCTTACCGATTTCACCGAAACGGTTCTGTTCGGCAACGCTCTTCTTCGCGTCGTTGATAGCCTTGGCGGCGGCTTCCTTACCGAGAGCCTCGATGTAGCCCGACTCGTCGCGGATATCGGTGACGTTCACGTTGATGAGTTTCAGACCAATCTTACGAAGTTCAGCCTCCACGTTGGTGCTGACGTTTGCAAGGAATTTGTCACGGTCGGAGTTGATTTCCTCGATGTCCATCGTGGCGATGACGAGACGCAACTGGCCGAAAAGGATATCGGTTGCAATGCCCCGTATGTCCTCAATGCTCAGACCGAGAAGACGCTCGGCGGCATTTGTCATATTCTCAGGCTCGGTCGATATACCCACCGTGAAGCGGCAGGGAACGTCCACGCGGATGTTCTGCTTTGAAAGTGCATTTGTAAGATTGCATTCGATGGAAATCGGAGTGAGGTCAAGGAATGAATAGCTCTGGAATACGGGCCAGATGAAAGAGGCACCGCCGTGGATACAGCGTGCGGAGGAGGATCCTCCCTGTTTGTTCTTGCCTGTTTTACCGTAGATGACAAGAATCTTGTCTGACGGGCAGCGTTTGTAGCGTGCCAGGATTGCGGCGAAAGTGACGAATACTACCGCAACGATGATTAATACGAGCATAGTCTATATTATAGTTTTATGGTTATACAATGAATGTTCCTGCTTTCTCCACCAGTACGGTGTCGTCACTGACGGCTTCGACGACAGTAATGTCATCACCTGTCCTGAGCTCTTCGTCGCTGTCGGTCACGGCCTCATACTCACGTACGGAGTTGTTTATCGAAATCTGCACCTTGCCTTTTCCCTGGCGGTTTGAGGGGATGGGCAGATAAACCTTGCCGGCGCAGCCCTCGGCGGACCGGTGAATGTCAATATTGCCCGACTGCTGCATCCCGCTTATCCATTTGAAAAGCAACATCACCACGGCAACGAGACCTACGCCGATGACTACGGATACAATCATCAGAACGGCATTGGACTCAATCTGATCGCGCAGGAGAATAGCCGTCCATCCGAACCCGAGGAAGAAGTTCACGAAGTTGCGGAAAGTCAGAAGACCCATTCCGCTGTCTCCGTCTGTGCCGTCAATGGAAGAGACATCTGCGTCAAAGTCTGTGTTGAAATCGGCATCAGCCCCGATGAAGGTAAGAATAGATTGGATGACGAAGATTACGGATGCTGAAAGAGTGACTCCCCAGAGAATCTTCATCACAGTACTTAAAGTTGACCACCATTCAATCATAATAGTAAATTATTTTTCGCAAATATATAAATAATTATTGAAAAACAATAAGAGATTATATTTTTTTCACTATCATTTCACAGGCTTTGCAATCGAATTCCAGAGCCAGTCTGCGACCGTTGTTGACAAGGAAAAGGGGTCCCGTCGGCTTCGCTCCCTGATACACGGGGCACATCCCGAGTTCATACCTGATGCAGTACCTGCTCCGCATCAAATGCCCTCCGGTTGCCAGACCATCCGCCGACAAAATTTCAAAATCTTCGGTGTATTCTGCCGTGCCGTTTCCGCAAGGGGGGCATTCCCCCTGAGTTTTTTTGCCCGCCGGCGGAAATGTGCCGGCAGAAGATTCCGACACTGCCTTGGGATACCCCAAATCGGAGACTACGGCCCGGCGCATGGAATTCACTATGGCGGAGCTCAGCAACGGAAGCACCCCGCCCGGGGTGTCCACGACGAAATCCCTGACGTGGCAGGAATACTGTTCCGCCCTCTTCCCAAGTCCTTCACGGATAACGGCCTCCGCTCTTTCCCTGTTCTGCGCCACTTCCAGATCCGCCTTGAACGGGCTGAAGGCAACCTTGCCGTCTTCTGCGGCGGCGCTTATGTCAATATTGAATTTCCCGTGGATGTGCACGTCCAGGGTAACTTCAATCTCCCGGCGGCACGCATTTCTCTCCACTTCTTTCTCAAAGGCTGCGGAAACGTTCCTGAACAGCATCATTCCCGGTTTCAGACCGTCTGCACCGGAACACAGAATGCGGTTGCCTTCGCACACGTTGCCACGGAATCCCACGATGCCGTTTTTGGCTATGAAGGCGAATCCGTCGCCGTTTTCAAGTACAATGCCGCGTTCCACGGGTGAAACACTTATCTGAATGCCTCCCCTCACGGGTTTGATGCCCGCGGCTTTTCCCACGGCCTCCCCGATGGATTTAGGGGCATCCATAGAAGACCACCGCCCGCGTTTGCCGTCAATGAACAGTTCCGTGTAGCCGCGATTGAAGGTTTTTGACAGGTCCGGTTTGAAACCGCCGGAGACGTGGCCGAAGGAAGCCCTGCGGTAGAGCTCCGGATATCTGGCAATCAGGGAATCAAGGGCGTCGCTGTAGGAACGGACCACATTGCGCACATAGGATTCGTTTTTCAGCCTGCCCTCAATCTTGAATGAACACACTCCGGCGTCAGCCAGGTCCTCAATCCTGTCGCGCAGGTTGAAATCCTTGAGAGAGAGCAGAGCCTTGTTCTTCACAAGAATCCTTCCCTTGGCATCCTCAAGGTCATAAAGAGACCTGCAGGCCTGAATGCACTCGCCCCTGTCGGCGCTGCGTCCGTCCAGATACTCGCTGAGCCTGCATTCTCCGCTGTAGCATACGCAGAGAGCTCCGTGCACGAAAAACTCAAGTTCACAATTCACGGACTCCCGTATGCGATGCAGCTGTTCCAGCGACAGTTCCCTTTCCAGAATAAGCCTGCGGCATCCCAGAGCCTCAAAATGACGGGCCCTTTCAGGGTCTCGTATGGCACATTGGGTAGATGCGTGAAGAGGTATCCGGATGTCTTCCCATGAGCATATTCTTTCATCCCTTATTATAAAGGCATCCGCTCCGGCTTCCTGGGCGGCAAGCATCTGCCGGTGCATTTCAGGGAGCTCATCGTTGCGTACGGCAATGTTGAAGGTGACAAAAATCTTCGCTCCGAAACGATGTGCATACTCACACAGAGGAGCGATGTCTTCAGTGGGATTCCCTGCATCCTTGCGAGCTCCGAAGGAGGGACCGGCGATATATACGGCATCGGCACCGCAGTCTATGGCCGCGATGCCGATTTCCTTATTTCTTGCCGGAGCAAGGAGCTCGAGGGCAGTCATTACTGGATAGCTTTCTTCAGAGCTTCGATTGTGGCTTTGATCTGAGCCGCATCGGAGGCGTTGGGGCTGATGTTCAAGTACTTGCCGAAATACTCCACGGCCTCTTTGTATTTCTTGAGCTGAGCGGCTGCATTGCCGGCAATCTTGAATGCGTTGGCTGAAGGATTGATTTCTGCAGATTTGACAGCGTTGTCAAGAGCGCCCTGGTAATCTTTTGCCTTGAGGGCTGCGGCTGCGGCCTTGAGAGCAATGTTTCCGAGCTGCTTCTTCGCAGCGGCTTCCTGGCCGTTGGCGGCTGCGATATTGAAAGCTTCCTCAGCTGCGGTCACGTCACCGGCGCCGGCAAGAGCCATTCCGAGACGGAGTGCTGCGGTGCCGTTCGCGGGATCAGCGTCGAGAACTGCCTTGTAATCTTCAGCAGCACCGGCGAAATCCTTGGCATTGAGTGCATCGTTACCCTTCTGGAACATAAACTGACCTATCACCTTTGAGGCATCTTCCACTTCCTCGGCAATCTCATACTCCTTGGCGAAAGCAAGAGCTTCCTTAGCTTTCTCTATTGCTTCATCAATCTTGTCTTCCTTGAAAAGATCCTTGGCGATGGATATCATGAGGTTGGGGATAATGTTTTTGCAGTTATCCACTACTTCCTTGCCTTCGTCACCGAGAGCGGTAGCCTGGGAAAGGGCGTTCTGGAAAGACGCGAGCGCTTCGGTCTTTGCGCCATTGTTCAGAGATTCAGCTCCGCTGTTGAAAATTTCAGAAACGGCTTTGAGATCCTGGGCAGACATTACGGCTGCACCGAGAGCCAGAGAGGCGATGGTAAGAATGACTTTCTTCATGATTTTGGAATTATTTTTGTTCTATACTTGTCTGTGCGAAACACAAAAATAGCATTTTTTATTTTAAATTTGTAAAAATCGCAAAATATGATGTTAAAACATCCGGCATATGTACTGATTCCACTGTTTTTACTGATATCAGCAATAATCGTTCCTGCCCAGAATCTGCCCTCTTTCGGCGTGGATTCCAGGATAAGGCGGGGCTCTCTTCCCAACGGTGTGGAATTCTACCTCGTCAGCAATGACTGGTCAAAAGGTTACGCGGATTTCTGCCTGATTCAGAAAAACGGGGGGGATCCGGATCAGTCGCGTCCCCTCCTTTCGCATCTTGACAATTTCGGGAGCGAGAGACCGTACCGCTTTCTTGCAGACAAGGGCGTGGGTTACGGACCGGAGGGTTTTGTGTCGTATGAAAACGGGGCTTCAGTGTTTTCATTCAGGGATGTCCCGACTTTCGACGCGTCCGCTGCCGACTCCACATTGCTGGTCATTTTCGATATGATAAGGGCTGTCCCCTGCCCGCAGGCGGTTGTCATCAGCGGTGACATTGATGCCGCCAAGCTTGCCGACAGGATGTATGTGCTTTCAATGACCGTTCCGCGTCTTCCGGAAACGAATCCTGAGGAACCATATTCGTGGAAGCCCGAAGACGGGCCCCGCTGTCTCTCATCATCGTCTGATATTGAAGGGGTGTCGGAAGTCAGAATCAGGATAGCCTCCCCGAGAACACCTCCGGAGTTCATGAACACACCTCAGCCGCTTGTGACCGGAATGTTCGTGACTGAATTGGAGAGGATACTGTCCCAAAGGCTAAGGAATTCATTCAGGAGTGAGGGTGTGCCGCTGGGCGGCATTGATATCAGGTATGAGAGCAGTTCTGTAAGAGAAGGAGATGAAATCTGTGAGATAAGCCTGACTACGGATGGGGAATCCTCGCTGAAGGCAATCGAAACGGCGGCATCCGTGCTCGGAGGCATAGATTTCCGCGGGGTTACCCAGGAAGAATACAATGACGCCAGGAATCATCTGATATTCAATACCGAAGGAGTGGATGTCAAGTTGTCCAACAGACAGTATGCGGACAGATGCGTGAATGCGTATCTTTACGGAGCTTCTCTTGTTTCACCTGCGGAGATTTATGCCTTTGTGTCCAGACGCAGGTTGGCGCCGGAAAAAGAACTTGAACTGTTCAACAATTTTTCGTCGGCCCTGCTGGACTCCCGAAAGTCCATCAGTCTGGAATGCATCACTCCCGGTTCGGCGATAGATACGGGGATGTTGAGGGAAACCTTCCTCAGAGCTTGGGATGATACTGTCCGCAACAGATATTCCTACAGTGTCGTGGATACGCTCTGCCTGATGGATACGAAGTCCAAAGCCAGAATCAAACTGAAATCCTCCGTTCCGGATCCCATTACGGGTGGCCAGCTCTGGACATTTTCCAACGGCATGAAAGTGATTTTCAAGAAGGCCGACATCAGGGACAGATTCTGTTACGGGCTGATGATCAAGGGTGGGACTCCTGTAATTCAGGGGATTTCCCCGGGAGAAGCCGGATTCGCCTCGGATATGTTCAGGGTGTTCGATGTGGCCGGCATGAGTCCTGATGAGTTCAGCGATATGCTCCGGACGAACGGCATCTCCTTCAATCCGCAGATTTCCGTTTCGGACATGCGCATTACCGGAAGCGCCCCGGTATCAAGACTCTCCCTCCTTCTGAAGTCCCTCCTTTCGCTTTCCTGCGACAGGAATTATAACCGGGCGCGCTTCGATTACTACAGGAAATGCGAGGAAGTCCGGCTGAAAACTGCCGGCATCAGTGCGGAAGACAGATTGGGCAGGATGATAAGCCCAGACTACAGGTATTCAGAAATCCGAAATCCGGAGTCGCTTGGCAGGGACCTTCCGACCCGTGTCGGACGCTATCTGGACTGGCAGTTCTCCAGAATTAATGACGGTATTCTTGTCATAGTCGGAGATTTCAAGGAAGAGGAGCTTCAGAAGATACTGATAAGGTCGCTCGGCAATTTCAATGTCGGAAAAAGCACACAGGTACGCTCCCGCGTCAGCCGTGACACCCGCCAGGGTTGGTATACCAGCACTTTCCCGGGAGAAGCCTGCATGGCAATGTCCTATTCAATACGCAATCCGTTCAGTATGGACGGCTATATGACATTCAGGATAGCGTCTGTCGCCCTGCAGAAGGAGATAGTGAAGGCACTGGCGGAAGAGGGGATGTATGCGGAATTCAAGGAGAACATAGAATTCTATCCCGAGGAGGAATACACTATGACGGTGAAATGCCGTCCCTGCAACATTGACGGATTGCCCTCCGTTGTGGTGGAGCAGAGGTTATACCGCGCTCTGGATGCAGTTCGTGCGGCTGTCAACAGGCTGTCGTTCACGGAGATAACGCCATCCGAGCTGCAGGCATACAAAGCGGAGCTGAAGAATGTGATGACTTCCTATTACTCCACACCGGAGGCTATGGTTGATGCAGTGATGGTGAGGTACTCGGCCGGACGCGATATAGTTTCCCTCTATGGGAATTATATTGACGGAGTCAGCGTAGGTGCCGTCAAGGCCGTGCTCTCAAGCCTGAATGACGGGGCCAGAATGGAGGCGATACTCAAATGAAAGGAGATTTCGGAACGATAATACAGATTGGAGACATCCTTGTGTCGGAAGATGTCGTGACAGAGTTCTTCGCCTGTGACTATCCGGTATGCAAGGGAGTCTGCTGCATTGAAGGCGACAGCGGCGCTCCCCTTGAGGAAAGGGAACTGAACAGCCTGGAGCGTGATTATCCGGCGTTCTCACATCTGATGACGGATAAGGGCCGGAAGGCTGTCGACGAAAAGGGATTCTTCGAGATTGACAGGGATGGGGATATGGTCACGCCGCTTTCTGACGGCTCGCCGGAATGTGCCTTCTGCCATTTCCCGGGAGACGGCTCCTGCCTCTGCTCAATCGAAAGGGTGGGGCTCGTGAAGCCTGTATCCTGCAGTCTCTATCCCATACGGATAACCAGGTTGACGGGAGGCGGGCTGGCTCTCAACGTGCATCATTGGAATATCTGCAAACCTGCGTTCGAGAAAGGACGCAGGGAAGGAATCAGGGTTTATGAATTTCTGAAAGGCCCTCTGTCCGAGCGTTTCGGGGAGGAATTCTGGACAGCGCTGGACGCCGCCGCTAAGCATCTTCTCCGGGCAGACTGAGCCTGAACTCCAGAGCCGACGCGATTCTTACTATGTCTTTGGTCCTGCCTTCAATGGAGTATCCACTGAGGGACCGGGTGAAAGTCACCCTGTCCTCCCAAAGTTTCATCATTCTTGAAAGCGGAGCCCTCTTTATGAAGGATATCTTTCCGCTTTCATCCTTCTCAAGCTTGTATCCGTGGTCGTCCATGACCTCCTGCAGAATCGGGCGTATCTCCTCATCGGAGCCGTACATCCTCACTTCCCGTGATGAGTATCCCAGTTTCGGATAGATGCCGGCGAAGACTGCGATTATCAGTGCAATCTGCCACAGGGAGTCGTAACCGTTCACGAACATCTTCGAAATGTCCGATTCCACGAGATTGGCCTTGACGAGTATCAGGACGATAAGGCAGAGAATTACAGCCAGATAGACAAATTGTTTGAGTGCGCGTACCAAATATTTCATATTGCAAAAGTAAGCACAATTTTTGCTATTTTTGTGAATTGACTTTAAAAACAGGAAATTATGGAAAAAGAAGATCCCCTTGAGAGACTCGAACGCCTGGAGCGCGAAAAGCAGGAAAGGCGCAACTCATCAGGCCTCCAAAAGACGATGTACCTGCTCATCGCCGTGGCAGCGGTGCTGGCAATAGCCCTTGCTGTGGTCTGGATTCAGAAGTCCAGTCTCGTCAATGACCTCAAGATAGAAAAGCAGGACCTTACGGAGCAGATTCAGGCCCTTCAGCTTGACTACGAGAATCTTTCATCAGACTATGATTCCATCAACAGCCAGCTGGATTCTTCCCGCGAAGAAATCTCGCAGCTCGTTGAGAGAATAAAGAAAACAGACGCCACCAACAGGGCGAAGATGCGCCAGTACGAAAAGGAACTGGGCACTCTCCGCACCATTATGCGTGGCTATATAGTCCAGATTGACTCACTCAACAACCTCAATCATCAGTTGACAATCCAGGCGGCGGCGGCGAAGAAAGAGGCTGCTGAAAGCAAGAGGCAGAACGCCAAGCTAACAGCACAGGTGGACAATCTTTCCAATCAGGTGGCTGCCGGTTCCGTCATCAAGGCGCGCGGTATCAGAATGGATGCCTACAATGCTTCCGACAAGATTACCGACAGGAGCAGCCGTGTTGTCAGGCTTCTTGTCAACCTCAGTCTTGTAGAGAACGAACTGGCGCCGAGAGGCCCCGTGCGTGTCTTCGTGGTTGTGCACGATCCTTCAGGCAATGTCCTTTCGGACGGTTCGGGAGCTGTGTTCACTTATGACGGCGAGACTGTTTCCGCGACAGCGTCACGTGAGGTGGATTATGAGGGCAGTGAGGTTGAGATGAGCATCTACGTCAACAACATCCCTTCGTTTGTCAAGGGTGTCTATACGGTGGAGGCCTTCACCGTTCAGTCCCGTCTCGGAAGCGCTGAGTTGCTTCTCCGCTGATGATTTATGTTCACGTCCCTTTTTGCGGGAGTTTCTGCACCTACTGCGACTTCTATTCGGAAATCGCCTGTCCCGGCCGGGATTTCAGCGCCTATACGGATGAAGTGTGCCGCGAGATTCGTCGCAGGGCGGAGGAGATAAGATCTACACTGGAAGTTAACACCTTATACATAGGAGGCGGCACCCCTTCGGTGCTGCCTCTTCCCTGCATTGGGAGAATCATCTCCACGGCGGGAGACATAGCCGGGCATAATTTTACGGAGCTGACCGTGGAGGTGAATCCTGAAGACATTGTGGAAAAAGGACCGGACTACGTCAGGAGCCTGAGAGCGCTGGGCGTCAATAGAATCAGCATGGGCGTCCAGTCGCTGGATGACGGAATCCTGCATTGGATGAACCGCCGTCACGATGCCGCCGGTGCAAGAGAGGCATTCAGGATTCTCCGTCAGGCAGGGATGGACAATGTCAGCGTCGATATTATCTTCGGCATTTCCCATCTCACGGAGGATACGCTTCTGAATACATTAAGGGAGATTATCTCCTGGAGTCCGGAGCACATCTCCGCTTACCAGCTTTCAATTGAGGATGGCAGCGCTCTGGCGGGAATGATAGACTCGGGACGCTATGCCGAGGCTTCCGACGAGCAGTGCCGGAGGCAGTACAGGCTGGTGTGCCGCGAATTGAGAGAGGCCGGATATGAACATTATGAGATTTCGAACTGGGCTCGTCCCGGATTCGGAGCCGTCCACAACTCTGCTTACTGGAGCCGTCAGCCCTATGTAGGCGTAGGGCCCGCAGCCCATTCGCTGCTGTATTACTATGGAGCTGTGGAGGAGCGGCAGATTGGTTCCGAGGGCCTGGTCCCGAGGGACCAACTGCCGGACAGAACCGCCCCGATACAAATCAGGATGTGGAACAGCCGGTCTTTGACAGGATGGAAGCAGGAATCCGAGGTCCTTTCCGACGAAGAAATCCGCGAAGAGGAGACAATGCTGGGTCTCAGGACAGCCGAAGGATGGAACGGCAGGTGTTTGAGCGAGGACGAATGGTTCGTCTCCGACGATATCATCAGCGATATACTGGCGCAGTCCTGATTTTCAGCCAATCTGCCACATTTTCCGGAAGCAGCGGCGACAGCGTTTCATAAACCATTGAATTATAGGCATTGAGCCAATCAATTTCATCCGCCGTCAGCAGATCTATGCGTAGTATTGATGTGTCGAAATGGCACATTGTCAGAGGTTCGAACTGAAGCCAGGAGCCGAATTCATTCTCTCCGGCCTCCACACAAAGCAACAGATTCTCGTGCCTCACTCCGAAAAGCCCCTCACGGTAGATGCCGGGCTCGTCGGAGGTAATCATTCCCGGGAGCAGAGGCTGTGAATTCATATTCTGCCGTATGTCCTGCGGGCCTTCGTGCGCTCCGAGGAAATATCCCACACCATGCCCCGTTCCGTGTCCGAAATTCCTTTTGCGGCACCAGAGCGGTTCACGTGCAAGAGCATCCAGACGGCATCCCGGAGTCCCGGCCGGAAATACCGCCATTGCCAGGTCAATATGTCCCTTGAGTACGATAGTATAGTCTTCAGCTTCGAGTTCAGTGCAGGGTCCGAGAGGAATGGTACGTGTGATGTCGGTGGTTCCGAACTCAAAATGCGCTCCCGAATCGCAAAGGTAAAGGCCTTCCGCTTTCAGCAACGGTGCATTTGTATTTGGCGTTGAATAGTGGGGCAAAGCCGCCCCCTTGCCGTATGCAGAGATGGTCTCGAAGGAATTGCCCAGGTAGCCTTCCAGCTCCGCGCGGTACTGGTCCAGTTTGACGGCAGCATCCCATTCACTCACCACCCTGTCGCTCTCTACAGATTTCTCAAGCCAGAAAAGGAACTTTTCCATTGCCGTACCATCCAGCAGGTGCGCCTTGCGCATACCTTCAACTTCCGTGTCATTCTTCACGGCTTTTCTAAGCTGGACGGGACTTCTGCCGGGGAAAATCCGCGTTCCGCCCGCTTCAAGCATCGAGGAAAGCTCGTAGTTAAGGGTCGTGCCGTCCACGAATAGCCGGAGATTGCCCAAGTTGCCTAAAGTTTCTTCCACTTCATCGTAGCGCATCAGGCGGATGTCTTCCATTTCGCCGAAAGTCCTGTCGGAGTCGGGGTCTTCCACCCTGTCCTTCAGCACAAACCAGAATACGTCTTCCTCAGTTATGAGGAGGTAGCTGATTATCAAAGGGTTGAATTCTATGTCGGAAGCTCTGGCATTGAGCGTCCATGCTATCTCGTCAAGGCTGCTCAGCAGGACGGCGTCATAATCCTGCTCTCCCATCCATTCCCGAATCCAGGCTATCTTGTCGGCCCTGCTTTCTCCGGGATCGATGGTGAATATCGGTGTCTGCGGAATCTGCGGACGGTCTCTCCATATCCGCTCCAAAAGATCCGGACAACTTTTCACGCAGTGCTCCACCCTGGCGTCGCGGAGCGCTCCGCACAGTTCATCATTGACGAAGGCTGAATTGATGGCGAGCCCGTCCACGGCAATCACTATGCTGTCGGAATCTTGAAAATGCCCGGCCAGCCATTCCGGAATCAGCACCTGCTCCGGGACCCTGGTCTTGTGCAACTCCACTCCCGTGCCTTCCAGTTGCATGTTTGCCTGGATGAAATAGCGGGTATCAGTCCACAGACCGGCATGATCTGCCGTGATTACGACGTCCCCGGCCTCGCCGGTGAAGCCTGTAAGCCATTGCACCTGTTTCCAGCGTTCGGCCGGATATTCGCTGTTGTGCGGGTCGGAGCCGGTCAGGATTACAGCGTCCCAGCCTTCTTCGCGCATAATTGCCCGCAAATCATTGATTCTTGAAGCATAGATGTTTACCATACTTCAAAAATAACAATTTTTCCGGTCTTGGGAATTGATTATTCCAAAACTTCTCCGTCTGCGGAATCGTGAATGCCACGGAGAATCTCCCCGATTTCGCTCTGAATGGTGGGGAAGTCACAGATTTCAGCGGAGTTGTAGAAAAAGAGGATGTCCCGGCCTGTGCCGATGACCTGGCCTTTCAGGGTGCGGTAGGCCTCGCGGATGCGCCGTTTGAGCAGGTTGCGCTTGACGGCGCGCTTAAAATTCCGTTTGGGAACGGAAACGAGTATCCTGCAGAAATCAAGCCCGTTTGCAAGCACGCAGAATTTGAAATGTCCGAGATGCCCCCACTTTCCCTTGGACATAAGAGCGGAAACGGCCGTCTTTCCCGACAACCGCTCCTCTTTTTTCAAGGTATTTCCTGTAGGGAGGACGCCTGTGCTCATTTGCTTGAAAGACAGAGTTCGATGGCCTTTGCCGCGGAGGGCGCTTCGGGCGTGGGACCCTGGAAGACAGTTTCAAGGCCGGCATCGGCCATCGCCTTGACTATGCTTTTGCCGAAGGAGATGAATTTGATGCCTTCCTGCTTGAAGTCGGGGTAATTTTCATAGAGGGATTTCACGTCACTGGGATTGTACAGCACGATGAAGTCATAGCTGTGCAGATCTATGTCCTTCAGATTCTGGGAAACCGGTTTGACGAGTGCACCCACGGTATAGTCAAGTTTCTTTTCGTCGAAGAGTTTCGTGATGTTGCCGGGGTTGGACCCTTCGGTAGAGGTGATCAGGAACTTCTCCTCTTTGTGTTTGGGCCCTATCAGGGAAATCAGGGATGACGGAGTGCCGTCCCCGAAAAATATCTTCCTCTTGCGGTATACGATGTGTTTCTGAAGGTACATTGCCACCATTTCGGTGGTGCAGAAATATTTCATCGTGTCGGGAACTTTCACGCGGAGGCTCTCGCAGAGTTTGAAATATGCGTCAATGGCGTGCCTTGAAGAGAACACGATTGCTGTGTAGTCCTGCAGGTTGATTCTCTGGGAGCGGAATTCCTTGTCGCTCAAAGGTTCTATGAGATACAGAGGATGGAACTCAACTTCGGTGCTGTACTTCTCTGCAAGAGTGGTGTACGCGCTGAGATTGGCAGGTTCTTTCTGAGATATCAGTATTTTCATAATATCAAATCTGAAACCACTGCAAAGGTAGCAGGAATGATTTCGAGGGCGCAAAGATACAAAATAGTTGACAAACCGGAGCATTGGCCGGCTAAAAATTGCCCTGTCTTGATTATGGAGATAAAGTAGAATATGGCGATTTCCACGAGCAGGACGCTTCTGACGGCATCTTCCGGAGCATTGAAAACAAGCATCGCGCCTATGCTCAGAAGCATCAGGGGAACCAGCAAAGTGAAGCATGTGAAGAGAAAACAGTGGGCCGCCTTGGATTCGTCTCCGTGCAGCTGGTCGGGCCGTATCGGATAGAAGATGTAACGGAGGACAATGAATACGATGACAGCGCCCATAACCGCCACTGAAGACCATTCCGGCTGTATCCTGTCGAAGATGGACGGGTGATACAGGCGGAACCTGTCGACAATCAGGATAAAGGGAATCAGAAAGGCCAGACTGCAGATATCTCTTTCTCTGGAGGTATGGAAGTTGTGCTCGAGCTCGATATTTGGGCGCGTCCTGAACATACAGGCGCCGAGTGTCGGCAGAAGTCTGATAAAATCCCTGAGTACTGTCAGCACAAATACGACAGACATCAGGACGAGAATGGTGTTGAGGGGGCATTCGGACCACACAAAAACTTCGGCAACCTCCTGTGGAGCCGTTTGTGGCAGATGCAGTTGTCCGAAAGTGTCAATCATGGTCAGTTGCCTCTTTTGGCATTGTATCCCATGGATTGCAGCAACGTGGTGACCTTGTCCCGCAAATCCCCTTGAATGGTGATCTCTCCGTCCTTGGCGCTGCCTCCCACTCCGCATTTGACCTTGAGTGATTTGGCAAGGGCGGCAAGGTCATCCTGCGTCCCCCTGAATCCTTCCACGAGGGTTACCTGCTTGCCTGCTCTCTGTCTTCTGTCAATCCTGACCGTCAGATGCTGACGGGAAGGTTCGAGTGTGGTTTCCTCGGCGGCCACGGCCTCTTCGTAGCGGAAATCGGGGTTGGTGGAGTAGACCACTCCGAGTCTTTTTTTCCAGTCGTTGTCTGCCATTCGTGGTTTAATTTTTGCAAAGATAACGATTTTGGTTGTATATTTGTCAAATGTGCCGGTTTGCAAGCCGGCTCAAACAATCAGTGATGGATAACAGAAAATTCAATTTGTGGAACAGGATATGCGCTCTTGCCTCCCTGGTGGTGTCGGCGGTCACGTATCTTCTGACAATCGAGCCGTCCGCATCGTTCTGGGATTGCGGGGAATTCATAGCATCTTCATATAAGCTTGAGGTGGGGCACCCTCCCGGAAACCCTGTCTTCCAGCTGATAGCCCGGTTCTTCACCCTGTTCGGCGACAATATGCACGCCGCGGTTCTCGTGAATGCGATGAGCGCCATATGCTCCGCCCTTACCATATTCTTCCTCTATCTGACCATAGTCTGGCTCGTAAAGAGATTGATTCCGTCGGTAGGAGGAAAGTACTCCACCGGGGCTGCCATTGCCATAATGGGTTCCGGCCTTGTCGGCTCTCTTGCCTATTGTTTCTCCGACACTTTCTGGTTTTCGGCTGTTGAAGGTGAGGTCTATGCGATGAGTTCACTCTGCACGGCGCTTGTGTTCTGGGCTATGACCAAATGGTACGACCAGGCCGACGAGCCGCGTTCCAACAGGTGGATTGTTCTGATAGCGTTCCTTATGGGACTGAGCATCGGAATACATCTTCTCAACCTGCTGGCAATACCGGCCCTCGTGTTCATGTTCTACTATCGTCGCAGGGAGAACAAGGAATTCACTTTTTGGGAACTCTGCAAGGTGTTCCTGGTCGGAGTGCTCATCCTTGCGCTGATTCTGTTTGTGATAATCCCGCTGCTGCCCAAGTTCGCGGCTTATGTTGACCTGTTCTTCGTCAATGTTCTGGGTCTGCCTTACAATGTTGGCGCGGCGTTTTTCCTTCTGGCCGTTCTGGGCCTCTGTTTCTGGGGATTGTTCTCCACGCTCAGGGAAGAGAAGGCTTTCTGGAATACGGCGCTCCTGTGTCTCACGACAATAATCATCGGATTTTCCGTTTTCAGCATAGACATCATCCGTTCGTGCACCAAGACGCCGACCAACGAGTATCAGCCCGACAACGCCTTCACCCTCGTGCGCTACCTGAGCCGCGAGCAGTACGGCTCCACTCCGCTCGTATATGGTCAGTATTTCGATGCGACCTATGAACTGAAGCAGACCAAATACTGGGCGCCGCTGAACGGCAAGTACAAAAAGGTGGAAGGCCCCGTGGATGCCAAATACAAGCCGGAAGGGAAGATGCTTTTCCCCAGGATGTGGAGCAACAGTCCTGACGGCAGATACGAAAGGTTCTATGAGTCCTACACCGGAGGCAAGGGCCATTATGTGAAGGGCGCAGAGCACAAGAAGCCGACGATGGGAGCCAATCTGGCCTATTTCTTCGATTACCAGATGAACTGGATGTACTGGAGATATTTTATGTGGAATTTCGTCGGCAGACAGAATGAGATCCACAGCCCCACACCGGGGAATATCTTCCACGGAAACTGGGAGAGCGGAGTCAAGTTCATCGATGATTTCCGTCTCGGCGACCAGTCGGACGCTCCGGACAGCCTGAAGAACAACAAGGGAAAGAATCACTATTTCTTCATCCCTCTGCTTCTCGGCCTGCTGGGTCTTTTCTTCCAGTTTGAGCGCGACAAGCGCGGTTGCTGGCTCACTTTCCTGATGTTCTTTATGACGGGAATTGCCATTGTGATATATCTCAATCAGCCTCCCTATCAGGTCCGTGAACGCGATTATGCCTACGCCGGCTCCTTCTATTTCTTCTGCGTGTGGATAGGCTTGGCTGTGGCTGCCATCTATAAATGGATGGAGGAAGCCCTGAAGGGGAAGCATACGGCCGCTGTGGCCGCTGTGGCTACGCTTGCCTGTCTTTCCGCGCCTGTCCTTATGGCTTCTCAGAACTGGGATGACCACGACAGGTCTAATCGGTACACTGCGGTGGAACTTGCCAGGAACTATCTGGACTCCGTGGGCGAAAACGGATATCTTGTCACTCACGGTGACAATGACACATTCCCTGTCTGGTATGCCCAGGAGGTTGAGGACGTACGTGCCGATGTCCGCGTGATAAACACTTCCCTTCTCGGTACGGACTGGCACATTGACCAGATGAAGTGGGCCTGCAACGAGTCCGCTCCCCTTCCTCTTGCGGTACCTCACGAGCAGTATCTGTATGGTACCAATGAGTACGTTCCGGTTTATGACACAAGGAATCAGGTGATGGATATTGGGGACGTTATGATGCTGTTCAGGCATCCGGACGTCAAAGTGGCTTTGTCCAGCGGCCGCAAGGTGGACTATATCGTATCGCGAAAGATATCTGTTCCCGTCAACAGGGAGAACGTGCTCAAGTACGGTATTGTGTCCGAGAAGTATGCTGATATGATTCCGGACAGCATCGTGCTTGCGATTCCGGAGGGAAAAGAATATCTCAGCAAGCCGGAGATATTCCTGCTTGATCTGCTGTCGCAGTATGAATGGGACAGGCCTCTGCATCTGCTCAATTTGGGAGGTGATCTCAATATCGGCATCAAAGAATATCTTGAGTTTGAGGGTTATTCGTACAAATTCGTTCCCATCAGGAACAGGACCACTTCCTCAAAAGCCGGTTTTGTGGATACGGATGAATTGTATGCCAGGATGACGCAGACCTACCGCTGGGATGCCATTTCCCGGGACGATTATTTCATTGATTATCAGAATCTGTACACCAATCTCGGGGTAATATCCGTGCGTGCGGTGTTCTTGACCGCCGCAAAGGCGTTCTATGAAAAGGGAGAGAACGGCAGGGCTCTGGAGATGCTCGACAAATGCTCCGAGGTGATGAGGAATTATCCTCTGGAGAGTGTTCCTTTCGGCTTGTCAAGCAATGACCTTACAGTTATCGGGATGGTAGAACTGTACTACAAGTTGGGAGAGACGGACAAGGCCCGCCAGCTGGCGGTGAATCTGTCCAATGAACTTGTGGTTTCCACGAAATTCTATCTGGAGTTCTATGAGTTCGCGAAGGATGATTTTGAACTATGCGCGAATTTCATCCTCTATCTTTCTGATGCCGTCAAGGAAGCCGGAGACAAGGAACTTGCTGACAAGATGGAGGAGAATCTTTCTCTGCTGATAGAGGCGGCAACAGAGGAGGAAAGTTAGCGTTCGAGTCTTACTACAACTGAGAGCGGGAGAACTTTGCCGAATCTGTCATTGATGGCGAGTTCCCCGCTTTCCAGTTTGTATGGAGTTCTCCCGGACAGCTTGAAGGCTTCTTTCACGATGGTCTCGCCCAGTGCGGCGGAGAAGCCGTTGGAGTAAAGGTTGAGGACCATGAACGAGTGCTCGGGTTTGAGGATGGAAGAAACAGTCCTTAGCATCTCGAAAAGGCACTCGTCCAGTTTCCATTTTTCCCCGTCCGGTCCGTGGCCGTAGGCGGGCGGGTCGAGAATTATCCCGTCGTAGAGATTGCCTCTTCTGGCTTCCCTTTTTGCGAATTTCATCGCGTCTTCCACAACCCATCTGATGCCGTCCATTCCGCTGTTTTCCATATTCCCTCTTGCCCAGGTGACGACCTGTCTTACGGAGTCGAGGTGGGTGACGTCGGCTCCTGCCGATCTGGCGGCCAGAGATGCCGCTCCCGTGTAGGCGAAGAGGTTGAGTATCCTCGGTATAGGACTGCCGTTCTTTTCTGCTTCGGCCGCAAGTCCGGAGCTTTTCCTGAAGATGAAGTCCCAGTTGGGAGCCTGCTCGGGGAACACTCCTACGTGTTTGAATGAAGTGAGGCCCAGCCGCAGGTTAAGGGCCGGTCCTCCCGGAAGTCTGTATTGGATGTGCCACTGGTCTTCCATCTTCTTCAGACGGTTCCAGGTGCCGCTGTCCTCCTTCCCGGCTTTGCCGAATCCGGCTCCCGGGGTAAAGCTGGTGTGGGTGAGTCTTGCCCAATCCCTTTCGCTCATCGAAGGCGTCCAGAGGGCTTTCGGTTCGGGACGGCGCAGCACGTAGCTGCCGTAGCGCTCCAGTTTTTCGCCGCAGCCGCTGTCCAGCAGCTCGTAGTCTTTCCAGTTTTCGGTAGGATACTCAATCATATTGTGCAAAGATATTGATAAAATTGTTAACTTTGTGATTCGGAAAATTCAAATTAACCATATTATGCAACAGCACATTGATTCTTATGACTTTAATGGCAAGAAAGCCATTGTACGTGTTGATTTCAACGTCCCTCTGAACGACAAGTTCGAGATTACCGACGACACCCGCATCCGCAGGGCTATGCCTACACTCAAGAAGGTCCTTGCAGGCGGAGGTTCCGTCATCATCATGTCTCATCTCGGCCGTCCCAAGAAGGTTGATGCGACATTCTCCCTGAAACATATCGTAAATCACGTTTCAGAGTGCCTCGGTGTTCCCGTACAGTTCGCTGACGATTGCCAGAAGGCTCAGGCACAGGCCGCCGCCCTCAAGCCGGGCGAGGCTCTGCTTCTCGAAAACCTCCGTTTCTATGCTGAGGAGGAGGGAAAACCCCGCGGACTTGCGGAGGATGCCACGGATGACGAGAAAAAGGCTGCCAAAGCCGCCGTCAAGGAAAGCCAGAAGGAGTTCGTGAAGACTCTCGCTTCTTATGCTGACTGCTATATCAACGACGCATTCGGAACAGCACACCGTGCCCATGGTTCAACGGCTCTCATTGCCAAATATTTCCCGAATGACAAGATGTTCGGTTACCTGATGGAAGGCGAGATCAAGGCCATCGACAGCGTGCTCAAGAATGCACAGCATCCTTTCACCGCAATCATCGGCGGTTCCAAGGTCTCTTCCAAACTCGCGGTGCTCGAGAATATGCTTGAGAAGGTTGACAACCTCATCATCGGCGGCGGGATGGGCTATACTTTCCTCAAGGCACAGGGCGGCAAGATCGGCAACTCCCTGCACGAGGATGACCTCATCCCCCAGGCTCTTGATATTCTTGCCAAGGCAAAAGAGAAGGGTGTGAAGATTACTGTTTCCTCACAGACACTCGTGGCGAATGAATTCTCCAACGAGTCTGCAACCCAGCTCGTTCCGTCTATGGATATTCCTGACGGATGGGAGGGAATGGATGCCGGTCCCGAATCTCTCGCTGCCTGGAAGGAAATCATCCTTTCTTCCAAGACTATCCTCTGGAACGGTCCTGTGGGTGTGTTCGAGATGCCTTCTTTCGCAAACGGAACCCTCACTATCGCAAAGTTCCTCGCCGAGGCAACTGAGAAGGGTGCATATACCCTCGTCGGAGGCGGCGACTCAGTGGCTGCAGTGACCCGCATGGGTTATGCCGACAAGGTCAGCTATGTCAGCACAGGCGGCGGCGCAATGCTTGAGGCTCTCGAGGGAAAAGACCTTCCCGGTATCGCGGCCGTTCGCGAGTAGTTTGTTAGGACTTGAAAATATTGGCCTTCTGGGCCTTTTCATAGGGACTTTCCTGGCGGCGACCATTCTGCCGTTCAGTTCGGATGCCCTCTATGTAGCAGCGCTGGCCGCCGGAATCAATCCGGTGGCCACGCTTGTTGTTGGTACTGCCGGCAATTGGTTCGGCGGCATCACCACATATTTCATCGGACGGCTCGGCAAGTGGGAATGGATAGAGAAACACTTCAAGGTGAAGCCTGAGTCGATGCTCAAGCAGAAAGCGTATATCGACAAATATGGAGTCTGGATGGCGCTGATAAGTTGGGTGCCGTTCCTGGGAGACGTGGTAGCTCTTGCTCTCGGTTTTTTCCGGACCCCTGCCGTCCAGACCATCTTCCTTCTCGGGGTCGGCAAATTCGCCCGCTTCGCCATCTGGACTTTATTGGTTACTTGATGTCCGGCGGGGGAATTTTCCTGATTTTTTACCCCGTTTGGTATAAAAAATATCATTTCGGGGGAGTTTTAGGCTAAAATTCCCCCGTTTTGATGTGGAAAACAGAAAAGGAGGTACTTCTCAACGCACACTTCAGAGGCTATGCGCGTAATGCGTGGGAGTTTTCTTTTCGGGTTCGGGCGGGACGATGGCGGCGGGTTTCTTTGAAATGCCCGAATAGACAAGAAGTACAATACCCGCGATGATGAATGGGATGGAAAGCAGCTGCCCCATATCCAGAACCATTGTCTCTTCGAATCCGACCTGGGGCTCCTT
The DNA here is from genome assembly GCA_045598165.1 of Candidatus Cryptobacteroides sp. Taxonomy (GTDB): domain Bacteria; phylum Bacteroidota; class Bacteroidia; order Bacteroidales; family UBA932; genus Cryptobacteroides. Next base: position 27,320 of record JAZLLN010000051.1, read on the forward strand.
GATGAACTCGATGATGAATCTCATTCCGAAGCAACCCACGAGGAAGAATCCGAAGAAGAAGCCGCGGTTGGTTTTCTCAAGACGGTTCCTGTAGATCCAAACCATAATCAGACCGAGAATCAGGTAGGAAAGTGCTTCATAGATTTGTGTGGGGTGCTTGGGTTCCGTCTCTCCGTTCCTGTCGAAAATGATTCCCCAGGGAAGAGTGGTGACGTCACCGTATATCTCTGAGTTGAAAAGATTCCCCAGACGTATGAAACATCCTGCGAACGCGACCGCGATGCACAGATGGTCCATTATCCAAAGATAATTGAAATTATATTTCTTCCCGTAATGTGCGGAGTACCACCACATACCCAGCAGAAGACCTATTGCTCCCCCGTGGCTGGCGAGACCTCCTTTCCATGGTTGGAATATCTCAAGAAAGCCTTTCCAGGAACCGAGGTAATAATCGGGCTGGTAAAAAAGGCAGTGACCGAGCCTGGAGCCTACTATTGTCGCTATGAGCAGGGTATATAGAAGCGGATCCAGAAGTTTGTCGTCCGGGGCCCCCTCCCTGCGGAAGAACCAGCGGAACATATACCAGCCCAGGATGAATCCCGCCACGAACAGCAGAGAGTACCAGCGGATTCCGAGATTTCCTATGCTGAAAATGACAGGATTGACGTTCCAGTGAATATAAAGCAAATCAGTCATGCAGCGAATGTTAACGACTGACAAATATAATAATTTTGCTCAAAATCCCGAATTTTGTTAAATTCGCAGTCTTTTAACGACCTCGTTTACGGCTTGATTTTTGCAGCAAATAATACGCTTTAAAATTTAGTGGAGATATGATAGAAATGATTTTATTGTCAGTAGCCGTGGCGGCAGCCCCTCAAACTCAAGAGATTGCCGATACTTCGGTTACCGTGCTGACATTGGAGGATGCGATAAGAATCGCTCTCAGTGAGAATGTTGCCGTCAAAGTGGCGGACAAGGAGATAGAGAGATCCCAATACGCCAAAAAAGGAACATATGCTTCCCTGTTTCCGCAAATTGACGGAAACGGTTCCTACCAGAGAACTATCAAGAAACAGGTAATGTATATGGACGGCGGTGGATTTGACATTGCCGGGATGGTACAACCCCTGCTTCAGCCGCTTTACCAGCAGCACCCCAATCTGCCGGACCCGTTCGCAAAGGTACCCGGAGGTGACGAGAAACAGGAATCTTCGAATGAAGGAATTTCCGTCGGACGCTGGAACACCTGGAGCGTCGGTGTGACGGCATCAATGCCGCTGGTCAACGCCCAGTTGTGGAAGACACTCAAGATATCCGGCGAGGACGTGGAACTTGCTGTCGAGAAGGCCCGTGGGAGTCGTCTCGAGACAGTCACTCAGGTCAAAAACGCCTTCTTTGCGACTCTTCTCGCCCGGGAGGCTTTCAAGGTTTACAAGGGGGTGTATGAGAACGCTCTTCAGAATTGCCAGTTGACACAGAAGAAATACAATTCCGGCAAGGCCTCGGAACTCGACCTCACACGTGCCAAGACAACTCTTGCAAACGCCATCCCAAACGTGTATGATGCTGAGAGCGCCATCATTCTGGCCTTGTGGCAGCTCAAGGCTGTGATGGGCGTGAGTCTGGATGAGAATATCGATATCGCCGGTTCCCTGATGGATTATTCTGACGATATGGCGGGGCAGGTGTCAGAAGTCAGCAGCGATTTGTCTCTCTACAACAATTCGACTATGCGCCAACTCTCCATTCAGGCAGAGGAACTCGCAAACGCCGTCAAGGTACAGCAGTACGCCTACATCCCTTCTTTGGCCGTTGCCTTTTCCTACAACTTCAACGCGATGACCAATGATTTCAATTTCAGCGAGTACAAATGGACTCCGTATTCATACGTGGGTTTGAGTCTCAACATCCCGATATTTTCCGGTGGCAAGAGGCTCAACAACGTGCGTCAGGCCAAGGTTCAGGCAGCGGAACTTGATATGCAGCGGGAAAATACCGAACGCCAGCTCAGGATAGCCATACGTCAGTATCTTAACAGTATGGAGACGGCAATCAAGAGTTTCGCGTCCGCTCAGGATGCACTCGGCACCGCACAGAAAGCCTATGACATCGCTTCCAAGTCCTACAACGTGGGACGAAGCACCCTCACTGACCTCAATGATGCCCAGTTGGGTCTTGTTCAGACGCAGCTGACGGTTTCACAGGCGGTATATACTTTTGTAACGGCGAAGGCTGAGCTCGAGCAGATACTCGGAGCTGATTTCACAGATTAATAAAGAAAAGAGATATGAAAAAAACGTTATTTGCCGCAGCCTTGATTGTGTTGGCGGGCTGCGCCCAGAACAAGACAGAACAGAACAGGCAGACCGTTGCGGTCGCAGTTTCCAATCCCGTTGTAGAAGTGACCGAAGTGTCCAAACAGTCGGTTGTCCAGGATCAGGTATATTCATCCACGGTCCAGGCTTATGTGATAAACAATATTGCACCTCAGTCGGCGTCCCGAATTCAGAAGATTAACGTCGAGGTGGGAGATTTCGTCACGGCGGGGCAGGTGCTTGCCGAGATGGACAGGCTCCAGCTCGATCAGGCCGGCCTGAAGCTCAAGAATGCCGAGGATGAGTTCGAGAGGGTGAAGGGCCTTTATGAGGAGGGAGGTGTCTCCCAGTCCGATTTCGAGTCGATGCAGCTCTCCTACAAGGTCAGCAAGTCCACTTATGACAACATCTATGAGAATACTATACTCAAGAGCCCTGTCAGCGGAGTGATTACAGCCAGGAATTATGACCGTGGCGATATGTACGCTATGGCCCAGCCCATTTTCACCGTGCAGCAGATTACTCCGGTAAAAATACTGGTGCCCGTGTCCGAGTCTGACTACACCAAGGTCAGCAAGGGCGACAAGGTATCCCTTACGGCGGATGCCCTTCCCGGCAAGACATTTACCGGAACCGTCGTGCGCCTGCATCCTACTATGGACAACGCCACCCATACCTTCAATGTGGAGGTTCAGGTTCGCAATGAGAACAGGCAGCTGCGCCCCGGGATGTATGCCCGCGTGACAGTCAATTTCGGTGATACGTTCAATGTGGTGGTTCCCGATGAGGCGGTGGTGAAACTTCAGGGTTCCGGCCAGCGTTCCGTTTATGTTCTTGGTGAAGACGGCACAGTCACCCTCAGGAACGTAACCCTCGGACGTCATTTTGATGACAAATATGAAATTGTGGATGGTCTTGAAGGCGGCGAGACCGTGGTTGTGAAAGGCCAGTCCGCGCTCAAGTCAGGTATAAAAGTGGAGGTTAAGAAATGAGCATATACAGAGCGGCAGTAAACCATCCGGTGACGACGGCGCTGGTATTCATGGCGTTCGTCGTGTTCGGTGTGTTCTCCCTTGTCAAGACCAGCATAGCCCAGTTCCCTGAATTCGACGCCAATACCATTATGGTGATGTCGTCCTATCCGGGAGCCAATGCAGCTGATATCGAGACCAACCTCACAAAGGTTCTGGAGAATGCGTTGAATGGAGTGGAGAACCTCAAGGAACTCAACTCCAGAAGCAAGGAGAATATCTCCCTCATCACACTCACTTTCGAATACGGAACAGATATCGAGGAGGCCACCAACAATGTCCGCGACAAGCTGGATATGGTGAACTCGGTGCTTCCGGACGGGGTATCACTTCCCGTGATATTCAAGTTCAGTGCCGACGATATGCCCATTATGATGCTGTCGGCCACAGCGAAGGAGAGTGCGGCGGGCCTTGAAAAGATTCTGGATGATAAGTTGTCCACACCTCTGGCTCGTGTCTCGGGAGTGGGTACAGTGAGTGTCAGCGGTGCACCGACGCGTGAAATCAAGGTTTATTGCGACCCCAACAAGCTGCAGGCCTACAATCTGAGTGTCAGCACCGTTTCTTCCATCATTGCGGCAGAGAACAGGAATCTTCCTTCGGGCAACATCGATATCGGTTCGGAGACTTATACGCTTCGCGTCCAGAAGGAATTTACCGATCCGAGCCAACTTCTTGACATAGTGGTAGGTTCCATGGGAGGACGTACAATCTATCTTCGTGATGTCGCCACCGTTGAGGACGGCAACGAGGAGAGGGAGCAGGAATCCTATACCAACGGTGAACGCGCGGCCCGTATTACCATCCAGAAGCAGTCCGGAGCCAATACCGTCAACGTGATTCGTTCCGTCAAGAAACAACTTGTGAAGATAGAGAAGACACTTCCCAGCGACGTGAAGATAATTCCCATCGTGGACGGATCCGAGGAAATCATCAACACAATACACACTCTGCTCGAGACCATCATCATCACCTTCCTGGTGGTTATGCTTGTGGTATTCATCTTCCTGGGCAACATGAAGTCCACTTTAATCATCGTGCTGTCGATTCCTATCGCCCTGCTGGCATCCCTGGTATATCTTTTCGCCACGGGCAGTACTCTCAACATCATTTCGATGTCGGCTCTGTCGATAGCAATCGGTATGGTTGTGGACGATGCCATCGTTGTGCTGGAGAATGTGACGACTCACCTGTCAAGGGGCGAGAAACCCAAGGAGGCTGCCGTACACGGCACGTCCGAGGTGGGTATTTCCGTCATCGCATCCACGTTGACCATGCTCTGCGTGTTCCTGCCGCTGACTATGATAAACGGTATGGCCGGAATCATGTTCAGGGAGCTCGGCTGGATTGTGAGCATCATTATGATAGTGTCCACTACTGCGGCTCTCACCCTGGTGCCTATGCTGTGTTCCATTTTCCTCAAGCCGAACGAGAAGTACGGTAAGGTTCACAATCTGTTATTCACTCCCATAGACAAGTTCCTCAACAAGATTTCGCGCGGTTATGCTCACATTATCCATTGGGCTACGAAACGTCGCAAACTTGTCATATTCAGTGCCTTCGGAATTTTCGTGGCTACGCTTGTCCTGCTCGGACCCGGCATCAAGACGGAACTCTTCCCTCACGCTGACTCAGACCGTATAAGCGCAACGGTTGAGCTCCCTATGGGTACGGCGCAGAATGTGACCAGAGACTTTGCGGAGGCTCTTCAGAAGGATCTCCTCGCCGCTGTCCCCGAATGCTCCGTGTACAACCATACCTTCGGACAGGCGGATACTGACAACACCTTTGCCAATATGCAGAGCAACGGTACTCATATTCTTTCCATCAATATGAGAATCGGACGCCCGGGTACCAGGACCAGAACGTCCTCAGAACTGGCCGATGTAGTGCGTGACGTACTCAAGAAGTATCCGGAAATCAGAAGGGCCAACGTGCGTGACGGCGGAATGATGATGGGCGGCGCCTCTTCCGTGAAACTTGAGGTTTACGGTTATTCGTTCGAAGAGACAGACCTTATGGCAAAGGAATTCCAGGCGAAGATGCTGGAAAGTTCCAGTTTCGCCCAGGTGATTCTGAGCCGCGATGAATATACTCCCGAGTACCAGATGGACTTCGACAGAACAAAGCTTGCCATCAACGGGCTCAATTCCACCACTGCAGGTTCCGCTTTCAGTGCTGCTATGAGCGGTTCTGTGTCATCCTTCTACCGTGAAGACGGCGAGGAGTACAATATCCGCGTACGCTATGCTCCGGAATTCCGCACCAGTCTGGAGGATATGGAAAACATAGTGGTTTACAACGCTCAGGGCAAGCCTGTGAGGATGAAGGAGCTTGGAACTGTGGTGGAGACTCTGGTCCCTCCCACCATCGAGAGGAAGGACCGCGAGCGTCTCATCACTGTCACCGGAGTTGTCGCCAACAAAGTGGCCCTGAGTGAAGCTGTGGCCGAAACAAACAGGATTATTTCCGAGACGACAATTCCATCAGGCATCTCGCTCGAGATTGCCGGAGACTACGAGGATCAGCAGGATATGTTCTCCGACCTCATCGTATTGATGCTGCTCATTATCATCCTTGTCTATATGGTGATGGCGTCGCAGTTCGAGTCCTATATGTCTCCGTTCGTGATTATGTTCTCCGTGCCTTTCGCGGCTGTGGGTGTCATCCTCGGCTTCAGAATCACGGGAACCGCTCTTGGTGCTATGGGTATGGTGGGCATTCTGATCCTGCTCGGTATCGTTGTGAAGAACGGTATCGTGCTGATTGACTACACCATCCTCTGCCGTGAACGCGGAATGAATGTGCTGGATGCTTCAGTGACGGCCGCAAAGAGCCGTTTGCGCCCTATTCTTATGACAACTCTCACTACCGTACTCGGTATGCTGCCTATGGCTGTGGGAACGGGCGAAGGTTCGGAAATGTGGCGTTCTCTGGGTATGACGGTCTGCTGGGGTCTTTCAATTTCAACGGTAGTCACCCTTGTGCTTATTCCTACGGTATATTGCGTATTTGCCACCAGGCAGGAAAAACGTCTTAAAAGCAATTCGAAATGAAAGCTATATTCATAAGTTACAATCAGGCCTACAACGAAGAGATCGTTGAGGTGCTGGAAAAGAATCACCAGAGGGGATTCACCCGCTGGGAGGACATCCAGGGGAAAGGAGGCTTCAACGGCAGGCCCCATATGGGCAGTCACGGGTGGCCGGAGATGAACCACGCCATTCTGACGGTGGTCAAGGACGAGAAGGTAGATGCCATTATGGCAGACCTCAAGGCTACGGACGAATCTGCTCCCGATCTGGGTCTCCGGGCATTTGTGTGGAATATTGAAACTATTTATTAACTTTGGGGTTATGGAAAAAGTTATAACTGAAAACAATATTGACGAGATACTTGCTGCGGGGCAGCCGGTTCTTGTGGATTTCTGGGCCCCCTGGTGCGGTCCGTGCAGGGTACTGTCCCCTACGGTGGACGAGATAGCATCCGATTTTGACGGACGCGCAGTGGTGGCCAAGTGCAATGTTGACGATTGTGAGGATATCGCCGCAAAGTTCGGTATCCGCAACATCCCTACCCTGATGTATTTCAAGAACGGACAGTTGGTTGATCGCAGTTCCGGGCTTGTTTCAAAAGCGGAGATTTCCGCAAAACTTGAAAATCTGATTTAGAATGAAAAGGATGTTGATTATTGTCGCCGCTCTTGCCCTCAGTACATCAGCGTTTGCGCAATTTACCATTATCGGAGGTCTTACAACGACGTCCGGCAAAGTGTCGGAATCTATCAAGACAGAAAATTTCAGCCAGTTCCACGCTGGAGTCGGTTACAGGCTTGACCTCCCCCTCGGTTTCGAATTGCTCCCCTCTCTCCAGTACAACGTGAGAGGTACGTACGTTGGCGGTGACAGGCTCATAGATGCAATTGACCTGAAATTCAAGCACAGCTATATCGAGCTTCCGGTTCAGGTGCAGTGGGGATTTTCCATTCTTCCCGCCGTCCTCAAGGTGTTCGCAGTCGGAGAACCCTATGTCTCCTATGCCCTTAACATACAGGCAAAAACCGGTGGCGGCAACACTTGGGAGAGCATCAAGGACTGGGGCGACATCAAGCGCTTCCATTACGGTGTAGGTCTTGGCGGCGGAGTGGAGCTCTTCAAGCATCTGCAGGTGTCTGCCAGATATATTTGGGATTTTGCCGGTTCCGAGTTCAACATTAATGAAGTCCCCAACCAGATCAAGAACAACAAGGCCTCCGGAGTTAAGATTTCCGCCGCAATAATATTCTGATTTATATGGATGAGAAACTGCTGGTTGTTTATTGTTCCTCCAGTTTTGACATAAATCCCAAATTCAATCAGGCTGCACGCGAATTTGTACGTGCGGCTTGTTTGTCTGGATACGGAATAGTTTCCGGAGGGGCCATCAAGGGAACGATGAAGATTGTCGCGGATGAGGCGGCGGCGTGTGGAGCGACCAATATCGGTGTGATTCCCCGTTTCATGAAAGGTGTCGAACACCCGAATATGACAAAGCTCCTGTGGACGGATACGATGGCGGAGAGGAAGGAACTGATGCGTGAGGGGACCTGTATAGCAGTGGCCCTGCCGGGAGGAATCGGCACCCTGGATGAGATTGCCGAGACATTCTGCCTGGCGAAATTGGGAATTTACAAAGGAAAGGTTGTGGCTCTCAATCTGGACGGGTTCTACGATCCGTTCAAGGCGCAGCTCGACAAGTATGTGGAATGCGGTATGCTTACGGAAGAGGCAAGGAATATTGCCCGCTTTCCGGAAACCGTTGAAGAACTCGTCGATATCCTGAGGAATAATGGATAGGAGCAGTATAATAGAAATGCTGGAGCCGGATTGGTCCCGTGTATTGGGACTGATTCAGGATACTCTGCGTTCCGATGTTCCGTTGCTCGAGAAGACCAACAGAATGATTCTCTCGAACACCGGAAAACTGCTTCGTCCCATGCTTTCCCTGCTGATGGCGCGCGCCTGCGGCAAATCCAACGAAGACAGTCTGCGTTATGCCGCGGCTTCGGAAATGCTTCACAATGCGACTCTGATGCACGATGACGTTGCGGATGACAGCACGGAGCGCCGGGGAAGACCTTCGGTAATGTCTCTCCTCGGTCCAAATTCGGCCGTGCTTGTCGGGGATTTCTGGTTGGCAAGGGCCGTGGAGATGGTGCTGTCCGCCAGAAGGAACAATGCTGTCGTAAGCCTTTTCTCCAAAACTCTCACGGACCTGGCTGAGGGTGAGATGCTGCAACTGCAGAAGGCTACAACGGCGGATACCGATGAGAAAGAGTATTTCAGAATCATTTACTGCAAGACCGCCTCTCTTTTTGAGGCCGCCTGTGTGTCTGCCGCAATATCTGTGGACGGCCCCGAGCAATACTGCAATGCCGCAAGGGAATATGCCAGAAACGCGGGCATCGCTTTCCAGATTAAGGATGACCTCCTTGATTATGCCGGAGACGCTAGCTTGGGCAAGCCTGTCGGTGTGGACATCAAGGAGCAGAAGATCACTCTCCCGCTGCTTGGAGCCCTTGCCGGTTCTTCAAGGGAGCAGGAGGTGAGAGCTATGGTAAGGGAAATACACAATCACCCCGAATACTGTGACCGGGTTCGGGAGTTCGTATTGGAAAGAAAGGGCATTGAATATGCGTCCGCCCGTCTTGACGAGTATATCGCCGGGGCGGAAAAGGCATTGTCCCCCTTGCCGGACACGTGGGAGAAGGAAATGCTGATAGAGCTTGCCCGATACAACGCATTCAGGAAGATATGACCATAGAAGAGACACTTCGCTCGATGGTGGATTCCGGGAAGGTCCATCACGCCATCATGCTCCACGAGGATGACGGCGGCGGGGCAGTGTCTGTCGCTCTCGAATTCCTGCGGCATCTCTATCATGACGACAACAAAGTCACGAAACTGATTCATCCCGACGTTCATTTCATATTCCCCGTGACAAGCGGCAATCTTTCAGTCTCGTACAGCAGGGAATGGCGTGAACTTGTGCTGGCCAATCCGTATTTTACGGAAAACGATCTGAACGAGGCTCTCGGGATAGAGGGGAAGTCAGCGAATATCGCGGTGGCTGAGGCCAAATCCCTGCTTGAGACTATGAGCCTCAGCGCATTGGAAGGCGGCTATCGTTCCGCTCTTATCTATCTTCCCGAAAAAATGAATTCCGAGTCGGCCAACCGTCTGCTCAAGCTCATTGAAGAACCTCCTGCGCTAACCCAGTTCGTGATGGTAACCCATTCCCCGGAGAAAGTTCTGAAGACCATATCTTCCAGATGCCAGCAGATAAGGGTTGCGCCCGGCGCCGGCAAGTCAAAGTCCGTGTCGTTCAGTGAATTCTCCGATCTTATGAACGCTTTGGCGGCAGGAGATATCCGGTCAGCGCTTGAAGCGGGAGAGGCTGTCGCTTCACTTCCTTCCCGTGAAAGTTTCAAGGCTTTTTGTAAATTTGCAGGGGAGAGACTCCGGGAAGTCTTTCTCCTCCAGCAAGGTATGAACTCGCTGTCCTCCGCAGACGCAGAGATTACAGCCTGGGCATCGTCTTTCGACAGGAAGTTCCCGCAAGCGGCGCTTGCCGATTTCGGGAGAGCGATGTCCCTCATAGAAAGAAATGTAAATCAGAAGATACTTTTCACTGATTTGGTGAACAGATTGTATCTTCATTTGTAGATAGCAATGGAAAACGAATCTATACAGTTTGATTGTTTCCGCGGATGCGCGGTGAGCAGGGACACGGAGTCGGGCGAGATAAATTGCAATTACCGTCCGGGATGCTGCAAATTGTCCGATGCCAATTTCCTCAAGGGAGTCAGCGACGGGACTTATGCCGACTTGTTCGAGGTGCGCTTCAAGAACACCCGCAAGGGAATTTATATAAATGATTCCGGCCAGAACGTGAAGATCGGGGATCTTGTGATTGTTGAGGCTCAGTCGGGGCATGACCTCGGTATCGTGACGCTGGAAGGGCCAGTCGTGGGCAGGCAGCTCAAGAGCAAGGGCATCGTCAACGATCCCGCATCATTCAAGAAGATATATCGCAAGGCCCGTCAGAACGACATAGAGAAATGGCAGGAAGCCATTGCCCGTGAGCAGGAGACGATGATTCAGGCCCGCCGTATAGCGACGGAAATGGGCTTGGATATGAAAATAGGGGATGTGGAATTCCAAGGTGACGGCACGAAGGCCATTTTCTATTACATCGCGGACGGAAGAGTGGATTTCCGCCAGCTTATCAAGGTTTTTGCCGAAGAGTTCCGTATCCGTATCGAGATGAAGCAGATCGGCGCGCGGCAGGAGGCCGGACTGATAGGAGGCCTCGGCATCTGCGGCAGGGAATTGTGCTGTGCAAATTATATCACGTCATTCCAGAGCATCTCCACTTCGGCGGCCCGTTGTCAGGATCTGTCGCTCAATCCCCAGAAACTTGCCGGTCAGTGCGGGAAGCTCAAATGCTGCCTCAATTATGAGGTTGCTACATATATGGATGCCCAATCCCGTATTCCCAGAGTTTCAGAGCCTCTTGAGTTCGAGGACGGTCTGGCATATCTGCGCAAAACGGATATCCTTGCAGAGGTGATGTATTTCTCCTATGACAAGACATCCGATGCCGGCCTTTATCCGTTGGATGCCTCCGAGGTGCGTGAAATAATCAAGATGAACAGGAATGGCATCAAACCCGAATCCCTGCGCAGTGAGCCGGAACCGGCATCTCCTGAATTCGTCACTTCGGTGGGAGATGACAGCATCAGCCGTTTTGATGCTCCGAAGCGCAAGAAAAACAACTCCGGCCGCAACCGCCGTCGTCGTCAGCAGAATAATAACAATAACGCGAAATGATGCGCTGTGCATTACTGTTGCCGGCACTTTGCCTGTTTATTGCCTGCACCAGACCTGATACGGAAGAGCAGTTTATCAAGGCTCAGGATGCTCAGAACGGTCTGTATGTCTTCGCGGTGAACCTGCAGGATTCGCTGAGCACTTATGACTTCAGTTTTTATTTCAGGGCGGACCAGTCGTTTGCCGGGAGCAGACAGTACAGCATCCCTATGGATATTTCCTGGATAAATCCGTCTTCCGGGACAGCTTTGAAGGAAAGGGTGTATGCCGGCGGAAAAGGTAATGAAGGGATGCGGTTGAAATACAGGTCCGGGGTGAGAATATCCGAAACCGGCGAATGGAAGATTCAGGTATATCCAAGGGAAGTGCCGGACAGATTCCGCGGACTTGGTTTGATAGTCGAGAGAAATGGGACACGATAAACTCAGAAGATTTGCGGAGAATGAGACTTTCTCCTGCCTGCTCCAGCCATCGGCGTCGGATGTGCTGGCCGAAGGGTATTTTAACCTGACCGATCATCCCGTGAAAGGACATTGGAACGAGAAATTCTTTCCTCAGGGAGAAGCTGACCGCGGGATTGTGCTGGAACTGGGTTGTGGCAAGGGAGAATATACGATAGACCTTGCGCAGCGCGATCCGTCGATGAATTACATCGGTGTTGACATCAAGGGTGCCCGTTTGTGGAAGGGAGCCAAATACGCAACGGAAAACGGATTGCCCAATGTCGCTTTCCTGAGGACAAGAATCGAATTCATCCCGGCATTCTTCGCTCCCGGAGAGGTGTCCGAAATATGGCTCACCTTCTCCGATCCTCAGCCCAAAAGCCCCAATGCCCGGCTCACTTCCCCTGTTTTTCTTGACAGGTATCGTAAGTTTCTCAAACCCGGAGGCGTCGTCCATCTGAAGACAGATTCCGTCCTGTTGCATGAATATACGAAAGAGGTTTGTGCATCCGAAGGTCTCAGGCTGTTGTGCTGCACCGATGATCTTTATGGATCGGACTCGCCGGTGCCGGCAGGTGTCAGAGAAGTCCAGACTTTCTACGAGAAGATGTTTCTCGCTAAGGGATGCAGGATTACCTATATGTCATTTGTCCTCGACTGATATGAAGAGATTTTCGTTGCTGTCAGGCATTTTTGCCCTTTGTTCCTGTGCTACCAATTATGTCACATACGACAGTGAAATGCTTGTGACCTATCTTGAGCAGAGCGGGGGTCCGACCTTGACCTGTTTTCCCAATACGGGTGTGACTTTCATCCGGGAGGGGAATCTGTTGTTCAGGGACCTGGACAAGGATTCGACTCTGGACGAATATGAAGACTGGCGTCTGTCTCCCGAGAAAAGAGCAGCGGCTCTTGTCAAGGACCTTTCCGTGGAGGAACTGGCGGGCTTGATGCTGTGCAGCCATATGCAGAATGTCCCGGGTACGGATGCCAATCATTATGGGGGCAAGGTGTTCCGCGAAAGCGGAGTCTCTCCCTCCAGTCTTACCGATGAGCAGAAGCTGTTCCTTACGAGGGACAGGGTGCGTTCCGTATTGCTGGCGGCTACCTGTGACCTGAAGACTCAGGCTGATTGGACCAACAATGTGCAGGCTCTTGCGGAGGGAATGCCTCACGGCATACCCGTAGCCATCCTTTCGGACCCCAGACATCACGCCGGATCGGATATGGAGTTTGAGGCCGGTTGCGGCGGGGAGATTTCCTTCTGGCCCAAATCCCTTGCGATGGCGGCCACCTTTGATCCGTCCCTTATGGAGGAAGCTGCGCGTATTATGGCCACGGAATATCGTGCCATGGGCATTACCACGGCTCTTTCCCCTCAAATTGACCTCGCCACGGAACCCAGATGGTGGCGTTTTGACGGCACCTTCGGTGAGAATGTGAAGTTGACGGCCGATATGGCCCGGGCCTATTGTGACGGATTCCAGACCTCTCCGAAGGACCGGAGGATCAAAGGGGCGTGGGGCTATGGCAGCGTGAATGCGATGGCCAAGCATTGGTATGGCTATGGAGCGCAGGAGGGAGGCCGTGACGGCCATTTCGCCACGGGAGAATATTCTGTGTTCCCCGGAGATAATCTCGCATTGCACAAAAAGGCTTACATTGACGGCGCATTCCGCTTGAAACGCGGTACCGGCAAGGTTTCGGCCGTGATGACGGGATATACCATTCTCAAGGATCAGGACCCGTCGGGGGAGAATGTCGCCCTGTCCTATTCCGACCGGTTCATAAGGAAGGAACTTCGTGAGGATGCGGGTTTTGACGGGATAGTCTGCACGGATTGGGATGTGACCTATGATTGCACGGACTTGGGGTGCTGGGGCAAGGGAAAGCCCTGGGGAGTTGAGGAATTGAGCGTTGCCGAAAGGCATTACAGGATATTGAAGGTCGGGGTGGACCAGTTCGGTGGCAACAATGATTCGGAACCGCTGCTTGAAGCCTACAGGATGTGGGCTGATGAATTCGGCGAAGATTCCGCGCGTGAACGCTTCGAACAGTCCGCCCGCAAGGTGCTGGTAAGCATGTTTCGCACAGGGCTTTTCGAGAATCCCTACGTAAGGTATTCCCACGCCGCTGGGGTGGTCGGGAATCCCGACTTCATGGCTGCCGGCTACAGCGCCCAGCAGAAGTCGGTGATAATGTTGAAGAATGAGGGCGGAGCCCTGCCCGTGGTCTCCGGCGCTAAGGTGTATATGTCCAAGCGTCATTTCCCGGAGACTTTCGGTCCGTGGAATGCGCATAGCGTTGAGAAATGGGACTATGTCGTGAGTCCTGAACTGCTTTCGGGATATTTCGAGCTTGTTGACGATCCGGAAGATGCGGATTTTGCGCTGGCGATGATAGAGGAGCCCTGTCTCAATATAGGTTATGACGAAAAGGATGTTGAGGCCGGTGGCAACGGGTATGTGCCTGTGAGCCTTCAGTACGAAGACTATACGGCTGTGGATGCCCGGGAGGAGAGCCTTGCCGGTGGTAATCCGCTTGAAGATTTTACCAATCGTTCATATAAAGGCAAGACGATCAGCACCCCCAACAGGGATGATATGGTGCAGGTTCGTGAGCTGAAGGCACTTATGGGAGAAAAGCCCGTAGTCGTGGCGGTCAATGCCTCCAAACCGTTGGTTCTGGCTGAGATTGAACCCTATGCCGACGCCATTCTTCTTTCGTTCGGAGTGCAGAGACAGGCGCAGCTCGATATCGTTGCCGGAAAGGTGGAGCCTTCCGGACTGCTGCCTATGCAGTTGCCTGCCGATATGCATACCGTCGAGACCCAGTTGGAGGACGTGCCCTTCGATATGGAGTGTTACCGCGATGCTGCGGGCAACGTATATGATTTTGCGTTCGGACTTAACTGGAGCGGAGTTATCCGTGATGAGAGGGTAAAGAAATATAGTAGATGATGGGCTGTCGGACAGCTGACAACTTCAACAGATTAGAACAGTTTATTTATGCCAAAGGCAAAGAGCAAGATACAGATCAATAACAAGAGGGCCTCGTTCGACTATGAGTTCCTGGAAACCTATGAGGCCGGAATCGTGCTGGTGGGTACGGAAATCAAGTCTCTGAGGGCCGGCAAGGCCTCTCTGGCGGATGCGTTCTGCTATTTTGTGGACGGAGAGCTGTACGTGAAGGGAATGAACATTTCCACGTATTTCTGGGCCTCGAAATGGGGGTCTCACGAACCCGCGCGCGACAGGAAACTGCTTCTCACGAAGAAGGAACTCCGGCATCTGGCCCAGGCCGTAAAGACGAAAGGTCTGACGATAGTCGCCGTCAGGGCGTATATCGCCGAGAACGGCTATGCCAAACTTCATATCGCTCTTGCCAAGGGTAAGAAAGAGTATGACAAGCGCGCGTCCATCAAGGAGAAGGATATACGCCGCGAAATGGAACGCGCTTAGTTTTTCTTATGCCTCATCGCATCAAATCCATAATCGCTGAACTGCCTGAGCCGGAAACTCTTGATTTCGCGGCTCTTGCGGAGGGGTGGCGCAGCGGAGACATCGGGTTGTTCGTGGTTCTTGGACCGACGGCTTCCGGCAAGACGAAGTTTGCCGTGCGTCTGGCACGAGAACTGTCGGGATGCGGCCTTTCCGGTGCTGAAATCATTTCCGCCGACAGCCGTCAGGTCTATCGCGGAATGGATATCGGTACGGGCAAGGATCTTGGCGATTATGGCGACATTCCCTATCATCTCATAGATATTGCAGACCCGGGCGACGGCTACAATGTGTACCGTTTCCGTGAGGATTTCTTCCGTGCCTATGACGATATCCGCAGCCGCGGTGTCGTGCCAATTCTCTGCGGCGGCACGGGACTGTATATCAACTCCGTCCTGAACGGCTATGATTTCGAAGAGCATATTCCCCTGTGTGCCTTGAGATCCGCCGGTTCTCTGAAGCCGTTCGTTATCGGAACGCTGGTGAGCAGGGAGGTGAGAAACGCGAGGATTGATGCCCGCTTGAAGGCAAGGCTCGAAGAGGGGATGGTAGAGGAAATCAAGGGGCTGCTGGCCTCAGGTGTGCCTTCCGAGGTGCTGATTGGCTATGGCCTCGAATACAGGTTCGTAACTCAGTATCTGCTCGGTGAACTGAGCTATGACGAAATGTATCTGCGATTGTCAACCGCCATCCACCAGTTCGCCAAACGTCAGATGACCTGGTTCCGCGGGATGGAACGCTCCGGTGTCCGCATCCATTGGGTGGAAGTCTGAATAGAATTTTTGATATGTTAACTTTTTTTAAAGTTACTTGTCTTTTACAGATAATTATTATTACTTTGTATGAAGAGTATGGATGACGCTTATTTCAAGTATCCTCCGCCATTCATTAGAAACTTCGTCAAAGGGGATTGGCGATATAAAACATTTTACTATGAAAAGTTTTATTTGCAAATTTTTGTTTGCTTTATCAATCTTTAGCATTCTGTCCGTAGTTGATGCTGATGCAAAGAGAAAATTAAAAATTTCCGTTACACCATCCGATGCTCAGATATCAGTTGATGGCAATTATGTTGGCGATGGTGTGGTTGAGGTTTTTCTGGATAATTCAGATTTCATTTCCATAAAAATAGAGAAGGAAGGATTTCTCACACAGGAGAATAAGTTTTATAGGAATGATAAGCGTACTGCAATATCATTCTCTCTTAGACCGGACAAATTTTATGAAGCATCCGTGCCAAGCGGACTTGTTAACAAGTTTTTTAACGTAGTGGTGTCTCCAGAACTATATTCCATTGACGAAGAGGGGAAAATGAATGCGGAAAAAGCGTGGAAACTCATTCACCAAATTCTTTACAACTATTTTGATGAAATGTATACTACCGACTATTCTTCCGGTTTCGTTCAGTCTCCCTGGGCCTATGAAAGGTTTAGCGAATCGAAACAAGCCGTTCGGACTCGCGTGACAGTGAAGCAGTCGGGAGTGTCAGATCATGAACTTGTATTCCAAATAAAAATATCCTCGGAAGAGGCTCCGCTTGTTGGTATGAGCAATGAGAACTCATACCGCGAAGTGGTGCGTCTGTTGAAAAAGTACGAGCCTCTTATCAGTGAATTTCAGGCGAGAATGTCCAATAACAATTAATAACGATAACAATTATGGTAAAACATATTTTTGCCGGCGTCTTAGCTTGTATGGCTGTTTGTGTATCGGTCTCGGCACAGATAATGGAGGATAATTTGGGACACTTGCAAACTTCCGTGGCATAATGTGACATAAACATATACTTCAAGGTATGTTTGTCTATGAAAAGACCTTACCTTTGGAGTATGGAAGACAACACATCAACAAAGTTCGAGTTCCTCGCCAGCTTCATTCTGCCAAACGGCATTCTTG
>JAZLLN010000052.1:0-3972 GCA_045598165.1 Candidatus Cryptobacteroides sp.
ACTGCTTTCATTTGCTTCCTGCCAGAAGGAGATTGCACCCGAAAATGGAAATGAAGAGCCTGTTGCCACTACGGTAACATCCCCGGTATTCACCGCAACCATCAAGCCCGGCGCTACCAAGACGACTCTTGACCTGTCTGATGGAAAGTTGGCATGGGAAACGACGGATGAGATAACCGTTACTGATGCCGCCAAGAAATCCGCTGTCTATAAAATCCGGAGCATTGACGAAGTATCCGGCAAGGCCACATTCGTAATCAAGACAGGTGAGGCTGCTCTTGGAGACGGCCCGTACACGGCCAAATACGGAACCGAGCCTGCAACGGCACAGACCTATTCCGCCACGGCAGGCAAGCTCTAAATGACAGCTCCCGAGGCCTCCGGCAACAACTTCACTTTCACCGTCCAGTGCGGCCTGATGAAGCTCAAGCTCACCAAGACCGGCGAGAGCGTGAAGAGCATAGCCGTTACCAGCAAGACGACCAGCGGCAGCAAGAAGACCTACACCCTTACATGCGACCCCGAAGTGAGCATTTCCATCGCGAGGGACTTCTGCATTGCCCTTCCTGCAGGCAACTATACCAAGATTGAGATTGTGAACGTAAGGGGCGAGAAGTGCTCCCTTAATTCCACAAACGGCGTTGCAGTTGCAGACAACCACATCAAGCCTGTTACCTTTGATGAGAGCAAGCTCGTTTTTGAAGAGGACCTTCCTGCACTTTCATTTTTAAGTCTGAACGATGTTTATGTGGATGATTCCAAACAAGGTTCGACAGACTCGGATATCTGGGGAAAACAGTGGTAATAATAAAAAGAATTGGACATGAAAATGAAAAATACATTGAAATATATTCTGCTCTTCGTCATGCTTCCATTCGTGGCTGGAGCGTGGACGGATGGAGACTCCATTACCCTCCACGCAAACGAAGACCCTGACAATGCGGGCAATTTTTACACAACGTTCTATGACAGCCAGTGTGCTTACACCTTGCCACAGGGCGTGAAAGCATATACCGCCACTATTGAAAACAACGCAGGTGAACAAGTGGTGCAGCTCAACAATATAGAGGGCAACATTCTGCCGAAGGGCGAAGCTGTATTGCTTTATTCTGACGTGAGTAGCGAAATGACGTTGACACCAACAAACGAAGCTGCGGACAAAGATGATGACAATATGTTCCGTGGTGTGGACGAGGAAACTACACAGGAAGACTATGGCACCTTCTTCTTCTACATGCTCTCTTACGGTCAGAACAAGCTCTGCTTCTACAGGATGAATGATGAGATGCCACTCTCAGCACACAAGGCGTTCCTACCTATGTCCCCAGAGCTATGAGCATAGTGTTCTCTGACGATGAATGCATAGAATAATCACGTGTTTCCGCACATGCCCCGATGTTTGGCATCTGCGGCATCTGAGGCGCAAAACAATTACGTTTGATGAATATGGCAATGTATAAAAAGCATCCTGCATCCGAATACGACTTAGGTTCATCCAGGTTGACAGATGAACTATGAATAGCCCCTTAAGTCTCACTCAATACTAATAGGATTTCAATTGGACAGGTCAGAACTACCGAAATACTTGATTGTACAGATTTTTGTACATATATTTGCAAAAAATAATTTATGATTGCAACAAACATCTCTGATTTCAGATCAAATATCAGGCAGTATGTGGATCGGGTATTAAATGATGGCAGTGCTGTTATTATTAACCGTGGGAATAATGCTGCTGTACTTATTTCTTTGGAAGAATATAATTCAATAAGAGAAACAGAGGCCTTGATTAGTACTGGACTCATTCCCGCTGAGGTTGAAAATGGTATTACTACATTAAATTCCGGAAATAGCATTCCAGTTAATATTGATGACCTATGACCCTCGAATTTTATCCAACGCCCCTTGAGGTCTTCAAAAAAATCAAGAACGTCGAACCAGAACTAGCCGAAAAAATAAAACTGCTATTGAAGGACGTTCTTGAACATCCCGACAGCGGCATGGGGACTCCTGTTCAGTTGAGCGGAAAATATGCTGGAGTGTGGGCTCGTAAAATATCATTTGAAAATACACTCTATTATGTTTTCAATGAAGAGAAAGTTGTTGTACTTTCTATAAAATTATCTCCTAGCCACTATGCAACAAATACTGTTGCTTTGCCTGATTCAGGCGGTCTGGTGGTAGAGGCCTTCTCTGATGAGGATTATTCTTCTGTCATGGCATTGATGCAGGCCAATAGAGGGAAGGATTCCGAACCGAAAGTTGGCATCTTCTGGTATAACCGGGCACGTAATGAACTGTTCGGGGTTGTATCCCACAAGTTGTCAGATTATTCCAAAGCCAATGCGTCAGAAGGAAGAATAACCTGTTCCGAGATGCATGAAGATGTTTGGAAACGTGAATTCAGAAAACAAAAGTACCACGGTGATAGCTCTGGTCCATACGTTGGGGCCTATCAGGACAAACCTCGGGGAAGAGTGTTCTATAACATCAATGAAGACCGTTACGAAGTGGCCGTAGGAAAATGGATAGAGGACTTTCCTGCCGCTTATCAATTGATTCTTGAAGAATTCAATCTCCCCAAAGAAAAGACATCCATCAAATACGCCATTCATTGGGACATTGGTATGTCGTGGCGATAAACTTTTTAAGTTGAATCATCTGCGCAGACGAATGAGTTCATATCCATTCTGACTATTTCAAGCCGTACAGGGGCTGACCGGATGGAACGCAAGAAAATACCCTACAGGACACAAGAACCGGTAGGGTAGAGATTTATGGATATGTTAGAAAAAATATCAGTCCTCAGCGCCCTGAACAAGATGCATTGTATCGCGGGCTATGACAAGTTCCTCGTCCGTGGTGATGAGCGCTACCTTCACCTTTGAATCAGGGCAGGAGAGCAGGGTGTCGGTGCCCTGGGCGACATTGGCCTCATAGTCGAACTTGAGACCCATATAGGAGAAGTTCTCGCAGACGCGGCGGCGCAGGCGGGCGTTGTTCTCCCCGATTCCGGCCGTGAAGAAGATGGCGTCGACACCGTCCATAGCTGCGATGTATGAGCCTACGATCTTGATGATATTATATGCCAGCATCTTGAACACGAGCTTGGCTCGGCTGTTCCCTGCATTGGCTGCAGCATCGAGGTCACGTGCGTCGGATGAGATTCCGGATACTCCGAGGAATCCGCTCTTCTTGTTCATAATAGCGGTCATCTCGTCCGGAGTGAGGTTCTCCTTCTTCATCAGATATACGATGGCGTTAGGGTCGACGTTTCCGCAGCGGGTGCCCATGATCATACCCTCGAGAGGGGTGAAGCCCATCGAAGTGTCGACTACCTTTCCGTTCACGATGGCGGAAATGGAGCTGCCGTTACCGATATGGCAGGTGATGATCTTGGAGTTGTTTATGTCCAGGCCGACATATTCTGCGCCCTTGGCGGCAACGAACTGGTGGGAGGTTCCGTGAGCGCCGTATCTGCGCACGCGGTACTTCTCATAATACTCGTATGGGAGGGCGTACATATATGCATAGTCAGGCATTGTCTGATGGTATGCGGTATCGAAAGTCACAACCTGAGGGACTGAAGGAAGGACATCCTGCACGGCCCTGATGCCGAGAAGATGGGCAGGATTGTGAAGCGGAGCGAAATCGCAGCATATCTGGATCTTCGAGATGACATCCTCGTTCACAAGGGCGCTGCTCGAGAAGAAATCCGCACCCTGCACGATGCGGTGTCCCACCGCCTCGATGTCGTCGAAGGACTTGAGGACTCCGTGGACCGGATCCACGAGAGCGTCCAGAACGAGCTTCATTCCCAGCTTGTGGTCTGCGATAGGAAGCTCCTTCTCCATCTTTTCCTTACCGGTAGGCTTATGAGTGATATTTCCCATAGGGAGGCCTATCTTTTCAACAAGACCTTTGGCAAGAAGATCATATACATCGTCGCTCTTCATATCGAGAAGCTGATAC
>JAZLLN010000053.1:0-6040 GCA_045598165.1 Candidatus Cryptobacteroides sp.
CGAACAGGAGATAATCAATGCCATCCATGAGATTGGAAAGGAGTACCTCTCCTTTTGTATGGCATAATCATTCATCCACAGCCGTATGTCGTCCAAAGATATGCGGCTGTTTTGTTATCTGAAAGTCATTTTCAGTTCCAATAACTCTTATGCTATAACGCGCCGCAAAACAAATAAGAAATTGGATGGAGTCGTCTAAAGTCCTCCGTCAGGATTTATATGTACCTCCATCCAACGTATTCTCAAGGCGGGTTCTGTTGGAAAATTATGGAAAGAAGCCTATCTTTGTCGTATTAATTGTAACTAGTGCAAATATCCACATAAAATGAAAAGATATTTCCACCTGATAATTATGGCCTTGGCTGCCGTTATTGTATACACCGTCTGCATTTCGTGTCAGAGAGAAGATCCATCTAAATCAGAAATCGTTGTTGAGAAGATGGTAATCGGCATCAAATGTTACGATGTTTTTGAGGAATATACCGTTACACGTGTAGAACCCACCACCGACCGCCCATTTGAGTGCTATCTCGCCGATGATTGCATCAAGAATACATTGGCCATTGCTGAGGTTGAGTTCAAATCCTCGTCAACACCGGAAGTCATTGTAGAAGATTATCCCGAACAGGACACTTATAATGCCTGCCTGAATGACTGTGTCAAGATTGGTGACGGAAGATGGAAGGCTGTCATCTATACTACGGTGGACTACGAGGCCAAGGTTACCATAACAGACGAAAACTGTACGCTGACATTTGGTATATATGCAGTCGGAAAAAAGGGTGAGCCGGGCTTGCCATTAGGCTCTTCTGAAACAATCTCTGCAGAAGAGTATCAGGCTGCTGCTGAATGCCTTGGGGTATCTGTCCCTGTCATCAGGGCTGTCGAAGACGTGGTGGCCGGAAAAAAGTGCGCCTTTATCTCTGATGGGCGTCCTGTAATAGTGTTTGAGGGACATATATTCTGGGATGAATTGAAGAAAAGTGGTATTAATCCTTATATTTATGCTTTAGGCAATGAGGATATCCTATATGACAAATGGACCAATAAATATTATCTGGAGGGTGCTTCTGAATACACGCGTCTTGACAGGGCTGTGGCAATTGATGAAATAGCGGCATATCGCGCTACCAGCTGGGGCGCCTTCAATATTATGGGGAATACTTATTCCAAGTGTGGATGCGGGAATATCTATGATTTTATTGACAGAATGTATGAGTCCAGAGCGGAGCAGCTATTTCTGCTAGCTTCGTATATCAATAATACAGGCGGTGCCAAATACCTCCAGAAGTTGGATTGGACGAAGTTTGCCGAGTATTTTTTTGGCTCTACATACCTTGAGAACATGTATGACGTAAAGCTGGCAAAAGCCTATCATAAATATAAATATGCTGATTAATCCAGCCGATTATTTGTGGCTTATATCGACAATTGCATAAACGAAACAGGAAAACCGGAACCCTTGAAGTATCAGTTACGGTCAGAATAGTCTCGGATTTTACAGATACGCTGAAGGAAAGACTCTCGCAGCGCATAAAGTGTACCTCATCTACGAGCCACCTCTTGAGGCCCCAGCTTTACGCACAGTATTCGTTGGAGGCAATGCTGAATGAGACTGAACCACGAATAGCCACTGGAGAATTAAATTTCTCTGGTGGCTTTTTATTTCTTTGCCCTTCTTAACTCTTATGCTTTATACGCCCGAACACTTATTCTATATCGCGCCGCAAAACAAATAACTTTGATGGGAGCAAGATGGGTCAGAACATGAGCGAAAACATCCGCATATCCGGCATGTTTGATAATTGCATATTGATATTTGGATACCATTTTGGTTTTCATTATTTTTGCGAAAAAATATGAAACAATGACAGTAATCAGCATTCGAGATTTCAGATCAAATCAAGGGAAATACCTCGGTCTTGCCGCCAGCGGAGAAAGTGTCATTCTCACATCCCGTGCCGGCAGTTTTAAGATTGTACCTATATCTGAGGATGACAGCCTTATCAGCAAAAAAGAGTTCTTCGCCCGTGTAGACAAGGCAAGAAAAGATATTGCTGAAGGTAAAGGACTTTCGGTTGATGGGAAGGAGGCTCTTGCCTCATTGTTAGAGAGCATATAGATGTACATGCTTATTTTTTCACCGCAAGCTTTGGAAGACCTTGGCGGAGATCGTTTAGGACAGTGGTCCCGCCGTATTTCCCAGAAGCACAGGCTCATATACGAGATCGAGGAAGAAGTTGTCAAGGTAGCGGTATTGTCATCATATGGTCATTACGATGACAAGTGATGTAAATGCTTTGAACTTGTAAAAAACAGCATACATATTGACGCATTTTGCATTATTCTGTATTTATATGGCAGAAACAAATCGCCAGACAGAATAATTTACGTCAAAAAAACAGAATTATGAAATCAAGAATCATTATCTCCAGAGCAGTCTTGTTTGCTCTTTCTGCAGCTGCAGCCATCGCCGCCGCAGCTTGCTCCTCAATGTTTGAAGACAGGGACTTCGGTGTTGCTTCTTTCTCATTTGAAGGATGTCTCAGCACCAAGGCTTCCGAAGGTGATTATGTAGTGGAAAAAGCAAAGGCAGGCACCCTGCATCTCCAGAGCAAGAAAGGAAACCTGAGAATCACCCTTTCCGGGCTTACTGACAATTGCTCAATCAAGGAGGGATTCGATTGCATGGCAATGATAGAAGGTTCTTTCATATACGTCTATGTCACTGCAAAGGAACTGGAATTTTCTGCGAATTGCATCTGTAAAGTGGGCGATATCGAAACCGAGCTCTCCGGCCTTGACAATGACAAGTACAAGCTTATTTACAACTATAAGTCATCTGTAATGGACATCACTCAGGAAGTCACGTTCGATTATTCTGACCTTCTAAACAAGAAAGTGGATTTCGAACGCACGATGTATCTGAAATATGATTGACCATAATCGTTTTCGGCTTACTGAAAAATAGGATATAACAAAGAGGGTGTATCAGAGATTGGACGAACAAAGTCTGGCCCGGCTTTGCTCAGAGAAAGACAGACAGGCTCAGGAGGAACTGTATACAAGGTATGCAGCAAGGCTCTTTTCCCTCTGTCTCAGATACTCCGGCAGCAGGGATGAAGCTCAGGACCTGGTACACGACACTATCCTGAAGGCGCTTGACAAGATATCCTCATTCAAATACAAAGGGAACGGGTCCCTTTATGCCTGGATCAGCAAAATAGCCATCAATACGGCACTTGCCGGCATAAGCAGATTCAAGATCCGTTTTGTGCCTCTGGCAAGTTCGGCGTCCGAGTCTCTGCCAGAGCCGACCGATGAGGAATTCAACAGTATTCCTCAGGAGAAGCTTTTGGAGTTCATTTCAAAACTGCCCGGCACACAGAGGGCAATCTTCAATATGTTCTGCATTGACGGGTACTCCCACAAGGAGATTGCAGGAATGCTGGGCATAAGTGAAAGAGGGTCGACCAGTATGCTTGTCAAGGCCAAGGCCCAGCTCAGAAAACAAATCAACGAATACCTGAAGAAATCGGAATAGAATGAAAGAATTGGAAGATAAGATCATGGATAGGCTGGAAGGCTACGAAAGCAGGCTCCCGGAGGGTGACTTCGCCAAGTTCAAGTCATTGCTTGACAGGACTTCCGGTGCGGCTCCAGAGCACAATGCCGCTTACCTTGCATGGCTTCTGCCGGCAGCTGTTGCTGCTGGTCTGGCCCTGTTCTTCATTCTCCGTCCTGCTCCGGGACTTGACACGGTCCAGGTCATTGACAATAGAACATTGACGGCGCAGGCTCCTGAGCCGATCACTGTTGACAGCAGCTTCGATGCTGTCGCCGCAGGCACAAAGCCATCATCTGTACAAAAGGCTCAGCATCATTATGGCCGGACAGCCAATGGAGAGGCAGCTCAGGATTGCTCAGAAACAGTAATAATGGCAGAAGAGCAGCCTGCCGAGGCTGTCTCCCTCGAAGTAGAAAGCAGCGGGAATGATGCTGTTTCCAGTTCATTGACCAATAATGACAGCGGCTCGTCAGCATTTATACCAACAGGAACAAAAATAGAGAAAAAGCCTGTAAACATTAAAGTCGGAGCTGCAACAGCCGGAGTTATCGGAGGCTCCGGCGCAATAGCGCTTGCAGGCTTGCTTCAGCCAGCCCATACCACGTCCCCTGTTGGGACTTCCGATATAAATGGCCCACGTAATAACGCGCCGGGTAAGAAGACGTCCACCCACCGGATGCCGCTGCGGGCAGGCCTGTCGCTGCGGATCCCTGTCAATGGGAGATGGTCTCTGACAACAGGGGTTGATTACTCCTGGTATTCCTCGAAAATCAGCAGCAAACAGCAGAATGCCCATTACATAGGAATACCTGTCCGTGCGGATTATTCCATCACAAGGAACAGTTGGCTGGATGTATATGTCGGAGCCGGTGTATCGACAGATTTCTGTGTGGCGGCATTCAATGATGGATGCAGAACAGCTAAGGACGGAATAGGATTTTCCTTGACAGGGGTCGGTGGCGTTCTGTTCAGCATCAGCGGAAATTCCGGACTCTTCCTTGAACCTGCATTCTCCTGGAACATACCGTCAGGCAGCCGGGTACTTGACACCTACAAATCCGAGCATCCATGCATGCTCTCCGTGTCGACTGGACTTAGAGTCTCTTTGCCTTCTGGAAAATGACGGACAGCTAGCCCTGGACGAGGACTTTTTTAATCCCATCCAATCCGCAGAAGACCTTTCCCTCCGTCAGGATAAAGGTCTCGGGGTACAGCTTGATTGTCCTGTAGACAATTGAAATCGTGGCTGAGAATTCGGACGGGAATCCAGGCTTCGGACAAAACTATCTGTGATCTGCGGCGAAGGCGGCCATGCGCTCGTCGAGGACCTCATAGAGCTCCTCGCGCATACGGCTCACACAGGCGCGAACGCCATATTTCTGGCTTCCGGTAGTGGAAAGGCAGATGCTGCTCACTCCGTAATACATAAGCTCGACGACAAGTTCCTCACCAGTCATGGAACCATATCCGAGAGTGAAGAAGAATCCGTCACCGACATTCTGCGTCACGTCACGGTCATAAACCACGTGGAATCCATGACGGCAGAAGATCTCCTTCATTCTACTGGCCCTGCGCTCGTACTCGCGCGTATCCTCGACGAAATTGATGACTCCGTCGCAGGAAAGGTTGAGCATCTCGACATAGCCGTACTGGGTGGTGGCTGTACATCCGCTCGTAATCATATAGAGGATGGAAGCGGTCAGCGTAACGCCGAAGACTCCGGCATCATGATAGCGTTCAGCCAGGGCCGGGTACTGCTTCTCATAAAGCTTGTCAGAAATGCAGCAGAGAGCGATGCGCTGTCCGGCATAGCTGAAAATCTTCGATGCTGAAAGCATCAGGATATAATTATCGGTGTATCGTGCAGCAGTAGGAAGATACGGCGGCTCGAAAGGATGGCTGAGGTCGCGTCTGTAGTCCATGCAGAAGTATGCGAGATCCTCCATCACGATTACATCGTACTTGGTGGCGAGCTTGCCTATCACCTGGAGTTCCTCCTCCTCGAGACAGATCCATGCCGGATTGTTAGGATTGGAATAGATGATAGCGGCAACGTCTCCCGAGGAGAGCATCTCCTCGAGCTTGGCCTCGAGCTTCTCAGCGCCACGGTGGCTGTAGATGTCAAACTCCTTCCATTCTATGCCCAGGACCCTGAGCTGTGACTTCTGGATAGGGAATCCAGGGTCGATGAAAAGAACCTTGTCCTTGCCCGGAATCCTCTGCGTACAGGCGATGAAAGAGCCGAAGGAGGCAGCCACGGAGCCTGTTGTAGGCACGCAGTTGTGAGGGGCGATATCGATATTGATGAACGCCTTCACGAAGCGTGAGGCAGCATCATTGAGTTCCTGGATACCGGCAGCGGCAGGATACTGCGATCCGATGCCGCTGTCAAGGGCTTTCTTCTCAGCCTCGACGCCGTATTTGTTGATAGGAAGACCCGGAGAACCCTGGTCCATGCGGATGAACGGGATA
>JAZLLN010000054.1:0-12600 GCA_045598165.1 Candidatus Cryptobacteroides sp.
CAATCCGAAGATTGCCGGGGCGACGAAGCCCAGAATAATCAGCGGCACGAAGAATCCGAGCAGCTGGCTGAATATGCCGTTGAAGGTAGTGAATATCCTGACAAACCATCCGGGCATGAACAAACCAAGGCCGATGCCGAGCGCGATGGCAATTATGATGCGGGGAAGAAGTCCAATTTTCTTTTTCATATAGTGCTATTTTATGAGTGAACCGAGGATTGAACGCGTGAGGGTGCGGAGAGCGCTGGAAGTGGCATTTGTGATAGCCTTGCCGGCAATGTCCTTCCCTGTGGCTTTCTTGCCCTTCTTGCCGGTTATCGCGTTTGCAGCCGCGGTGCCGGCACTTCTGGTCACAGAGGCAATCGCCGTTGTAGCGGCAGCGGAAATGACTGCGGATCCTATCTTGGCCGCCTTGCTCATCTGCGGCTTTTCCGACTTTCCGGCCTTCACTTTCTCCTGTACGGCAGCCTGTTCCTCCGCCGCTTTTTCCTGATCTGCAAGCAATACTTCAAAAGCGGATTCACGGTCTATCATGGCGTCATATTTGCCGGACAGACCGGACCATTCTATGGCTTCCTTGCGCTGTTCCGGGCTTATGGCGCCAATCTGGCTCAGAGGGAAAAGGATCCTTGCACGTTCCACAACAGAAGGAGCCCCTTTTTCGTCCAGGAAGGAAACAAGGGCCTCCCCTGTCTCAAGTTCCATTATGGCTTCATCAGTCTTGAAGACGGGATTTGCGCGGAAAGTGTCCGCCGCGGCCCGGACTGCCTTCTGGTCCTTGGGCGTGAATGCGCGGAGAGCGTGCTGCACACGGTTTCCCAGTTGTCCGAGGATGCTGTCAGGTATATCGGTGGGGTTCTGTGTCACGAAATATACACCTACACCCTTGCTTCGGATAAGTCTGACGACCTGCTCTATCTTGTCCACCAGAGCCTTCGGGGTGTCATCAAAGAGAGTGTGCGCCTCGTCGAAGAAGAACACCAGCTTGGGGAGTTCCAGGTCTCCGACCTCGGGCAGTGTCGAATATATGTCGGAAAGCAGCCACAGCAGGAATGATGAATACAGTTTGGGGTTGAGCATCAGTTTGTCCGCCGCCAGGACACTCATCACGCCCTTGCCCTGCTTCGTCCTGAAAAGGTCGTTGATGTCGAAAGACGGCTCGGCGAAGAATTTGTCCGCACCCTGGTTCTCCAGGCTCAACAGAGCTCTCTGGATAGCTCCGACCGAAGTGGTGGACACATTGCCGTATTGGTTCTGAATCTCTGCGGAATGCTCGTTTACATAAGAGAGCATCGCGCGCAGATCCTTGATGTCAATCAGCAGCAATCCCCTGTCATCCGCCACACGGAACACTATGTCAAGCACACCGGACTGGGTTTCATTGAGGGACATCAGGCGGCTGAGAAGTTGCGGGCCCATATTGGAGATGGTGGTGCGCATAGGATGTCCCTGTTCTCCGAACACATCGAAGAATTGAACGGGGCAACCGTCGAAACGGGGATTCTCAATGCCGAATTCAGCGCATCTCTTCTCAATGAAGCCGCTCATCCTGCCTGTCTGGCTGATTCCGCTCAGATCACCTTTCATATCCGCCATGAAGCAAGGTACTCCGGCTTGTGAGAAAGTCTCTGCGAGGACCTGCAGGGTAACTGTCTTTCCGGTTCCCGTAGCGCCCGCCACAAGTCCGTGACGGTTGGCCATCTTTCCGCAAATACTGATAGGTCCGTTGGGGCCGTGGGCGACATATAGCCCGTTCTTTGAATCGTTCATGCTTAAAGAATTGCTGGTTATTTTTCAAATATACTTAATATTTCCGTGTTTCGACTAATTTTATTATATTTACATAACCATAATTCCTTTCTTTTATGAAAAAAATCATTGCATCTCCTTTTGCGACAAAGGCGGTGGGACCATATTCCCAGGCTGTAGAACTGAACGGTACACTATACATATCCGGGCAACTCCCCATCAATCCTGTGACGGGAGAAATGCCGGCATCGGTTGAAGACCAGACCAGACAGAGTCTTGACAACATAGGGGCCATCCTCAAGGAGGCAGGTCTCGGATTCAACGATGTCGTGAAGACAACCGTACTTCTGTCGGACATCAACGATTTCGGCGCAATGAATGCTGTGTATGCAGAATATTTTACCGGAGACAAACCTGCGCGTGCATGTTTCCAGGTGGCGGCGCTTCCCAAGGGAGCCGATGTGGAAATAGAGGCGGTTGCCGGTAAATGACGCCTATGAGGACAAGAGCATATCAGATATTGCTGGTTATTCTGGCCCTTTCTTCCTGTCACGGCAAAAAAGACATCGTCGTAGAAAACGAAGAGCAGTTCTTCCCCCTTGGCTTTGACACGGAAGCCTATTACTGCGATGAAGGAAAGGTAAAGAGCGGGGAGACATTCAGCGGACTGATGAACCGCTACGGAATGTCCGCCCAGGATGCCTACCGGCTTGCACAGATTTGTGACACCATCTTTGATGTAAGGAAAGTGCGCGCCGGAAATCCCATCCGGGCATACTACAGCGGAGATTCTCTGGCAAGGAAACTCGAATACGTCGTCTATGACCAGGACAGAATACGCAGCACCGTCTTCAAGTGCAGCGATTCCCTATGCCTGTGGAACTATGACAGGCCTGTAACCATAGAGCGCAGATTCTCCGACGTCACCATAAACAGCTCCCTCTGGAATGATATGCTTGAGTCGGGAGCATCTCCGGTGCTGATTATGGACCTTGCGAACATATACCAGTGGAGCGTCAACTTCTTCACGCTTCAGCAGGGTGACCGTTTCAGGATAATCTACAATCAGAAAGTATGTGAGGGTGAGGTGATAGCGATAGATACCGTATTCTTCAGCCTTTTCGACGGCGGCGGCAAACAGGTTCCGGCCGTCAGATATCAGATTCCCGGGCAGCGTTCGGCCGCATATTGGGGAAAGGACGGGGAAAGTCTTAAGAGAATGTTTCTCAAGGCCCCTTTGAGGTATAACCGCATCAGCAGCAGATTCTCATATCACAGAAGGCATCCCGTGACCGGTAAGGTCAAGGCGCATACGGCAGTGGATTACGCCGCACCTACAGGCACACCGGTCCACGCCATCGGAGATGGCACGGTCACGCTTTGCGGATGGGATCCGAGCGGAGGCGGCAACAGAATACGCATCAAGCATATGCAGGGTTATGAAAGCTGTTATATGCACCTTTCAAAATTTGCGAAGGGAGTCAGAGCCGGTTCCCGCGTTTCCCAAGGGCAGCTCATAGGTTATGTCGGTGCCACCGGTACCGCCACCGGTCCGCATCTGGATTTCCGCATCTGGCATAACAAGAAGCCGATAGATCCGCTTTCTCTCAACTCGCCCGCCTCCGAACCCCTGGATAAAAAATATCTCGAAGAGTTCAATGTCCTGTACGACAAATATATGGCAGAAGTTGATTCTCTATGCAGATTGAACCGATAGCAATCTTCCACTCCCCTGTTTCAGGCAAGTTCGGAGTCCCGCGTCAGGCAGGTCTGGCCGACGGACTGTGGGGGACGATTGAACTTATCGGAGAATACCGCCGTCCGGAAGCCCTGAGGGGCCTTGACGGATTCGATTACCTGTGGCTTATATGGAACTTCAATCTGAATGACACTTCCAGGCACGCTCCGGATGATTTCAAAGCTACGGTCAGGCCTCCACGTCTGGGCGGCAATGACAGGATAGGCGTGTTCGCTTCCCGCTCCCCTTTCAGGCCCAATGGCTTGGGACTCTCGTCCTTACGCATTGAAAGCATTGATTTCGAGCATTGCACGATTAAAGTATCGGGAGCCGACCTTGCAGACGGAACCCCCATATTCGATATAAAGCCATACATCGAATATGCGGACTCTCATCCCGGAGTTCGTTGCGGATTTGTAGACAAAAATGACCGGGAACGGCTTGATGTCTCATTTTCAGAATGTAAGAATATTGAGCTTCTGCCAGAAGAAAAGCGAATTGCACTTGCCGGGATATTGTCGCTTGATCCCCGGCCCGCCTATCAGGATGACCCGGACAAAATCTACGGCTTGAACTTTGCCGGGCACAATGTCCGTTTCCGTATCCATCACAATACCGTGACTGTCATGGAGTTGCTCTGAAAACAAGTCGGTTCCTTCGTCACTCTGCACCGAAAAAAAAATCTTCATATATGAAATTCGGAAAAATTTTACTCGGCTTATTGGCATCTTCTATGTTGTTCGCTTCTTGCGGGACGGACAAAAAGGGAGAGGACGACCACTTCTTCCAACTCAGAGGTATCGTCCTTGCATGGGAGGATGTTGTTGCGGATCCTTCAATTATCGACTGGCTCGGCACATTGAAGAAGTACGACATGAACACCATTTCTATCTTCGGACACGATTGTCAGAGTCCTGAGTATGCGGAGCTCAGGCAGAGATGCATTGATATGGGATTTGGGTTCGAGTATGAGAACCACGGTATGACACGGCTTCTCCCTCGCAATCTTTTCGAAGACCATCCTGAGTACTTCCGTATGAATGAGAATGGAGAGCGTGTCCCGGACTATAATGGATGCCCCTCAAACCCGGCTGCTTTGGATGTTGTTTATGAAAACGTCAAGGTTCTTGGCAAGGAATATCATCCAAGCAACCACAGATACTATTTCTGGCTCCACGATGGTGGAGACAAGTGCTATTGTGAGAAATGCCGCAATCTCAACCTCGCCGACCAGGCTCTTCTCTTTGAGAATGCTATGATCAAGGGGCTTCGTGAGATTGATCCGGAGGCTATGCTTGCTCACCTTGCGTACCAGAAGACAAGCCCGGCTCCTACATGTGTAAAGCCTGCTGAGGGTATTTTCCTTGAATACGCTCCTATAGACCGTTGTCACGAGAAGCCGCTTCTTGACCTCGATGCCGCTTGGACGGAACGGACAGAATGGAAAAACGGGGACTTTGTTCAGATGCTTAAGGACAATATAGCAGTATTTGGTGCCGGGAATGCCCAGATTCTTGAATATTGGCTAGATGACTCTTTATTCAGTATGTGGTCGAAGCCTCAGAAGCCTGTTCGCTGGAGCAACGAAGTATTCGATGCTGACATCGAGTTCTATGCAAGCCTCGGCATCCGTAACATCACTTGCTACGGCGCATGGATTGATGACAACTACAAGCGGACTTACGGCGAAACCTCATTCATTGACTATTACTGCAAGATTCTAAGAGACTACAAGCCGACAAATGAGGTTATTCCGCAGTGATTATTAAGAACAGGTTCTAACCAAGGCTGCCGCTGAAGAATGTCAGCTTCGGCTGCCTTGCCGCTGTCGTTTCATCAGGACGTGAGATGGGAGTGTTGTGCGGAGCTGAATGGAGCAGTTCCGGATTCTCGGCCGCCTCTACGGCAATCTTCCGCATCACGTCTATGAATGCATCCAGGGTCTCCAGCGATTCCGTCTCCGTAGGCTCTATCATGATTGCCTGATGGAACAGAAGCGGGAAATAGATCGTAGGAGCGTGGAAACCGTAATCCAGCAGTCTCTTTGCCACATCCAAAGTTGTTGCACCTGCAACACCTTCACGAGCTCCGTCATTTATGAGTCCGTCAAAGACGAATTCGTGCTTGCATACTGTAGGTATCGGAAGTTTGTAGCAATCCTTCAGGGACTCCTTGATGTAATTGGCCCCCAGTGTGGCAAGCTTGCCTGCCATCTTCACGTTCTCGCGACCGAGCATCAGCAGATAAGCATAAGCGCGGAGAATGACTCCGAAATTGCCATGGAAACCGCTCACCCTGATACCTGAAGCGGACACTTCCTTCCCTTCGCTGTACTTGGGAAGCAGGTCGACGAGTTTTTCGGCAACGCCGACGGGACCGCTGCCGGGACCGCCGCCGCCGTGAGGAGTGGAGAACGACTTGTGCAGGTTCAGGTGCATTATGTCGAATCCCATATCTCCGGGACGAACCACTCCGATGAGAGGATTCATATTGGCTCCGTCATAGTACAGCAGGCCGCCGCACTCGTGAACGAGAGTTGCGATTTCCTTGATATCTCTCTCGAAAAGGCCGAGAGTGTTGGGATTGGTCATCATGATACCGGCGATGTCGGGCCCGAGGAGAGGCTTGAGAGCTTCCACATCGATAAGGCCATTCTCCTTCGACTTGACTTCAACGATCTCAAGGCCGCACACAGCTGCGGACGCCGGGTTCGTACCGTGCGCACTGTCAGGTACTATCACCTTCGTACGGGCCATGTCTCCGCGGGAGAAATGATATTCACGCATAAGCATCAGTCCGGTAAGTTCTCCGTGCGCTCCCGCACAGGGTTCGAAGGTGAAATGCTTCATTCCGGTGACTGCCGCAAGGGCTGCGTCTATTCCGGAATAAACCTCAGCAACGCCTTTCAAAGTTTCTGCAGGCTGTAAAGGATGCAGTCCTTTGAACTGGCTCACAATCTCCTCATTGATCTTGGGATTGTATTTCATGGTACAGCTGCCAAGAGGATAGAATCCCGTATCGACACCGAAATTCATCTGACTGAGGTTGGTGTAGTGACGCACAACGTCGAGCTCACTCACTTCAGGAAGCCGCAACCCGGATTCGCGCCAGATTCCTTTTCTTTTGCTGTCCGATACCTTTCCGTCGAATGACGCAGGAAGACTGTATCCAACGCGGCCGGGCTTGGAGAGTTCAAAAACAAGTTTATCGTAATATTTCATAGCTCCTCCTCCCCTACTTAACTGATTTTACAACGTTGACAAATGCATCAATTTCCTTACGTGAAAGTTTCTCGGTCACGCAGAAAGAGACAAATCCGTCTATCTCGAGAGCTCCGAAATATCCGGCATCCAGCAGAGCTTTCTGGAGTTTCTCCACATCCACAAGAGGCTTCAGCACGAATTCCTTTATGAATTCGGCCTCAGGCTGGGGATCCTCGAACTTACCCGTGGTCAGCAGCCGCTCCTTCAGATAATGAGAACCGGCATAGCAGAGGTCATTGACCTTGCGCAAACCCTGCGGCCCCATAAGTGAAATGTAAACCGTGCACCAAAGGGCCATCAGAGACTCGTTGGAGCAGATATTGGAAGTAGCCTTCTCACGGCGTATATGCTGTTCGCGGGCCTGAAGGGTCAGGACGAATACGCGACGTCCTTCATTGTCCACTGTCTGCCCGACGATGCGTCCGGGCAGTTTGCGCATCTGGGCGCTCTTGCAAGCCATAAAACCGACATAGGGGCCGCCATAACAGAGAGG
Organism: Candidatus Cryptobacteroides sp.; assembly: GCA_045598165.1. GTDB lineage: Bacteria > Bacteroidota > Bacteroidia > Bacteroidales > UBA932 > Cryptobacteroides. The sequence goes on from JAZLLN010000054.1 coordinate 7,244, forward strand.
AATGCCCAGACTCTGTCCATCTCCGACAGCGATATCAGCTCCCCATTCCGCAGGCGTCCTGACAACCGCCAGAGCGGAAGGATCGCAATATTCAGCAAGCAGGGCTCCGTTGGAATGAACAAGTTCAGCCAGACCACCGAGATCCTCGATTGCACCGTAACGGTTGATTGACGGGACCAGAACACCTGCAAGGTCTGAGGCATTGGTGACAATGTCGTCATTGAGATTCTTGGAAATCACGACATTGATGCCCGGATACTTTGCATATGTAAGAATGGTTTCGAGGACATTGGGAAGAAGACCTGCGGATACCACGACGGTGTTGCGTTTGCGTGCGCTGGCCACACACATCCTCACGGCTTCCGCCGCGGCTGTCGGACCGTCGTACATCGACGCATTGGCCACGTCCATCCCGGTAAGGGCGCAGATCATGCTCTGCCACTCGAAAATGTAGCGAAGCGTACCCTGGGATATTTCACACTGATAAGGAGTGTAAGCGGTAAGGAACTCCGAGCGTGAAGTGATGTAAGGAATCACAGCCGGAGTATAATGGTCATATGCACCGGCGCCGGCGAACACCTTGAGTCTGGTATTCTTTGATGCCAAGCCCTCAAAGTAATCACGAACCTCCTGCTCGCTCATCGCGGACGGGAGGTCATATTCATTCTTGAAGATATAATCTGCGGGGACGTCGGAATAAAGCTCATCAAGTGATTTTACCCCAATTCGTTCCAGCATCAGACGGATATCTTCCTCCGTCTGGGGAAAATAGCAGAAACCGTCCATTGCGGGAATTATTTTGCGATTTCGGCGTATGCTGTGGCGTTGAGCAGAGAATCGAGTTCCTTACTGTCGCTCATTTCAACTTTGATGATCCATGAGCAATAAGGATCTTCATTCACTTTCTCGGGTGCATCCTCCAGTTCCGTATTGACGGCGACAACAGTTCCGCTGACGGGAGAATAGAGTTCACTGGAAGCCTTGACACTCTCGAGTGCACCGAAGTCTTCTCCGGCTTCAATGGCATCACCCTCTGAAGGAAGGTCAACGTAAGTGATGTCCCCCATTTCTTCCTGGGCAAAGTCGGACACACCGATGATAGCGATGTTTCCATCCACCTTAACCCATTCGTGTGACTCGCTGTAAAGGAGTCCTTCAATAATCTTGCTCATCTTTTATTTTTTATAATTTGTTTGATAAAATCTTTTCTTCACAACCTCACCGGGGAATACTTTCTTGCGGATACGTATCCAGAGAGGTGTACCAAGTGCGGAGTAAGCGGAATCGACAAGCGCGAAGCATATGCTCTTGTCGAGGCTGATCGAGTGATACCCTGTTGTCACGACGCCCACCTGTGTACCGTCCTCGAGTTCAACGGGATATCCCGCCCGCGGGATGGCCACGTCGTGAAGTTCGATACCTATGAGTTTGCGCGGCGCGCCTTCAGCCTTCTGGGATGCAAGGGCATCCTTTCCGATGAATTCCTCCTTGTCAAGTTTGCAGAACATGGACAGACCTGCCATCACGGGTGAAATATCCGCGCTGAGCTCATCTCCGTAAAGAGGGAGTCCGGCCTCGAAACGCAGTGTGTCACGGCATCCGAGCCCGCAGGGAGCGACACCGTCAGCCATCAGCTCATCCCAAAGATAGTTGATGTTCTCCGGAGTTGCATAAATCTCGTATCCGTCCTCTCCCGTATATCCTGTGCGGCTGATTATCACGCGGTTGCCCTTATCGTCCTCAGCATCGGCAAAGGTGTAGAACTTCAGATTCCTTATTTCCTCCTCAGCCTCGGTATCTTCAAGCCCGAGAAGGCTTACAACCTCGTCCTCGGAAGCGGGCCCCTGGATTGCCAGCTGGCCCCAGGCTTCGGACTGGTTGTCGATGGCAACCTCATACCCCTCCGCATTCTTCACCATCCACTCATAATCCTTATCTATGTTTGCCGCGTTTACAACGAGAAGGAAATGGTCCTCTTCGAATTCCTTATAGACAAGAAGATCGTCAACTACGCCACCGTCGGGGTAGCACATCATTCCATACAGGATCTTCCCTTCCTCAAGCACCGAGGCATCATTGGTGAAGATGTGATTCACAAACTTGAGGGCATCCTTTCCGGACACGAAAATCTCTCCCATGTGGGAAACGTCAAAAACGCCGACGGCTTTACGGACGGCATTGTGTTCTTCCGTGATGCCGCTGTACTGAATAGGCATATCGAATCCGGCGAACGGACTCATTTTCGCTCCCAATTTGACGTGTTTGTCGTGGAGACAGGTTTGTTTGATGGTATCGGGCATAATGTTATCTGATTATTTCGAGGTCTTTCTTCAGTATGAGTTTGGGGTCCATAAGGGAGACTTTCTGAAAAAGTCTTATCTGATTGCCGAGGGAAAGATAGACTTTATCCTCATGCTTGCCCTTGCGCCACCATTTGTAAAAACCTATGGGATCAGTTTCGAACGGAATGCTGGCCACTATTCCCGTGCCGTATCCGGGATAGTCTATAATCTGTTTGAGTCCCATGAAACGCTTGAAATATTCGGGATCCGCTCTACGGAGTTTACTTACCAACGGGTTCAGAACTTCCATTTCATCCACCTGAAGGGTTTTCTCCCTGATAATCATTCTGTGGATGCGGACGGGGTCGAAATTGATCCAAACACCCATCTTCATCGTTATGGGACCATCCTCAGTATCGAGGGTAAGCTCGTCCATCGAATAATAGACTTTTTCCGAATCGAGAGGATAGAGTTCTTCTGCCATAAGGTTATTTAATCAAACAAATATAATGATTATTTTTCAAATAACTATATTTGTAGAGATGAAAAGATACATTCTACACTTGTCAGACGTGTTTTTTGATGAAGAATTCTCTGATGGAGAAGGCATTGACCTGCGCGATGTGGAAAGCGTCAATTGCTACTGCGCTCCGCAGAGTGCCGACGTTCTCAGAGAGAGGCTGAAGGACATTCCGGCACAGGCGCTTCACTGGATAGACACCGGTGATTATCATTATCTTACGCTCTTTTTTCTGGAGAAACTCAAGGAACCTTTCAATCTTGTTCTGATAGACAACCATCCCGATGACCAGCCTTCCGCTTTTGAGGAGCCGGGAATGCTGAGTTGCGGCGGCTGGGTGCTGGAGGCTCGAAAATTAAAGCATATGGTCAATTCCCCCGCGGCTCCGGTATATCTTTCAATCGATCTGGACTATCTCTCCCCCGATGAATTCAGGACAGATTGGAGTCAGGGCTCCGCATCGTTCGAACGGATGCTGGATGATATAAGGCAAGCCGTCAACGGAAGACGGATACTTGGCATTGACATCTGCGGCGGCATCACAAGGTCAAAAGGGGCCACCGACAACGACCTTCTGTTGAACAGAAGACTCAGGGAAAAAATTTCAGGCCTGCTTGCGGGCAGATAAGCCTACTGGACATCGAGGAGTTCCGAAAGGCAGGAATCCAAAGCTTTTCTGACAGCAGTCCTGTCCAGATGCTGACCTATGAATACGAGTTTCTGCATCCTGTCCCCATACTCCGGATCCCAGTCCCGGCGCAGCGCCGGATCATTCTCCATCTGCTCCTTAAGTTCATTTTCAGGCATCGTGGCATACCACTGGCCAATATTCTTCAGGCCGATCTGGCTTCCGGCCTGTTCGAACAGGTAGCATAAATCCGGTTCCGAATCGAAGTAACAGATACCCTTCGCCCTTATGATGCCGGCAGGCCAATGGCGGGCGACGAAATTGTCGAACTTATTCATGTCGAAGGGCTTTCTGTTGAAATACACGTATGTTCCTATTCCGTATTCCTCCACTTCTCCCTCGCCTTCGTGATGATGATGGTGATGATGGTGGCCTTCATGCTCTTCTTCCTCTTCGTCGTCATCGTCGTCGTCAACGTCAGCGCCTTCCTCCACAGCTGTAATCCATGCCGCCGAAGCGGAGACGGAATCATAATTGAACAGACCCGTATTCAGGATGCGGTCAAAATCCACCTCCCCATAATCGCATTCGATGATTTCCGCCTTGGGCTGGAGGGCCCTCACAATCTCCTTCACCTTTCCAAGTTCCGAAGCAGACACCATCGACGCCTTGTTGAGAAGCACAATGTTGCAGAACTCAATCTGCTGGATCACGAGATTCTCAATATCATCCTCATCGATATTTCCCCTCAGGAGGTCCTTCGCACATGAGAATTCATCCTTCATCCTGAGGGCATCGACCACCGTCACGATGCTGTCCAGACGGGGCAGACCGTCAGCCACGTATTCGGGCCCCATATAGGGTATGGAACAGATGGTGCGCGCTATCGGTTCCGGTTCGCAGATGCCGCTCGCCTCTATCACGATATAGTCGAACTTGCCGAGAGACACTATGTCACGGAGCTGCTCCACGAGATTCATTTTCAACGTGCAGCAGATACATCCGTTCTGGAGGGCCACAAGACTGTCATCCTTCTGGCTCACCACACCGTCATTGGCTATCAGAGAAGCATCGATGTTGACTTCTCCGATGTCATTCACTATTACGGCGAACTTTATGCCTTTCCTGTTGCCGAGTATTTTGTTAACCAGAGTGGTTTTTCCGCTGCCGAGGTAGCCTGTAAGAAGCAGAATGGGGACTTGTGTCATAATATCAATGGGTTATATAGTTTTCCGGATGCAGACCAATCAGATGCAGATCTTCATACACCTGCTGCAGACGGTCGGTATCCGCGCGGGCATCGCCCTTCAATTCGAACTTTCCGTGTATTCCCACACGCTTGTGACCCCAGTCCACATATGTCACGTAAACGGGTGCGCCGGTGGCGGTGGCTATCGTATGATAGCCCGTCTTCCACTTGCGCACCGGCTTGCGGGTGCCTTCGGGGCACATTGCCAGATGGAAGGGTTTGCCGTCCGGCCTATTCATCTCGTGGACTATGCTCACTATCGTTTTCTGGGGATTCTTCCTGTCGATGGGGAAACCTCCGAGCGCCCTGAGGATCGGGCCGGCGGGGAAAAAGAACGCCTCCTCTTTTATCATAACCTTGAGATGGCCGCCAACGGCCCTGTAGTACAGGAATCCGATAACAAAGTCCCAGATACTGGTGTGAGGCGCCTCAAGGAAAACACAGTTCTTTTCCTTGATCACGTCCCCTACCAGCGTCCAGCCGAAGGTCTTCAGAATAAATCCAGCGAATCTGCTTTTCATATTTAGAACCTGTTTTCTATTGTTCCGTAGTGAAGGATTGAGCGGCATGCCCCTCGGGGCGGCTGCGAAGCAGCGGGGGTAAAACAATAAAAAATCGGGCGACCCTTTTGGTCGGCCGATTCGTGGTGGTGGCAGGAGTTGAACCGGCGACACATGG
>JAZLLN010000055.1:0-31011 GCA_045598165.1 Candidatus Cryptobacteroides sp.
GCCGAAATCCAGACGGCACTGGGCATCCCCGCCCTCCCGGTCTGCTCGATAAAATCTGTGTGGCTCCAGGAACGACCTCCAGAAAAAGACCCACCCTCGAAATCAGGCGGTTAGCACGCCACTAGCTGCAATGTGGGTTAAAATGGTTCCTTCGGGTCAGAGTCTTTCATTGTCTCGAAGAACTTCTGCATGAGAGATTGGATGGAGTTTGTTGCTGAGACGGCACTGATCATATCGTGATTTGCCTTGGCTGCTGTCTCTGAATGAAGGAGCATTGCGAGCATGGAGAAACCCGTTTCGGTGAATGCGTATGGCAGATAACGGTTCTTCTCGAAGTGCAAGTCATTTCGCAGTTCATCGGGCAATGACCGAATTTCGTCTTTGGTGAGCCGGAATGCGAAATCGGCCGGAAAACGTTCTTTGTTTCGGCTTGCTGCACGTCTCACTTCCGTTACGGTTACACCATAGATGCTTGCCGCTTGTGTGTCGAGTAGAATATCCTGGGAACGGAGCGACATCTTCTGCTTGTCGAACTCTGCGAATGTGGGATTTGACAGATGTGTCATCACCACGGCCCGGTCAGACATCTGCGGTTCGGGTGCATCAAGATAATACTTCTTGTATGCCTCCTCGATGGTGCCATCGAACATTGATTCGCCTTGTTTCCAGGGGATTTTGCTCGTGTCGGCTCCCCATATTTTCAAGGTCATATTGCGGAAATCGAACTCGTAGTAATACTCCGTAAAGCCCTCTAAGTCCTCAGTCAATCCCCAACGCTTTATCAAATCTTCGATAGTGAATGTGCCGGCGGGAAGACTCCCCAGAACGGCGTAAGGATAGCCGTCCCAATGTTTGCTGTACTCCAGTCTGTAGCCTTCCTCGCGAACGATGAAGGCAATGCGCGCTCTTGTGCTCATAAAGTTTTTTCATTTCACCCTTTTAGTACCGGGCAAAGCCGAAATGTTACAGATTTGTGAGAGTTTTTTGTACTTCGGGAGCGGTACATTATCGGAATTGCGGATGCGATAAATGCTGATTTATCGGAATAATATCAATGGTTTATTCGAATTTATCGGATTTTAACTATATTTGCAGAGGTGAAATATCGTACTTATGTTTAGCGAAAAGATAATATTGCAGGTCCTTGCAGAACAGAAAGAGGAGATAAGGAACTTCCGGACCAAAAGACTGGTGACCAGAAAAGAAGAATCTTTGTTCGATTTTGACAGTACTCAAGCGCAGGTCGTTATCGGTGTCCGGAGAAGTGGAAAGTCCACACTATGCCACAAGGTTCTCACAGAACGCAAAGTTGAGTATGCTTATGTCAACCTTGACGATGACCGTCTCGCTAATCTCCAGACTGAGGACCTGAATACCGTGCTTTCCTGTGTATACCAGCTGTACGGTACGGACTTCAAATATCTCTTTCTTGACGAAATACAGGATGTGGACGGGTGGTATCTGTTTGTTAACCGTCTTCTGCGCACAGACCTTCATGTCTTCGTTACTGGTAGCAATGCCAAATTGTTGAGCGGTGAACTTGCCACGCACCTTTCAGGACGCTACAATGAGATTAAACTTTTCCCGTTCTCATTCTCGGAGTATTGTTCTTTCCATAATGTTGATATGACAGGCATTACAACCAAGGCGGATGCCGAGCGTAAAAGGGCATTTTATGACTATATCAATGATGGCGGCTTTCCCGAGATGCAGAGCCTCCGAAACAAACGGGGATATGTTGAGAGCCTGATAGATGCAATTCTGACAAAAGACATCAAGAAGCGTTTCAAAATCCGGAATGTGGATGCCTTGAAAAAGATAGTCGGCCACCTTATCAGCAATTCCTGTCAGGAGGTAAATTACGATGACTTGTCCAATCTGTTCAAATTGTCTGACAAGACGGTTCAAAAATATGTGTCATATTTACAGCAGGCTTTTCTCATACAGTTGCTTACAAAGCATTCTTTCAAGAGTAAGGAACGCATACGCGGTGACAAGTCCTACATAGTTGACCCAGGACTGCAGAATAACCGGACCAATTCCATGGCGGCTGAAAATATCGGGTGGAGGTTGGAAAACGTTGTGTATATCGAGCTCCTCCGCAGATGTGCAAGCGATTTTCTGGATGTATATTATTACAAGCCAACCGCGAATGGAAAAGAGGTGGATTTTGTCATCTGCGATAAAAATGAGGCACTCGAGTTGATACAGGTCTCATATGATATCGATTCTCAAAAGGCATACAATAGGGAGACATCTGCTCTGGTCTTGGCCTCGGAGGCACTGAGATGCGACAACCTTACACTGATAGCCTTTTCGGATACACGTGACGTAACAGTCAATGGCAAAACAATTCACATCAAATCAGCCATTGATTGGCTTTTGGCATAACAAAAAGGCAGGCGATCAGCATGAATCTGCGCTCCTGAGATAAGGAAGAAGACAGTATGATGAGACTTGAGAACACTTCAATCGCCCAGGAACTGCTGTTGAAATGGGCGGTAAAGCCTAAGGATACAAACAAGTAATCAGTTATGAGTCAAAACATGAAACAGGGGTTTGTGTGTCTACAGCCCCGTAAAGGGCAGCTTGATTTCCGGAACGACAGTCCGACTCTGGCAGACACAAAGACCTGATCAATCAGTCAGCAGTTCCGCTGAAAGTTGCAGCCATACAAACAAACCACTCATCTGAAGTTCTCGGAGCTTGGGATTTTTTTGTAACTTCGTAAATAAAACAATTCGAACATGAAAGTAGGAGATAGGATTCCGGAGATTCTGGGAGTTGACCAGAACGGACGCCAGATAAAGGCCGGCGACTTCAAGGGGCGCAAAATCATTCTGTATAGTTATCCTAAAGCCAATACAAGCGGCTGCACCGCCGAAGCCTGCTCGCTGCAGGCACATAAGGCGGAACTGGAAGCCGCGGGCTTCAGTATCATCGGGGTGAGCAGGGACAAGCGGGAAGCGCAGAAGAAGTTCGCGGATGCATATAATCTTGAATTCCCGCTGATCGCCGACACGGATACATCTCTTCTGCAGGAGCTGGGCTGCTGGGGGGAGAAGGTTGCCTGCGGCCACCGCACCGTCGGCATCCTCCGCACAACGTATCTGGTAGACGAAGACGGTATTGTTTTCAAAATCTTCCAGCCCAAGGAGATCAAGACTAAAATACACGCCGAGCAGATTCTCGGCCTGTTGTAGTTTATGCAGTCGGAAAAGATACAGAAGACGCTGAAGTGGCTGGAAGACCACGGGATACCATATGAGGTATATTACCATCCGGCCCTTTTTACCATAGAGGAATGTCTTGCATATTGGAAGGACATCGAGGCGACGCATTGCAAGAATCTATTCATGCGCAACCATAAGGGCAACAGGCATTACCTGATCAGCTACGAGTGCCACAAAGACCTGGATATTCATGCCTTGGAGCATATGCTCCATCAGGGGAAACTCTCTTTTGCCTCACAGGAGCGGATGGACCGCTGTTTAGGGGTCGCCCCTGGCAGTGTCTGCGCATTCGGACTCATCAACGACATCGGCATTGCGGACACTGCCGATCCGAAGGAACTTTTCGATAATGGTCACAGGGTGAAATATTTCCTTGACAAGGATTTGCAGACGGCGGAAAAGGTCAGTTTCCATCCGTGTGACAATACGGCCAGCGTTGTGCTGTCGCATGAAATGTTTTTGAAATTCCTTGCTCTCTGGGGCGGCGAATACGAGTGGCTTGAAGTTCTCGCGTCAGAGCAGGTATCTGCCCCTGTAGGCGAGGATGAGAGTGACCGTCATTATGAAAGCCAGGAACTCGGCTACGCAGACGGCACTCCAGATTCCGTCGATTCCGAGAAATGAGGGTAGAATGAATACGGTGGCCATTTCGAAGACCATCGTTCGGGCAAAGGCCGCCACGGCGGAAACGATTCCGTTGCCGAAGGCGGTGAACCAGGCTGAGCAGAACATATTGAACCCGCAGAGAAGGAAACTCAGCATATAGATTCTTAGAGCTCGTGTAGTAAGGGCGCAGAGTTCTGCGTCATATCCGACGAAAGCGGAGGAAAGCCAGGGCGCCGAAAGTTCTGCGATTCCAGTAAGGATTATGCCTGCCGCTCCGATGAGGCCTATGCTGTTGCGCAGCAGGCTTCGGAGTTCGGCGCGGTTGCCGGCCCCGTAATTGTAGGCGATCACCTGCGACACACAGAGGTTGTAGCCGATGAATACGGCTCCGAAAATGAAGCCGACGTACATTATTATCCCGTAGGCGGATACTCCGTCCTCTCCGATGTAGCGCATCAGCTGGAGGTTATATCCTATACTGACCACGTTCAGAGCTACGTTGCCAACATATTCAGACAAGCCGTTGGCGCAACTCCTGCCTATGGATTTCCAGCCCCACCCATTGACTCGGACAAGCTTCAGATGCGAATTGTTGCGTGAGGAGGAGAAGCGCAGCAGGGGATAAATGCCGCCGGCGGCAAGCGATATCGCGGTTGCAAGCGCGGCTCCTGTGAGCCCCCAGCCGAAACCGATGATGAAGAGCGCATCGAGTGATATGTTCAGAAGCCCGCAGATAATGCTCATTCTCGTACCGAGTTCGGGTCTCTCCGCCGTCATATAGAAGGACTGGAACGCCATTTGGAGAATGAAGAAAGGCATTGCGATGGCCACAGTCAGTCCGTAGGTCACTGCAAAGTGAACCATCTCTCCCTCCGCTCCAAGCGCAATGACGAGAGGCTTCATGAATACGAACAGGAGCACTCCGGCGACGGTGCCGAGTTCAATGCATATTTTTATGAGTTGGGAGAAGATGGAATTCGCCGTCTCCCTGTCTCCTTCGCCCAAGGTCTTGGAGACCAATGCGCTGCCTCCGGATCCGATCATAAGGCCGAGCGCCGAGACCAGGCCGATGGCCGGCCATATCAGATTCATTGCGGCAAATTCTGTCGATCCGGCGAAGTTGGACACGAAGAACCCGTCCACGATGCTGTAGATGGACGTGATGATCATCATTCCAATCATCGGGATGCTGGTGAGGGCGAGTCTGCGTGCAGAATAGTGGCCTGAAAGTTCTGTCTTCACGATACAAAATTAGTGAAAATTATCAGCATCTTTCCGTTTTTCTGATTCGTAAAAGCCACCCTGAAAGAATCAGGATGGCTTTATTCACCCGTACACGTGAAGGAAATCAGTTACCCTTGAATTCTTCGCTTTCCAGAATTTTTCTGACGTTCTTGGGATCGACGTTGCCATAGACCTTCCCGCCTATTGTCATCACGGGAGCAAGTCCGCAGGCGCCTACGCAACGCAGACAGTCCAGGGAGAACACTCCGTCGGGAGTTGTCTGGCCCACCTCGATTCCGAGAACTTTCTTCACTTCCTCCAGAACCTTGTCGGAGCCGCGCACATAGCAGGCAGTTCCCAGGCAGATGGAAACCGGGTGCTTGCCTTTCGGCTTCTCCGTGAAGAAGGCGTAGAAACTCACGACTCCGTTGACCCGGCTGACGGGAATGTTCAGATTTTTTGCAACCAGTTCCTGAACCTCCTTGGGAAGATAGCCCAGGGTGTTCTGAGTCTCGTGGAGGATGTTGATCAATTCTCCGGCGTCATTGTTGTGAGCAGCGCATATTTCCTTGATGGCCGCAACTGCCGAACAGGATATTTTAGTGTTTTCCATAGCCTTATTCTGATTTGTCAAAGTATTTGGTGTGAAGCAGGGCATGAGCCTTCTCGGAAAGAGGCTTGCCGAGATATTCTTCGTACAACTGCTGGATATAGGGATTCTCGTGTGACTTGCGTATCGGCTTGCCGGCATCTTCACGATAGAGGGCATTGCTGCGTGCCTTGATTATCTCGATGTCGCCGTGGTGCAGAGGCTGTCCGCCTCCTCCGATGCATCCGCCGGGGCAGGCCATAATCTCTATTGCGTGGTACTCGCTCTTTCCGGCGCGAATCTCCTCGAGAAGCTTGCGTGCATTTCCGAGTCCGTGGGCGATTCCCACCTTCAGCTCGAAGCCGTCCAGATCCACGCTTGCCCTGCGGATTCCCTCAAGACCCCTGACTTCGGAGAATTCGACCTTTCCGAGAGTCTTTCCCGTTTGCAACTCATAGGCGGTGCGCAGGGCGGCCTCCATCACGCCTCCGGTGGCTCCGAAGATGACAGCTGCACCTGTGGATGCTCCGAGGGGTGAATCAAAGTCGGAATCCTCGAGAGCGTTGAAGTCTATGTTGGCCTCCTTGATGAGAGCGGCAAGTTCTCTGGTTGACAATGAATAGTCCACGTCGGGGTTTCCGTTAAGCTTGAACTCATCACGGCCGCATTCGTATTTCTTTGCCAGGCAGGGCATTACGGAGACGACGACAATCCTGCTCCTGTCAATTCCCATCTTCTCGGCCCAGTATGTCTTGGCGATGGAGCCGAACATCTGCTGGGGAGAACGGGCGGTGGAGGGAATATCGAGCATGTCGGGGAAATTATGCTCAAAGAAGTTGACCCATGCCGGACAGCAGGAAGTGAGGATGGGCAGACGCACGCTCTTGTCTCCGGCGAGGAAGGCGTTCAGGCGTCCGAGCAGTTCGGAACCTTCCTCCATGATGGTGAGGTCGGCGGCGAAATCGGTGTCGAACACATAGTCAAAACCGAGTTTCCTGAGGGCGGCGGCCAGTTTGCCCGTCACGATAGTTCCTGCGGGATTGCCGAATTCCTCCCCAATGGCCACGCGCACTGCCGGAGCAGTCTGAACGATGACAATCTTGTCCGGGTTGGCGAGGTCCTTGATGAGTTTGCCCGTATTGTCCTTCTCCGTGAGGGCACCCACAGGGCATACAGCCACGCATTGGCCGCAATAGGTACATTCGCTGTCGGCGAGTTTCTTCCCGAAAGCGGGAGATATGGTGGTCTCGAATCCTCTTCCTCTCGCACCTATGGCGCCTACTGTCTGAACCTCGTTGCACATTGTCTCGCAACGGCGGCACAGGATGCACTTGTTCATGTCGCGGATGATCGAGACGGTTTTCTCAACCTCGTGGCAGGACTTCTCCCCGCCTTCGAAGGGGGACTCGTGAATCTTGAGTTTCCTTGAAAGGTTCTGGAGCTCGCAGTTGCCTGATTTCGGACAGATAAGACAGTCGTGTGGGTGATTCGAGAGAATCAGTTCAAGAATGGTCCTGCGGGCGTGAAGCACTCTGATGGTATTGGTGTGAACCTCCATTCCTTCCATACAGGCTGTGGCGCAGGCGGGAGCAAGATTCCTCCTTCCGGCTACTTCCACGACGCAAAGACGGCAGGATGCAGGGTGATTGTTGACGCAGGTGCCGTCCAGGTTGATGTGGCACAGGGTGGGGATTTCAATACCGCAGGCCTTGGCGGCATTGAGTATGGTTGTCCCGTTCTCCACGGAAACGGGGCGGTTGTCTATGGTAAGGTTTATCATATTCTTTTCCATAACTGTTCTATTTGAGTGAAATGGCGTGCAGGCGGCAATTGCTCATACAGGTACCGCACTTGATACACTTGCTCTGGTCAATTGTGTGAGGCTGTCTGAGTTCGCCTGAAATTGCGTCGACAGGGCAATTCTTGGCGCAAAGATGGCAGCCCACGCAGTTATCGGGGTTAATGGTGTATTGGAGCATCGACATACACTGCTTTGCGCGGCATTTTTTCTCATTGACGTGCTCCAGATACTCGTCCCTGAAATTGGAAAGGGTGGAAAGAACAGGGTTGGGAGAAGTCTGGCCCAGTCCGCAGAGGGCTGTGTCCTTGATGACGAGCGCCAGTTCCTCAAGCAGCCTGAGGTCTTCCTCGGTTCCCTTTCCGGCCACAATCTTGTCCAGAATCTCGAGCATCCTCTTGTTGCCGATACGGCAGGGGACACACTTTCCGCAGGACTCTTCCACAATGAATCCGAGATAGAAACGGGCGACCTGAACCATACAGTTGTCTTCGTCCATTACAATCATGCCGCCGGAACCCATCATGGAATCGGCTGCGCCGAGGCTTTCGTAATCAATGGGGATGTCCAGATGTTTCTCGGTAAGGCAGCCGCCCGAAGGACCTCCGGTCTGGACAGCCTTGAACTTCTTGCCGTTCTTGATTCCACCGCCGATTTCGTAGATGACCTCACGGAGGGTGGTTCCCATAGGAACTTCAATAAGCCCCACGTTGTTGATCTTTCCGGCCAGGGCGAATACCTTGGTTCCCTTTGATTTTTCGGTACCGATGGAAGAGAACCATTCCGCTCCCTTCTGGAAAATGACGGGGATGTTAGCCCAGGTCTCCACGTTGTTCACGTTGGTTGGATACTTCTTGTAGCCCTCCACGGCGGGGAAGGGCGGTTTGAGCGTAGGCTCGCCGCGCTTGCCTTCCATGGAGTGGATGAGCGCCGTTTCCTCACCGCATACGAAAGCGCCTGCGCCGTAGCGGATCGTTATGTCGAAATTGAACCCGGTGCCGAGAATGTTTTCGCCGAGAAGTCCGAGTTCATGGGCCTGGCCGATGGCTGTCTGGAGTCTGTGGATGGCCAGAGGGTATTCGGCGCGCACATAGATGAGTCCGTATTGAGCTCCGATTGCGTAGCCGCAGATGGCCATTGCCTCAATGATTGAGTTGGGGTCGCCTTCCATGATGGATCTGTCCATGAATGCTCCCGGGTCGCCCTCGTCGGCATTGCAGACCACATACTTGATGTCAGACTTGCTCCTGCTTGCAAAATCCCATTTGTTGCCGGTGGGGAAGCCTGCGCCTCCGCGTCCGCGGAGTCCGCTCTGCTTCACGACGTCAATCACCTCAGCGGGAGTCTTGTGAAGCAGGCAGTCAGCAAGGGCGCTGTAACCGTCCCTGGCGATGTACTCGCTGATGTTCTCAGGGTCAATCAGACCGCAGTTCCTCAGAGCAATGCGCACCTGCTTGCGGTAGAAGTTCATGTGCTTGGAGTCGCTGACCGCCGCCTTTGTCTCGGGATCGACGTACAGCAGGCGCTGAACTCTCCTTCCTCCGATAATATGTTCCTTGATGATTTCTTCCGCATCCTCCGGGGTTACCTTGGTGTAGAAGGTATTGTCCGGCATCACCTTGACGATCGGGCCCTTTTCACAGAAACCGAAGCATCCCGTAGTGATGACTTCGACCTTGTCCGCCACGCCGAAGCGCTCGAGGCAATCTTTCATTCTTTTTGCAATCGAATCGCTGCCTGATGCCTTGCACCCGGTTCCTCCACAAGTGAGAACCTGAATTTTCCCGGTCCCTTTCTCAAGGCCGCAGGTCTCTCCTTCCGCCTGAAGGGAGTTCTCATTCCTGAGCTCCATTCTGGGGAGAGTGTCGGTCTTGATCTGCTCGAGATCTTTAATTGATGAGATTTTCATTGTTATAATAGATTTTTGATATATGCTATGCTTACACCGTAATTGGTCATCGGTATGCCTTGTGCCTTGGCCTGCTGGACTCTTGCAAGCACATAGCGGCGGTTGAACATACAGGCTCCGCAATGGATGATTAGGTCATATCCGCTGAGGTCTTCGGGAAAATCCCTTCCGGAAACCACGTCGACCGTCAGACCGGAACCTGCGCGGGAACGCAACAGGCGGGGAATCTGCACCCGTCCTATGTCTTCGGAAGCGGGAACGTGCGTGCAGGCTTCCGCTATCAGCACCCTGGATTTTCCAGTCAGCGAGTCAATGGCCTTTGCGCTTTCCTTGAAATAAGCCAGGTCACCTTTGGATGCGGCCAACAGGATGGAGAAAGAGGTCAGAATCGTGCCTGAAGGCTTGAATTTCTGCACTTCAGCCATCACCTGAGAATCAGCGATGATAGCCTTGGGTGACTCGTTCAGGGTTTGGAGGGCGGATTGAAGCGTGCCTGTGTCGCAGCAGACAACACGGCACTTCCTGTCCAGCAGCTCGCGGATGACCTGTTGCTGGGGGAGAATGAGACGGCCCTTCGGGGCCTGTCTGTCCTGAGGCATCACCAGCAGGGCGAGGTCCCCTTCGTCAAGAATACCTGCCGTCAGCAGGGGAGCGTCCCAGTCCTCCGGTATGGATTCCCTGACAGTCTGAAGAAGTTCCGCAATACCCTTCTTTTTCAACGCTTCAGTGATTGTCGCCTTCCGTCCGAATGCTTTTTCGACTTCACGCGAGAAGGCCTCGAGCTCCGGAACGTCGCACAGGTCCGCCTTGTTGATGACGGGCAATACCGGAACTTTTACCTCAGGCAGTTGAGGAATATCAGCGGCAGACGCATCCAGCACCGCAATGACGATGTCAGCGGACAGCAGTGCGTCAAGACTGCCTTGTATCCGCTTCTGCCCGAGTTCGCCGGTATCGTCCAATCCTGCGGTGTCTATCAGTGCGCAGGGGCCCAGACCTATGATTTCCATTGCTTTGCGCACCTGGTCCGTGGTGGTGCCGGGCGTGTCGGACACAATGGATGCACTCTGCCCGGCGATGGCGTTGAGCAGGGAGGACTTGCCGCTGTTCCTGTTGCCCGCAAGAACAATGTGAAGGCGCTGTGATTCGGGTGCCTGTGTCATACTAATATCTGAGGTCGCGCTTTCCCGCCTCAAGGCTCTCAAGGTCCTTGCCAAGGGATGAACGCAACGCTTCGTTTTCAATTTTTTCAAGTTCCCGCCCGATCAGCGCTTCCCCGGCTTTCAATGTCTCCGGAGATGCGTAGTCAAGCAGGTATTCTTTCAAGGTCAGGATGGCATTGGGAGTGCAGCAGTCCTGAATTCTGCCACCTTTGCATATCTTCATGAACCGCTCTCCCGTCCTTCCGGCACGATAGCAGGCCGTGCAGAAACTCGGTATGTAACCGAGGTCTATCAGCCATTTCACCACCTCGTCCAGGCTGCGCTTGTCCGCAAGGTCGAACTGTGCCGTATCCTCGTCCCTCTCCTCTTCGGTATAACCTCCCACACTTGTCCTGGAGGCTCCGCTTATTTGTGAAATGCCCAGGTCCAGGACTTTCTCACGCACCTTGCAGGACTCTCTGGTGGAGATGATCATTCCGGTATAGGGCACCGCGCAGCGGATGACCGCCACGATGTGAAGGAACTTGTCGTCGGGCACGGCATCCGAAAAGTCCTCGGTGTTGACGTCGTCCGCAGGACGGATGCGGGGCACGCTGATGGTGTGGGGACCGACTCCAAGGGCCGCTTCCATATGCTCTGCGTGCATCATGAGGCCCACGAAATCGTAGCGGTAGCCTGACAGTCCGAAAAGGACGCCTATGCCCATATCATCGATGCCGCCTTCACGCGCGCGGTCCATGGCCTCGGTGTGATAGGCGTAGTCGCTCTTGGGGCCGGTGGGGTGGAGCATCTGATATTTCTGCTTGTTGTATGTCTCCTGGAACAGGATATAGGTGCCTATTCCGGCATCACGCAGTTTGCGGTAATTCTCTACCGTCGTTGCGGCGATGTTGATGTTCACCCTGCGGATGTCACCGTTCCTGTGATGGATGCCGTAGATGGTCTTGATGGACTCCAACACATATTCGATGGGATTTTCCACCGGGTGTTCTCCAAGTTCCAGGGCCAGCCTCTTGTGGCCCATATCCTGAAGGGCGATGACTTCCTGCCTTATCTCTTCCTGAGAGAGTTTCTTTCTGGGGATATGCTTGTTCTTTGCGTGGTAGGGACAGTAAACGCAGCCGTTCACGCAGTGATTGGACAGGTACAGGGGAGCGAACATCACTATCCTGTTGCCGTAGAGCTTTAACTTTATTTCCTCGGCCAGTCTGAAAGTCCTTTCCACGAGATCCGGAATCTCACAATCCAACAGAACCGCAGCTTCCCGGTGGTTGAGTCCTTTGCACAGGGCCGCCTTGTCAAGAATGCTCTCGATGAGCGGTCTGTTGTTTCTGTTTTGGGCGGCATATTCGAGCGTCTCCAAGATCTCTGCGTCGTCAATGAATTCCTCCGCGATATGAGACTTTGCGTTATACATTTCTTTTCAATTTTTTATGCTCCCGCTGCAAGCATAGTCCCCACGTCCGGTCACAATGTCGTATCCTATGCTTTGCAGCTCTTTTCTCAATTCTTCAAGGCCTTCGGCCGATTCCGCACCGCTGGACGCCTTGCCCTCATAAAGGGAATAGTTCCGGCGGATTGAGGCAGGGGAGAGGTTCGGCATCACCACGTTGGCCCCGGCCAATATCCCTTTCTTCCGTCCTTCCGGGTCGAGAGTGGCCAGCGCGGTGGTGGCGGGAATGAGCGCCTCATTGTGCATCAGGCGGAAAATGGAAATCAGCTTCGTGCACAGCTCCACGCTGCCGTCAGGCATATCCCCGAACGGAGTGTCCCTATGGTGGATGAAAGGCCCGATGCCAATCATTTCGGGCTTGAACTCCTGAATATAAAGAAGGTCTTCCACAAGATTGTCAACAGTCTGATACGGGCTTCCCACCATAATTCCGGTGCCGGTCTGATATCCGAGCCTTTTCAAGTCTGAAAGACAATCCAGACGTTTGTCTCTGGACATCCCTGCGGGATGAAGACGGGCATAGTGCTCCGGATTGAAGGTCTCGTGCCGGAGAAGATACCTGTCGGCGCCGGCCGCCTTGAGCCTGCGGTAGGAGTCTTCGGACCGCTCTCCAAGGGATAGCGTAACAGCGCAGTCAGGATGGGCGGCCTTGATGGATCTGACGACGTCCTCAAGCCATTCGTCGTTTTGCGCAGGATCTTCGCCTCCCTGGAGGACGAAAGTCCTGAATCCAAGGCCGTAGCCCTGTGTACAGCAATCCAAGATGGATTTTTTGTCCAGACGGTAACGCCGGACGTTGCCGTTGCCTGCGCGTATGCCGCAATACAGGCAGTCGTTTCTGCAGTGATTGCTGATTTCTATCAGACCACGGATAAATATCCTGTCGCCGAACACGGAAAGTGCAGTCTCCCTTGCCTGCGACTGAAGCAGGCGACAGCCCTTCGCATCGCTGTCAAGAAGCAACTGCTTGTATTCCTGAGCGTTGAGACGGTGGGTTGTTTTCAGACGGGATATCACTTCCGGTATATCGTACATAAATCCCGTAAAAATACTAAAATTCGTCGAGGATTGAAAGGCGGCAGTAAAGAATTAGCAAACTATCGGAGGGACGAAGGCGCGTTTCAACGCGCCCCCTTAAAGCGGAAAGAGGTCTGCAGAAATCTGCAGACCTCTTGAAGCTCCCCCTCGGGGACTTGAACCCAGGACCCCCTGATTAACAGTCAGGTGCTCTAACCAACTGAGCTAAGGAGGAATATTTCAATTCCGCTCACTGAACGGGATTGCAAATATACGCCAAAAACTTAATTAAGCAAAACTTTTTTGAAATTTTAAATAAGTATTTTTTGTGCTATCTTTGTGACGATATGGATATAGGATTGTTGTCAAAGATGATTGCGGAACTCATAGAAGTTCACGACAGTGTGTCACTGCCCGGACTGGGCTCCTTTGTTGCCGCCGTCGTCCCTGCTTCTTTTTCGGACCGCGGATTTGCAATCAATCCTCCATATCGCAAATTGTCCTTTGTGCCTTATGATATCGGCGACAACCTTCTCGCCGAACTTTATGCACGCAACAATTCCGTTGAAATTCCTGCGGCAAGGGCGATTCTGTCGCATTACCTGAGGGAATTGAAGGTCGCTCTGGAGACCAGAAAGACCATTTCGCTTCCAGGTCTGGGACGTTTGCGCGCCACGAAAGACAATAATTTCTTTTTCGTTCCTGACCCGGACCTGGACATATATCCGGAAGGATTCGGGCTTGAGGTAGTGTCTTTGAGAAATACTGCGGCAGTGGATGACGGCAGCTTTGATGCGGGCGTCGCCCCGTTCACGGAACCTCTGCCGTCTCCGAAAGCGGAAGTGGAGGAGTTGCTTTCCGCACCGGAGAAATCAGGAATTGAAGCCGGGGATGTCCAGCAGTCGGATACCCGGGAATCTGCCGTTGAGCAAGTAAATGCTCCGGAAAAGCACCGCGGCCGCTGGTGGCTATGGCCTGTTGCTATAATCTTCGCGGCGGCCTTCGCGCTGGCACTTTTCCTTGTTCTGGCGCACGTGGCTCCGGATTTCATGGATTCTATTCTTTATACTCAAGAGGAACTGCAGATTATCAATTATTGAAATGTTTGACTTGATATATCCTTCGGAGCCGGCTGCGTTGATTGGGGATGATACGGACATCAGAGCTGTAGAAATGCTGCCGGTCATAGACGAACACGGCAACGTCCTGAATCAGGCCACGAGGAGTGCATGTCACAGCAAGCTCTATCTGCATCCTGTAATCCATCTCCATATCATAGACAGGGATTCGCGGATTTTTCTCCAGCACCGTAGCGCCAACAAGGATCTGATGCCCGGCAGGTGGGATACGGCTGTGGGGGGGCACGTCAGTTATGGGGAATATCTTGAAGAGTCGCTGTACCGCGAAGCCGGAGAGGAACTGGGGTTCTATGATTTCAACCCTCATCTGATTCACAGGTATGTCTTTGAGAATGAGAGCGAGCGTGAAATGGTCTGCGTGTACGCTACCGTGGGAAAGTTCGATATCCATCCGGAGAATTTCGAAGTTCAGGGTGGGAGGTACTGGACTCTTGACGAGATAGAGGAAGCTGTGGGAAAGGACATTCTCACACCTCAGTTTGAAAGCGAATACCGCTTGATCAAGGACAAACTTCTTGCTCTTCTGTGATGAAAAGACAGCTGACAGTGGAAGTGGGCATTATGTCCTCGGAGGAAATTTCCTTTGAATTTCTTCCGGACGGGGCGGGCCTGCGAAAGGTGTCGATGAGTGAGGGAAAGATTCTTTATGAGGGGAAATTGCATGAGGAACTCTATTTTGAAGCCCGCCACGGGGCGGCCGTTTTCGCCGGGCCTGCCTTCATATTGTATGGAGTAACCATAGGAATAGATTTTCATTGGGAGCAGAAACGTGACCTGCAGTATGCCGGGACGTTGAAATTCATAGTTGAGAACGGCAGAATAACTGCAATCAACATTATCGGAATCGAGGACTATCTGTTGAGCGTAATCTCATCGGAGATGAAGTCGTCGTCATCCCTCGAACTGCTCAAGGCCCACGCCGTAATCTCCCGCAGCTGGGTGCTTGCCCGCATTCGCGACCGGCAGGATGGAACCGCGTCCAATAAGCTGCCCCATGTCAATTTTGATGTCTGTGCGGATGACCACTGCCAGCGCTATCAGGGGATAGCTATGGCTGCCGGGGAAAATGTTCGAAAGGCGATAGAGGAAACCTGGGGGCAGACTTTGACTTATGCCGGCCAGCTTTGTGACGCGCGGTATTCTAAGTGCTGTGGTGGTATTACGGAGAGATTCAGTGCGTGCTGGGAGGATGTGGATTTCCCGTATCTTCAGTCTGTTGCCGACAATGACGGAGGCCGTGATTTCTGTGACTGCGAAGAGGAGACGGTGCTCTCCCAGGTGCTGAATGACTATGATTTGAAGACCAGGGACTTTTACCGTTGGAAGGTGCGTTATACCGTCGGAGAACTGTCGGATCTGGTGAGACGGAGGACGGGTACAGACCTCGGAACCGTGACCGGCCTGACTCCACTGGAGCGTGGTGACTCAGGAAGGATAATACGCCTGAAGATAAGTGGAACCCGGGGAGAACTTACTGTGGGAAAGGAACTTGCGGTGCGCAGGGCTCTTTCGGAAAGCCATCTCAGGAGTTCCGCCTTTGAAGTTATAAGGGACGGTGACAGTTTCGTTCTGGACGGAAGGGGCTGGGGTCATGGCGTAGGACTGTGCCAGATAGGGGCCGCCGTGATGGCATCGAAGGGATACGGTTATAAGGAAATACTGAAACATTATTATAAAGGTGCAGAAATCGGATAGAAGTCCTTGGACCTGGATTCCCACGCTGTATTTTGTGGAAGGCCTGCCATATTTCATTGTGAATACCATATCTGTCGTGATGTTCAAGGATATGGGAATGGATAACGGCCGTCTGGCCCTCATTACCAGTCTGATAGGACTTCCCTGGGTGATAAAGCCCCTCTGGAGTCCGTTCGTGGACATCCTTCGCAGCAAGCGCTGGTGGATTATCGCGATGCAGGCGCTGATGGCATTGACAGTGGGCCTGATAGCCGTGAAGGTGTCGGCTTTCACCCTCACGCTCACGTTCTTTGTGATTGCGGCATTTGCATCGGCCACTCACGACATCTCCGCCGACGGTTTCTATATGCTGGCGCTGTCGCCCAGGAAGCAGTCCGCTTTCGTGGGCATACGCAATACTTTCTATCGCATCGCGATGGTGTTCGGACAAGGTGTGCTGGTGGTTCTTGCCGGTCTGCTGGAGCGGAAGTCCGGTTCGGTGGAGACAGCCTGGAGCATTACAATGGTCATTACTTCTGCGATTCTTGCAGCGATTACTGTATATCACTCTTTTATGCTGCCGAAGCCCGAAGAGGACAGCGACAGGAAAAACCTGGGTGCAAGACAGATTTTCAAGGATTTTGGAGGCGCCTTTGCTTCGTTCTTTACAAAGAAAGGGATATGGCTTGCCGTTGCGTTCATGCTTCTTTACCGTCTGCCCGAGGCCTTGTCCGTCAAGATGCTGTATCCTTTCTTCAGTGACGGACTTGATGCCGGGGGATTGCAACTGGGCAAGGAGGCTTTCGGCCTTGTGTATGGAACTTTCGGAGTGATAGCCTTGTTGGCCGGAGGCATTGTCGGGGGGCTTCACATCTCACGCAAGGGGCTGAAACACTGTATGCTGCCTATGGCGCTTGCCCTGGCCTTTCCCTGCTCCGTCTATCTGTTTATGAGCACCTGCCAACCGTCCTCGCTGTTTGTCATAGGCCTTTGCATCGTTGCGGACCAGTTCGGATACGGTTACGGCTTCACGGCCTACACCATGTATATGATACATTTTGCAAACGGTCCCATGAAGACCTCGCATTATGCGCTCTGCACCGGTTTCATGGCCCTGAGTATGATGCTTCCCGGGCTTGTGGCCGGATATCTCCAGCAATGGCTCGGTTATGAAGGATTCTTTATATTTGTAATGATATGCTGTCTGGCAACTGTATTCGTCACTTTGTCTGCGCGGCGACGCTTGCCGTCTGCCTGAATGCGTCCGCTCAGGTAAGACCGGGAATCGAGGTTCTCAGAGACCGGGGCTTCAACATCCTGGAGGGAAAGCGTGTCGGGCTTGTGACAAACCCGTCCGGGGTGGACCGTTCCCTCAAGTCCACGATTGAGATTCTGAATGAAGCGCCCAACGTGGATCTTGTGGCACTGTATGCTCCGGAACATGGTGTCCGCGGGGACATCTGGGCTGGCGGAAAAGTGGAGTCGGGCCGTGACGATGCCACGGGTCTGCCGGTCCATTCGCTGTACGGCGCTACCAGAAAACCGACTCCGGATATGCTGAGGGGCGTTGATGTAGTTGTATATGACATACAGGATGTCGGTAGCCGTTCCTATACTTTCATCAGCACTCTCGGACTGGTGATGCGTGCCTGTGCGGAGCAGGGGAAAGAAGTTGTGGTGCTTGACCGCCCCAACCCTCTCGGCGGAAGAAAGGTGGAGGGGGCCCTTGTCCGTGATGGATTCCACTCTTTCGTGGGACAGTACAAAATACCTTACATTTACGGATTGACCGTTGGAGAACTGGCGATTCTGATAAATGAAGAGGGTTTGAACAGAGGGCAGAAAGGCGATGAACCTGTGGAGAAATGCCGGCTTACCGTCATTCCGATGGAGGGATGGACAAGGGATATGAAGTTCTCCGACACCGGACTTCCGTGGATTCTGCCGTCACCCAACATTCCGTATCCGGAGACGGCCGTAAATTATCCGGCCAGCGGTCTTTGCGGAGAGATGTACGACTATCTCAACATAGGTATAGGTTACACTCTCCCGTTCGGCACGTTCGCCGAGGAATGGGTGGATGCTGATGAATTGAAGGCGAAACTTGATTCTTACAATGTGCCGGGAGTAGCCTGGAGGACAATACATTACTCGCCCATATCCGGAAGATTGAAAGGGAAATTGATTCACGGAGTGCAGTTCTTCTTCACCGACTATGAGAAGGCGGTTGTGACCTTGACTCAGTTCTACGTGATGCAGGCCGTGGCCGAGCTGTATGGCAGGAATCCCATAAAGGAAGCCGGGGACAGGCTCCAGATGTTCAACAAGGTGTGCGGCTCGGATTATATCCAGACAGTGTTCGGCAAGTCCCAGAAGGTGGCCGACATATACGACTACTGGACCCGTGACGTGGCGGGCTTCAGGAAGTTGTCTGAGAGATACTATCTATATTAGCGCGAAGATACGCTTCAGAGCGTCGTCCGGGCCGGAAGAGACAAGTTCCGTGCCCGGATTTCCGTCTGATGTGGAGATTCCTTTTTCTTTCATCACGTTCAGCAGCTGCCTCGTGACAGCGGGGGCGGGATCGATGAAGCGTATCCCGTCTCCGGCTATTCTTTGCAGCAGAGGGAGAAGGAAGGGGTAGTGCGTGCATCCGAGCACTATGGTATCGGCTCCGGAGTCGAGAAGCGGCTGAAGGCTTGTCCGAACGGTCTGTTCGGCGCGGGGGCCGTCGAGTTCTCCGGATTCCACGAGCTCCACGAAGCCCTTGCCGACGCGTTCCTCTATTCTAACGTTATCCTCGAAGCGTCCGCGGGTATTTAGGTATTTGGATGCCTTGAGCGTGCCTGCGGTGGCAAGAACGCCGATCACTCCGGTTTTTGTGCCGAGAGCGGCAGGCTTCACGGCAGGCTCCATCCCTATGAACGGGATGCTGTACTCGGCCCTGAGTGTGGCTATCGCGGCCGCTGTGGCGGTGTTGCAGGCTATCACCATTATTTCGGCTCCCTTTCCGATAAAGAAGTCCGTTATGGCCCTGCACCTGTCTATAATGAACTCCGGTTCCTTTTCTCCGTAGGGGCAGAAGGCATTGTCGGCATAATAGATGAACCTTTCGTCCGGCAGGGACTTGCGAATCTCACGGAAGACGGAAAGTCCTCCGCATCCGGAATCCATTATGCCTATGACAGCCATTCCCTAAAACAGGTATCCGATGTTGACGTAGAATGCGCCGGTGCCGTCCTGATTGTAAAGCGGACTGTTCTTGAGGAAGTGGGTGAGGGGAGTACCGTATTCGGCCGCCACTATGAAGTTCTCATTCATAATGAAGCGCAGACCGGCACCGAAGGTGATGTGCGGAGTGTCCTTGTCCTGGCCGTAAACACGACAGGGGAAATCGACAAGAGATGCCAGTTTGGAAATGTCGATGCCTTTCGTGACCATTGAACCGTCACTGAAGACGTTGAGGGCGAAGGCCATATTCTGGTTCCAGAGCTGGAACTTTACGAAGCGCCAGCGGAGTTCTGCGGTGTATGTGGCCATATCCAGACCGACGATTCGGTCCCTCATAATGCCTCGTACGGTGTTGTAGCCGCCCATTCCCTCAAAGTCGCACTTCTCGCCCATGTTGGTGATGTACGGAAGGGCATAGAACGGTGCCTTGTTGCCGAAAGTACCTTCATAGTTGAGGCGGTAGGCAAAGGTCAGCACGTCATCTTTTACGATAGGAAGGTAGTGCCTCCAGGTGAGGGAATATCTGTAGTACTGGATCTTCGAAATGCCCGGAATGGCGGCTGTAATGTGCCCTTCCGCCCATATTCCGCGACTTGGAGCTCCTTCCTTGTCGCGGGAATCGTAAACCAGACCGGCGCGGAGACCGCTTGCAAATCCTCCATCCTGCTCTTCTTTGGAAATGATGCCGGCAGTCTTGTATACGTCAAACAGAGTGGGGAGAGTCTTGGGGAACTGCTTGACCTCATCCTTTCCCTTGTTGACGTTGTCGTAGTCGATGGTGCCTATTTTGTAGTAGTCGAAGAACAGACCTGCCTCCCACCTGAAGTTGGGGGTGATCTCGCCGAGGAAGTCCGTCTTCACCCTCACTTCGTTTCTCTGGTATTTATAGAAAGGTGAGAAAATGAAATCCTTGCTGTTCTTGTCCTTGCCGGCTGCGATGGCCACGTGGTCATAATAAGTCTGGAATCCGTTGAATCCGTAGAAATCGTATGCTTTGTCGAGCACGATCCTGGCGGAAGAGCTCCATCTTACTCCGGGAATGAGTGTCTTGTTGTCATACCTGGCCTGAATCATATGGGACCCCTTGGTGAAGAAGGAATATTCAAGGTAGGTCTTGGAATCGTAGTTCGGATAATTGCTTCCGTCTCCGTAGTTGAATATCTGCAGGATTGCGCCTAACTGCAGGCCCTTGTCCGCATCGTAGGCGATGGCGGGAAGCGGACCGAAGTTGTATCCGGTCTTGGTGATTTCTTTTTTGTCCTTGGCTCCGAGAGCGGTGCAACTGAGGAGCAGAATAGCTCCGAATATCAATTTTTTCATATTTGTTCCGGTTGAATAATGCTTAGATAAAAATTCTGAAGGTAATAGAATCCGCTGTGGGATACGAGAATCAGTATCCCCAGTCCGAGAGTGAAATACCAGTGCCATTTGAAAACAATGGCGAGGATGATTAGAATCAGCATGAGTACGGGAATCAGTGCGAACTTGGTGACGAAGCGCACGGTGTTGAGCCAGGCCTTGTCCTTGAGTTTGCTTCCGAGTATCGATGCCACGATCCACATCGGGGAACACATCACGGTGAATATAAGGAACAGGGGTAGCGAAAGAACTGCGAGAACAATCCTTCCCGCCTTCTGCAGCGGTGTGTATTGGGGAGCGTGCTCCTTCTGCCATTCAGCCCATTTGTGCTCATAATTCTCATCGTCCGGAAAATAGGTGATGAGTCCGGCAATCCTATCGTGCAGTGTGCTGAGCAACTCTTTCTGGTCGGTGTCCTCATAAACGCGAATCGGCTCTCCGAAGGTGACGCGTGCGCTCTTCATGTAGCAGAAATAGTCATCGTAATCGATACCCACGGGCACTACGTATACAGGTTTGTCAAGTCTCCTGGCGGCCCTTGTGGCGATTCTCCATATGCCTTTCTTCAAAGGGAGGAGGGAATGTTTGGTGCGGTGAGTGCCTTCACTGAACATACAGAACGGAACGTCATGGTCCAGACAATCCACTACTTCATCAAAGATTTCTTCGTTGCCTTCCACAGCTTCACGTCCGTCACGGGCACGTGCGAGAGGAAGTATTCTAAGCCAACGGAGTATGGCGGCCATTTTCGGTTTGCGGAAAATGTCGGCTCTCGCTCCGAATCCGGACGGCCCGCGGTCAGCCTGGAGTACAACCATGGCGTCCATAAGCGTGTTGCAGTGGTTTGGGGCGAGGATGACAGCGCCGTCTTTGGGAATGTTTTCCTTCCCCCTGACGGTCAAACTGCTGTAGCTGGCATTGGTGCACCAGTCCACATACCACCTGATAAGGGAATAGCCCAAATTCTTCTTCCAGATTTTTGTCATAGGTTCAGTACAAAGTGCCGCTTATTCAGTTATAAGCGGAATTTGGTGCAATTTAAACAAATTTTTGGTATTTTTGTGAGTTATGATTAGAGAACAGTTATCTTCGCTTGACAGTGTCAATCTGAATCTTGCAAGCGGCACTGGTATGGTGATGAGCATTGTGCTGGCACTTATAATGTTCGGCATTGCTCTTGGTATCAATGGTGTGACACTCAGAAATGTCTTCTTCAAACCGAAGTCGATCATTGTCGGACTCGTCCTTCAGTGGTTCGGTCTGCCTTTTGTCACGTTCCTTCTGATAATGGCCCTCAATTCATTCCTTACACCTATGGTGTGTCTGGGAATGATTCTGGTTGCGAGTTGTCCCGGAGGAAACATATCCAATTTCATGAGTTCCATTTCTCACGGGAACATCGAATTGTCCGTCAGCCTTGCGGCCGTTTCAACTGTAAGCTCTCCTATCATCACTCCATTCAATTTCTGGTTCTGGGGCAATTTGTATCTGAAGTATTCCGCCCTGTCCAATTCGCTCGTGATTCCCAATCTTGAGATTCCTTTCAGCGAAATTTTCAAGACGGCATTCATCATTCTGGGTATTCCGGTCGTGCTCGGTATGCTTTGTTCGAGGTATCTTCCCAATCTTACGAAGAAAATCAAGAAGCCTTTCAGCATATTCTCCCTTGTCGTATTTATAGTAATGGTGCTTGGGATGTTCATTCCTAACTGGCAGATTTTTATCAAATACATCATATTTATCTTCGTGCTGGTGCTCATTCACAATGCGTGTGCGTTCGGTACAGGAGCGTTGGGGGCAACTGTGATGAGGCTTCCTGCACGCGACCGCAGGTCGATTACCATTGAGGTCGGTATCCAGAATTCCGGACTCGGACTGACTCTCCTGCTCAATCCGGCCATTTTCAAGCCTGAAATCTGGAACAATCCGGCTACTGGGATAATGTATGGGGGAATGCTTTTCGTCACCGCTTGGTGGGGAATCTGGCATATAATTTCCGGTCTGACCCTTTCTGCCTACTTCCGTAGCAAACCATTGCCCGAAGAACAGAAATGATTACCGCAGAACAGATAAAATCCATACGCGAACGGCTTGAAACACTCAAGCGTTGTCTTGACATTGACGGTAAAAGAGTTGCAGTGGCTGCAAAGGAAAGTGAGTCGCAGGCTCCGGATTTCTGGAATGATCCCAAAAAGGCCGAGGCCTTTCTGAAGGAGATGAATTCCATAAAGGTGTGGGTGACTTCGTATGACAATGTGGCCTCTTCCATTGATGATCTTGATGTGCTGATGGAGCTTGATCCTGAGGGAGAGGATATTGACGCAGCCTATGCCGTGGCTTTGTCCGGCATAGAGAATCTCGAACTCAAGAATATGCTTGGTGGCGAAGGAGACAACCTTGGCGCAATACTCACCATAAACTCCGGTGCCGGCGGAACTGAAGCCAACGACTGGAGCGCGATGCTGATGCGAATGTATATGAGGTGGGGGGAGAGAAACGGTTACAAAATGACAGTGACCGAGAATATCGAGGGAGATGAAGTTGGCATCAAGTCCTGCACCGTTTCGTTTGAGGGGGATTTTGCGTATGGTTATCTCAAAGCCGAGTCCGGAGTGCACAGGCTGGTTAGAATCTCACCTTTCAATGCTCAGGGCAAGCGTCAGACTACATTCAGTTCCGTTTTTGTCTATCCTCTGGTGGATGATACTATCAATATAGAAATCAGTCCCGGAGACATCGAATGGGACACTTTCCGCTCCGGAGGCCACGGAGGCCAGAACGTAAACAAGGTTGAGACGGGGGTGCGCGTGAGGCATATCCCTACGGGAATAACCGTTGAGAACACTGAGACCAGAAGCCAGCAGGACAACCGCCAGCGCGCTCTGCTCATTCTGAAATCCAGACTTTATGACATCGAACTGAAGAAACGGCAGGAGAAACAGGCGGAGCTTGAGGGACAGAAGAAGAAGATAGAGTGGGGGTCGCAGATACGTTCTTACGTACTGCATCCATATAAGATGGTCAAGGATTTGCGTACCGGTTGGGAGACCGCCGACACTCAGGGCGTTCTGGATGGAGACCTCAATGACTTTATGAAAGAATATCTTATGAATAATTAACAATATAACGATATGGGTGTAAGTTTCAAGTATGCGCCGATGTTCCAGCTCGGCAAAGACACTACAGAGTATTATAAGGTTCCCGGTTCCGAGAAACTGGTGTCAGAAGGGGAGTTTGAAGGACACAGGATATTAAAGGTGAGTCCGGAAGCTCTCACCGTACTTTCCAACACGGCATTCCGTGACGTCAGTTTTCTGCTCCGCCGCTCGCACAATGAGCAGGTTGCGAAGATTCTGAAAGACCCGGAGGCGAGTGACAACGATAAATACGTGGCGCTCACATTCCTTCGCAATGCGGAGATTTCAGCCAAAGGCAAGCTGCCCCTCTGTCAGGATACCGGTACCGCCATCATCCACGGTGAGAAGGGACAGCAGGTGTGGACCGGCTTCTGCGATGAAGAGGCCTTGAGCCTGGGTGTATTCAAGACTTATACCGAGGAGAATCTGCGTTACAGCCAGAATGCGCCTTTGGATATGTACAAAGAAGTCAATACCAAGTGCAACTTGCCTGCCCAGATAGATATTGAGGCGGCCGAAGGCAACGAATACAGATTCCTCTGCGTAACCAAGGGCGGAGGCTCTGCCAACAAGACATATCTCTATCAGGAGACCAAGGCCAGGATTCAGAATCCCGGCACTCTCATTCCCTTCCTCGTGGAAAAGATGCGCAGCCTCGGTACGGCGGCCTGTCCTCCCTACCACATAGCGTTCGTGATAGGAGGAACTTCCGCGGAGAAGAACCTCCTGACCGTTAAACTTGCCAGCACCC
This sequence comes from Candidatus Cryptobacteroides sp., assembly GCA_045598165.1. Classification (GTDB taxonomy): domain Bacteria; phylum Bacteroidota; class Bacteroidia; order Bacteroidales; family UBA932; genus Cryptobacteroides. The sequence goes on from JAZLLN010000055.1 coordinate 24,284, forward strand.
ATTACTATGACAGCCTCCCCACTACGGGAGACGAGACCGGACGCGCTTTCCGTGACGTGGAACTTGAGGAGCGTCTCCTTGAGGAGTCCCACAAGATTGGTCTCGGCGCACAGTTTGGAGGTAAGTATATGGCCCACGATGTGCGTGTGGTGCGCCTGCCCCGTCATGGTGCAAGCTGCCCCATCGGACTTGGCGTGAGCTGTTCTGCAGACCGTAACATCAAAGCCAAGATCAACGCGGACGGTGTGTGGATTGAGAAGATGGATGACAAACCGTATGAACTCATTCCCGAGGAACTTCGTCAGGCCGGTGAAGGCGATGCCGTCAAGGTGGATCTCAACCGCCCTATGAGCGAGGTCTGCGCCCAGCTGAGTCAATATCCGGTGAGCACTCGTCTGAGTCTCAACGGAACAATCATAGTGGGCCGCGACATTGCCCACGCCAAACTTAAGGCCCGTCTTGACGCGGGAGAGGACCTGCCTCAATATTTCAAAGACCATCCCGTCTATTATGCCGGACCGGCCAAGACACCAGCCGGAATGGCCTGCGGGTCAATGGGGCCGACCACTGCCAACAGAATGGACCCTTATGTGGATGAATTCCAGGATCACGGCGGTTCTATGATAATGCTCGCGAAAGGCAACCGCACACAACAGGTGACGGATGCCTGCAGGAAGCACGGTGGTTTTTATCTTGGCAGCATAGGCGGTCCCGCTGCCATCCTTGCCCAGGAGAATATCAAGAGCATAGAGTGCGTGGAGTATCCGGAACTTGGGATGGAAGCTATCTGGAAGATTGAAGTCGAGGACTTCCCGGCGTTTATTCTGGTGGATGACAAGGGTAATGACTTCTTCAAGAAGATAGGCCTTTGATGAAACTTGCGTTAAAAATCGTGGCAATAGTCTGCGGGGCGATAGTCTTTCTGACCATTGCGCTGCAGATTCTGCTTAATATGCCGTTCGTGTCAAGGACTGTCGACAAGATAGTCGCAGAGTATGTGGATGGTGAATTGAGCTATTCGAAGTTGCGGTTTTCCGCTTTGCGTACTTTCCCGAATCTGAAGATTTTGGTTGACAGTCTCTCCATCACATATCCTCACAATCGTTATTCCGCTTATGACAAGGCATCCGTGCATAGCCGTTTGCTGGATGCGGGACGAGGCCCAGTCTCCGATACTCTGGTCAGTCTCGGGCATTTTTCCGCTGCCGTCAATCCCTTTCAACTGGTTTTGGGACGCATCAGGATAGGTGCGGTCAAGGTTGATGGTCTGTCGCTGTTCGCACACCAATATGACACTACGGCCAATTGGGCGATGTTCAAGACAGGAGAACCTGACACTCTGAAGGAAAGCAAGGCTCTGCCCTGGATCTCCTTGGGACACGTTTCAATCATCAGGCCGAGAGTAGCCTTTACCAATCAGTATGACACTGTCTTCATTGCCGCTTCATTTGACAGTTTCAGACTGCACGGTGCGTTCAAGCCGGATATGCCTGAGGGAATCTTCGGATTCAGGGATTTGGCGATGAAACTGGATAATCTTAAGGCTCACGGACGTCTCCCGGCTGACACTCTGGCTCTGGCATTGGATAGCCTGGAGGTCTCCAATCCGTTCCGTCATGTGCTTGAAATCGGAATGGATGCCAAGGTCAGAGCTTTCACATCCGGGTTCGGCAGGGTAACCATTCCTATATCGGTAGACGCGGATGCGGAACTTGAACAGGGCCCAGGTAGGAAAGGGATAGACCTTCATTCGCTGAAAGCCGAGTTGGCTTATATTCCCATTTCAGCAAGAGGTCGCTTGAAGCTTCGTGATGGTGCTGCAGACATAAACCTTCATGCCGCCATCGAAGACTGTGATCTGGCCAGAGTGGTGGATGGCTTCTCAACGTCATTGCCTCTCCTTGCTTCACAGTTTGATACTGATGCCTCCCTGACTCTCGAAGTGGATGCCAATGGAGTTTTGTCCGAGTCCAGCGTGCCGCAAGTTAAGGCTAGAATCAGCATCCCGGATTCAAGGGTTTACTATGAGCCCATGGACCTGCTCGCAAGCGTAGGAATAGACGCTTCCGCTTCGCTGTCTGCAAACAAATCCCTTCAGGCGGTGCTGGACAGAGTAGCCGTGCGAAGCTCCGGTGTTGAAGTCAGCGCCAAGGGACGCGCTGACAGGCTCCTTGGAGAAAATCCATTGTTTGACGTTCACGCCTCGGCTTATGCAATTGCAGATTCTCTCCTCCGTTATCTCAAGACAGACAAGAATATAAAAGCAGGGGGGAGGCTTTCCGTGAAACTGGATGCCAATACGAGTCTGAAGGAGATAAATGCACTCAAATTTCACAATTCGGTCATCAGTGGTGACGTAACGGGGGATTCTCTGTTTTTCTCAATGCCTGAAGACACGCTTGATGCCGTGATCGGGACGCCCGTTATCACCCTAAGGTCCAATCCTGAAGGACTGGCCTTTGCCTCCGATATCAAGAAAGTGTTCCTGAACAAAGGTGACAGCCTGCACGTCAGAGTGCGGGATATGAAAAACCTGTTCAGGATGTATATGACAGAGGAACGGGGTGAACACGTACCAAGACTTTCTTTAGATACGGATAATAGAAGCGTGTTTCTCAAAACAGGTCCGCACAGATTGGGACTTATGGGGCTCAATGCCGGAGCATCCATCCAGATGCGTCCACGGAAGAATACGCAGTTGCGCAGGCAATTCCTCGATTCGTTGCACAGGGCTCATCCCGGAGTGTCCGTTGATTCGCTTCTTCTTGTCGCTGCGGCGGAACGCAGGGGACGTCTGCCGGATTTCATGCGGAATGATGAATTGTCGGCTTATGACGTTGATATCAGGTTGGATTCGACTTTGTCAAAGTATTTCAAGATATGGAAACCGGCAGGCAGCGTCAGCGTCCGTCGCGGATTCGTTTCCACTCCGGTATATCCGTTGAGGACCAGCATCTCGGCATTTGATCTGAGCTTTACGGACAATGAGATAATGCTCGATACGTTGAAGATTCTGTCGGGTATGTCCGACGTGACGATAAAGGGCAAGGTGAAAGGTTTGAGACGGGCTCTGTTGACGAAGGGTATGATACGTGCCGATATGGATGTGCAGTCCCGCAAGTTTAATTTGAACGAGCTGGCGACGGCTTTGGATATGGGTACCCGCACGAAGGACATTGATGCTGACACTCTCAGCGAAGTCGAAGGATCATATCTGGTGGACTCCATCGCGGATGCCAAAATGGTTGTGCTGCCGGTACCTCTTGTGGTGATTCCCGCCAATCTTGACATCAATGTGAATGTGGGTGCCGGGGAGTTGACGGTCGCTGATGTCGAAGTCAATCCGGTATCGGCCCATCTTCGCCTAAAGGACCGCACTGCCCAATTGTCAAACGTTAATGCCAATACCAATCTGGGGAATGTCGCATTCAATGCTTTTTATTCCAGCCGGAGTAAGAAGGATATAACGATGGGCGCGGATATGAGGCTGAGTGACGTGTCTGCAGAGGGCATTATCCGGATGCTCCCCAACGTGGATGAAATGATGCCCGCCCTGAAGTCCTTCGAAGGGAAGCTCAATATGGATCTTTCCGTCACCTCAAGCCTGGATTCCAATATGAACGTAGTGATGCCTACTGTGGAAGGCATTATGAGAATCGGAGGAAAGAATCTGAATATCAGCGATGCCGGGAATCTGAGGCGTATAACCAGCCTGTTGATGTTCAAGGACAAGAACATAGGGCATATAAACGATATGTCCGTGGACGCTGTCGTGCATGACAGCAAGCTGGAGGTGTTCCCGTTCGAGCTGGCCGTGGACAGATACAGACTTGTCCTGAGGGGAACTCAAGGTCTGGACAAGGAAATGAACTACCACATTTCTGTCATCAAGTCCCCTTTCCTTATTCCTTTCGGCATCAATATCTATGGCTATACGGACAACTGGCGTTTTCTCATAGGCCTGCCCAAGTACAGGGAAGGCAGGATTCCTGTTTATACAAAGCAGCTGGATACTGTTCAGGTGAATATCCTGCAATCCATCAAGGACGTGTATAACAAGGGAATTGACAATGTGCGGAAGGCATCGAGGACGTCCCAGGACATAGCGCTGAACAGTTCGCAGGAGAATACCGGCAATGGTATGTCTATGGAATGTCTCGATTCACTCTCTTTCTCAATGGCGTTGGCGAGAGAGGAGGCGGAGTTGGATGCGGAGGTGGAACAGGCTCTGAAGGAGCAGCCGTTTGACATCAAATCCATTATTATGGAATACGACACTTTAGAAAAGGATGCTTTTATTGAGCGTCGTATCCGTCAGCTTAAGAAATCGAAGTAAGCTTTCGTCTGACGGGCTTGTCGTAAAAATTCAGCACCAGATATGCAAGAATGATGCAGGCGGCGGCTATCCCGATGGCCAGCGGCCAGATTTCTTTCATTGTGGTGTGTACGTTCGGAAATCCTATATGCTGATAGAACAGATACATCACGGGGTAGTGGATGGCGTATAGAGGATAGCTGATTTCTCCTATAAGTGTCATTGCCTTGTGCCTTCTGCTGCCGGGCCTTGCCGTGAGGCCTTCGGCGGCAATCCAGATAAGAGAGGGAAAGACCAATAGAATGATGGCGGAGACATAGATGCCGTTCTGCCATAATTGTGATTCGCTGCCGATGAACGGCATAGGGAGAAGAATGAGGAGCACAGCGCTGCAGATGATGAAGGAGTGCTTCCTGACGGCTGCCGGCAGCAGGGGAGCCTTGTCCATCCTTTTGACGAAGAGTCTGGCCAGCAGCATTCCCGCACAGTAGGGGAACATCATTCTCACCATTCCTCCCCAGAAATCGGGAAAGGTCCAGCCTATTCCGAGGTAGCCGTTGCTTATTGTGATTGCCGCCAGGACGGTTCCCGGAGCCGCTGTCAGGATTGCGAGTATCTTTGTCGGAAGTTTGCGGAGCAGAAGGACGTAAATGATGTTGCCTATGTACTCGAAGAAGAGGGACCAATGGGGACCGTTGAGGGGGAACATTTCCCCATTGCCGCGTACGTCCGCTCGTGTGCCCGGGATGACGGGGAGCATCAGCATATTCAGCAGCATCGCAAGCATCACCATACTGACGGGCATTGTCTCGCCGCTCCAATTCCGGCGGCCGCCGATAAAGAAGCAGAGCACTCCGAACAGCACTCCGAAAATGACCATCGGGTGGAGTCTTATGAGGCGGCGCTTGAAGAAGGCTCCTGTTGTCAGCGCCCCGCTCCGGAGTCTGTCATCATAGGCATAGCCGATGACGAAGCCGGAGAGTATGAAGAAGAAATCTACGGCCAGATAGCCGTGATTGCATCCCTGATCGACTACGGATGTTGCGAAGCCCTCGAAACAGTGATACCAGATAACGATGAGGGCAGCGACGCCTCTGAGAGCGTCCAGAATAATGAAATGGGGTTTTGTTTGGAGTGCGCTCACAGTATTATGTCTATTCTGATGTCCCAGGGGTCTGTCGGGACTTCGTCAATTATTCTCCATTTTTGGCATACTGCCATTGTCGGGCAATGCAGTTTTGGAAGCAGCCTGTCATAGAATCCCTTGCCACGGCCCATCCTGTGGCCGCTGCGGTCGAAGGCCACCCCCGGGATCAGGGCCATGTCTATTTCATCAAGGCTGATTGCGGAGGCTTCGTCTGTGGGCTCAAGGATACCTTTGTAGCCGGGGGAGAGGAAGTCGGGATTGTATTCTTTGAGTTCAAGGATCTCTTCATTGACCCGCGGAATTGCGAAACGCTTGCTGCAGCGCCACTTCTCTATGAATTCCCGGGTGGGGATTTCGTCGGGCATTGCCATGAATATCAGGATAGTGTCAGCGCTGCGGAACTCCTTGCTCGCTTCCACCTTGCGCCAGAATTCCATCGCGCCCTCGGCTTCCTTTTCCGGGTCGGCCTGGCGTTCGACGGACGTCTTGCGCATATATTGCCTGAGCTCTGCCTTTGTCATACGGCAAATTTAATCACTTTCCGATAAAATCACTATATTTGCAGTCCGGACAGCGGACGGTTGTCGCTGGTGTTTACTTATGCATCCGGTGCGTTTTTTGCCGCAGCTGTTTGATATTGCGGGTGTGTTGAAATTGGTAGACAAGCCAGACTTAGGATCTGGTGCCTCCGGCGTATGGGTTCGAGTCCCTTCACCCGCACCTTTTGTGGAGTTAACTTATTAGTCTATAGTAAGTTAGCTCTTTTGTTTTGCCACTTGCACAACGCTTGCACAACCAAATTTTCTGAAATTGAAAAACGAACCCGTTTCCCGTTGTGCAAATTTTTCAGGAGGCTGTTCAAAGAACTTTACAAAGATAAAGGTACGAAATTGCGGTGAAGGTGGCAATTTTTCTGATGATGTTGACAGCGGCGGAGAGGACTATGGGGTTGTTGGGAACTCAGTCGCTGCTGTTTCGGGGGAATTTTAGGTGATTTCTCCCCCGTTTGTCCTATGAGTAACCATTTCGGGGGAATTTTATCCCGATATTCCCCCGGGATTAGCCTATCGAGCCGAACCGGATTATCCTTGCGAGCCGAAAATCGGGAGTAGCACCCTTGAGTCCAGGCGAAGCATCCTCTGAATTTGCTTCAACGTCGCATTGTACTCATAGCGCATCATCTTTGCCATTGCGATTTTTGCATCGGAGGGAATCTGGGCCGGGTTGGCCGTTCCGTATTCATTCCTGCATTTCGTGCTGATAGCC
>JAZLLN010000056.1:0-49371 GCA_045598165.1 Candidatus Cryptobacteroides sp.
GGTGAACCTTATGGCGGGCCTTGCCGCCTACTCGTTCTTCCCGAAGAAGCCGATGATTGACCTCGACCGCGTCTCTCCTTGTGAAAATGGTCTTATCCAACTGTCTCTCTTTTAGTTACAATTCGTCGAACTCACGTTAAAATAAAAGAGAATTACCCACTCAAATCACCTCCCTCGGCCTCTCCATAGACGGAGGCTACTACTGCAAGATCAACAGTGGTTTGTACGACAACGGATACCGCCTCAACCTTGCCAAACTTTCCAAATACATCAGGGAATGCATTGCCGACCGGTTCGGGCTGGATGCATCACAGTGCCTGATTACCGAAAGCCATTTCTTCAGAGGACGGTTCCGTATGTCGGATGCGAAAAAGAAGAACCGCTTGGAAGGAGACCGCGCTTTCGAAGACTCACTGATTGAAAATGACGTTGTATTCCATTACAAGCACATAGCAGAAATGGAAAACGGGTCCATAAAAGAGAAGGGCATTGACGTCTGGTTTGCCTTGGAAACATACGAGCTGGCAATGTATCGTGATTTCGACTTTGTCGTGCTGATTACAGGAGATGCCGACCACGAAATGCTTGCCCGTAAAATCAAGGCGCTCAAGAAACAGGTAGACCTCGTCACCTGGAATATGGCGGAAAAGGATTCGACCTCACCAGCTCTCAAAGAGGAAGTGACAATGCATATTGATTTGGACGAGATTTACAAAGAGGACAAAGACCTGCTTGACAAGATTTGTGATCCGGTAAAAGTAACGGGAGCCGCCTGAAGGCATTCAGGCAGCTCCCGAGCGGGCGGGAAGAAGAACAGTCACCTACCGTTTTCGGTAATGAGTTTTAATGTAAACCTTCCGGCCGTTGACCACCTTGAAGTGGCCCCTGACAAGAACAGGCTTACGAGGCTCTTCCTCACAAACTATTGTAAGGCGCTCTCGGATGCTTTTAGAAAAAATGTGGATTATCATAAAAAATGATTGTAAAAACGATTGAGAGCATCGGGCGGCTTGAACAGTACATCACCCGCTTTCTTTCAAAAAAAAACAGGGCGTTCATTTCTTACGAAAATAAATACCCTGTTGTAATAAAGCATCGAGAGCTTGCCTCCTCTCAACCGCTAATCCACATTCATAACACAAATATAGATAAACTTTTGGAATCGACAATGAGATAATGACAGAAAACGAGAAGAAAATAATCGAGGGGCTGATTGGCTGTGACGAAAAGGTTACGAATGACTTTTTCTACGCGCAGTGCAAGCCGCTGCTTTCCTCTGTGGCAAGGGAAGTCTTTATGGAGTATATGGACTATGACGAAATCATAGACGGACTTTACGGTTACCTGACTGCCGATAATGGCGCTGTTCTACGCCAGTTCGCCGGGAAAAGGAACAAGAGCACAATCTTTAAATGGCTGCGCACCGCTGCAAAATCATATTTTCAGAAAAAAAAGAAGGAAGCCGTGATGGAATCTCCCGGCAAAAAGCCTCTTTGTATTGAGAACGTGGCTCAATCCACGGAAAAAACCAAGCAAAACAAAGAGATGAACGTTGCTGCAATGCTCGATATGGTCGAGCTGGAGAGGGACCGCCTTGTCCTGGAGAAAATAGATGTTGAAGGCGGTTCTTATGATGAACTGGCCGCCCAAACAGGGTTGTCAAAGGCAAACTTGTACAATATCAGGAAGCGTGCTTTGGAACGCCTGAAAAAGAAAGCCAGAATAGCGCTTAGTGATGCAGACGCTTTGTGCGCAATCCGCTGTGAACAATATGTTCTTGATGTGTTCGGCATTCACAAGCCGCTTTTCGAGCTCAAGCGACTGGCGGAAGATAAGGGATGGCTTACAGATACCGGGGTCGCTATCGAGAATCTGGGGAAAATTCCCAAGCATTACGGGTTGACCGTTCGCACATATAAGAGTGATATGAAAAAGATTTCTGCAGCAGTTGATGCCGGCAGGCAGGTACTTGTGGCTGTCGATGGCGGAGAACTTATCGGGAATCCATTCGAGGAAAAATTGGAAGATGTCCTCGTGGGGGGTATTGCAGACCATTGCGTAGTGGTACTGAACTACGATGAAGAGGAGAATAAAGTAATGCTGTTCAATCCGGCCTTCGGAGACATTCCGCTGACTGTTTCAAACGAAACATTCCTTGATGCCTGGGAAGATTCCGGGAATTACACTATAGAGGTCAGTAACCGAAAATTGAGTTGATATGACAAGCAGAAAACGGGCAGGCCGAACTTCTGCTTGAAAAATATTAAATTGGAGGATGACTGTAAAGCAGGTTCTTATTCTTCTCAACCGGCGCAGATTGCCGTGAAGTACAAATGTTGCCCCCTGTAACGAGGAATTCCCCGTTTCGGAACAGGGTCGGAGTGCAGATGATGAGATTGCCCGACACGTAATTTCTGTTGTGGTTGAGGCTGTCAAGGGGTTCGAGCAGTTCCGGGTAACGGGACGTATAGAGCTCTCCGTACAGATCTATGTCCGCCCATCTGGATTCGAATCTTGCAAATTTCGTCTTGAGGGCATCGTATGTCCAGGGGCTGCAGCTGACGGCATAGTTGCAATGCAGGAAAAGGTTTCCCTTTATTTCATTGTCGCGCCCGCCGTGTATCTGGACGGCACCGAAGCGGAAACTGCCGCAGTTTTTGAAAATATTGCCGTAAACACGGTTGCCCGAGATGAAATCGTCGAATCTGACGGCCGCCGCACCGTATTTAGTGCCTCCGTTTATGTTTTTCCACAGATTGAAACGGATTACGAGACGTCTCGTTGCAAGGTCGCCGAAACTCTCGAGGGCCCCCTGGTCGTCACTTTCCCTCACTAGGTCGCTGAATGTGTTGAACTGGACTGTGATGTCGTTGCCTGTGAGCGATACGGCTGAAGACGTGGATTTGCTGAATTCGTTGCCGCTTATGCGTGCTCCGACTCCTGAAAACTGGACTGCCGGTTCGTAAGTATGCTTGAAAAGGGCGAAATCCTCCACCTTGTTGCCCCTTATGACAAAACCGGACGGGGAGAGCGTATGCCTGTCCCCTCCGCCGGCAAGTATTCCTGATGCTCCGAGTTGGGAAAGACGGCAGGAAAGCACCTTGTGACCCGTGCCGCCTTCTATGCTGATGGCAGTTTCTCCGAATCTCGTGATGCGGCATTTTCTGATGACGTTGTCCCTGCCTCCGGTGACCGACACTGCACCTCCGCGTCCGCCGCAGAGTTCAATCCCTTCCAATCTGAAGCCGTTGCAGGAGTTGACCTCGATCATTGCCCTCCCCGGAAAGACGGATACCGTCGTACGCGTGACCCCGGGAACGAATCCCCCTTCCGGAGGATACCAGTAGATGATGCCCGCATCTCTGTCTATGTAGTATTCTCCCGGCGAATCCAGTTCGCAGAAAAGGTTCACGCCGAAGAAACGCGCTCCGTCATTGTAGCCGTAGCGGTGTCCGAGAGGATCAAGGGTCAGGGTTTTCGACACTGTGTCTATGACGGAGACGGACTTGTATTCCTCATACCAGTCCCAATACCAGTAGCCGAGCATATACGGATCCTTTTCACCGGCCCATCTGTCGATTCTGGAATCCAGATACTGCATGATTCCTTCCTCATGGGCAAGGATGTCTCCGATGAAACTGTGGTGCAGCCCTAATGTCGGACCGAGAGCCTTCCCCAGATGGGAGAATTCCGTACCATTCGGCCAGCGGGCAAGCTCCTGCCTTATGCCGTCGGCGTAGAAATCAATCCTGTCCTCCCGCTGTACGGGGTTGCCGAGGTCCGAGATGCCGCAGGAGCGCAGGTCGGCCATAAGGATGCCGTCGCGCCATTCTCTCCACCCTTCCACAACGGTTTCGCCGCTGAAGACGGGATGCTTCCCGGGCAGGGCCTTCAGCCGCAAAGGGGAAGTCAGCGAATCCAGACGGAGAGTTGAATCTATCCTGTATTCCCCGTCATCGAAAAACACATTGACCGCAGTCCCGGGATGAGTACGGGAATATTCGCAGGCGTCTTTGATTGACTGCGCCACCGATACCCCGGGGGACGGTGCGACATGGAAATTTGCGTCCGGAGAGCAGGCCGTTATGGCGAGGGCTGCTATTATTATGCCGTTGACCTTTCTATGCATGTTTTTCATGAGCGGGAACCAATCAACTCCGCAGGACCGGTAAGCCATACTCCCTCCGGAAGGATATCTACGGACAGGGTGTTCTGTTTTGCCTTGACGGAGACTGTCTGCGGCGCTTTGAGGCCGTTGACGTGGCAATGGACGACGGCCGCCGCCACGATGCCGGTGCCGCAGGCCAGAGTCTCGGCCTCCACTCCTTTCTCGAAAGTTCTTATTTGAAGGGGCTCTGCCCCCTGATTCGCGAACTTCGTTTCAACTACGTTCGCTACCCCCGCGGCTCCTTGCTCCCGTATGTTGCTTTGGCAACATACCCGCACCGCCGGGCGCGTTGAGACGCGCCTTGTCAGAGGTGGAGCAAATACGAAGTCGACGTTTACGCCTTCGGGAGCGAAGGCGGGCAGATGGCGGAGACGGGAGCCTTCGGCGGCTACGTCCAGAGAGTCAAGGTTATCGACAAAGCGGACCAGATGTCTGGTGCCGGTGTTGATGAACCAGCCTTCTTCGCACTGGTGAAGGTCGAAGGGGTCAATCATCTTCAGCCGGACAGTGCAGACGTTGCCATCCTTCCCGAGAATTGCGGCCGTGTGGATGCCGTCTGCGGCTTCGAAAACGTATTCCGAGCCATTGCCCGGCCTTATTCCCAGGCTTTCCGCAAATGCCACGATGCAGCGTCCGCCGTTACCGCACATCATACCGCCACTGCCGTCGGGATTGAAAAACTCCATCTTGAAGTCAGTCGTTCCGGATTCGGATAATATCATCAGGCCGTCCGCGCCGATACGGCCGTCCGCGGCGACAAACCCTTTTTCCCTGCTGCAAAGGGATGAGATGGCGCCGGCACAACGATATTCCGAAACGTCTTCGTTCCGCCCGTCCAGGATGATGAAATCGTTTCCTGCTCCGGAATATTTGTAAAGCGTCATTTTCCTTGAGAATAAATGGTTACCGGTCCCTCCAGTCCGGATTCGTAAAGAGGGGAGCCGGCAGTGTAGAACTGATAGGTGGTGAAGGTGATCTTTTCCTTGCAATCCGGTTGGAGGTCTCCGATTATCCTGTTGTGCCAGGTGTTTGTGACCCTGATTTCCAACTTGTTGGTACCTTCGACAAGAGCATCGGTGACATTGACTCTGAAAGGCCTTTTCCATACGAGCCCGAGATCCTTGCCGTTAAGGAATACGTGGGCCATATTATATACTTCCCCTAAATCGAGGATGTATGTGGAAGAACTGCAAAGGGGGCCGAATTCGAAAGAGTTGCAATAAGTGACTGTGCCGGAGAAATATCTGATGCCGGGATCCTTCGATTCGTCAAGCCGTCCCGCCAACGGCATCTCGGCGGATTCGGGAGCGCCTAGATTTTCCGGGAAACTTAGCTTCCAGGGTCCTTGAATTTCAAGGATTCTGTTTTCGGTCTTCGGGGGAATGGAATATGAGATTTTGTCCGTATTTTCTTCAAACAGAATGAACTGGGCATCATCCGGGAGCAGTTCGAGGCTCACGGTCGTGCAATCGCCGGAGATATGATATGCGGCTTCTTCAACCAGACCGGAATCAGCGTGGAGGATGAAGGGCTTCTTTCCGCTGACCCTGAATGTTGCATCCACTTTCCTGTATTCGGGATTTATGTTCGCGACCCAGTACAGTTCTCCGTCATCAAGCCGCCTGTGTACAAAACGGATGTCGGCTCCCGTTGGGTTGGGTATGTCTGCATCCTTCCGCAAATTGATGCTGCGTAGAACATTTTCGAGTTGCGCTCTTGCAATGACGTTCATCCTTCCGGAATGCCAGATTTCGTTGACAAGTGAATGGAATTCACTATCGTCACCCATCAGGTCGCAGTAATCCTCCGGCTCGTTTCCAACCAGCAGGATGCCTTTCCGGGCCAGCTCCGCGAAACGTCTCAGGACGGGAACTGACATATATCGGACTTCCTTGTCGATGATTACCACTTTGTACGGAAGGTCAATTCCTGAGGTGAGAACGGTTTTGTTGATGAAATCGTAGGCATATCCGTCCGGAACTTCCGGTCTCTCCTGCTTGAATCGGGCGACGGCGTTCGTGGTTTCGCTGTAGAACACTGCCATATCGGCGACGAATCTGCCCTGACTCAGCAGATATGAACTCCTTGAAAGATAATCTGTCCATGGTCTGGCCTCTGCTGCCCAGGTATTGTGCCTGTTGAAGGCCATCCCGTGTTTGCTGAGCGTCAATCCCGGTACCTTGTCGTCCACCGGTTGATGAACCAGACTGTGGATAACGAATCTGTTCTGGCCGGAAGCCATGGCCGCATCGGCGGCGGGCTTGAGATTCCCCGGATGAAGAGCCCAGGCAACCCTGCGTCCGAATCCGTCGGGATCTTCACCGTTGGTCGTGAAGGATTCTCCGGCACATACGTTCTGTCCGTAAATGTGCGCCACAGATGCGGCCTCCCGCATATCAGCCTCTTCGCAAGGATAGGAGGAATAGAACTCCCTCATCCAGAAGGAGCCCATAGGGATATCAGAATGACGCCTTACGTCCATTCCGTCCGCATTGTAGACACGTGAATATTCCTGAGCCTCCACTTGTCTCGTAAGTCCGTATTCCCGGTTGAGTCCGGACATTCCGTCATAATGATTTTCCGCTATGAGTTCTTCGAGAGTGCGGCGCCAGTCATACAGGAAGCGTTCCGTGCTGGCGGAATCTCCTATGATTCGCCCTGCAAGGGCCGGCATCCACGGAATAAGGCTGTAACCGCGGCGGGCCTTGAATTCTTCAGGCATCGCCGCCGTCCAGTTCTGACATCCTGATTCATAACTGTCAATCATCAGATTGCTGATGACCGTTCCAAGTCTGCCTTTGGATGCCTCCTGATACATTCCGTAATAGTTGCGGAAGTATCGCTGCACGGCATTGCTGTCAAATTTGTCCACTTCCAGACCTGTGGCTTCCGGTGAAGCCGGTCCGTTTTTCCTGCCTGTCAGAGCGTAGCCGAATCTGTATACACACCATTTCCCCGCCGGGGCTTTCCATTCCAGAACACCGTTCCTGACTTTGCCGGTGACGTCAATGACATCATTGAAGGATATGGCATCCCCGCGTTCCGGAGTGGGATAGAAGTCCCTCACCGAATAGGATGCCGTAAATCCCGCTTTCTCTGCCGCAGCGTTGACCCTTGATGTGCAGTATAGAATTATGTCGTTATATTTCACCGCTTTGTGGGGGATTGTACTGCGGAATCTGAAATAACGTGCAGTAGTGGCCGGGATGTCGATGGTATTGTCAAGAGACACGGTTTCCGGTGCGCGGGGTGAGACAGTCCGGAAATGGATTCCGTCATCGCTGCATTCCAAAGTACGGGAATAATTGTACCTTTCGCTGAAAGGCAGAGTCACCCTGTATGCCTTGATGGTATATGGTTTGTCGAGGCTTACCATAATCCATGGATATTCCTCCGAGGAATCGCTTGCGCTCAGTGCCGCTCCCATTTCTTCCATGGTCAGGTCGTCCCCGGGGACCCTGACGGCTATCACCGCAACGTCTTTGTAGAAGCCGTCGATTACGGCCGGCTTTTCAAGAGCTGCAGTAACTCTTTTCCCACCGTTGAGATATTTTTCCGTCCAAACGATTTTCTTCATCGCATCCTCCCGGGTTACCCAGGGCCCTCCTGTCAGGCTCCAGCCAGGAGAACTGGTGATGGATACTTCCATATTCAGGGAATCGGCCATATCCAGAGCCAGGTTGAACGCTTTTTTCCATCCTTCGCTCATATATGGAAGCCTTTCGTCCACTATTTGCGGGGTGTCAAATCCGGCATCGAAAATGTGGAAACCCACAATTCCGGCCTCGTTCATCCACTCTATGTCCTTTCGAATGCCGTCTTCAGAGATGTTGCCGTTCATCCAATGCCACCAGACCCTTGGGCGGTATTCCCGCGGCGGGTCGGCGAAATCGGCAAGGATGCCGTTTCCGGCGCTGAGAGGCAGACTCAGCGACAGCAGTGCGGCGATGATGATGAACGGCCGTTTCATTATTTGATGGTGAGAGTTATGCTTTGTAGGTCGATGTCGTCAGACGAAGAGCCTGTCATAATCGTGAAATCACCGGATTCCACAGCCCATTTATCTTCTGCTCCCCAGCATTTCAGCATATCATCGGTGATTTCGAAAGAAACCGTTTTGGTTTCGCCAGCCCTCAGATCCACACGTTTGAAACCTTTGAGTTCCTTGACAGGGCGGGTGACGGAGGCGTATTCGTCGCGGATGTAGAGCTGGACGATTTCCGTTCCGTCCATTTTGCCGGTATTGGAGACATCCACGCTCACGGTTCTTCCATCCAATACAGGTTTGCCATATTCATATGTGGTGTAGCTCAGGCCGAATCCGAAAGGATAGAGGCAGCCTGTCGGTGACCATACGAATTTGCGTGAGTACTGCATCGGTTTGTAGTAATATACCGTCGGAATCTGCCCTTCGTTGTACGGAATGGTGACAGGAAGTTTTCCGGAAGGGTTGACTTTGCCCCAGAGGACTTCAGCTATGGCTTGTCCTCCTAGCATACCCGGCTCCCAGGCTTCGACAATGGCGTTGACGTTCTGCTCAGCCCATCTGATGCTGAGGGGCCTTCCGTTGAGGAGGACGAGAATGACAGGCTTGCCTGTGGCAACGACTGCTTCAAGAAGTTCTTCCTGCATCCCGGGGAAATTGAGGTTGTCGCGGTCGCAATTCTCTCCTGTCGTGCGTCCGAACACGGAGTAGCGTTCCGTATTCTCTCCCAAAACAAGAATGTTAAGCGAGGCGTTGCTGGCCTTTGCCACCGCCTGCGCGATGGTGGCCGGGTTCACGTGCTCTATCATTCCGTCAAAGTCCATCACGTCCACGTTGGCTGTCATGGATCTGATTCCTTCGAGAGCGGTGATGACGTCGTTGTCCTTCTGGGGAACGGCCCAGTCTCCGAGTATGGTCTGGCTGTCGGCATTGGGACCGCAGACAAAGATGCGTCCGTGGTTGGAGAGCGGTAACGTTCCATCGTTCTTCAAGAGGACGATGCTCTCACGGGCCGCTTCCAATGCGGTCTGGCGATGTGCTTTGATGCTCTCGGGAAATGTGCCTTCTTCGCGAAGTTCAGGAACCGGATTTTCGAACAGACCGAGGCGGAACTTCGCCACCAGAATGTTCATTACGGCGGCATCGATAGTTTTTACCGGAATTCTGCCGCTGTTCACGCCGTCAATGACGGATTCGAAGTAGTCGGGACCCTGCATATGGATGTCAATGCCCGCTTCGACGGAAACTTTGAAGGCTTCGTCAAGGGATGGAAGCCAGTGATGGAAGAGATGCATTCTCTCTATGTCCATCCAGTCGCTGACGACGGTGCCGTTGAAGCCGAGCTCGTCGCGGAGTATGTCCTTGAGTATCCATTTGTTGCCATGGCAGGGGATTCCGTTGACTTCATTGTGGGCCGCCATAACGGAACCGACGTGACCTTCCTTTACGGCCTTCTCGAAAGGAGGGAGGAATACCTCGCGCAGCTTGCGTTCGGACAGGTCCATCGGTGCGGCATTGATGCCGCCATTGGGCTGACCGCCGGCAATAAGATGCTTGGCGCAGGCCATTACACGCCCTGATCCATATCCGTCACGCCCTTGAAGGCCCCATATCGAATATTTGCCCATCTCGCCTACGAGGAAAGGATCTTCTCCAAAAGTCTCTCCGGTGCGTCCCCATCTGGGGTCGAGAGAAACATCGAGATTCGGAGAGAAGGTCCAGCTGATGCCGGTGTGGCGCATTTCTTCGGCTGTCTCGGCTCCAATTTTTTCCATCATTTCAGGATGGAACGAGGAGGCCATTCCGATATTGGTCGGGTAAACCGTACTGCCGGCAATCAGACCGCTGCCGTGAACGGCGTCAATTCCGATCAGCAATGGAATGCCGAGGCGGCTTTCCTGAGCCATTTTCTGGAGGGATACTGCTTCCGCGCACGAGAGAACGTGAAGAAATGAACCCACCTGACCGGATCGGACCTTCCCTGCGACGTCAGGATTTCCCAGGTTGGCGTCTTCTGCATCAATGTTCTTGTGGGCAGAGCCGTGGCCCGGCTCAACGTAGCAGGGACCGACATACATGCACATTTGCCCGACTTTTTCTTCCAGAGTCATTTCCTTGAGCAGCAACGCCGCCCTCTTCTCTGCCGGAAGGCTGCTGTCTTTCCAGTCTTTCTGTCCGCACCCTGCCAGCATCAGAGCGACCAGTGCGATGATTGTTATTTTCAATTTCATACTATTGCAATTTGCTTGCGACTGTAATTGTTTATAATTCAATGCTAATCGTTTCGTTCGGGGTGACGGCGGGGGCATTGAAGCGTACGGTGCTGTCGCTCCAGTTCCATTCCACATCTTTGCCGTTGACTTTGACGGCGGCAGGCTTGCTTTCGCTCCTGACCTCAAATGCCATATTGACGCTTTCAGGCATACCGTTGAAAGAGCCGCTGACGGCAGAAACGCTGATCCTGACCTTGCCGGCGGACTCGCTGCAACTGATGGTGCGGGATGCTATTTCGCCCTTCTCGTAGCCGAAGCTCTGTCCGTCATCGTCATACCATACATAAGAGCTCTCTCCGTGGGGGTATATCTTGATGATGAGTTCGTCGAAAGGCTTGCTGCCGACGAACTGGACGTCTTTCTGGGTGGGGATGACAGCACCGTCACGGACAAAGAGCAGCCCGGCTCTGTCTGTCGGATAGGGGAGAGTGAAAGTCTCACCCCTGCTGGAGATTTTTTCTCCGGTCCAATAGTCATACCAGTTGCCTTCGGGCAGATAAACCGTGTCGGTGAAGATGCCTACAAGGAAGCTGTCCCCGAACATATACTGGTAGCACATGTCATCACAATTCCTGTCATCCGGGAATTGGAGTGGCATCGAACGGACCATGGGCATACCGTTTACCGAGCCTTCCAAGGCCATTGAATAAATGTAGGGGAGGATGCTGTAGCGCAGTTTTATGCATTTACGGTAGATATCCTGTTCCCCGGGGCCGTAATAGAAGGGATGCATCATCGAGAACCAGCTGTTTATCTGGGTCCATGGGAGGAACATTCCGAAATGGAGACTCTTCATCTCAAGTTCCTTCTCGACGGACATCACGTCGCAGGATGTGTTCATATAACCGCTCATGCCGAGGTTCAACTGATCAAAAAGAGCCGTCTTGCCGCCTCCGTTGTCTCCGCTTGTCGCGGCGCTCCAATGCTGTATTCCGGCCCATCCACCGCAGTAATGGTGCCAGGTGCGTCTGCCTGTGTGCTCCTTGACCATGTTGACAAGCTGCTTGGGGAGAAGCACCTGGTTGAGATTGTGCATCTCCTTGTCGGTGCGGCCGTTATAATATTCCCAATATGTATGTTCGTCAATCGTTCTGGCCGGATCGAGCTTGAAACCGTCAATACCGAAGTCAAGGAATGTCTTCAGGTGATCCATCCAGTGAGCTTGTCCGGACTGTGTCTTGCCCGCCGCGGCGGCGATGGCATCCTCCTCGCTTATGCTGAGATCGTATTCCTCGCACAGCCAGAGTCCGAGTTTGTAGCCCATCGAGTGCAGTTTTCCCACGAACAGCCGGGGATATTCCTGCTTGGGAAATTCTTTCTCTTTCCAGTATGGTTCGACGGAGAACCTGTCGGAGTTGAATTTCTTCTCCATCGAGAAATCGTAGCGTTTGCTCATCCACTGCGGTTCAAGCCAGAAGAAGTCGCAGGGGACGTCATACTGACGGAAATGCACCGCATCGTTGAGGATGTCGAATTGTTCCTCCCTCATGTTGGGACCGAATCCGAGACCGTATGCCCACTTGGGAAGCACGTAGGTGCGGCCTGTAATCTGCGTGTATCCGTTAATCAGGGCCGGCATATCGTCTCCGGCGATGAGGTAGAAGTCGGCCTGGGAGAATGTATTGTAGATGTTGAACACATCGCTGTCCTGACTGCCAACGTCAAAGAAATTCTTGCGTGTCGTATTGTTGAAGATTCCCCATCCGTTCGAACTCAGCATGAACGGAACCGGGATTTCGGTGTGCTGGTATGTGGTCCACATTCTTAGGAGTTCGCCCCTGTGCTGGATGTGGTCGCGGCTTGTGCTGCCACCGCCGTAGATGCGCTCGTCCTTTGCGAGCGGAATGCTTATGATACTGCTTTTTTCAACATCTCCGCTTTCCTGTTTGTCCTTTTCGGAGAACTTGCCGTTGTCGTCACCGATGATGCCACCGTTGCTGGCAACGTTCATGTTGGAGAATCTGTCATTTATCACTTTTGCAAGACTGGAGCACAATTTGTCGGACGGCGTGATCATCCTGATGCCGCCAACAAGAGTCCTGCCGTCTTTGGAAAGGCATATGGAGCCGTCTGATTTGCGTATGCCGAGGGACGACGCGCCTGTTTTTATGGTGACGACACCACCCTTGTCCTGCCTGGTGGATTCCGGGGAGTCCCAATCCTTGCGGACTATTCCGTAGCGCTCCATAAGGGATTCTTCAAACTCCTTTGTGGGGGAGATGCGGATATGGTAGATGTTGTCGGAACAGGCTTCGGCTTTGATATACAGCCCGTTGCCTGTCTTGATTGTTGCGCTGCCGGCCGCATTGCCGGAAAAAGTGGCGGCGAGTGCCGTCAGAAGAATGGTTGTCAGTTTTTTCATTATAGTGTCTATGGTTTTTTGCATTGTTCCCAAATTTACAATAAATTTGTAGAAGGACAAAACCATTACATAATGAAATACAGAATCATTCTTGCAGCTGCGCTCCTGCTCTCTTCATTCACCGCAGGCGCCACGGTAATCAATCTTGACTCAAAGGATGGCCACAACGGCACCCAGGTTTGGGAAATGTGCAAGGCCGGCGAAGACAACTGGATGCCCGCCATAGTTCCGGGCACAGTCCTGAACTCACTTGTGTATAACAGAGTATATCCCGAACCCTATTTCGGAATGAACAACAAGCTCGAGTCCAAACTCATCCCGGACCTTGCCGAGACAGGACGGGATTTCTACACCTATTGGTTCCGTACCGACGTGGAGATTCCCGCAAACTTCGCGGGTCAGCAGATATGGCTCCATCCCGAAGGCATCAACTACCGTGCTGAAATATGGTTTAACGGACACCTGGTGAGCACGATGAACGGAATGTTCCGCGACGACCGCATCAACGTGACGGAATTCGCCAAGGTGGGAGAAGTCAACAAACTTGCCATAAAGGTCTTCCCCGTGGATGAGCCCGGAACTACAATGCCCAAGAAATGGGGCGCTGCCGGAGAATTTCAGAACGGCGGCAACGGCAATATAGGCGTCAACACGACTATGATTATGACAGTCGGCTGGGATTTTACTTTCATGGATGGTATCCGCGACCGCAATACCGGAATATGGAGGAGCATTTCTCTATATACCACCGGTCCTGTGGCTCTCAGCGATGTGTTCATCAGGTCGGATCTCGACAAACCCGGGTATGATGTGGCACACGAGACCGTGTCGGTCGAGGTTCACAACAACGATGTCGTGCAGATGCGCCCGTACGAAGGAAAGATTGTGGCGGAGATAGTGGGGGAGGACATCAGGATTGAAAAGCCCTTCTCCCTAATTCAGGGCAATTCCGAGGTAATCAGCTTCACTCCCGAGGAGTTCCCGGAACTTACCATCAAGAACCCCCGTCTCTGGTGGCCCGTCAACAAAGGCCCTCAAAATTTGTATAAACTCAAGGTGTCTGCAATCGTGAACGGGTCGGTCAGTGATTCTATCGAGACCCGTTTCGGCATACGCGAGATTGTCACTGACAGGAATACTCCTGACAAGTCCAAGGTGTTCTATGTCAATGGCAAACGTATCTTCATCCGCGGCAATAACTGGATACCTGAAGCTATGCTCCGTACTGATGATGCCAGGATGGAAACGGAGTTGAGGTACACAAAGCAATGCGGAATCAACCTGCTCCGTGAGTGGGGTGGCGGTATCGCCGAATCCGACAGGTTCTTCGAGCTTTGCGACGAGTACGGCATCATGGTATGGCAGGAGTTCTGGATGTCCGGTGATACCCGTATGCCGCGTGATCCCGGAGTGTATTTCGCCAATGTGGAATCTACGGTCAAGCGCATCCGTAATCATCCGTCCCTGGCCTTCTACGTCGCTTCAAACGAAAGTACCGAGGTGCTTGGAATGCGGGATCTCATCAACCGTCTCGACAACACCCGCAATTATCAGATGCAGTCCGAGTGTGATGGAATCCACGACGGAAGCCCGTACAAGCAGGTGAATCCTATGTATCACTATACCAATCAGGCATCTGACCGCGGCAGTCGCATCGACGGATTCAATCCCGAATACGGCGCTCCTTCGCTTCCTCTTCCCGAGTCTTTGAGGATGATGATGGATGAGAAGGATCTCTGGCCCATCAATTATGACGTGTGGAGCTATCTTGACGGCAACGGTTTCCATATGATGAGGACGGACTACATCAAGATGGTGGACTGCTACGGCAAGTCATCATCAATAGACGAGTTCGCCGGCAAGTCGCAGCTGCTTACTGCAATCAACTCCAAGAGCATCTGGGAGTCCTGGAACGAGAACAAGCTCGACTACGGCGACAGATTCTGCTCGGGACTTCTGTTCTGGTATCACAACTGCGCCAATCCTCAGGTGGCCGGCCGTTTGTGGGACTGGTATCTGGAGCCTACGGCATCCCTCTACCACACGATGCATTCGCTCGAGCCGGTTCATATCCAGTTCAATTACCTGAAGAATACTGTTACCGTTGTCAATGACTATTACGATGTCTTCAAGGGATACAAGGCCACTGCTCAGGTGTACGACATCAACAGCCGTAAAGTCTTCGAGAAGAGCGTGACCGTTGACCTTCCCGAAGACGGAGTCGTGAACGATGTCCTTACCGTCGAGTTCCCCGAGGGCATCTCTCAGGTGCATTTTGTCAACCTTATTCTGAAGGATGCTTCCGGCAAGGTGGTTTCAAGCAATTTCTACTGGCGTTCAAATGATAAATTCTCAGGTAAGCCGAGCATTGACGGTCCCTGTACGTCCGGTTTTGAGGACCTTTATTATATGAAAAAGGTGAAGTTGCAGACAAAAGTGTCCTCCAAGTCTTCTGACGGTCAGACTGTATATACGGTTCAACTCAAGAACAATAGTGGCAGGATTTCTTTCTTCAACCGCGTGCAGCTTTATGGAGAAGACGGCCAGCCTGTTAGGCCTTCATTCTATTCTGACAATTTCGTGACTCTGATGCCCGGTGAGGCAAAGACCATCACTATTGAAACCTCTGTTCCGGGTAAGGGAACAGTGAAGATAGGTTCCGTGCTGAACGTCTTCAAGACGGAGCCGGAAAAATAGTCACTTGAACATCTGTCTTATTTTCCTGATAGCGGCCACAGTGAGCGTGATGCCGCTTGTCAGGTTTTGTATGCTGGTGTAGGCCGGAGAGTTCAGTAAACGTGTTTCGGCAGCCATTACATCATTTCTGACATTATCCTTGGCGGATTGAATGTCGCCCTTGATGTCATCAGTGACGTCATTTATGCGTTTGACCAACGCTTTGCTTATAAATTTTGGAAATACCTTCTTGCCAATGATTACCACCGTCAGAAGAACAATCAGAAGGAAACCTATGGAAATGACCGTGCCCCAAGGTTCTCCGAGCATATCGGGTCGGTTGAGCCATCCCATTACGGCAAATGCTACCAGTGCAAATATCGTGATGGAAAGTATGGCCGCTACAAGAAGGGTTATTATGAGCGAAAGGATGCCGGCGAGCGCGTCGGCTGATTTCAACTTGGCTTCTTCGAGACGAAGACTGAGCTCCTCAAGGCGAAGATCGATGTATTGCTTGATATCAGTAAACACGGCTATTCCTCAGTTGAAGTTTCGTTTTCGTCAGTCGTTTCTTCCGATTTGTCTTCCGGCTCCGATTCAAGGCAATCGGAGAGTTTGCGGTCGATGTAGTCAAGACCTTCTTTCAGAAGAACCTTGCCTTTGTCCGTACAGGTCAGGTAAACGATGGCTGCACCGATTATGCCGCCGGCGATGAATGATGCAGATGAATTTTGCTTTGACATTTTCTTTCAGTATTGGATTGACACCGGCAAAGTTAATGAACTTTTTCATAAATTTGTATGTATGAAAAGATGGGAATTCATCAAAACTGAGGTCGTAGCGGTTTTCCTGACCATGGCGTGTTCTTTGTCACTTTGTGCCGGGGATATGCTTTCCGTCAATGAAGGACGTAAAGTGTTTTTTGACACCCCATTGCCTTCGATGCATATCACGACACCGCCCAATGGAACATACAACAACTATGAACTCGGTTTCCCCGGCATACTGACCACGAGCGATCCTGACCTGGGCATTATGCTCTACACGCTCCGCAACAACATATATTCAGACAGACATTTCGTGTTCATAGACGGGAAGTCTCTGATGACCAGCAAGAACTGGATACGCGACCACGTACACGAGATGAAGGGTTTCTGCCACTGGGAATACGACCTTCGCTCTTTCCTTGACTTCATAATCGATACCCAACGGGAGGACGGCTGCTATTATGAACTGATCAAGCAGCTTGACGACCGTCATTGGTCATATGTCAACGGGGACTGTTATGTGATGTATCCCGAGGACAATCTGGCGCTCGTACGTCTGGAGATAGAAGCGGACATAGAGTATCTGGTGGTAGAGGGGGCATTGAATTATTACCGTGTGACCGGAGATGACGGATGGCTTGCACGCGTCCTCCCGAAGCTGGAGAAAGGCATAGAATACGCCACTTCCGACCCGAAGCGTTGGGATTCGGAAAAAGGACTTGTAAAGAGAGGGTATACCATCGATACCTGGGACTTTACCTATATGCCGGATGCCGGTATCAACCGCCGGATCGAGGACGGCGTTACCCCGATGGCAATAATGCACGGGGACAATTCCGGAGTATGGCAGGCGATGAACCAGCTCGCCTGGATGAACCGGCGGCTGGGAAATGAGACTAAGGCGCTCGAATGGGAAGGACGTGCATTAAAATTGAGAAGCGACATCTTCAAGCACCTCTGGAACGGAAGGCATTTTGTCCACCAAAAGCCCCTGAATGTGCCGCCATATGACGATAAGGAAGATATAAGGCTTTCTTTGTCAAATACTTATGATATCAACAGGGGACTTACGGATTTGGCCCAGTCGCGCTCCATCATTGAGGAATATATGGCCCGCAGGGACACCACGTCCGCTTTTGCGGAATGGTTCACCATAGATCCGCCATACGACAGTTTCCATATCTACAAACCCGGCAGATATGTGAACGGCGCCATTTCGCCCTTCACTGCCGGGGAATTGGCCAAGGCCGCGTTCAACAACGGGTATGAAGCATATGGCTGGGACATAATCCAACGTTTTGAAAAAATGATGCAGCGTGACGGTACGGTGTATTTTCTATATTCCCGTAAGTCAGGACTTTCTGAATCCAAAGGTGCTGGCCCCAGTGCATGGGGCGCCGCTGCCGTTATGTCTGCAATAGATGAAGGACTTGCCGGAATCTGTAATATCGGATGCGGATATGACGAGATTTATTTCTGCCCCAGATTTCCGGTCACCCACTATAGGGAATTGAGATATTTCACGGGTTATGAGCTGAGCCATAAAACCGTGGACCTGCGTTACGTTTTGAAAGAAAACGGGATGAGGTATCGCGTTAAATCTCCCGCCCGTCTGATGAAGTGCCACATCCTTCTGCCTGAAGGCAGGAAAGTATCGGCTGTTCTGGTGAACGGCAGGGCTGTAAGTTATGGCAATTCCAATGTCGCGGACAGCCGTTATGTCGATTTTGAAATCCGTCCCGATGGCATCGCGGATATAGAAATGCTTTTCTGAAATATCCGGATGATTCAGATATTTGACATACCTGAGAACTTTGACGTTTCCTCCGAACTCCGGGACATTCTGCCCCGTCTTCCACAGTGGCGTTTGTCCAAGGCCTTGTCTTACCGTCATGATCCGGACAGGTTCCTTTGCGCGAAATCGTTTCTGATGCTTGAAGAGATGCTTCGTACGGCTTACGGCTTGGATCACTGTCCGGAGTTCTCATTCGGAAGTCATGGAAAACCTTATTTACAATGTCGTCCCGACATATTCTTCAATATCAGTCACTGCCGTCGGGGTATTGCCTGTGCGGTCCTGGACAGACCCGTGGGGATTGACATTGAGGAAATTCAGTACGATGAGAATCTTGCGTCTGTAATTCTCAATCCTGAAGAGATTGCGGCAGTCGGCAGATCGGAAGAACCCGAGGTGATTTTTACCGGATTATGGACTCTCAAGGAAAGTTTTCTGAAACTTACCGGAGAGGGAATAAAGGACAATATGAAGAACGTGCTTTCCGAGGCGGATGACGTGAGCTTCTCAACAGAAGCCAGGCGTTCTGCATCTTACGTTTATTCTGTGGCTGAAAAACCCCTGCCATAGGAATGACAGGGGCTGTACTTATAGTTTCACCGGAACTGATCAGTTCTCGTATTTCTTCTCTTTCGCGCGGGTCAGTTTCTCCTTCATCGCATCCACGCATTCTGTAATTGCGTTCTCGAAAGTGTCGGCGGTGCGCTCTATCAGGAGGTCATCGCCGGGTACGTGAATGTGGATTTTTGCCTGCTTGCCCTCTTTCAGGTTCTCCAGGCTTACCTCTGCTTCTGTGACGACTCCTTCGAAGAATTTTTCAAGTCTTGCGACTTTTTTCTCGACAAATGCTGTGAGCTTCTCACCAGCGTCGAACTTCAGGGATTTGAGTTTAATCTCCATTGTTACCTCCTTTTTTAGCCCTTGGATGGGCGTTGTTATAAACTTTCTGCAGCCTTTCAATAGTGCTGTGCGTGTAAACCTGAGTGGCCGCCAATGACGAGTGACCTAGGAATTCCTTGATGGAATTGAGGTCTGCTCCCTTGTCGAGGAGTTCGCTCGCGATAGTGTGGCGGAGTACGTGGGGGGATTTCCTCCCTGTGATTCCTGCCACCGTACCGAGTTCCTCCTTGATCGCCCTGTCAACGAAGACGGGGTAGAGTTTTCCTCCTGCGGGTGTCATCAGCAGCGGCGTTCCGGCTGACGGCGCATAGCATATCAAAGATCTGACTGCAATCAAATATAGTGATATTTCTTTTAATAAAGAACATGTGACGGGAATTTCTCTCACTTTATCTCCCTTGCCTTTAACCCTCAGAACGGACCTTTCCTTGTCCAAAGAGCCATGCGTGAGGTTTATCAGCTCCGAGCGGCGGATTCCTGTTCCGTATAGGATGCTGACAATCAAGCGATTGAGCATCTTTCGGTAATTTTCCTTGTCTCCGGTCTGTCTGATGATTTCCAGAAACTCCTCCGAGGTGAAATATTCCGTTTGCCTGAAATATTCATTCATTGAGTCCTCCCTGTAGAAAAGCGGCAGACGTTTGTCTGTTTTGGGTTTGGGAACCAGTCTGACAGGGTTCGTCTGCAACAACCCTTCTTTGACCAGATATCTGCAGAAACTGCTCAGAATACTGAGGTGCAGGTTGGCTGTCCTTGCACCAACTTTCTGCTCGTCAAGCAGATGTACCTCATAGGCCCTGATCGTCTGACCGGTAATCAGATTCATCGCCCGGTCGTGGGATATCTCCGGACTTCCGCAGTCCAGCCATGAAAAGAAGCGGTCCAGCGCGTCCCGGTAGATGGTCCGGGTCCGGGGGGAATATCGCCGGATACCGGAAATATATGAAATGAAACCGTCTGTGAGGGAGTTGCTCATATCATCTCTTCGAATGAGGGAAAATGATCCATAGGACGGAAAGTGTCTGAATCCCGTCTGAAGATGAGAGTGGATGTTCCGTTGGTCAGGAATATGAACTTGACGCTCAGCACGGCGTTGTACCTCATTGCCTGTTCGGCGACACTTGCGGTTATGGCCACTTCCGGTCTCTTGCACTCCACTATGGCCAACGGCAGTCCGTCCCTGCCGAAAATGAGAATGTCGGCGCGGTACTGTTTGCTTCCGAATTTGAATCCGGCTTCACTCATCATGAGATGAGACGGTGCCTTTGCTGATTCGAGCAACTGCCTTATGAACCACTGCCGCACACGTTCTTCAGAGGTGGCGGCTACATTCTTCCTTCTCAGCGGGTCGTACAATTGCTCCATACAAGGCATTTTCAGTGGCAAATATAATTATTATTTACATCCTGTTGCACACGGCAAGAAAACGTCCGTATGGTGTGCTGAAGCCCCAGACGTGCAGATCAGGCCGGCTTGCGGCCGCTTTCTTTCCGAAGATACGGTTCCTCAGTTCTTCGCTTGAAACGGGAAGATTCTTTGCCGTGACGTCCATGCAGGGGTATCTTCTGCCGAGATCTTTAAAGGAAAGGCTGCAGAAGGGAAGAACTTCGATTATCCTGTAGCAGGAGAACATGCCGGCTGCCGAGCCCGGGATTTCCCCATTGCAGATGTACAATTGGGTGAAGCGCTCCAGTTTGGAAACATGCGCGGATATGCATATCAGGTCCTGCAATCCGGTCTTGAGCAGGACGGCTTCGGGGTTCAGCAGAATCCTGCCCGCCTCAAGTTCGTTTTCCTCTGCAATACGGCAGGAGAATCCATCCTGCATGTCGGGGGGCGTGCTCCATTCTGCCGTTATGTCTCCGTTGCGTCCAAGCATTATGGCGCTTATCGAGCTTGGACCATCCCAGTCCCGGTCGATTACACAGAGAAGTTCCTTGCATTCACCGCCGAATCCCACGGCCTGGATATGTTTGAGGCATGTGCGATCCGTGGCTCTGCGGCATCTGTCTGACAGCCTGGACGCTATCAGGCTGATGTCCGCCATGGGCGACAGCTTGAGCAGGAGAAGCGGTGATATGGAAAGCAGCAGAGGCAGCAGCTCCAGGACATTGGGACTGCAGTCCTCGATCAGAAAGACTTTTTTGCCGGATGCGTCGCGTCTCGCAGGGTCAAGATAGAGTATGTCAGGTTTGAATGATTCCAGGAGCTTTCTCCATTCATTGGAATCCGGTCTGATATCAAGACAGCTGAATGAGACGTTTCCGATGCCGAGTGATTCGAAATTCTCCCGTACGGCATCCGATAGCACGGGGTTTATTTCATTATGCAGGACACGTCCGAAAACCCGGCTGAATGCCCAGCAGTCTATACCGAGACCGCCTGTGAGGTCGGCGACTTTGCAGGAATCTTTCTGAAGGCATTTCCCGCTTGCCAATCCGGCGGCAAGACGGGCCTTGTGGCGTGCCGTCGCTTCAGAAGAGCATTGCTCCAAAGCCAGACCGGTCGGGATACGAATACCCTCCAGCGAGGGGATTTTTTCCACGAGCTTCTTGTGCGCCTTCCTGTCGATGTCGGACAATATTTCCGCAAAACTGTTCTTCTTCATTGACAATAGTCGTGGAAAATTACTAAATTTGAAAAATGAATCGTATTCAAAAATAATAAAGATATGGCAGATTACAAACAAGTGGCGCAAAGTTGGTTGGACGGCGATTTCGACCAGCATACAAAAATGCAGATTCTCGAACTGCGGAATAACGATCCTGCAGGTTTTGAGGATGCGTTCTACAAGAACCTTGAATTCGGAACCGGCGGCCTTCGCGGAATTATGGGCGTCGGTACAAACAGAATGAACAAGTATACTGTTGGTATGGCGACGCAGGGCCTTGCCAATTATATACTGAAAAATGCCGGCTCCATATCCGGTATCGACAAGGAGGATCTCAAGGTGGTGATATCCTACGATTCCCGCAATAACAGCAAGGACTTTGCGAAGATCACTGCAGATGTGCTTAGCGCCAACGGTATTCACGTCTATATCTTTGACAACATCAGGCCAACTCCCGAGATGAGCTACGCCGTGCGTCTCAAGGGTGCTGTGGCCGGTGTCATGATTACGGCGTCGCACAATCCCAAGGAATATAACGGATATAAGGTGAGCTGGTCTGACGGCGGTCAGGTGACATCTCCTGTCGATGTGGACATCGTTTCCGAGGTTGCGAAGATTACAGATCCGTCGATGGTGAAATTCTCTTCTGGCGATAAATGCGGTGAAATCGAGAGTATGGGCAAGGAGGTGGATGAACTCTATCTGAAGGACCTTCTCAGCCTGTCTCTTACTCCGGAGGCATGTGAACGTCATTCCGACCTGAAGATTGTGTATACCCCTCTCCACGGATGCGGCGTCCGCCTTGTGCCGGAGATATTGAAGCGCAAGGGCTTCAGGAATATTATTCACGTGCCGGAACAGGATATTTCAGACGGCAATTTCCCTACGGTCTATTCTCCCAATCCCGAAGAGCATTCCGCGCTTGAAATGGCAATCGCCAAGGCGGAGGAATCGGGTGCCGACATTGTTATGGCAACGGATCCGGATGCCGACCGTATGGGTATCGCGGTCCGCGACAATAATGGAAAGATGGTGCTTTTCAACGGCAATCAGACAGCGTCCCTGATGACTTATTATATCCTTACGCGCTGGAGCGAGCTCGGTAAACTTGGAAAGGGGAAGTATGTGGTCAAGACTATCGTGACAACGGAGTTGATTGCGGACATATGCAGGAAGTTCGATGTCCCTGTCTACAACGTTCTTACAGGTTTCAAGTATATCGCCGCAGTAGTGAAGGCCAATGAGAAGGATGGCGAATTCATCTGCGGGGGAGAGGAGAGCTACGGCTTCAATGTGGGCCAGTTCGTTCGCGACAAGGATGCCCAGGTGAGCTGTATGATGCTTGCTGAATGTGCGGCATGGGCTGCAGACCAGGGGCTTACCCTGTACCAGTTGATGCAGAGAATCTATAAGGAGATAGGGTACAGGAAGGAAGGGCTCGTGAGCGTTGTCCGCAAGGGTATCTCCGGGGCTCAGGAAATCAGCCGGATGATGGTCGGTCTCCGTAACAATCCGCCCAAGGATCTCTGCGGGAGTCCTGTTGTCAGGGTGGTTGATTATCTGGAGCCGGAGAAGACGGGTCAGCCCAAGTCCAATGTGCTGCAGTTCTTCAGCGAGGCCGGTGACGTCGTCTCGGTCAGGCCTTCCGGTACCGAACCGAAAATCAAATTCTATTTTGGCGCGAAGGGCGATGATGCCGACGCTAAGATAGAAGCGCTCAAGAGTCAGTTCTGTAGCTAGTTACAGGACTGACTTCAAGGATTGCTTCCTTGAAAATTCCGTGCAGAAAGAGGAAATGGGGCAGTGAGTGCAGTCCGGCTTCTGCGCCTTGCAGATGTAGCGTCCGTGGAGGATGAGCCAGTGGTGTGCAATGGGGCGGATGTCTTCCGGTATGTGTCTTTCCAGGTCGAGTTCAACGGCACGCGGCGTGCTCCCTCTTGACAGTCCGAGTCTTCGGGCCACACGGAAGACGTGGGTGTCCACTGCTATGACGGGTTCGTTGTAAATAATGCTTGCGACGACGTTTGCGGTTTTTCTTCCCACCCCGGGTAATGTCATAAGTGAATCTACGTCCGAAGGGATTATTCCATTGAAATCGGACACCAGTTTCCTGGCCGTTTCCGTGAGGTGGACAGCCTTGCTGTTGGGGTAGGAGATGCTTCTTATCAGAGGGAAAACATCGTCGGCGGATGCTATGGCGAGGTCCTGGACCGTCGGATATCTGCTGAATACGTCAGGGGTGACGAGGTTTACGCGTCTGTCAGTGCATTGGGCGGAGAGCATGACGGCCACAAGCAGCTGGTAGGCGTTGTTGAAATTGAGTTCCGATTCCGCTACGGGTACGTTGCTCCGGAAATAGTCGAGAATTCCTTCGTATCTTGCCTTGAGTGTCATCAGAACGCTTCGTTACCGATCTCCACGCATTTTTCGTTGGCGCAGATGAATACCCTGCCGGGATAATTCTCAAAAATGGATGTGTTATGGGTGACCATGACGACAGCCGTTCCCTGCTCTCTGTTTATTTTGCTCAGCAGGTCCATTATCTCCTTCGCTGTGATTGTGTCCAGGTTGGCCGTCGGCTCGTCGGCGACTATCAACTTCGGATTGTTGAGAATTGACCTTGCGATGGCTACTCTCTGCTGTTCTCCGCCGGATAATTGGTGGGGCATCTTGTGAGCCTTGTTTTCCATCCCCACATCTTTCAGCACTTCGTGTATTCTTTCATCGATTTCGTTTGCGTTCTTCCATCCCGTAGACTTGAGAACGAATGCAAGGTTATCTTCCACGTTCCTGTCCATCAGCAGCTGGAAATCCTGGAACACTATTCCGATGGAGCGGCGCAGATATGGTATGTCGCGTCTGCGGATGTTCTCCAGATTATAACCGCAGATCGTTGCATTGCCGTTCACAAGGGGATTCTCGGCTATTATCGTCCTGATGATGGATGTCTTGCCGGATCCGACTTTCCCGACGATATAGAGGAAGTCTCCTTCGTTTACTTCCATATTGAGGCCGTATATGACTGTGGCCTCTCCATTGCGGATGTCGGCGTTCTGAAAATTAATCAGTGAATTCATAAAAAAGAGTTCAAAACACTACAAATATAGCGAATTTATAAGTATATTTGTATGATAACGAAACGATAGATATATGAGACTGAAGTTTCTGTTTGCTGTTGCCTTTTCCTCTATTGTCCTGACCGCCGGGAACGTATGTGCGCAGACGGCATATCAGAAGGGAAAGGCTCTTTTCGACAGGGGAATGTATGAAAGGGCCGCCGATTTCTTCGATGAATCCGGAGACCCTCTTTCCATGGCGTACTCGATACTTTGTGCGGCGAAATTGAAATCTCCGGACTACGAGGCGCGTATGAGCCGTTATATGGCGGAGAATCCGGAAAGTGTCGTAAATCCGTTGCTCCATTGTCAGCACGGCATGAATCTGTTCGATTCCGGACTTTATGAGCTTGCGGCAAAGGAGTTCGATTCGTGCGATTCCGATCTGATAGATGCTTCCCTGCATCCTGAATTTACGTTCAAGCGGGGGTATTGCAGTTTTACAGCCGAAGAATACGATCAGGCCGTGTACCGTTTCAATTCCGTGCTGCAGATGCCGTATTCCGTTTATACCGGTTCGTCCCAGTATTTCATCGCTTATATTTCATACCTCGGGAATGATTTCACGAAGGCGGAAGCATGGTTCGGAAAGACGGTGTCCGACCCTCGGTTTGCCGAACTTTCGGCATTCTATATTCTCGAATGCCGTTTTATGCGCAAGGACTACCGCTATGTCGTGGAGAATGGCCCGGGAATGTTCGCCGACGTCCCGGAGGAGCGGCAGGAAAGGCTTTCCCGCCTCCTTTCGGAATCGTTCCTTGTCCTTGGCGACAAGACGAAGGCTCTGGAGTATTTCAGGAAAGAAACTGCTGACAAGACTTCATACACCCGTTCTGACTATTTCCACGCCGGTTCCGTCCTGTATGGCGCTTCGGACTATGACGGTACCATCGAGAATTTCTCAAAAATGACGGACCGTACCGATTCTCTCGGCCAGATAGCGAACTATCAACTGGGTTATTCCTATGTGCGCAAGGGCAATAAGGTGGCCGCGCTGGATTCGTTCAACGATGCCGCGAAGTATGCTTACGATGCGCGTATTCAGGAGGATGCGGCATTCAATTATGCCAAGCTTGCCTTCGATCTCAACCACGATCCCAACGGATTCAAGGCATATCTCGCAAAATATTCGACATCGGTGAAGGGCGAGAAGATATACAGTTATATGGCCATAGCCAATCTTTACAACCGGGATTACGCCGGAGCTATAGAGGCTTATGAAAACATAGAGACCCTGGATGACAGTCAGAAGGGCAATTACGTGAAAGCCAATTATCTGCGCGCCACCCAACTGATGGCGGCACAGTCCTGGTCGGATGCCATCCCGTATCTGCGCGCCGCAGGGTTCTATTACCCGAAGTCGGACAGGTTCAACCAGCTGACCAGATACTGGCTCGGCCAGGCTTATTTCCGTACTGAGAAATATGACGACGCTCTCAGGATTCTCACCGATCTTTACAATACTTCCGCTCTCTTCGGAAAGCCGGAAGGCCGCATGCTTCCTTACGATATCGCTTACTGCAATCTCAGACAGGACAATCTGTCCAACGCTTCGCGGTGGTTTGAAATATATCTTGCGTCCGGCGCGAAGGACGTGAGGAAAGACGCTCTGTTGAGGCGTGCGGACTGCGATTTCCTAAGGAGGGATTACAAGGCTGCGGAGGCTTCGTATCAAAGGGAGATGGATGAATTCTTCGATGTCAATGACATCTATCCCTATTATCGTCAGGCCTTGTCCTTCGGCCTTGCCGGAGACAAATGGCGCAAAGTGGAGGCTCTGTCAAAAGTCAAGGATGCGGACAGCTCTTCTCCATTGTATTCCGAGGCCCTTTATGAACTTGGAAGGAGCTATCTTGACGTGTCGGACAACGAGGCCGCGTCCGCTTCCTTCGAACTTCTCAGAAGCAAATCGAAAGACAGTACATATATTGCCCGGTCGCTTATAGGCCTTGGTATGGTCAACAGGAATTCGGCACAGTACGACAGGGCTCTTGAATACTACAAGGCCGTGATAGAGATGATGCCCGGCGGAGAATTCGCCCAGGACGCACTGCTGGCCATCGAGTCAATCTATCAGACGAAGAAGCAGCCTGAGCAGTATCTGGCATACGTTGAAGCACAGAAACTCAATGCCAATAAAACTCCTCAGGAACGGGCAAGGATGTATTTCAACACTGCTGAGCAGGTGTTCCTGTCGGAGAATTACCAGAATGCAGTGAAACTGTTGGGAAATTATATTGAAAGCTACCCTGACGGAGAGAATGCGGGGGAGGCTGTATTCTACCTTGCCGAATCATACAAAGCCCTCGGCAACAAGGAAAAAGCCTGTGTCGAATATGCAAAGGTCCCCGGCCTCCTGAAAGAGGGATCATTTGTGGAAACATCCATTCTGAATGCCGCCAATATCAGTTTTGACCTTGAGCGTTATTCCGAGGCATATGCCTTCTACAAAGACTTGAAGGAAAAGGCCAGAATGGAGAACAATAAGAAACTTGCGGATGAAGGAATGCTTCATTCCGCATACTATGCAAAGGATTTTGAATCGGCGATAAATGCCGCGGACTGCGTCGAAGGCGTTCAGGCCCGATATATCAAGGCCAAGTCCCTGCTTGCCGTAAGCAGGAGGGACGAAGCTATCGTCATTTTCCGGGATCTGGCCAGGTCCCCGTCCACCTCGGAAGGGGCGGAATCAGCATATATCCTCATCCAGGATGCCTTTGACCGCGCTGACTACGGGGCTGTGGAGTCGGGAGTGTATGACTTCTCTAGGAACGGGGCGTCACAGAGTTACTGGCTCGCAAAGGCATACCTTGTCCTCGGAGATTCCTTTGCCCAGCGGGGAAATACCGTGCAGGCAAAAACCACTTATGAGAGTATTCGTGACGGCTATGCCCCCAGGAGCGCTGACGATGATGTGCAGGATAATGTGAAATTGCGTCTTGAACGTTTGCAAAGCAATGACTGATATGAGAAAGATTTTGACTGCCATATTTGCCCTCGGCCTGTGTCTCGGAACTGCGGCCCAGAACTTGAATCAGACCGTAAGCATAAGCAATACATATTTGAGCGGTTCTGAAGATGAGGAGAAACAGTATGTGCCTGTGGCTCTTCCCGATTCTTTGACAAGGTTCAGTTATAAATTCGATTATTCGGTATTTGAAACACCGTACAAGGGTGCGTTCGAGTTCTCTCCATATTCCGTGCGGATGATTCCGGATTCGTCTGTGCCGGATTCCCGCGCGCTTTTTGTGAGGGCCGGTGCCGGTTATGGTCTTTACCCGCAGTTGCAGGCCGTCTGGAATCCGCTGCACAATGGAAAGTTCTCTCTGAATGTGCATCAGGATTTTCACGGGTATGCCGGAAACTACAGAACCGTATGCAAGGAACAGGGGGAGAATGCAATGCTGACTTTCAAGGACAAGCGTTTCCGCGGATATGATTTTTCCGAGAATTTCGGTGTGCGGGGAAAGTGGAACTCGGAGAAGTTCGATGCCGGTTTCGACGTTTCCTACAACGGAATATTCAACAAGGATGACGTTTTTGACGGTAACCGTTTCAATTCTGTGTCAGCCGGCGCCGGCATCGCTTCCAAGTATGGCAGCGCCGGGAAGTTCATATATGACGTCAATCTGATTGCTGAATATGCCGTCGATGCTCTGGATCACAGTTTCGAAAGAGTCGGGCTCTCGCAGCAATCGGCGGATCTGACCGTATCCGTTGAACCTCGTGTTTCCCGTGAGTTCGCCCTGCAGATAGATGCAAGACTCAAGTTCGTGAATTATAGTGATGCCGGTGATTTTGCATATACCTACCTGGGCTATGCGCTCGCTCCGCATATTGCGCTTAATCTGGGCCCGGTCGACCTGAAGGCCGGCGTCAGGATTGACGGAACGGACAGGCTGAAGATAGCTCCGGACGTTCTCGCTTCCGTTGTCTTTCTGGAAAAGATCAGGATTTTCGCATCGGTTACCGGAGGAACGACATTCAACAGTTATTCCGATATGCGGCGTGCGAACCATTGGTTCTGTCCCGGATATTCCGAGAGCCTGAGGAATACGTTCGAGCAGATAAACGCTTCCATAGGGTTTGAGGGCAGCATCGCTTCAAGATTGCAGTACAGGCTGAAAGGTGGTTTTGCAATGGCTGACGAACTTCCGTTATGGGGGGTGAAGGCCGTGAGCGGGAAAAAGCTGGCTCCGCTTCTGACTTTCGTCGGATGCAGATATGCCTACGCTGACCTGTCCCTCGTCTGGAGATCTCCGCGTTTCGACGCGGACGGAACGCTCGCGTTCAGGAAATCGAATCTGAATGGCTCGACGTCAGTTTTTGACATGCCTCTCCTGAGCGGTAATCTGCGGGCCGCATACAATTGGAACAGGCGGATATTTGCGGGCGTGAAAATGAATGCTTCGATGGCATCCCAGGCAGCTCTGGGAGGCGTTTCCATGAAATTGCCGGCATATGTCGATCTCGGTGTCTACGGAGAATACAGGATCAACAGGCGCTGGTCCGTGTGGCTTGAGGGAGGCAATCTGCTCAATGAAGCGATTCAGATTACTCCCATGCATGTCGAGAACGGCATCAATGGAACGATAGGCATCGTATTCAGTTTGTAATTGTCGGGGTTTTTCATTAAATTTGCTCGGATAAAATTAATATAAAAGATGGT
This sequence comes from Candidatus Cryptobacteroides sp., assembly GCA_045598165.1. Taxonomy (GTDB): domain Bacteria; phylum Bacteroidota; class Bacteroidia; order Bacteroidales; family UBA932; genus Cryptobacteroides. Next base: position 29,323 of record JAZLLN010000056.1, read on the forward strand.
GGAAAAAGAAGAGATGAAACTTGCGGAAGAGCAGTATTCCGCGAATAGCATACAGGTGCTTGAAGGCTTGGAGGCGGTACGCAAACGTCCCTCCATGTACATAGGTGACATATCCGAAAGAGGATTGCATCATCTGGTATATGAAGTGGTTGACAACTGTATCGACGAGGCCATGGCCGGATTCTGCGATACGGTGGATGTCCAGATTCTGGAAGACAATTATATCCGTGTCCAGGACAACGGTAGAGGCATTCCTACAGGTATGCACGAGAAGGAGCACCGTTCCGCTCTCGAGGTTGTCCTGACGGTCCTGCATGCCGGAGGCAAATTCAACAAGGACAGTTACAAGGTGTCCGGAGGTCTCCATGGTGTTGGCGTTTCCTGTGTCAATGCTCTTTCGGATTCCCTTGTCGCCGAAGTGCACCGCGAGGGAAAGGTATTCCGCCAGGAATATTCCAAGGGAAAGCCTCTGGGACCTGTGAATGTCGTGGGGGAGTGCTCTGATACCGGTACAATCATTACATTCCATCCCGATGCCACTATCTTCACGCAGACGATTGTTTACAGGTATGACACTCTTGCGGCACGCCTTCGTGAGCTTGCATTCCTGAACAGGGGAATCCACATCAGGTTGACGGATAAACGTGAACTTGTCGATGAGTTTGTGATCGAGCCCGAAAGCGGAGAGTCAAAGTCCACCGGCAGGAAGGTCTACCGTTCCGAATTGTTTTATTCCGAAAAGGGCCTCAGCCAGTTCATAGACTATCTTGACGCCGGAGCGGACCATCTCATTCCGGAACCCATCTGTGTCTCTTCAGACAAGATCATACCTATCGACATCGCCCTTCAGTATAACAACGGCTATTCCGAGAAGGTGTATTCCTACGTCAACAATATCAATACGATAGAGGGTGGAACACATCTGCAGGGTTTCAAGATGGGACTCAGCCGTTCGCTGAAGAATTATGCCGACAAAAACAACCTTCTTGCGAAACTCAAGGATCCCCTTTCACCCGAAGATTTCCGTGAGGGGTTGACTGCCGTCATTTCGGTCAAGGTGGCGGAACCCCAGTTCGAGGGCCAGACAAAGACAAAGTTGGGCAACACTGAAGTTACTTCGGCTGTGTCACAGGCCACTTCGGCGGCTCTTGATGCCTATCTTGAGGAGAATCCCAAATTCGCGAAATTGATCATTGAGAAGATTGTTCTCGCCGCCACAGCCCGCGCCGCGGCGCGCAAGGCCCGTGAAATGGTTCAGCGCAAGACTGTGATGACCGGTGCCGGAATGCCGGGTAAACTTGCGGACTGTTCCGAGAATGATCCCGAAAAGTGTGAGCTTTTCCTTGTGGAGGGTGATTCTGCAGGTGGCACGGCCAAGCAGGGGCGAGACCGCAGATATCAGGCCATACTTCCATTGAGGGGAAAGATTCTGAATGTCGAGAAGGCTGTGGAGGGACGTGCCTTTGAAAGCCAGGAAATACAGAATATCTATACCGCGCTCGGTGTCAAGGTCGCAATTGAGGACGAGACCGGTGAAAAACACATGGATCTCAGCCGTCTGCGCTATCATAAGGTAATCATAATGACAGATGCAGATGTCGATGGCTCCCATATCGCATGCCTTATCCTGACATTCTTCTTCCGTTATATGTTCGACCTCATCAAGAATGGTTACGTCTATCTTGCAACACCTCCCCTGTACCTCGTCAAAAAGGGGAAGGAGGAGATTTATTGCTGGACTGAGGAACAGCGTGAAGAGGCGGCCCTGAAACTCGGCAAGGGAACGGACAAAGGTTATACTGTCCAGAGGTACAAAGGTCTTGGAGAAATGAGTGATGTCCAGCTTTGGGATACGACTCTGAATCCGGATAAGAGGCGTCTCCGCCAGATAACCATAGAGAATGCCGCTCAGGCGGAGAGGACTTTCTCAATGCTGATGGGTGATGATGTTCCGCCACGTCGCCAGTTTATCGAAGAGAATGCACATTACGCGAATATCGACGCCTAAGGGTTCGAGACTGGCTGTTCCGGCAATTGTGGCGGTGGTGTTGATTGCCATTGCCATGCCGAAGGCTGCAAGATTCGGATTCGATTACAGAAAAGGTTCGACCTGGAATCATGAGACTCTGGTCGCCCAGATGGATTTTCCCATCTACAAGACGGAGGAACAGCTGATGGAGGACCGCCTCAAGGCGGAATCGTCAGTCGTTCCATACTATCGTTTCGAGGATGGAGTCCTTGCGGCTACGCTCAATGTGCTGAATGAATCCCCGGTCAATCCGCAATTCAAGACAACGGCGGCGGGGATCCTGTCCGGAATATACGAAAGGGGAGTGCTGCAGAGCGCGCCCGAATCGGATATCATTTATATTCAGAAAGGCAAGCGCGCGGAGAAATTTCCCGCTTCAGAAGTTTATCTTCAAAAGGACGTGTCGGAACTGTTTCTGTCCTTATGCCGTCAGCAGATGCCCGGCGTTAATGTGGATTCCGTCATCCGTTTCTCGGGAGTGGTGGTGAACCTCCAGCCGAATCTCATTTTCGATAAGGAAACGACGGAACTTCTTGCGTTGGAGTCCGACCATTCCGTTTCACCTACATCCGGATATGTTTCGTCCGGACAGATCATAGTCTCCCAAGGGGAAATGGTAACGGCTGAAATCGCTCAGATTCTCGATTCCTACAAAAGGGAGTATGAGCAGAGCATAGGAAACAATCGTCCCGGTGTGGTGCTGTGGATCGGTTGTTTTCTTATTTCAATCTGTCTGGTGTTCATCCTGATGCTGATTCTGTATTTCACTCTTCCGCAGATTTTCAACGGATGGCGCAGATATTCGTATATCGTTACGGTTTTCGTACTGGTCTCTGTGGTCTCAATGCTTTCCTGCAGGTATTTTGAGAACTATATATTCGCTGTTCCCTTTACCTTGTCCGCCTTGTATCTTCAGGCATTTTTCAAGAACAGTGAGATTGTCCCGGTCTACGCGGTGTCACTTATCCCTCTGCTGCTGTTCGCAAGCAACGGGGCCGTCATGTATGTGATGTATCTGATTGCCGGAGTCGTGGCAATACTGTTCTTCAAGAGGTTCTCGCGTGGCTGGCGTCAGTTTGTGACCGCATTGGTGACTTTCTTCGTTCTGTCCGCCATTTATCTTGCATTCTGGATGGCCGATATGGTATCGGGAAGCGTCTTCAAGAACCTGTTCCTGCTCTTCTGCGGGTCAATGCTGACAGTCGCATTCTACCATCTGGTTTATCTTTTTGAGATAATTTTCAATCTGGTATCAGTCTCGAGATTGCTTGAACTCTGCGAAACGACCAATCCCATTCTTCAGGAACTTCAGCAGAAAGCCCCCGGAACCTTCCAGCATTCGCTGCAGGTGATGAATATGGCTGATGCCGCCGCATCTGCCATCGGTGCAAACGTTCCATTGGTCAGAGTCGGCGCTCTGTACCACGACATCGGCAAAATTATGAATCCGATGTGTTTTGTGGAGAACGAATCAATCCTCTCTGACAGCCGGAGCAGATACCACGCTGACCTTACACCGGAGCAGAGTGCCCACGATATAATCAGGCACGTATCCGATGGCGTTGCGCTTGCAAAAAAACACAGACTCCCTGTAATCATTCCCGCATTCATACAGTCACATCATGGAACTACCGTGACATCGTACTTCTGGAACAAGTATCTTGAACAGGGGGGAGATCCTTCACGTATGGAGGAATTCATGTACCCCGGTCCGAAACCTTTCTTGAAAGAGCAGATAATCCTGATGCTCTGTGACAGTATCGAAGCGGCGTCCAGATCCTTGAAAGAATATACTCCGGAATCCTTTGATGCATTTGTGGAGAGGATAATTGCCGGAAAACTTGAAACGGGGCAATTCGAGAATTCCGATATATCAATCCAGGAACTTGGAGTGATCAAGGAAACGATTAAATCATATCTGGCCCAGATGTATCATGGCCGTATCGAATATCCGAAAGAAACAAAAACAAATAGATTAAAATTATGGAAATCAAAGCAAACAAACCAGACGAACTGAACATTGAATTGACAATCAAGGTGGCAGCTGCCGATTATGCGGAGGGGGAGAAGAAGAAACTCAACGAACGCCGCCGCAATGCGGAATTCAAGGGCTTCCGCAAGGGTATGGTCCCTCCGACTCTAATCAAAAAGGTCTACGGAGCGGAATGTCTGTCAGATGCGGTGAACGATATTCTTGGGGCACAGATTCAGAAGTACATCGAGGACAATAAGCTCAATATCCTCGGAGAACCTCTCAGCAGCGAGAAACAGGAGGAAATCGAGTGGGTCAGCGGCAATGACTTTACATTCGTATTTGACCTTGGACTTTCCCCCGAGATAAATGTGGATGTGGTAAAGGAAGATACCGTGAACCAGTATCAGGTATCCGTTGCGGCCGCCGACAAGAAATCAATGATTGAGAATCTCAAGAAATATTATGAAGAGAAGAAAGAGGAGAAGTCGGATGAGGATATTGAGAAAGAAGTGACGGAACGTCTCAAGGAGCAGCTCAAACAGGAGTCCGACTGGCGCCTTGCAAAGGATATCCGTGCATTCTATGTCGATAAGGCGGGAGTCAGATTGCCTGAGGATTTCCTCAAGAGATGGCTTTTTGTCGCCAACAAGGGCAAGGTTTCCAAGGAGGATGTCGAGAAGGAATTCCCCGGATTCGTCGAAGATTTCAAATGGCAGATGGTACGTGGCTTCCTTATGAAGAAGTTCGGTTTCAAGATCGAGCAGAAGGACATAACCGATGCCGCAGAGGCATATGTGACATATCAGTATGCAATGTATGGCCTTGGGAACGTCCCCGCCGAGATGATAAAGGATGCAGTCAACAACGTGCTTGCTGACCGTCGTCAGGTTGAAAATCTGGTTGAGCAGGTGGAGGACCGCAAGGTGCTTGACAAGATCAAGGAAACCATCAGCCTCAAGGCCACCAAGATCACTTCCGCTAAATTCCGTGAGCTCAAGTAATGTCCGGTACTGCTCCCAAGATTCCGACTCCCAAGGAGATCAAGGCTTATCTTGACCGGTATGTGATCGGTCAGGACAGGGCCAAGAAGATATTGTCCGTTGCCGTTTACAATCATTATAAGAGAATCCTGCACAATGTGATTGAACGTCCTGAGGATGATGTCGAACTTGAGAAATCAAACATTCTTCTTGTAGGTCCCACAGGCACGGGAAAAACACTGCTCGCAAAGACCATAGCAAAAATGCTTATGGTCCCGTTCACCATCGTGGATGCCACTGTCCTGACCGAAGCCGGGTATGTGGGTGAGGATGTGGAAAGCATTCTGTCCAGGCTTCTTCAGGAGGCGGATTATGATGCCGCCCAGGCTGAATTGGGGATAGTCTTCATAGATGAGATAGACAAGATTTCCCGCAAGAGTGACAATCCTTCCATCACCAGGGACGTCAGCGGAGAGGGTGTCCAGCAGGCAATGCTGAAGCTCCTCGAAGGAAATGTGGTGAATGTGCCGCCTCAGGGAGGGCGAAAACATCCGGACCAGGAATTCGTGCATATCAACACCGAGAACATCCTTTTCATCTGCGGCGGCGCATTCGAAGGAATAGAACGCAAGATTGCCCAGCGTTTGAACACGCAGGTGATCGGTTTCGACTCTGAAGGCAGGCAGGCGGTGGACAAGGATAACCTTCTGCAGTATGTTGAAGCTCAGGATCTCCGTTCGTATGGTCTCATACCTGAAATTATCGGACGTCTTCCCGTTGTCACCTATCTTGACAAACTCGACCGGAATGCTTTGAAACGTATCCTTACCAAGCCGAAGAATGCGATTCTCAAGCAGTACGGGAAGATGTTCGAGCTGGATGGTAAAACGCTGGAAATCGAGCCCGGGGTGCTTGATCTCATAGTGGATACGGCCATTGAAAGAGGTTTGGGGGCCAGAGGTCTCAGAAGTATTTGTGAAAAGATTATGACGGACGCCATGTACGATGCTCCGTCATCAAAACAGATAAAATTTAAAATCGACGTGGAATACGCCAGAGAAAGATTATGAAAAACGTATTGATAATAGGTTCTACAGGCCAGATAGGTTCTGACCTGACTATGAAACTTCGCAGGGAATTTCCTGAAGGAGCCATCGTTGCCGGATATATTCCGGGATTTGAACCCAAAGGCGAACTCCTCGAGTCAGGTCCGTCGGAGCTGGTCAACGTATGTGACGGCAAGCAGATTGCCGAAGCTGTCAAGAAGTACGACATTGACACCATTTACAACCTCGCGGCTCTCCTTTCCGCCACTGCGGAAAAGTTCCCTCTGAAGGCATGGGACATCCAGATGAACGGCCTCATCAACATTCTGGAGGTTTCACGCGAGAACGGCTGTGCCGTGTTCACCCCTTCCAGCATCGGATCTTTCGGACCTTCGACTCCTCACGTAAACACCCCTCAGGATACGATTCAGAGGCCCAAGTCCATTTATGGCGTTACCAAGGTGGCAACCGAACTGCTCTCGGATTATTATTTCTTCAAATATGGGGTGGATACCCGTTCCGTCCGTTTCCCCGGACTGATTTCATATACCACGCTCCCCGGTGGCGGTACAACGGATTATGCCGTGGAGATTTACTATGCGGCCCTCAAGGGCGAGGAATTCGTATGTCCCATCGGAGCCGGTACCTATATGGACATGATGTATATGCCTGACGCGCTCAGGGCGGCTGTCGAGATTATGCAGGCTGATCCTTCAAAACTCGTCCACCGCAATTCCTTCAACATCGCATCGATGAGTTTCGACCCCGAAGGGGTGGCGGCCGCAATCCGCAAGTATATTCCTTCGCTCAAGCTGCGTTATGATGTCGACCCTGTCCGTCAGCATATCGCCGACAGCTGGCCTGACAAGATGGATGACAGCTGCGCCAGGAAGGAATGGGGATGGGCTCCAAGCTACGACCTCGATTCCATGACCCGGGACATGCTCAAGCATCTTAAGGAAAAACTCGAAAAATAATTCTCCCAATGCGAAAACTGATAAGCGCAATAAGCGTTATCCTTGTCTGTCTTTCAAGCTTCGCCCAGCAGAAAGACACTCTCAGAGTACTCGCCATAGGCAACAGCTTTTCACAGGATGCCGTGAACCAGTACCTTCACGAGATAGCCGGAGCCGACGGCCGGGTATTCATCATAGGGAACCTGTATATCGGAGGTTGCACGCTTGAACGTCATTATCAGAATGTTCTTGACGGCAGGAGAGATTATATCTATTACAAGATAGATGCTTCCGGCAAGTTTGCCGCCAACAAGGAGGCTGACATATACAGAGGCGTGTTCGATGAGAAGTGGGATGTCGTGACCCTTCAGCAGGCAAGCGGCTATTCCGGACTGATCAAGTCGTATGAACCATACCTCGGAGAACTTGTCCGCTACATACGTAAAAACGTCCCTGGAGCAAAGATAATGTGGCACCAGACCTGGGCTTATGCCAAGGATGCCGTCCACGGCCACTATATGCATTACGACAGCGACCAGATGAAGATGTATGACGCCATTGTCAAATGCTCGTCATCTGCCTGTGAGAAATACGGACTCGGTGTGATACCTTCCGGTACCGCCGTGCAGAATGCAAGGTTTTCCCCCATTCTGCAGAACGTCACTAGAGACGGCTTTCACCTGCATTATCTGGTGGGACGCTACATTGCGGCCTGCACCTGGTATGAGGCTCTTTCCGGAAGGACCGTGGTCGGCAATTCCTATGTCCCTGAAGGTGTCAGGTCCTATCAGGCTGAGATTGCCCGGAATGCGGCTCACTATGCCGTGCAGGAACCCTTTGCCGTCACAAAAATGTGGAATTTCGATACCAAAGAATACAGAGATGAATCCCTGGTGCCGGAATATACGCTTCCCGATCCTCTAGTGATGGCCGACGGAACTCCGGTACGCACACGCAGGCAGTGGATGGAAAGTCGCCGCCCGGAGCTTCTGAAGCTCTTTGCGGAGGAGGAATACGGCACATTGCCGTCCGGACCTGCTGAGGGAATGCATTTCAAAGTCCTGCGCACCACGGACAGTCTTTACGGCGGCCGCGTGAAAGCGAAGGAAATCATAGTTTATTTTGCCGAGGATGAGAAAAAGTACATGAAACTCGTTGAGTTCCTTCCGGCGGAGGCCCAAGGTCCCGTCCCGGTATTCCTCGGAATGAATTTCAAGGGTAATTACACTCTCTCCGATGAGGACTGGGTGTCAATGCCTACGAAGAAGGAGCTGTCTTCATATTCGGTCTTTGATTTCTGCGAGCGCGGAACACGGGCCACGGAAAACGGCAAAACGGGGCGTTGGGATGTGGAGAAACTTGTTTCTAACGGATATGGGCTGGTGAGTTACTATTATTGTGACGTAACTCCGGACTTCGACGGAGCTCTTGACAGGGGAGTCCACCGCTATTTCGAAAACGGCGGATATACCTGGAAGGCTATCGGGGCCTGGGCCTGGAGTTTGAGCCGGGCTCTCGATTATCTTGAGACCGATCCTGATGTGGATGCTTCAAAAGTGGCCGTGTTCGGCCATTCGAGACTCGGAAAGGCCGCTCTTTGGGCCGGTGCCCTTGATGAGCGTTTTGCTATGGTCATAGCAAATGAGTCCGGATGCGGTGGCGATGCCCTGTTCAAGCGCCATTACGGGGAGACGGCACAGATAATCAATTATCATTTCCCCTACTGGTTCTGCGACAATTTCTGGAAATACAACGAGAACGAGGCCGCAATGCCGTTCGATCAGCACGAATTGCTGGCTCTTATAGCTCCACGGCCCTTGTATGTGGCAAGCGCCGAAGATGACCAGCATTCAGATCCGAAGGGCCAGAGACTGGCGTCAGAGGAGGCGGCAAAGGTATATGCCCGTTTCTGGGGTAAAAAAGCCGCCGCGAAAGTGGGATACCACCATCGTCAGGGAAAACACGACGTTACCCCCGAGGACTGGGACCACTACATTGATTTTGCAAACAAGTACTTGAAATAGAATTATTTCTGATAGAACTTCCAGAACTCGTCTCTTTCCCATTCCTTCGGGAATCCCATAGAGGCGAGTTCTTTTTCGCCTATCAGCGGGAATCCGTCAATGAGTGCCTTGAGTCTTTTTGCGAAGGTGTTGGTCGGCTTGACCGTGTTCTGAAGGTATTGGATGACGCAAAGAGTATAATACACGTTGCTTGTCATCGATGGCTTGACTTTAGGGAAGGGATTCCTGGGATTTCCCGGTATTTTTGCGCAGACAGTAAGTGTATGGTTCCACAGTCTGCCGTGGTGAGCGCAGATGTTGCGGATATAGACTATGTGTCTGAGCCAGGAATTGAAAGTGTGGGAATCGACGCCGTAATACGCCGCTACCCTGTCCTTGATGGGACCCGGTTTCATCTCTTCATAAATCATGCAGAGTGTGCCCATCGACGTGGCCTCCAATGTAAGCCACGAAGGGGGGAATTCATTGGAGTATTTGGCTCTGAAACTGCGTATGGCATCCACGTCGGAACGCTCCACTTCCCGTTTGATGCCGCTGAGCAGAAACTTGTGGCTGGATTTGTTGCGGAAATGGTCAGGGTTGGTGAACCAGTATCCGTTCTCGCTGCCGTTCAGGGCATAGGCCAGATGGGTTCTGATGGATATCTCAACCTTTTCCATTTCGTGAAACACAAGCTCCCTCAACCGGCGGTCGAAACCATAATAGGCATATGCCTGCCCGAAAGTCGCCCCGGCTCTGAATTTGTGGGTTGACCTTTCTTCCATCAACGGCACGAGATACGCTTTGAACCTGGAGTAGCTTATATTCTGCAGGGTGTGGATTGCCGCCGCCTTGTCCTCTATGGTGAGTCCCTGCTGTTCAAGCATTTCGATAATGCCTTCTATAGGCAGCGCATGGCCAGTGTATAACGGTTTCATTGTTCAAATCTAATAAAACCTTTCATATAATTTGCTATCTTTGTGATTAGAGCTTACAGAAAATGAAAACAATCTACATAAATTTCATGGCGGAACGCCTGCAGCGTAAGGTCTGGCAGGTGGAGAATTGCGTGGGCCTGTTCGAAGAAGGCGATACGATTCCCTTCATCAGCCGGTACCGCAAGGAGAAAACCGGTGCCATGGATGATGCCGAGGTGGCCGAAATCAAACATTGGGTGGATGTGTTTGCCGATATGGAAAAACGAAAGGAAACTGTCATCAGTACCATAGAGGCGGCCGGAGCGTTGACGGATGAACTGCGGTGCAGAATAGAGAACTGCGTATCATCCACGGAACTGGAGGATATTTACCTGCCGTACAGGCCGAAACGCAGGACAAAAGCTACGGTGGCCAGGGAACTGGGCCTCGAACCTCTGGCGGATTTGATGTGGAATGAAAAGACCCGGGATCCCCGGGTTTCGGCAGCCGCATTCGTAAAGGGCTCTACGGCAATGAAATCAGCCGGAAAGCCCGGGGCCGAGGACGTGGATGCCGCGCTTGCGGGAGCGCGGGATATCATTGCGGAACGTCTCAGTGAGACTTCCGCCATCAGGGAGAGCCTTCGTGCCGTCTTCCGTAACCGCCGGATTGAAACGAAGGTCACGAAAGCGGGGAAGGAGTCATCGGAAGCGGACAAATACCGCAGTTATTTTACTTTCTCCATGCCTCTTAGCAGAATTCCGGCGCATAATCTCCTGGCAATTCTCAGGGCGGAGTCGGAAGGCTTTCTGTCGATAGGACTGGATACCGATGCGGAGAAATGCGGAGCCAAGATATATTATGACTTCTGTCAGGAACACGGATATCCGGCCCAGGCTTTGGGAGAGCAGATAAAGGAAGCTGTGGCGGATGCCTTCAAGAGACTTCTGGAGCCCGGCATAAGCGGGGAAGTCATCAGGGAAGCCAAGGCCAGGGCTGATGCCGAAAGCATCAATGTCTTCGGAGAGAACCTTCGCCAACTCCTTCTGGGTGCCCCCGTGGGTCAGAAATGCACCATGGCCGTTGATCCGGGATTCCGCAACGGATGCAAGATAGCCTGCCTTGATGAACAGGGAGCTCTGCTGTATCATACAATCATTTATCCCCATCCTCCCCAGTGTGAGAAAGTCAAGTCACTTGTGGCTGTGCAGGAAATGCTTGAGAAGTATAAGATTCAGGCCGTGGCTATAGGCAATGGAACGGCAAGCCGCGAGACTGAAGAATTCTTCAGGAAAGTGTCGCTTCCCGATGGTTGCAAGGTATGGGTTGTGAGCGAGGACGGAGCCTCCATCTATTCTGCTTCAGAGGTTGCCCGGAAGGAATTCCCCGACGAGGATGTAACCGTCAGGGGGGCTGTGAGCATTGGCCGCCGTCTGATGGATCCTTTGGCGGAACTGGTCAAGATCGATCCCAAGAATCTTGGCATCGGTCAGTATCAGCACGATGTCGATCAGTCTCTTTTGAAGGAGAAACTTGACAACACCGTGGAATCCTGCGTCAATGCCGTGGGCGTCAATCTGAATACGGCAAGCCCGTATCTGCTTGCATATGTGTCGGGCATCGGCCCTTCTCTGGCGGAGAATATTGTAGCATACAGGATGGAGAACGGAGGATTCAGGACTCGTGCCGAATTGAAGAAAGTGCCCCGATTGGGAGCCAAGGCATTTGAGCAGTGTGCGGGATTCCTTCGCATAAGAGGTGCGGCGAATCCATTGGACAATTCCGCCGTGCATCCGGAGTCTTACGGCATAGTTGACAGGATGGCGGTATCGCTCGGGGTGAAAAGCAGCGATCTTGTCGGAAACCAGGAACTGATATCCCGCATCAAGGCTGAAGATTTTGTCACTGAAGAGGCGGGCCTTCCTACCGTAAATGACATTATCAAAGAACTGACCAAACCTGGACTTGACCCGCGTGAGCAGGCTTCGGAGTTCTCATTCGCAGATGATATCCATGAAATTGACGACCTGAAGCCGGGAATGGAACTCCCGGGGATAGTCACCAACATTACCAATTTCGGCGCCTTCGTTGATATTGGCCTTCACGACAACGGCCTGATCCACGTGTCGCAGATGGGAGCCCGGGGTGTGGATCCGACCAAGGTGTTGAAACTTCATCAGCAGATTAAGGTTTCGGTCATTGCCGTTGACGTTGACCGTGGCAGAATTTCCCTGAGACTTGTTAAATGATTACAAATATTAAAACAATCACATAATGAAACGTAGAGATTTCCTGAAGAATCTGGGGCTGGCCACTGCTGGAGTCGCTTTGGCGCCACAGGCGGTATCCGCAGGAACCGTATCCGACAAAAATCTATCCATTGCTGAGACACCGGGGGAACTCAATTCCCTGGATATGCATTTCAGGTCTCTCAAGGCGGCTGTCAACCATCAGATTACAGCAGTGGTTGTCGGTGCCGGCTCGCGCGGCAGAGTATACGGGAAGTATGGCCTGCTTTATCCCGAGGCTGTGAAATTCGTCGGTGTCTCCGATATCAATCCTGAGAGGAAACTCGACTTTGCACAGAAACATCAGATTCCGGAGAACCGTCGTTATGGTGATTTCCACGAAATACTTTCCGTGCCCAAGTTCGCGGATGCAATGGTCATCGCCCTTCCTGATGACCTGCATTTCGAGGCGGCGATGAAGGCATTGGAACTCGGCTATGACGTGCTGCTTGAGAAACCTATGGCTCAGACCGCCGATGAGTGCCGCAAACTTCTTGCCTGTCAGAAAAAGACAGGCCGCATCCTTGCGACCTGCCACGTGCTCCGTTACGCGCCTTATTTCATCGCCATGCGCGAAGTCGTCCGCAGGGGGATGATAGGGGATATAGTGAGTATCCAGCACCTGGAGCCGATACAATATGCGCATATGGCCCATTCCTACGTGAGAGGCAACTGGCGTGATTCCAAGGCTACAACTCCGATAATCCTGGCCAAATCCTGCCATGATCTGGACATCCTGCGCTGGATAATAGACAAGCCCTGCAAGAGCGTTTCCGCAGACGGTTCACTGTACCTGTTCAAGGCGGAGAATGCTCCTGAGGGGGCGCCGTTCCGCTGTACCGACGGTTGTCCCCATGAGGGTACCTGCCCTTATTCAGCCATAGACATCTACGTCCGCAAGAAGGCGCATACTTACGTGTTCGACCTCAAGAATCCGAATGACGATGCGGAGATCCTTGAAAAACTTCGTACTACGGGATACGGACGCTGCGTATATCATTGCGACAACGACCAGCCCGACCACTATGTGTCAAACCTCGTGTTTGAGGACGGCGTCACTTCGTCTTTCGCGATGGAGGCATTTTCACCCAAAGGCGGCCGCCGTACAAGGATAATGGGCACCACCGGTTATGTTGAGGGGGATGGTAATACTTTTACCGTTACGGACTTCAGGACCCGACAGGAAAAAGTGTGGAATATGAAAGTCAAGGAGATTCCCGAGTATCGGGATTCCGGCCACGGTGGCGGCGATCATGCGCTGTTCCGCGATTTCGTGGAGGCTGTGGCTTATCAGGATGCCGGCAGGCTTTCCAGCACCATCGACGTTTCCATTGAAAGCCATCTGATGGGCTTCGCCGCTGAACGCAGCCGCAGGAGCGGAAAGAAGGAAACTGTCAAATAGATTTCCATTATACCGGAAAACGACTAACGCCCGCTTCACAGCGGGCGTTAACGGTTAGTTAGTAGTGTTTACCTATAGAAAGGTTAATTATTGTTTTGGTTAGAATTTCTGACATCACTGCCAGGTTAGAGTTGTTTCATTTCTCAATGCAAATATACAATAGTTTTCTTTTTCCGCAAAGAAAAATCAAAAAAATTGTGAATAAAGTCAAGTTTGTTTTTAAAAATTTTTAAGAAGTTCCGGTCTTAAAGCCTGTGTGCGTTCCAGGGCCTGTTCGTCCTGCCAGGCACGGATTTTCTTGGGGTCCCCGCATAGGAGAACGTCAGGCACTTTCCATCCGTTGAATTCGACCGGCCTTGTGTAGACCGGAGGAGAAAGCAGATTGTCCTGGAAACTGTCGCTCAATGCCGACGTCTCGTCCGTGAGCGCTCCCGGAATCAGCCTGATTATGGAGTCGGCCAGAAGGGCTGCGGGAATCTCTCCGCCGCTGACCACATAGTCGCCTACGGATATCTCTCTTGTGACGAGGTGCTCCCTTATTCTGTGATCGATGCCTTTGTAGTGTCCGCACAGAATGATGATGTTCTCCTTCAGGCTCAATTCGTTCGAGATGGCCTGATTGAGTCTTTCTCCGTCGGGGGACATATAAATCACTTCATCATAGCGACGTTCTGATTGCAGTTCCTCTATCATCCTGAAAACCGGTTCGACCATCATCACCATACCCGCATCTCCGCCGTATGAATAGTCATCTACGTTCTTCCTTGGGCCGATGCCGTATTTCCTGAGGTTGTGAACGTGTATTTCCACAAGCCCTTTTCTGATGGCCCGTCCTACGATTGAGTGTCCCAAAGGGCTTTCCAGCAATTCCGGAACGACAGTCAAAATATCAATACGCATAATTCTCTTTATTTCGACTGCAAAAATAACCGAAATTTATTATATTTGTAAGTTAATGTAACCAACTCTATAATTTATGAGCGAAAATCTTATTCCTGAGGAAGTTGTGAATTTTGCGGACAAATCCCTCACACAACTCTCAGACCTCTTCAAACAGCTTATGGACAGTGCGGATCGCATGACCCGTTCCAAGGAGGCTGAATCAATCAAATCTTCGTTTTACAAACTTCTTCTCAAACTGAAGTCCGAGGCTTCCGAATCTGCGGATGAAGTTGCGGAAATGTTTGACGGAGTAGAGGAGAACTTCAAGTCACTCTATGCCGATTACAAACGTGAACGCGCCGAGTTCAACAGGCAGCAGGAAGCGGAGAAGGCTGAAAACCTCACGAAGAAGCAGACCATTATTGACGAGCTGAAGGCTCTTGTAGAAAGTCAGGAGGATGTCAATTTCCCCGCTTTCCGTGAATTGCAGGACCGTTGGCGCGCCGTTGGCCAGGTTCCGGCCACGAATTATAGAGACATCAATGACACATATCAGTTCTACGTGGAGAAGTTCTACGATATGGTCAAGATAGGCAGGGACCTCAGGGATCTTGATTTCAAGAAGAACCTTGAGGCGAAGCAGGCTTTCTGCGAAGCTGCGGAGAAACTTGCTGAAAATGAAAATATTGTTTCAGCATTCAATGAACTGCAGAAACTCCACGAGCAGTGGAAGGATTTCGGTCCTGTAGCCAAGGAGTTCCGTGAGGATATCTGGAACCGCTTCAAGGCCGCCACGGCTGTGATAAACAAGCGCTATCAGGCTCATTTCGAGGAGGTCAAGGGGCAGATGGCCGAAAATCTTGCCGCCAAGGAAAAACTCTGTGAGAAAGTGGAGGAGGTTGCTGCCCGTGAGGTGAAAAACTCAGCCGAATGGAATGCTTTCTCAAAGGAAATTGAGGATATTCAGGCCGAGTGGCGCAAAATCGGATTCGCCACGAAAAAGGAGAATCAGAAGATTTATGACCGTTTCCGTGCGGCTTGCGACGATTTCTACGGCCGCAAGCGTGAATTCTATAACGGATTCAAGAGTGAACTGGAAGAGAACCTTCAAAAGAAAATGTCCATTATAGAGAGGGCGGAGGAACTCAAGTCAAGCACTGAATGGAAGAAAACCGCGGATCAGTTCATCGCACTCCAGAAAGAATGGAAGGAAATAGGAGCGGTGCCCCGCAAGAAGAGCGAGCAGTTGTGGAAACGTTTCCGTGCGGCCTGCGACGAATTTTTTGCCGAGCGTGACAAGAATGCCAAGCCGGAGAATAATTTCTATGCCAACCTGAAGGCGAAGAAGTCTCTCATAGAGGAGATCAAGGCTATTGACATCAAAGATGCCACCGAAGACCTCATGAAGGAGATTCAGGAACGTTGGAATGCAATCGGATTCGTTCCGTTCAAGGAAAAGGAGGGAATAGCCGCCTCGTTCAAGGAAGTGATGTCGGAGAAATTCCCTCAGTTCAGTCAGCGGAACGCGCGTCGTGGCGGCAACGTCAGAGCGCTCAGCCCCAAGGAAGAACTCGTAAGGAAATTCAACGCTCTTCAGCAGGATATCGAAACCTACGAGAACAATATCGGATTCTTTGCCGCCTCCAAGAATTCCGCTCCTCTCATCAAGCAGATGGAAGACAGGATTTCCGCAGCAAAGGAAGAATTGAAGGAACTTGAGCAGAAGATACGTAAAGCAGAGGAGGAAGCCGAATAATGGATAAGAATTCGATTATTGGTTTTATACTTATTGCTTTAATTCTGTTCGGCTTCACCTTTTATCAGGGAAAGAGAAGCCAGAAGTTCGCGGCGGAGCAGGCTTATCGCGATTCCGTCGAGCTTGCCGCTAAAATCGCATCGGGTGAGATAGATACTGCCGCCGTTGCGGCCGTTCCCGAAGAACAGGTCTTTTCCGAAGCGGCTCCCGTGTCCCGCACAATCTATAAGGACTCTCTCCTCAATGCATCCCACAGTTCAGACGGCCGTCTTGTGACTCTGGAGAATGACCTTCTTGAGATTACCTTCACAACAAAGGGCGCGAAGCCTTATTCCGTCCGGCTGAAGGATTACTACAAGTATGACAGTACCGCGCTCTACATATTCAATCCCGGTGAGAGCGAGTATTCCGTAAGCGTATATGCCGGAGAGTATATACAGACCAAGGATTTCAATTTCGTGGTTTCGGAACTCACGGACTCTTCGATAGTGATGAGTCTTCCTTTCTCCAACGGGGGGCGCATCGAGCAGAGATACGCACTTCATCAGGGATCATACAGCGTTGACAATGCAATCGTTTTCAAGGATATGGGCAGCCTGATTCCGAGAAACGTGTCTTCCGTCGACATTGACATAGATATGATGATTCCGAGGATGGAGAAGGGTTACAAGAACGAAACCCAGTACTCCAAACTTGATTATTATTTTGAAGGAGACAAGAAACCTGTCGAAATCGGTCGCGGCAGGAGCAATTCAAAGCGGATTGACTCCAAACTCAGCTGGTTTGCATTCCAGCAGCAGTTCTTCTCCGCGATAGTCAGGGCCCCGCAGCAGTTCGCATCGGGTGAGTTGTCCGTGGAATTCATGCCTCAGAACAACCCGGAGCGCAATCTTATGGAGTGCAGCGCCCTTATGAGGGTTGACATACGTCCCGGTTCCGACATTGAGATACCGATGGAATTCTATTTCGGCCCCAACCATTTCCAGACGCTCAAGAGTTATGACCACAAATATGAGAAGATTATCCCTCTGGGAGGATGGCTGGTAGGATGGTTCACGAGGTTCGTTATTATCCCGCTGTTCAATTTCTTCCACAGGTTCTTCGATAATTTCGGTCTTATCATCCTTCTTATGACCCTTGTCATCAAGACGGTTGTGCTTCCGTTTACCAACAAGTCCTTCCTTTCTTCCGCAAAGATGGCCGCTCTCAAGCCTGAGATTGACAAAATCAATGCGAAGTATCCCAAGCAGGAGGATGCGATGAAGAAGCAGCAGGCGACCATGGACCTTTACAAGAGGGCCGGTGTCTCTCCGATGGGAGGCTGCCTGCCGACATTGATCACGCTGCCTATACTTTGGGCAATGTTCCGTTTCTTCCCGGCATCCATAGAGCTTCGTCAGCAGGGCTTCCTCTGGTGCGATGACCTTTCCGCATACGACTCCATCATTGATTTCGGCACAAGGGTTCCGCTTCTCGGTGACCACCTATCCCTGTTCGCGCTCCTGATGGCCATAACAATCTGGATCTATTCGAAACTCACGATGGCCAACCAGCCTTCGGCGGATGATCCCACTGCATCGTCGATGAGGTTTATGACTCTGTGGTTTATGCCGATAATGATGTTCTTTGTCTGTAACAGCGTATCCGCGGCACTCAGCTACTATTATCTTCTTTCGCAGTTGTATTCCATCGCTCAGAATATGATTATCAAGAAGTGGTTCGTGAAGCCCGACGAGATTCTCGCAAAGCTCAAGGAGTCCGAAGGCAAGCCTCTCCCCAAGAGCAAGTTCCAGCAGCGGCTTGAGGAAGCTCAGAAAATGCAACAGCAGCAGGCCAAACAACAGGCAAGACGCAGATAATGATTAAGGACAAATTGCAACAGATAAACGGTGAACTGCCATCAGGAGTAAAACTGGTGGCAGTTTCCAAATTCCATCCTGGGGAAGCGATACGGGAGGCTTATGAAGCCGGCCAGAGAGTCTTCGGAGAATCCCGGCCCCAGGAGTTCGCGGCCAAGATTGAAGCCTTGTCCGATCTGTATGATATCGAGTGGCATTTCATCGGGCATCTGCAGACCAACAAGCTCAAGTTGGTGCTGCCTCACGTTTCACTTGTGCAGTCTGTGGATTCCGAACACCTTCTCTCCGAGATTGACAGATGGGGGCGTGAGAATGGAAGAAGAGTGAATGTGCTTTTGGAAATGCATCTTGGCGCGGAGGAGACGAAGCAAGGCTTCACTGAAGAAGAACTTCTGGACCTGATGTTCCGTCTTTCCGACGGGAAATTCCCAAACGTCAACGTGTGCGGGCTTATGGGTATGGCTACCAATACCGATGATATGGAAACAGTGGATGCTGATTTTGAAAGGATAGACAGCTATATGGCTTATCTTGTGGATCTTTTCCCCGAGATGACGGAATTTACCCAGCTTTCCATCGGGATGTCCGGGGACTGGAAGATCGCCCTGCGGCACGGTGCCACGATGGTCCGGATCGGCTCGGCAATTTTCGGTGAAAGGAAATAAAAAAAGTTGGCTCGAAAGAACCAACTTTTTTTATTGAGTAATCGGAGATTACTTTGTGATGACTTTTGCCATTTCGCAAACCTTGTTGCTGTAACCCCACTCGTTGTCGTACCATGCGCAAACCTTTACGAAAGTAGGATCAAGCTGGATACCGGCCTTCACGTCGAAGATGGATGTGCGGGCATCGTTGCGGAAGTCTGTGGAAACGACAGCCTCGTCGGTGTATCCGAGAACTCCCTTGAGTTCGCCTTCGGAAGCCTCTTTCATAGCGGCGCAGATCTCATCGTAGGTAGCAGGCTTTGCAAGCTCGCAGGTGAGGTCGACGAAGCTGACGTCAGAGGTGGGGACGCGGAGGCTCATACCGGTAAGTTTGCCGTTGAGAACGGGAAGAACCTTACCTACAGCCTTAGCGGCACCGGTGGAAGAAGGAATGATGTTCTCGAGGATACCGCGGCCACCACGCCAATCTTTCTTTGAAGGACCGTCAACGGTCTTCTGGGTTGCTGTTGCAGCGTGTACGGTTGTCATAAGTCCGCGGACGATGCCGAACTTGTCGTTGAGAACCTTGCTGATAGGAGCGAGGCAGTTGGTGGTGCAGGAAGCGTTGGAGATAATGGTCTGGCCAGCGTATGTCTTGTCATTGACACCATAGACGAACATGGGGGTGGCGTCCTTTGAAGGAGCGGACATGATGACTTTCTTTGCACCGGCTTTGATGTGTGCGGATGCGAGTTCCTCTGTCAGGAAGAAGCCTGTAGACTCGACGACTACGTCAACACCGAGAGCTCCCCAGGTGATGTTCACGGGATCCTTCTCTGCGAAGACCTGAATCTTGTTTCCGTCAACGATAAGATAGTTTCCGTCAACCTTGATGTCGTGCTTGAACTCTCCGTGTACGGAATCGTACTTGAGCATATAAGCGAGATAATCAGCATCAAGAAGGTCATTGATACCTACTACCTGAATGTCTTTGCCGAAATTCTCGACAGCTGCACGGAAAACCATACGGCCGATGCGGCCGAATCCGTTAATACCAAGTTTAATCATTGTGTGTTTTGATATAAGTTAAACAAATATTTCCATCCTGCCTTTTCGAGGCGCACAAATTTACAAAAAATGTGTCGAAAATCAATTATCTTTGCTGAAAATTGTGTGTCACGAGAAGAACATTCGTAGAGTTGGCCACTTGAAAGATGTTCTTCGCAACTTTGAAAGAGATGGTGGTAGGCCCACCGCATACGGCGTTCAGGCGCAGTTTGCAAACCACTTTGTGCGGCTGTGAGGGAAACTG
>JAZLLN010000057.1:0-37971 GCA_045598165.1 Candidatus Cryptobacteroides sp.
AGCCGCAGGGCTCTCTTCAAGAAACTCAACGGCAACCCTTCCGTCAGCCCCGGCGGGAAATATCTGACCTGGTACAGCGGCGACGACCTCCAGTGGCACAGTTACGAGTTGGCAACCGGCAGGGAATTCAATCTCACGGCCGGGCTGGACGGCATTTTCTACAATGACGAAGACGACCACCCCGGCACAAAGCCGTCCATCGACCGTCCTCACTGGCTTGAGAACGACGAGGCTTTCCTTCTGGCAGACAAATTTGACATCTGGAAAATCAAGCCTGACGGCAGCAAGGCCATCAACATGACCCTTGGGGCCGGGAAGGCGGGCAACGTCCAGTTCAGGTACACGGGACTGGTTCCCAAGGACATCACCGCCGCAGAAAGGAAGGCCGGGATGACCGTCCCGATCGGAAAGAAGGAGAAGGTATGGCTCACCATTTTCAACAGGACCGGCAAAGAGCACGGTTACGCTTCCATATCGGCGGCGACGGCGGGAGTCGGCGAATCATGGACCGCACCTTATTCTTTCAGGAATACGGCTCATGCCTTCGCGGGCGGCACGGTTGTTTACACCAAGGGAAATTTCACCCAGCCACAGGACCTGTACGTCACCTCAGATTACTGGAAAACCGAGGAAAAACTCACAGACCTGAAGCCACAGCAGGACGGATTCAACTGGGGGGATGTGCGCCTGGTCAAGTGGAACGCCTATGACGGGACCCCTCTTGAGGGTCTCCTGTACACTCCGGAGAATCTTGATCCAACAAAGAAGTACCCTATGATAGTTTACTTCTACGAGAAATATTCTCACGAGCTTTTCACCCGTTACGAACCGGTTCCAAGCCGTTCCATCATAAATTTCCCGTTCTACACCAGCCGCGGATACGTAGTGTTCGTTCCCGACATCGTGTATAAGGACGGACATCCGGGAGAATCCGCATACAACTGCATATGTGCCGGAGCGGAAGCCATGTGCTCACAGTTCGGATTCATCGACAGGGAGCATATGGCCATACAGGGTCAGAGTTGGGGAGGATACCAGACAGCCTATCTCGTCACCAGAACGAACATGTTTGCGGCAGCGGGAGCCGGCGCTCCTGTAGGAAATATGACCAGTGCCTACGGAGGTATCCGCTGGGGCAGCGGAGTCGTTCGCGCCGTCCAGTACGAAAAGGGGCAGAGCCGCATAGGCAAGTCGATGTGGGAAGACGGAGGGCTAGACCTCTACATCGAGAACTCCCCCGTTTTCCATACCGAGAACGTCACCACCCCCGTTCTCATAATGCATAACGACGGAGACGGAGCCGTTCCCTGGTACCAGGGCATCGAGTTCTTCATGGCATTGCGCAGATTCGGCCACCCGGCATGGCTGCTCCAATACAACGGAGAGGAACACAATCTCGTGCAGAGACGCAACACCAAGGATCTCACCCGAAGACTCCAGCAGTTCTTCGACCACTATCTAAAGGGAGAGCCTATGCCCGCCTGGATGAAGAACGGAGTTCCCTACTCAAGGAAAGGCCAGTACTTCGGCTTCGAGACCGACACGGAAAGCGGAAAGTGATAATTTCTTAAAATTTTGGGAAATTATATAAAATATCTATATTTGCAGTCCCAAAACCGCTGAATGGCGGCATCCGGAATCCAATGCCGGAAGAAAACGGGAAGGAGAGTTGGCCGAGTGGTTGATGGCGGCAGTCTTGAAAACTGTTGACCTTAACGGGTTCGGGGGTTCGAATCCCTCACTCTCCGCAAGACAACCAAATGATTATCAACGAATTAGCCTCGCTTTTGCGGGGCTGATTTTGTTTACGGCCGGGCCCGCAATCCCATCCACGAATTCTGCTCCTGCCAGACGGACAGCGCGTCAAGAAAGGCCGACGCAGTCCACCCCATCATAACGCTGCAAGGGTATTCGTCGTCATTGATTTTTCCGATTCTGGTATATTTCTCATACAGAGCTCCGGGATAGCGTTTGCCATCGCCGTATTTGAACGGACGGTGTGTGGGCGGGTCCGGGTTCTGAAAATTAGCGGCGACAGTCCTGAGCCATCTACCGGCGATCTCCTTTGCCTCCCGTACATATCCCGCCTCGATAAGGCCATCCATCACCCACATCTGGACGGGGGCCCAGACGGCGCCGTAACCCCATTGATAGTGGATGCCGTCATCTGCCGGCTCGCAGACCACCACACCGCCATCACTCATGAATATGTCAAGATTGGATACGATTTTTGCAGACTGGTCCTTTGTCGCAAACCCTAATTTCATAGGAAGGAATGTGGCCGTAGATGCGATCGGGGAATGTCTTTGATTCACAAAATCATAGTCCATGAACATCCCCCGCTCTTCACTCCAACAATATTTGTTAATAAGGTCTGCACGTTTCTTTGCCTTTGCCTCCCATTCTTTCCCGTCACTGATTCCCAATTCCCTTTCAAAATATGCCAGATCCATTTCCATCCCATAGATGATGGAATTCAGATCGACAGGAATATAATCCATGCACCTGCCTTCAAATCTGGGAGTGAAATCCTGGCACTCGGCCTCTGCCAGACGATGCGCAGATATGGCAATCTGCTCTTCCCGAGGTATTTCCTCCTTTATCCCGAACCTGCCTTTCACGACTCCTTTGAAAAATTGCTCGAGGTAAACGGTATCGGCGTGGTGGCCATACCGCTGCAGCCCTTCTACGGGTGTGGTGTGGTCTTCAATCTGATTGCTATTGCCGTTGATCCAGAATTCATATTCAGTCAGCGAAGCATCATAAGCCTTCCTCAGCCATTCCTTGTCCTTCTGAGGCACCGACTCATAGAAACGGCGGACGCCCATCGTAAAGACCGGGGTCATGCTGCGGTTTTCGCCCCAGCCGTTGGCATTCGGGATGAATCCGAGCTTTTCGATCTGATAGATCATATTGTCCACGTTGTTTTTGGCGATATCCCAGCGTCCCTGCATAAACAGGCCCTCATTATGGAAATAGAAGTCCCAATAATACAAAGTACCGGGGTTCAGGCCATAGAGATAAGGATAAGGCAACGCATCCGTCTTTTCGACGTAACTGTCCCAGGAATCAGCAATGAACTTTTCTATTACCGGATAAATTCCCTCGTCGGCCTCATTGCCTCCGACGTTGGACTTGCTACCGACCGAATACCCGTTGACTACGTTCATGACGAGCAGGGAAAGGATTAAAGAAACTGTCTTATTCATATGTACATTATCAATGCATCTGTTCAACAGACTGGTGGGAATGGAACGGCAATCAAGCCTTGATCTTCAGTCTCAGCAGACGGTTCTCTCCGTCGGGGTCGTCGTGTACGGTAAGACAATGAGGCCTGACCCGTTCTTCGAAGACCGCCAAGGCTTCGTCGCCTGACAGCAACTCATCCTTCCTGTTTTTCTGGTAGAAGGTAATGTATACCCTGTCCTTCTTTTCGCAGTAATCCACGTGAAGGACGACTTCCCCATCCATAGGAAGGATTTCCGTTATCATATCCCTCACAACCGCCTTCACCGTTTTATTGACGCCGCTCCCGATGGCGTATTTCATACAGAAGGCATCTATCGCAGACACTATGGCTGGCCAGTCGCAGTTGCGGCTCTTCAGATGGAAGTTGATGCCGCGGATTTTGTTGATGAATGCAGTCGTAGCCGACTTGAGGGGCTTGTTGAATATGACTTCCGGACTGCCTTCCTCATATATCACACCTTCATTCATAAAGAAGATACGGGTGCTGACATCTTTGGCAAACTGCATCTCGTGAGTGACTATTGCCATAGTCATTCCCTGCTGGGCAAGCTGGCGTATTACGGAGAGGACTTCCCCCACCATAGTCGGATCCAGAGCCGACGTGGGCTCGTCGAAAAGAATGATTTCAGGCTTCATCGAGAGGCAGCGGGCAATCGCGACCCTCTGCTTCTGACCGCCAGAGAGGTCCGACGGCATAACGGAAGCCTTCTCTGAAAGACCCACCATTTTCAGAAGTTCCATAGCCTGTTTCTCCGCATCCTCCCTGGACATACCGAGAAGTTTTATCGGCCCGACGGTCACGTTCTCCAATATGGTAAGGTGATTGAAGAGATTGAAGTTCTGGAACACCATACCCATCTTGCGGCGCACTTCTGCGATGTTGGTGTCCTTGTTCAGGATATTGACACCGTCCACAAGTATCTCCCCCGATGTCGGGGTCTCGAGACGGTTGAGACAGCGCAGGAAAGTGCTCTTTCCCGTGCCTGAAGGTCCTATTATGGATATCACTTCGCCTTTCTTGATTTCGCAGTTGACATCGCGCAGGACTGTGAGCGGCTTGTCGCCGTTGTCGAACACTTTCGACAGATGTTTTACTGTAATCATAGCTATGCGATTTTTTTACCGAGCCAGTCCAGGGCTTTGCCGAACAGCCAGGCAAGGAGGAAATACAATATTGATATGATGATCAGCGGGAAGAACGCATCGAAGGTCC
Source organism: Candidatus Cryptobacteroides sp. (assembly GCA_045598165.1). Lineage (GTDB taxonomy): Bacteria > Bacteroidota > Bacteroidia > Bacteroidales > UBA932 > Cryptobacteroides. The sequence goes on from JAZLLN010000057.1 coordinate 4,463, forward strand.
TCGCGCGGATGATGTCACTGATCTTGGTGAGGTCCTGTATCGCCACATATCCCACGATGGAGGTGCCTTTGATAAGCGATATTGCCTCGTTCTTGAATACCGGAAGGATGTTTTTCAGCGCCTGGGGGAGGACGAAGTTGAAGAAAGTCCCTATACGGGTGAATCCCATCGCGAGACCGGCTTCAGTCTGCCCTTTGTCCACGGAGCTGATGCCTGTCCTGAATATCTCGCTGACATAGGCGGAGAAATTGATGGCGAACGAGATAATGGCCACCCAGCGGCCGGATATGCCGGTGGGAGACAGCACCACATAGAACATAATCATCAGGAGGACAAGCATCGGAACGCCTCGGAGTATCTCTATATATACCTTGGCGAAGCCTGACAGGAATCCGTTCTTCGACATACGCAGCAGGCAAATCAGACCGCCGAGCAGGGTTCCGAGCAGCAGGGAGAGAAGGGAAATGACAATGGTCTCCCACAGACCGTCCACGAGCATTTTCCACCTGTTCTCAACCAGCAGGTTGTTGTTGAAGCTGCTGCATATCCTGTAATGCAAAGGCATCACCTCCACGCCGGCGTCCACCTTCTGGAATATGGTTACCGGAGAATAGAAATACGGATCCGAGAAGAGCACTTCCCTGGCCCTCTCCTCATTGATCGTAATAAACGAGCACCAGATATCGATCACTCCGGTCTTGAGACCGGCCATCAGCGCCGAGAAATCAAAAGCCTCAAACACCAGCGGTCGCTGTAGATAAGCGGCGAAGCGCTTCATCATTTCGACTTCGAAGCCCGCCCACTCGCCGTTCTTGCTGAAGCAGCACGGAATTTCCACCATCGAACCCACATCAAGCGGGTCCCCTTCAGTATAAGTCTCTATTTCCGGCATTTCGGAAGTCTCGTAGTCATCCGAGATCCACCGCTCGCGCATTGCGGCGTAAGTGCCGTCGGCTTTGATCTCCGCGAGGAATTCGTTGAACTCCCGGCAAAGCCCGACATCGGTCTTGCGGAATGCCACGCCTACGTTTCCGGGCACTGCCGTTTCGGAATAGGCCGGCTCCATAGGATGTTTGATCTTGTCAATCCCGACAACCAGAATGCTGTCCGTCATCATGAACTGCGTCTTGTTGTTGTCGAATGCGGCGAGAAGGTCCGGTGTGTTGTTATAAATCCGCTTTATAGCGCCCGGGGCAAGGTTGTCAAATCCAAGGTCACACAGAGAACCTGCGATACAACCGACGGTGTGGCCTTTCAGGTCTTCAGCCCCGGCCGCACGCGGGAAACCGGCACTGTCCCCGCTACCAGAGCAGGACGCCAGAAGCAAAAGGCAGAACGGCAATAGCGTCTTTTTAATGAAACCGTACATTTTACAATTCAACTTTATCCAAGTAAAGTTAAGAAATATTTTCGTCAAACGCATCCGTATACGGTGGACAAGCCTGAATTCGCGGAGCGACAGGCGGAGATTCTTGTCATCATTCATTTCATAGACGGCAGCGAATGCCGGATTTACAAAAAAAGCCATCAATCAGTTTAAAAAAACGAGAAAAATTTAGAACTTTGGCAGCGGTAAGCGGCATAGAATTCAAAGCGAACCAGAAAAATAAAAATGTGTGATAGAATTTTAAGAGTCTTCATCGTCCTGTTACTGGCGGCAGCCTGCGGCAATGCTCCGGAAAGTTCAGAGAATCCGCTTGAGCTGGAATTTCACCGGCTGGCAACCAGGCGTTTCATTTTTTCAAACAATATCCCTCTGTCGGAGTTCACTCCTTCCGAAGTGGTCGCATTCGAATCAATGCATCCGGCTTTCGTCCCCGGGGTACAGGCCACGGCAACGAACAAAGGAAATTTCCGTCCAAGCGTCAAAGACGGACGGCTGTTGCTGGATGAATCCTGCGGGGAGGGTCCGGTCACTTTCTATGTGGGCGGCGTGAACCCTTATGCGACTTATGATCTGACCATTCATTCTCTGTCCAGGGAAGCGGAGGCCGGTTTTGAGTTCGCGCGGCTGGGACTCAACGACAGAGTCCGGGTTCGGGCGGGAGCCGACGGCAAAATCAGAATTGACGTTGTAAAGGACGGAGTGATTGTCAGGGAGCATGAATATCCTTATGACCTGCCTTCCGGCGAATTCGTGCTGAGAGTCCAGATGTACGGAAAGACTCTCGGGCTGTTCGTGGAGAAGGACGGCCGCAGTGAATATGTGGGGCATCTGACGGAAGAAGAGAATTTCGGAGACGTGATGGATTTCAGGGACATCAGCACATCACAGAATTCCACTTTCAATGTCATCGGAAATCTGAAGGGAGCGGCGGAGATATCGTCAGCCCGTTCATATCTGTCTTCCGGCATCGGGCAGGCCGACATGCGTCTCGTGACATACGAAGATCTGAGTCCTTACTGGCACGACGACAGGCTGTGGTTCACCTTCAGTTGCCGGGGGATAGGCATCAACCAGTCCGCACAGGGTGTAATGAGCATCAACCCATCCGTATTCGACCCCCGTCTGGAAGGAATGATTGTCTATGACCACGGCGACGGGTTGCTCCGCAATGATTATTCCACACATCTGTTCTTCGACAGGAAATTAGAAACCTGGCGTGCCTGGGCCTGCGATTTCGGCGGCACCGCCTTCACTGACGAAAGGTCGGGCACAGGACTGCTGACCGCCGAATCCACCCGCTCCCCTCTCAAAGGCTTCTCAGTGATGAAGGCCAAAAGGGTGGAAAGCGGCCATATCCCGGGGCACAATGAAGACCCGTGCATATTTTACGATCGGAAGGCAGGGAAGTGGCGTTTGCTTACAAGCGTTTTCCTTGATGACTCCATAGTATCGGGAATGTTTGAATCAGACAATTGGGACGGTCCCTTCGAACGGATTGCCGGTCCCATCGACCTTAATTCCACGGGAACAACAATCCAGAAGGTCGGGAACGGATATTATTGCTTCATGGGCGGAGCCGACGGCAACCTGCGCATACATTCCTATCCGGAACTTGAATTCCTCGGGGAATTGAATCTTGACCTGCAGCCCCACTGGCCTGAACCTGCCGGACGCGTATGGGCCAACATCGTCCCCCTGCCGGAAGGCTTTCAGTACCGCTACGTGCTGATGACGATGGACCGTCCCAATTTCCCGGGCATAACGACCCGCAACTGGAGCTACGGGGCCTGCTACTGGTACGGTGCTCTTTAGAATCTGCTTTTCCTAAGCACCACGGGGCCACCCAGCCCGGAAGGGCAGAGCGGGGATTGAGGAGTGAAGAGATTGGGGCTGACCCAGGTTATAGGAGCAACACCGGGATAAGTATCCCCGATGATTCGGTTGGCCCAGGAGTTTGTCACCTCCACCTCCAGCACATTGGTCCCCTTGTGCACGGCATCGGTTATGTCAATTTCAAACGGTTTCTTCCACGCGAGACCGCAATCCCTGCCGTTGACTTTCACCCTCGCCATATTGAACACATTGCCGAGGGACAGCACAAAACGGTCACATTTGCGGACAGCTCCGACTTTGAACGTCCTGGAATAAGTTGCGGTGCCCGAAAAGAATCTAACAGAACTGTCGGGATATTGTGAAAGGAGCACCAGAGAATCCAGAGAAACGCATTCAGGTGCTCCCCTTCCGCTCTGGAATCTGACAGTCCAGGCTCCATCAAGGTTTTCCTCCGACACCAACGAAGCCTTGGCGGCTGACCTTTCAACCATCCCGGTACTCTCTCCGAAAAGAATGAACTGCGCATCGCGTTCACCCATATCAAGATACACGGTTGTACGACCTTTTTCCATACGGTAAGGGGCATCCTCGACCACGCCGCTGTCCGCATGCAGAATCTGCGGTTTTCTGCCGTAAACATTGAAACTGACGGGAAGTATCATCGAAGAATCCCTGACACTGGATATGAAATACAGTTCGCCGTCCTCAAGTCTGCGGTGCACAAAACCCAACCCCTCCGTACCGGCGGGACCGAAATCCACATCCTTGGCGGCACCACTGTCTGCCAGGGCCTTGCCCGCTTCGTCAAAGCGCACGACGTTGCGTCTTCCCGAATGCCAGATATCATCCACAAGTTCACGGAACCTGTTCTCATCATTGTGGAGTCCAAGGCTTGCCTCAGGCTCACTCCCCACCAATATCACGCCCCTCACCACCAGAGAATGCAGGCCTTCCAGCAACTCCGGGGACATATATTTCACTTCGGGATCTATCATCAGCGCCTTGTAGCCGAAAGAGCCGGAACAGACCACATCCCTGTTCACGAAGTCATAGGCATATCCTTCCGGTACGGATGGAGTTTCCTCCCGGAAACGGTCGGCGATATTGACGGTCTCGCTGACGAGATATGCCACGTCGGCCACAAAGCCGCCCTGCCGCAGCAGATAGCCGCTGCGGGAAAGATACCCGGTCCAGACGGATGCCTCGTGCGCCCAGGTTTCGTGACGCTGGAACCAGGCGCCGTATTGCGAAAGGGACAGGCCCGGCACCCTGTCATCCACGGGCTGATGGACGGAGCAGTGTATCACAAAACAGTTCAAGCCGTTAGCCATCGCCATGTCGGCGGCGCCCTTCATCTTCTCCGGGGTCATGTTCCAACTCAGAATCGTCCCGTCAGATGCCTCCATATTGCCGTCCGTGGTGAAAGCCTCCGCGGCGACCACGTTCTGTCCGTAGATATGAGCCACGGAAGCGGACTCCCTGATGTCGGTCATATACCTGTTGTATGCCAGACCGTCAGGCCTCGTCCACACCGCCCCCATAGGTATGTCCGCTTTCCTTTTGACAGCCATTCCGTCCGCGTGGAAAGCCTTTCCTCCCTCGTGGAATTCGGTGTAGCGCTTGAGACCGTACTCTTTCAGTATCGGCTCAAGACCGTCATAATGATAATCCACCATCATCTCACCGATGGTCCTGCGCCAGTCCTGAAGGAATCTGTCAGTTTCCTCCGAACTTCCGATAACGTGGCCCGCAAGCGCAGGGAGCCATTTCAGCAGGTCATAAGACCGGCGGGATCTGAATTCACGCATCATATCGTCCGTCCAGGTCTGGCTTCCCGCCTCATAACTGTCCAACATCAAATGTGTAAGACTCCTGCCGACCTTGCCGCCCGTAGCATCGTTATACATATCCAGATATGTGCGGTAATAATCCGAGTTGACCTTAGGACTCAGCTTATCGCTCTCAAGACCGGTTGCCTCCGGACTTGCGGGATTGTTGCGCCTGCCCCGCAGGGTGTAGCCGAAGCGGTAGATTCTCCACCGCCCCTCCGGGGCATTCCAGACAAGTCTGCCGTCCTTGCAGAAAGATGTCAGGTCCAGCACGTCTTCCATTGCGGTGGCGGCGGGGTATGCCGGGGTGGGATAGAAATCCCGCACCCCGCAATTGCAGAAAAATGCGGCCTTCTCCGTATCAAGATTCACTCTGGTGGAAGCATACACGCGAAGTTCCGTATAATCCATGGCCTCCCCCGGATTGTCATCGACAAAGCGGAAATGCCTGCCGCTTGTCTCCGGCAGATCCATGGTAACGAAAGGTATTCCCACTTCCGGCAGGACGGCATCGATTTTTTTGAAATTCACACCGTCATCACTGACCTCCCAATGCCTTCCGTTGCGCTCGCGGAAATCGTCCTTCTTTCCATAGAAGAAAGACCTGACCGTCACCGGCTTCGGGAAGGAGAACTGAATCCAGGCGTGATTCCCGCTGTCGGGGGAAACCTTGCAGACACCGTTCAAATCCCCGTCGTGAAGCGTTTCAAGAGGAGCATCACCGCTGCCGCTCAATACGACGCCCATCTCTTCCATAGACATATCATAATCCGGAACCTTGACAGCGATCACGGCAATGTCCCTGTAGAAATCATATTCCGGTTTATGCACCGGGAAAAAACTGTGCGTAAGATACTTACCCGCAATACAATTAGGCTCGGGCAATGGACAGTCCACCAATTTCCCGCCCTCAACGTCGAATTCCTTCCAGTTGAGCTCCTTCATCGCCTGCTCATTGGACACCCAGGGGCCACCGGTATCACTCCAACCGCCCGAACCCGCAATGGCAAACTCAAGACCAAGCGAATCGGCAAGTTCCGCGGCATAGTTGAACGCATCCTTCCAACCGTCGCTCATGTAGGAAAGTCTGTTCTGTACCACGGTGGGGATATCCAACCCGGCATCGAACACCTGCACACCGCCGACGCCGGATTCTTTCATCCAAAGGAGGTCCTTCCGGATTCCGTCACGGGTGACATTCCCGTTCATCCAGTGCCACCATACGCGGGGACGGTATTCCATAGAGGGATTTGAGAATTCCCTCAGTATCCTGTCTCTCTGGGCATATACCGGAAAGGATACAAGGATAGCCAGCACAATGACCGGCAGAGCAGTAATTTTTCGCATATCAGATTATTTTACGGACAGAATCCGCGTCCGTCACGACGGCGCCGAAAGCATTTTCAAAATATTCCCTGTCGCAGTGACCATGGCAGCAGGCCAGACACCTTCCCTGTGCGTTCTTCAGCCCCTCGGCAAGCACCTCGGCATCGGAAGACTCAATCATCAGAGCCGCACGGCTGACGCTCGGATCCATCATTATGTATCTCACGAACTTTCCCATCGCCTCCCCTCTGCCGGGTCCTACAGCATCCATATTTATGTTGAGGATGTCCAACCCGGAGCACAGGGCTTCCGAAGCCAGGCACATCGCGCTGTCATAATCGCCCCCAGCTATCATCTCCGCAAACTGCGGATTGAGTTCGGAGTTCGTCACGGCACAGACCGGGACCTCTCCTCCCCCAAACCGGAACGCCTCCAATCCTGACAGCCTCATGAAATCGCCTGCTGACGGCCGGACTGCCGGCCGGACGCCTTTTACCTTCTCCGCAATGGCTCTTATGTGGTCGGGAGTTGTTCCGCAGCATCCGCCCACAATGTTGGCGATACCCGTATCGGCAAGTTCCCCCACCTCCTCGGCCATTTCCGAGGGAGTCTGAGTATAGTTTCCACGCCCGTCGGGCAATCCGGCATTGGGGTAGCAGATTACCGGGCAGGCGGCAAATCCTCCAAGTTCCTGTACGAGAGGCAGCATCTTCTCCGCACCCAAACCGCAGTTCAGTCCGAATGCGGCCGGTCCGCAATGAAGGATCGAAGTATAGAACGCCTCCAGAGTCTGGCCGGTGAGCAGACGTCCGCTTGCATCGCTGAATGTTCCGGACACAATCACGGGCACTTTCCTGCCTGCTGTGTTCCATGCACATATTGCAGCTTTCGCGTTGAGCGCATCAAAACAGGTCTCAAGCAGCAGCACGTCAACCCCTCCGTCCAGCAAGCCCCGGATCTGCCCGGAATAAGCATCCGCCATGGCATCAAAGCTGAGGGCTCTTGCATCAGGGTGGTCATAATCACTGCAGATGGACAGGGATTTTGTTGTGGGCCCCACACTGCCGGCCACAATAATCTTCCTTGAAGCCGCATCCGCAACGGAACGCGCTATCCTTGCCCCGGCCAAGGAGGTTTCATACCCTCCGGAGAAAGTATTTGTCTCTATGATGTCAGCGCCCGCATCAATGTATTCCCTATGAATCGAAGCCACCACTTCCGGTGACGTCAGGTTATACACCTGCCCGGGACCGGTCAGCCCATGCCTCTGCAGCATAGTGCCCATGGCTCCGTCCAGAACGAGGATTCTGTCATCGGGGAACATCCGGTCCATTCTATTATGCGATTTCTGACATATCGTACTCCACGGTGGCCAGGCCTCCGTTGGCCGTCTCCTTGTAAAGGCTCGGAAGATCCTTGCCCGTACGCTTCATGGTATCGACCACCTTGTCGAAGGAGATAAGATGCTTTCCGTCACTCAGCAATGAGTACAGGCTGACGTCCAGAGCACGCAGGGCGGCCATTGAGTTACGCTCTATGCAAGGAATCTGGACGAGGCCGCAGACAGGGTCGCAGGTCAGGCCGAGGTTGTGCTCCATAGCCATTTCCGCCGCACATTCAATCTGCTGCGGAGAGCCTCCGAACAACTGATTGACCGCCACGGCGGCCATCACGCAGGCACTCCCGACCTCTCCCTGGCAACCTACTTCCGCACCGGATATGGAAGCATTGGTCCTGATGACGTTACCGAACAGCCCCGCCGTGGCCAATGCCTTGAGGATATCCCTGTCAGAGAATCCGTGGGCGACTTTTGAATGGTACAAAACAGCCGGGACCACACCGCAGGAGCCGCAGGTCGGCGCAGTGACCACAATCCCGCCGCGGGCATTCATCTCCGCCACGGCGAGAGCATAGGAGCTGACCAGAGCCCTGCTCTTGAGGCTGTCCTTGTATCCGCTGGCCCGGATATAATATTGTTTTGCCTTGCTCCGTACCCTGAGGCAGCCGGGAAGCCTCTCATCGTTCTCGAGCCCCTCACGCACGCTTTTCTGCATTACCTCCCATACATCGGAAAGGAAATCCCATATATCCTTCCCTTCATGGAATTCCACGTATTCCCAAAATGAGAGGCCCTCATTTTCTATGAATTTCTGGATTTCGGTCATCGAATTCCTGCCGTACATAGGCTTCTCCGTCTTCTTTTCTTCCGTCCCTTCAGACAGATTGCCTCCCCCGATACTGTACACCGTCCAGGAATCAAGCACGGAGCCACCGGCATCCAAGGCCTCGAAGAACATTCCGTTAGTGTGGAACTCCTTGACAATATCCGGTCTCCAGACGATTTCCGTCCGCTCCTCACCGAGCGTCTTCAGAATGATATAATCAGTCCTGTGTCCCTTGCCCGTAGCGGCAAGACTGCCATATAACGTGACACGGAACGCCGCGGCGGAAACGTTCCTCCCAAGGAAGATCTCCGCGGCGCGACCAGGGCCCATAGTATGGCTGCTGGAGGGTCCGTGGCCGATTTTATAGATTTCTTTTATGCTGTCCATATTGATTGCAAATATGCGAAAATATTGACATTAACGGAAATTTTTGGTAAATTTGTCCGATTATGGCAAAGGAGTGCAAATGGATACTTAAAGAGTCCGCCGATGCGGACAAGGTGAGCCGTCTGGCCGCCGAAGTAGGCATCGACAGGGTACTTGCCGAACTTCTCGTCAAACGTGGCGTGGAAACGTTCGAACAGGCCAGAGCATTTTTCCGTCCCAGCCTCTCCAACCTCCACGACCCCTTCCTGATGAAGGATATGGACATTGCCGTAGACCGTCTTCACAAGGCAGTCACAGAAGGCGAGAAGATTCTGATTTACGGGGATTATGACGTTGACGGCACCACAGCCGTCGCCCTCGTATATTCGTATCTCAAGCGCTTCACATCCAAGATCGATTTCTACATCCCGGACAGATATGACGAAGGCTACGGTGTGTCCGTCAAGGGTATAGACTGGGCCGCGGAAAACGGATTCACGCTCATCATCACGCTTGACTGCGGCATCAAAGCCATCGAAAAGACCATACACGCCAAGGAGAAGGGCATCGACATGATTATCTGCGACCACCATCTTCCCGAAGACCGGATTCCTCCCGCAGTGGCCGTTCTCGACCCCAAAAGGGAAGACTGCAATTATCCTTTCGATGACCTGAGCGGCTGCGGCGTAGGATTCAAGCTGATGCAGGCCTATGCCCAGTTCCGCGGCATACCGTTCGAGACCCTGGTGCCCCTGCTCGACCTCATCGTGGTCAGCATCTCATCGGACCTCGTAACTATGGTCGGAGAGAACCGCGTGCTTGCCTATTATGGGTTGAAGGTGCTTAATGAGAATCCCGGCAAGGGGCTTCTGGCAATGATAGAGCTCTCCAATCTGGAACCGGGACACATCACGATAGACGACATTGTTTTCAAGATAGGGCCCCGCATCAACGCGGCCGGACGAATGGAGTCCGGAAGGCTGGCAGTGGAACTGCTTACGGCGACGGAAACCGGCAAGGCGATGATGATCGGCGAGCAGATCAACAACAATAACAACGAGCGCAAGAGCATCGACCGCGAAATCACTCAGGAAGCACTGGAAATGGTGCAGAACGGCCAATGTCTGGCAAGTGACAACGTCACTATAGTCTATAACCCCAACTGGAACAAGGGCGTTGTCGGAATAGTCGCGTCCCGACTTGTAGAGGCTTTCTACAAGCCCACGGTGGTGCTCACCAAATCCAACGGTTTCGTAACCGGATCCGCGCGCAGCGTAGCCGGCTTCGATCTATACGAATCCATCGAGAGCTGCGCGGACCTTCTCGAAAATTTCGGAGGCCACGTCTATGCCGCAGGCCTCACTCTCAAGGAGGAGAATCTTAAGGAATTCGCCGAAAGGATGAACGAATTCGTGGCCGGGAAGGTTACCACGGATATGCTCACTCCCATAGTGGAGATAGACGAGAAACTGGATTTTTCCCAGATAACCCCGAAATTCTTCAGAATCCTGAAACAGTTCCAGCCCTTCGGCCCCGGCAACGGTAATCCCGTGTTCGTCACCGAGAACGTATATGACGTGGGCAACGGACGCAAGGTCGGCGCGGGAGGGGTGCACCTCAAGCTTGACCTTATCCAGGAGGATCAGCCATACCACCAGATAGCCGCCATAGCATTCAATATGGCGGACTACTATGATTACATCAAGTCCGGCAATCCGTTGGACGTATGCTACTCCATCGTTGAGAATTACTACCGCGGCAGTTCCACCCTGCAGATCAGGGTCCGGGACCTGCGCGAAAGAGATGAAATAATATAAACACAATAATGGCAAACAACGATTACAGCGAGCAGGAACAAATCAGAAGAGAATCGCTCGCAAAACTCAGAGAACTCGGCATCGAGCCCTACCCTGCGGCAGAATATCCGGTCAATGCCGATGCGGCGGAAATCGCCGCCTCCTTCGACCCGGAGAAAGGCAATTTTCAGGAAGTGTGCATAGCGGGGCGCATTATGAGCCGCCGCATCATGGGAGCCGCCTCTTTCGGAGAACTTCAGGATGAAAGCGGAAGAATCCAGATTTACGTCAAGAGGGACGAAATATGCCCGGGCGAGGACAAGACAATGTACAATACCGTTTGGAAGAAACTCCTCGACATCGGCGACATCATCGGCATCAAGGGATTCGCTTTCTACACGCAGACCGGCCAGCTGTCCGTTCATGCGAAGGAACTCACTCTTCTGAGCAAATCCCTCAGAGTCCTTCCCATCGTAAAGGAACTCGACGGCCAGGTTTTCGATGCATTCGCAGACCCCGAACTCCGCTACCGCCAGCGCTATGTGGACCTGATTGTCAATCCCCAGGTAAAGGAGACCTTCATCAAGAGGGCGAAGATTGTCGCCACCATGCGCGAGTACTTCAACGCCGCCGGATGTCTCGAAGTTGAGACTCCAATTCTCCAGAGCATCCCCGGTGGAGCCACGGCCCGTCCGTTCATCACGCACCACAACGCCCTTGACATTCCCCTCTACCTTCGTATCGCCAACGAATTGTACCTCAAACGCCTCATTGTAGGCGGCTACAACGGGGTGTACGAATTCGCGAAGGATTTCCGTAACGAAGGTATGGACAAGACCCACAATCCGGAATTCACCTGTATGGAGATTTACGTGGCCTACAAGGACTACAACTGGATGATGGATTTCGTCGAGAAAATGCTGGCAAAGATTTCCACGGCAGTCAATGGAACCACCGTGGTGAAGATTGGGGACAACGAAGTCGATTTCGGAGGCGTTTACCGCAGACTCCCCATCCTTGATGCCATCAAGGAATATGCCGGAGTTGACGTAAAGGGAATGAACGAAGATGAGCTCCGCAAGACCTGCAATGATCTTCACGTTGAAATCGAGCCTTCTATGGGCAAGGGCAAGCTCATAGATGCCATCTTCGGCGAATACTGCGAAAAGAATCTCATACAGCCGACCTTCGTCACCGACTATCCCGTTGAGATGTCCCCCCTCACAAAGCGTCACCGTACCGACCCCACCCTTACGGAAAGATTCGAACTCTTCGTATGCGGCAAGGAACTCGCCAATGCGTATTCCGAATTGAACGATCCTATCGACCAGCTTGAACGCTTCGAGGAGCAGGCCGCCCTCAAGAGCAAGGGAGACGATGAGGCTATGTTCATTGATTTCGATTTCGTGCGCGCTCTCGAATACGGAATGCCTCCCACCTCCGGACTGGGAATGGGAATTGACCGCCTGACGATGTTCATGACAGGCCAGACCGCCATTCAGGACGTGCTCTTCTTCCCCCAGATGAAACCGGAGAAGATCCTCAGGAAAGAAGAAAAAGAAGACAAGGAATAGTGACTGAACTGATCACATCGGTCCACAACCCGAAGATAAAGAAGCTTCTCGCGTTGCAGCAGAAATCATCTGAGCGGCGCGAGAGCGGTCTTTTTGTAGTAGAGGGCGTACGTGAGCTGCAGCACTGTATGGAAGCCGGATTCACTGTCGATTCCGTTTTCATCAGGAAAGGTTCTCCCGTTGCCGGAGTTTGCCCTGCAAAGACCAAGATATTCGAAGTCAGCCCGGAAGTCTATGAGAAAATGGCATACCGCGGGAGCACCGAAGGCGTCATAGCAGAAGTGCGTACCAGGGAGATGCGCCTTACCGATATAAAGCCCGGACCGTCACCGCTCGTAATGGTTCTGGAAAGTGTGGAGAAACCCGGCAATCTCGGAGCCGTGCTCAGAAGCGCCGATGCGGCCGGGGCGGACGCCGTTATTGTCTGCGACCCTTTGACAGACCTGTACAACCCGAATCTCATCCGCGCCTCCCTGGGCGGGATATTTTCCGTTCCCACCGTAGCCTGCAGCTCGGAAGAAGCCATTGAATGGCTCAAATCCAATGGCATCAGAATCCTGACAGCACAGCTTCAGGATTCATCATTCTACTACGATACCGACATGAAACGCGGCACCGCCATCGTCATGGGGACCGAGTCCACGGGCCTTACAGCCATATGGAGAAAAGCCGCCGACTCTCACATCCTGATTCCGATGCAGGGCAGGCTTGATTCCCTCAACGTTTCCGTAAGCGCGGCGATACTCCTTTTTGAAGCCGTAAGACAACGCCGGCAGATCTGACGCAATATGGAGAGGTTCGGACTCATCGGCTACCCTGCGGCACATTCACTCAGCCCGAAGCTTTTCTCCGAGGCATACGGAGGGAAATACCCCTACGACATCATCGAGACTCCGGATTTTGACGAAGCCTGGTCCCGGTTCATTGAAGGCTACCGGGCTGTCAATGTCACGATGCCTTTCAAGGCGCTCGCGGCACAAAGGGCCGACATCAAATCGCCGGAGGTGGAAAGGACGGGTGCAGCCAACATTCTAGTAAAAACGTCCGAAAGCATAGCCGCCCACAATTCCGACTTTTTCGCAATATTGAGTATTCTGTCAGAACTTTCGTCAGCCCTTTCAGGCTTTAATCCCGTAGAGGCGGGATCCGGGCAATCAGTGACGGCAGCGGTCATCGGCACCGGGGGAGCTGGGAAAGCTGCCATAGCCGCGGCACAGGACTGCAAGTTCGATCTCAAGATTTTCCATCACGATGAAATTCAGGACGGTATCAAGGCCGACATCATCATCTACACCCTGCCCTCGGCGGTCGACGGCTTCGACAAATTGGACTGCCGTTGCCTGATAGAGGCCAACTACAAGGACCCTGCACTTGACATGATAGACGCCAATTCCGACGGAAGTCCCCGCATCTACGTACCCGGTCTTGTCTGGCTCAAGCGTCAGGCTGTCTACGGCTACAAGATTATGACCGGCAGGGCCCCGGACGTCGATGCGCTCAATCCCTGAAACTGTGCTTTCCCGAGCCCACAGTAACCGTCTTCCAGCCTCCATTCCCAGTCGAAATCCACACCTCGGCGCTCGTGCCGGCAGGAATCTCCAGCTCAAGGCTGAATCCTTCTTCCTGCGAGCAATTTATCCTTACCGGCCCGACGATTGTCGGGATGACGGCTTCAGCATTCTTCACAAGTCCCAGCTGGGGCTTTATCCGCATCTTGAGGAATCCCGGTACAAGAGGCTCAAGTCCCATCATCTTGCGGGGGATAATATTGGCCGGCGCCGCTCCCCAGGCGTGGTTCCAGTCCAGATTCGGTTTGAATGCCGGATCCCATGCCTCCAGTGTAATGGTCGAGCCCAGAGCAATCATGTTGTACCAGCTGCGCAAAGTTCTGGATGTCATGAGCGATGATGCATAGCCGGCTTCCCCCGCCTCATACATTGCATCCAGGAGGAACTGCGCGCCATAAACGCTGCACGCCATCCCCCGGCTCTTCATAAATTCCGCTTCAGACCTGATTCTGTCTTCCGGGATAATTCCGAATGCCAGAGCATACATCCCGGCGTGAAGGGACTTGTGCTCGGTATCTATGCCGTCTTTGTAACATCCCGTCCCGGCATCATAGAACAGTTCATTGAACGCCTTTGCCGCAGCATCGGCCTCGCTGCGGAAGGCACGCTCATCGTCTCCCTTTCCCAAAACGGCGGCGATATCCGCGGTGACTTCCAGAACGTGACACCACAGCGCATTCACGGCCGCATTGTACTTTGTGAGCACGAACCCGTCAGCCTCTCCCGGAGATTCCTTCTCCAGGCCCGCCGCTCCGGACTGGGGCCAGTCCACGATATCCCGCATATTGCGCCCGCGGAAGCCTATCGAGGCGCAGAATTCCCTGTCCAAAGGTTTCTCCCTGGTGCTTATCAGCCCGTTCTCCCGCTTCAAGGCAAGAAGGTTGCGGGCTTTAATCAACTCATACCATTTCTCCAGAAGAGCCTTGTCTCCGGTGTACATATAATCCATCCAGCAGAGAAGTACCGATTCGAGTATCCATTCCGTAGGCCAGGTAGGGTTCATCATAAGATGATTCACGGTACGTCTCGCCATCGAGAACTCCCTGTCCACACTGTAATGCCCCAGCTGGTTGATGTATGCATCCGCCTCATACGGAATCCTCTCCCTGTCCCCATCCACATAATACCCGCAGAACGAAGTTGCCTTGATGGAATATTTGCAGAGATCCCAGACCGCATTCAAAGTCTCATCGGAGCTGCGGAAAAAAGATGCGTCATCATTGAAGGGATAGTGCACCGCCAATCTGGTGGCTTCAGTTATTTCCGCCCCTGCGGGAAGACCTTCAATCTCAACATACCTGAAAGGATACACCTCTCCGGTTTCTTCAGGCATCAGAATCGGGGACACACCGGATTCATTGGCCCCCGGATCGGTATTCCTGGCATCGTGGGGGAAAATGACCTCGGTTTCACATCCGGGATGCACCGTAGTCTTTATGGCGCAGTATCTGATGCTTCCGCCGGGATTCCGTCTTACCGCTTCAGCATCAGATGCCTCCCCGAAATGCACAGTCAGTTCGCAAGGTTCGGAGACATCGGTGCTGAAGATGAACTGTCCGAACGCGCTCTTTCCGAAATCCGCATAAATGTTGCCCGATGCATTCCGTTTCTGCAGGACCGGCCGCTCCGGGGTTCTGGCCAGAGGATAATACGCCGGCTCGCCGTCAAGGACATCGGCGGTATGAAATTTTTTCGGCGGCGCGTACGCACTCCAGCCCTTCTCCGTTTTAACCTTGACCGTCCAGTAATAGTCCGCTCCGGCGGCAAGGGCCCGGCCTCCACAGACAATTCCGCTGCGTGCTCCATCCTTCACCGTCCCGCTGTCCCAAATGTCGGCGGAGCCTGCTCTCAGAAGTTCGGGCCGGCTTGCAACAAGCAGTCTGTAGGCCTTCTGTGTTATATCCGGGACATCGCTTTCTATGGCCCAGGAGAATGACGGATGTTCGCTCCGAATAAGGGGACGGACATTTTCCGGCCACTCGGTATGTTCTACAAGGTCAGTCATAAGTCCTGTCGGCATCGGCAGAACCGTCAGAATCAAAGCGAGGAAGGATACTGTCATAATCATTTTTCTTGCCTGTTACAAAATTAACAAATTATTCCTATCTTGCCGACAATTCCGCCCACAACGGACGGAAGGTAAAGAACAAAAATATGTCAGTCAACAAAGTAATTCTAGTCGGTAACGTTGGAAGAGACCCGGAAGTACGTTACCTTGATGGAGGCCAGCAGGGCCAGCAGACCAAAGTCGCAACTTTCACTCTCGCCACATCGGAGAGATACAGGGACAGAAGCGGGGAATTGCGCGAGAACACAGAGTGGCACAATATCGTCGCCTGGAGACAATCGGCGGATATCTGTGAAAGATTCGTAAAGAAAGGGACCCAACTCTACATTGAAGGCAAACTCCGCACCCGTTCCTACAGCGACGCGACGGGTAACAAGAAATACACTACGGAAGTGGTGGTCGATTCCCTTCAGCTTCTGGGACGCAGGGAAGGCGAAGCTCCCTCACAGGGCGCTTATGCCCAACCGGCATATCAGCAGCCTGCCAAGCCTGCATATCAGGCTCCCGCACAAGCGGCTCAACCCATCGACATCAACCTGGACAGCTCACCCAGCGACGATTTGCCCTTCTAGGGAGCACTGCCCCATGATTCGCTGCTGACGCAGCTACTGGTTTAGGCGGCTCAGGATTAAATAAGATTTTTCAATTTGAGGGTGATGCCTGCGGTATCAATGCCGCACATCGCCCTTTGTTGCGACTGGCGGGCGTGGAGAATGAACTCGTCCGGAACTCCAAGGCCGTCAATCCTGACGTTCACACCCTTGGAAGCATAATATTCGGTGACTGCTCCGAAAAGTCCTCCCTTGAGACAACCGTCCTCCACAGTAAGGACTGCACGATATTTCGATGCGATTACATCCAGCATCGCAGTGTCAAGCGGCTTCAGGTATCTGAAATCATATACTCCGGCAGACACCCTTCCTTCCAGACTTTCGGCAGCCTCAACGGCACGATGGGCGGAAGGGCCGAGAGCGACAACGGCCACATCGGAACCGGAACGGAGTTCCACCGCTTTCCCGGGCGTCAGAACCTCATAGCCCGCATTTCTCCAGTCAACGCCTTCTCCCGTCCCTCTCGGGTACCTTATTATATAGGGGCCGACCTTATGATGCAGAGCCGAATACATCATCAACTTCAATTCCGTCTCATCCGAGGGCACGGCGATGATGCATTTCGGTATGCTTCTGTATGCGGCCATATCGAACACTCCGTTGTGCGTGGCCCCATCCTCTCCAACCACGCCCGCACGATCAAAGCATAACACCACAGGAAGTTTCTGAAGAGCCACATCGTGAACTATCTGATCATACGCACGCTGTGAAAACGATGAGTATATGTTGCAGAACGGCCGCATTCCTCCCGCCGCAAGGCCGGCAGAAAAAGTAACGGCATGCTGTTCCTCGATGCCCACATCATAGAAACGTGAAGGGAAGCGCCCGGCGAATCCGGACATCCCGCTTCCTCCCGTCATTGCCGGAGTCACACCCACGACGCAGGGATTTTCCTCCGCCAACTCGCACAGAACCGCTCCGAACACGTCCTGATACCTGTCCGCGCCATACTCCGTCCTCAACCTCCGCCCCGTGGCGACGTCAAACCTGCCGGGAGCATGCCAGGTTTCAGGGTCGGCTTCCGCCGGAGCATATCCTTTCCCCTTCAGGGTCATGCAATGCAACAGGCAGGGGCCCTCGATGGTCCGCAGCTTCCGGAGAGTTTCAATGACCTGCAGCATGTCATTTCCGTCAATCGGCCCGAAATATCTGAATCCGAGACTTTCGAAAAGGTCTCCGCCGGTCTTCTTTACGAACCAGGACTTGAGGCTTCTCACCCAGCGCTGCAGAAAATTGCGCAGTCTTCCATCACCGAGGAAGTCCCATATCCTGCTCTTGATTCTGTTATAATGGCGGTTGGTGGTGATTTTCAGCAGATAGTCGTGAAGACCTCCCCTGTTGGGGCCTATCGACTGGTTGTTGTCGTTGAGAACCACCAGAAGGTCAGAGTTGGAAATGCCGGCATTGTTCAGTCCTTCGAAGGCAAGGCCCCCGGTCAGGGCTCCGTCGCCTATCACCGCCACAACCTTCTTCTTCTCTCCCCTGATCCTGGCGGCTTCAGCCATTCCCAACGCCGCAGAAATGGATGTGGAGGAATGTCCCACGCCGAAAGAATCGTACGGACTTTCATTGATGTTCGGGAAACCGCTTATCCCTTCCTTCGTGCGCAAAGCCTTGAATTCCTCCCGCCTGCCGGTAAGAATCTTATGGGCATACGCCTGATGTCCCACGTCAAAGACAATCTTGTCCAAGGGGGTGTTGAGGACGTAGTGCAGGCCGACGATAATCTCCACGGCACCGAGGCTGGATGCAAGATGACCGGGATTGCGGGAACAGCAGTCCAGCATATAACTGCGGATCTCCGTGCACAACGGAGCCAGCTGTTCTTCGCCAAGTTCCCTGAGGTCCTGTGGAGAATCGATCTTTTCAAGAATCATAAGTATGCGAAGATACAACTTTATTTTGAGTTTCCTGCCAAATACCTTAACTTCGCGGATTGCCTGACTGAAAAAAACAAATAAAAATACTATGGCAGAAAAAGTTAAAAAACTGATGAACGACTACCCCCTGGCGCGGTGGAGCGTTTTGATTCTCGTGGCGCTGATGATGTTCTTCGCCTACATGTTCGTGGATGTGATGTCCCCGCTCAAATCTCTCGTAGAGGCCAATCTGGGATGGGACAGCAGCGTGTTCGGCAAATATGCCGCATCCGAATACATACTGAACGTATGCGGTTTCCTGATTCTGGCGGGTGTCATTCTCGACAAACTGGGAGTCAGATTCTCCGGAATCCTTTCCGCCGGGCTGATGGTGCTGGGCGCCGGAATAAAATATATAGGTATAAGCGACTGGTTCGCCCAGACCGCCCTTTATTCATGGCTCGGCACCTGGTGGATTGAGATGCCGGCAAGCGCCAAAATGGCCTCTCTGGGTTTCATGATCTTCGGATGCGGCTGCGAGATGGAAGGCACAAACGTCTCCAAAATTCTCGCGAAGTGGTTCAAAGGCAAGGAAATGGCTCTGGCCATGGGCCTTGAGATGGCCATCGCGCGTCTCGGCGTGTTCGGAGTGATGTGGATCGCCCCCATCATTTCCGCCAGGTTCAACGGTTCCATCGTGGCGCCCCTCGGTTTCTGCGGCGCGCTCCTGATGATAGGGCTTGTGAACTTCATCATCTTCGCCGTGCTTGACAGCAAGTTCGACAAAGAACTCATAGCCGAAGGCTTAGCCACAGAAGAAAAGTCTCCGGAAGACGAATTCCACGTGAGCGACCTCGGAGCAATATTCAAGAGCAAGATGTTCTGGATTGTGGCATTGCTGTGCGTTCTCTATTACAGCGCCATCTTCCCGTTCCAGCGCTATGCGCCCAACTTCCTCGAAGAGACTCTTGGAATCGACAACGCCTCCGCCGCACAGCTCTTCAGCTGCTTCCCCATCCTTGCAATGTGCCTTACCCCGCTTCTCGGCATCTTCCTTGACCGCAAGGGGAAAGGCGCAACCATGCTGATGCTCGGCTCAATCATCATGATTGCCTGCCACCTGTGTTTCGCATTCGTGCTGCCGGCATTCCCTTCCAAGGGACTTGCAGTTACGCTCATCGTAATCCTGGGCGTGAGTTTCTCGCTTGTTCCCGCGGCGCTCTGGCCTTCCGTCCCGAAAATTATTGACGAGAAGATTCTCGGAAGCGCCTACTGCCTCATTTTCTGGGTACAGAATATAGGTCTCTGTCTTGTCCCGATGCTCATAGGCACACTCCGCAACAACACAGGAAGTTATCTCGTTCCCATGATAGTGTTCTCGAGTTTCGGTGTTCTGGCCTTCATTTTCAGCCTGATGCTCAAGAGGGAGGACCGCAGGAAGGGATACGGTCTTGAACTTCCCAACATCCAGAAATAAAATATGGGCAAAAAAAGCAGGAAATATCTGCCCTGGCTGGTGCTGGCATGCCTTGTGGTGCCGATGTTCGCGTCATACTTCTTCGATGACATGTTCTCGTCGGCATCCCAATTGTTCAAGAATCCGGCGGCGCTGGAGCTCGGCTGGGATTCACGCGACCTTGGCAATTTCATAGGGGACTACAGCCTGCTCTGCGTATGCGGAGGGCTCATAATAGGAGGAATCCTCCTTGACATCTACGGAATACGCATTATGGGAAGCGTATTCCTCGGTATGATGGTAGTCGGCGGCGCAATGGCATACTACGGAGTTGCCGGAGGCCTCCCCAAAGACACCGCCATCGCCATCGGAAGGGTTGGCAAGATGACTTTCGGACTCGGCAGCGAGATAGCCGGAGTGGCAGTCACGCGGTCCATCGCCAAATGGTTCAAGGATGGTAACATGTCACTTGCAATGGGCTTGCAGCTCGCGATAGCAAGAGCCGGAACGGCACTGGCGCTCATTTGTGCTCCCCTTATTATCGGCATTCCAAAAGACTTCTACACAATTGCCGACACTGCCCGTCCGGCAAAAGTCGGAATGGCACTGCTTCTTGCCGGAGCGCTCGTCTGGGCGGTGTTCGTCATCCTCGATGCAAGGAAAGACCGCAAGGACGGAGTTGCCTTCTCCAAAGGACAGGTGGCCGAAGAAGACAAATTCAAGGCAGGAGACATTCTCACCCTGTTCCGCAATCCGAGGTTCGTGATGATAGGCATCCTGTGCGTCACGTTCTACTGCTGCGTAAGTTCCTTCAAGAAATTCGGGACCTCCGTCATAATCCCCCGGTTCGGGATTGAAGATTCCGTCGCTGGCACTATGATAGCGATGATTCCGTTCTTCACGATAATATTCACACCCCTTTTCGGAATATTGGTTGACAAATTCGGCAAGGCCCCCCGATGGATGATTGTAGGGAGCGCCGCAGTGCTCTCGGGTCATCTGCTCATTGCATTCGCTCCTTTGGGAGTACCGTTCTGGGGATATGTCGGCATCGCGCTGCTCGGCCTCGGCTATTCCCTGGTTCCTTCAGCGATGTGGCCCTCCGTCCCGAGAATAGTTCCGGAAAAGAGCCTGGGCACAGCATACTCGCTCATATATTGGATACAGAACGTGGGGCTGTTCTTTGTCCCAAAGATCGTGGGAGGCATTTTTGCATCAAGCCGGGGACTGGAAGCCGCGGCCAGAGTCGAGTGGTTGTTCATAGGACTCGGCACCGTTGCCGTCATTGTTGCATTCGCTCTTAAAAAAAAGAGTGAAAACATTTTGGAGATTTCGAAATAATATCTATCTTTGCAATCCCTTTCGGCAAAGAAGGGTCTTTGAAATACATTGCCGATGTAGCTCAGTTGGCCAGAGCACGTGATTTGTAATCTCGGGGTCGAGGGTTCGAATCCCCCCATCGGCTCGCTTTAGCCGGAGCGTTAACCGGCACACGTTCGGGTGAGTACCAGAGTGGCCAAATGGGGCAGACTGTAAATCTGCTGGCGCACGCCTACGGTGGTTCGAATCCATCCTCACCCACAACAAAGCGGGGTTCGTATAATGGCTATTATGCCAGCCTTCCAAGCTGGAAATGGGAGTTCGATTCTCCTACCCCGCTCACCTGTAAGCCGATGTAGCTCAGGGGTAGAGCGCATCCTTGGTAAGGATGAGGTCATGAGTTCAATTCCCATCATCGGCTCAATTTTTGTGTAACAACTTATTCATAATATTATGGCAAAAGAAGTATTCAAGAGGACCAAACCTCACGTTAACATCGGTACAATTGGCCATGTTGACCACGGTAAGACAACCCTTACCGCCGCCATCACCAAGGTGCTGGCATCCAAGGGTCTGAGCGAAGTCAAGTCTTTCGATCAGATCGATAACGCTCCCGAAGAGAAAGAGCGCGGTATTACCATTAACACTGCACACGTCGAGTACGAGACCGCCAATCGTCACTATGCGCATGTCGATTGCCCGGGCCACGCTGACTATGTAAAGAATATGGTTACCGGTGCCGCTCAGATGGACGGTGCTATTCTCGTAGTTGCCACCACTGACGGTCCTATGCCTCAGACCAACGAGCACGTTCTACTTGCATAGCAGGTTAACGTTCCCAAGATGGTCGTTTTCATGAACAAGGTTGACCTTGTCGAGGACGAGGAAATGCAGGAGCTTGTCGAGATGGAAATCCGCGACCTCCTCAGCAAATATGATTTCGACGGCGACAACGCTCCCGTTATCCGCGGTTCCGCTCTCGGCGCTCTCATCGGAGAGCCCAAGTGGGAAGAGAAGGTCATGGAGCTCATGGATGCTGTTGACTCTTACATTCCCCTCCCCGTACGTGAGAATGAGAAGCCTTTCCTTATGCCTATCGAGGACATCTTCTCCATCACCGGTCGTGGAACAGTTGTTACCGGACGTATCGAGACCGGTACCATCCACGTAAATGACCCTGCAGAAATCGTTGGTTTCAACGACAAGCCCAAGAGCACCGTCGTAACAGGCGTTGAAATGTTCCGCAAGCTTCTCGATCAGGGTGAGGCAGGTGACAACGTAGGTCTTCTCCTCCGTGGTATCGACAAGAAGGAAGTTAAGCGTGGTGAGGTTATCGCCAAGCCCGGTTCCATCAAACCTCATTCTCATTTCCTCGGACAGATTTACGTCCTGAAGAAAGAAGAGGGTGGACGTCACACTCCTTTCCACAACAAGTATCGTCCTCAGTTCTTCATCCGCACACTCGATGTTACCGGTGAGATTTCTCTCCCCGAGGGTGTTGAGATGGTTATGGCTGGCGATAACGTTGAGATCAACGTCCAGCTTATCACCGCTGTCGCTCTTAACGAGGGTCTCCGCTTCGCTATCCGTGAAGGTGGCCGTACCGTTGGCGCAGGTCAGGTAATCAAGATTCTTGACTAATACAAGACTCTATAAAGGGTGCTCCCGAAAGGGGCATCCGAATTAGGGGAATAGAACAAGGGTAGTTCAGCGGTCTCCAAAACCGTCGATGTGGGTTCGAATCCTGCTTCCCCTGCAAAATATCAAAGGTTACGATTTGGTAATTGTTTAACAGGCACCGCAACACGCTTCCATCAGCGGAGCCCATTAAATGTAAAGATGAAAAAGTTTGTCAACTACCTTAAAGAATCTTTTGTAGAGCTTACAAAGAAGACTACATGGCCGACCTGGGAGAAACTTCAGAGTTCCTCCATTCTGGTGATGGTCACGACTGTCATCCTTGCGGCTGTACTTTGGATCATTGACTTCGCTTTCCAGCATCTGATGACCGCAATCTACTCACTGTAATCGTAATACTCCGTTATGAGTGATATGAAATGGTATGTCCTGCGGACAGCGGGCGGGAAGGAGAAGAAGGCTGCAGAATATCTCCAGAAAGAGATAGAACGAAGCGATATTCAGGATCAGGTATCTCAGGTGCTTGTTCCGGTCAAGAAGGAAATTGTAACTAAGAATGGCAAGAGAAAAGCAGTGGACAAACTGCTCTTCCCCGGCTATGTTCTTATTCAGGCCGACTTGAGCGCAACGCTTGAGAATATCATCCGCAATCTTGTTCCCGGCATGTCCGGATTCCTCACAGAGAAGAAAGCCACCTCCGGCACACAGTTCGAAAGGATTCCCGTCCCGATCAGGGATGAGGAAGTCCAGAGAATTCTCGGTGTGCAGGATGAAAATGCTGACAGTGCCGCAGAGATTGTCGTCAATTATGAAATTGGCGAATCAGTGAAGATTACCGACGGTCCATTCAGCGGCTTCAGCGGTACGGTCGATGAGATACTCGAAGACAGAAGCAAGGTAAAGGTCATTGTCGTCATTTTCGGCAGAAAGACCCAGCTTGAACTCAACTTTACACAAGTAACTAAAGAATAACATTCAATCATGGCAAAAGAAGTTACCGGATTTATCAAGCTCCAAATCAAAGGCGGAGCTGCCAATCCAGCGCCTCCGGTAGGACCGGCCCTCGGTTCCAAAGGCTTGAACATCATGGATTTCTGCAAGGCTTTCAATGCAGCCACGCAGGCTCAGGCAGGCAAGACCCTCCCTGTAGTGATTACCGTCTATTCAGACAAGTCTTTCACATTCGAGGTCAAGCAGCCGCCCGTAGCAGTTTCCCTCAAGGAAGCCGCAAAGATTTCGAGCGCTTCCGGCGAGCCTAACCGCAAGAAGGTCGCCGAACTTACCTGGGATCAGATAAAGACAATTGCAGAAGGCAAAATGCCGGATCTCAACTGTTTCACCATCGCTTCAGCAATGAAGATGGTCGCAGGCACAGCAAGAAGTTTGGGTATCACCGTAAAGGGTGAATTCCCTGAGAATATTTAATTTCACACGCATTATGAGCAAATTGACAAAAAATCAGAAAGCAGTTGCTGAGAAGTTCGATTCTCACAAGCTTTACACTCTCTCAGAAGCGTGCGGAATTGTAAAGGACATCACCTTTACAAAATTCGACGCATCTGTTGAGATTTCCTGTAATCTCGGCGTTGACCCCCGCAAGGCCAACCAGATGATCCGTGGCGTTGTCACCCTCCCCAACGGAACCGGCAAGACTGTCAAGGTTCTCGCCCTCTGTACACCCGACAAGGTTGAAGAGGCAAAGGCTGCAGGTGCAGACTACGCAGGACTCGACGAATACATCGAAAAGATCAAGGCCGGCTGGACAGACATCGACGTCATCGTATGTACTCCCTCAGTCATGGCAAAGGTCGGTGCACTCGGTAAGATCCTCGGACCCCGTGGACTTATGCCGAACCCCAAGACCGGAACCGTAACAATGGAAATCGGCAATGCCGTCAAGGAAGTCAAGGGCGGTAAGATCGATTTCAAGGTTGACAAGACCGGTATCGTTCACACGGCTATCGGAAAGGTTTCCTTCACCGCACAGCAGATTTATGAAAATGCCGCCGCTGTGCTTAACGAAATCGCCAAACTCAAGCCGCAGTCTCTCAAGGGCACTTATATGAAGAGTGCCGCTATCTGCTCTACAATGAGCGCTGGTATTAAAGTTGACATCAAGGCATTCCTTAACGGTGCTGAGTAAAAATTCAATATTATGAAAAAAGAACTTAAAGGTCAGATTATTGAAAGCATCTCAGCCGATCTCAAGGCATATCCCAATTTCTACATCACGGATATCGCCGGACTGAATGCCGGACAGACAAGCAAACTCCGTCGTGAATGCTTCAATGCAGGCGTAAAGCTCACCGTTGTCAAGAACACCCTTTTCGCACACGTGCTCAAAGGACTTGAGAACGAGGAGATAAAGACTCTGGAGCAGACTCTTGCAGGCAACACCGCAATCATGTACACCAATGTTCCCGCCGCTCCCGGCAAGCTTATCAAGAAACTTCAGAAAGAAGGTTTCCAGAAGCCGGTCGTCAAGGGTGCATACGTTCAGGATTGTGTATTCGTAGGCGACTGTCTCAACGAACTTGCAGCCATCAAGACCAAGGAAGAACTCATCGGTGATATCATCACTCTCCTCCAGTCTCCTGCACGCAACGTTGTCTCCGCCCTCGAAAATGCATGCGAAGGCAAAGCTGACGATGAGAAGATTGCAACATCAAAAGAATAATATTAACAATTTAAAATCATACAATTATGGCAGATGTTAAAGCCCTTGCAGAAGAGTTGGTAAACCTTTCTGTAAAAGACGTTCAGGAACTCGCAAAAGTTCTCAAGGAAGAATATGGTATCGAGCCTGCAGCTGCAGCAGTCGTTGTTGCTGCTGACGGAGCAGGTGCCGGCGCAGCTGAGGCTGAGCAGACCGAATTCGATGTAGTCCTCACTTCAGCCGGTGCTGCAAAACTCGCAGTCATCAAGGCAGTCAAGGAGGCTCTTGGCCTTGGACTTAAGGAAGCAAAGGATCTCGTTGACGGTGCTCCTTCAACCGTTAAGGAGAAAGTTTCCAAAGCAGAAGCTGAGCAGCTCAAGGCAGCCCTTGAGGAAGCTGGCGCAGAGGTTGAGATTAAATAAATCCGCCTCTTCCCTGCTGAAAGGGAACAAAACAGGTTTAGAGCCGGGGAAAATAGGCTCTAAACCTTTTTTCCGTATTAAAAGTTTTTCTTATTCCAAAGGCAGAACATGTCAAATAAGACTATCAACAAGCGTATTAATTTCGCCACATCCAAAATACTGGAATACCCAGATCTGCTTGAGGTGCAGTTGAAGTCGTTCAAAGACTTCTTCCAGCTTGAGACCACTCCGGAAAACAGAAAAAACGAGGGTCTCTATCAGGTTTTCCAGGAAATATTCCCGATTGAGGATACGCGCAACTCCTACAAACTGGAGTTCATCGATTATTTCGTTGATCCCCCGCAGTATTCCATCGAGGAATGTCTTGAGAGAGGTTTGACATACAACGTCCCTCTTAAGGCAAAACTCCGCCTTTCATGCACGGATCAGGAGCATGAGGATTTTGACACCAAAGTCCAGGATGTTTATTTGGGCAACATCCCCTACATGACTCCCGCCGGCACATTTGTTATCAACGGCTCAGAGCGTATCATCGTCTCCCAGCTGCACAGGTCCCCTGGCGTTTTCTTCGACCAGAGCATGCACGCGAACGGTACCAAGCTGTACTCGGCACGTATCATTCCGTTCAAGGGATCATGGATCGAGTTTGCTACCGACATCAACAACGTGATGTACGCATATATCGACCGCAAGAAGAAACTTCCCGTTACAACCCTGTTAAGGGCTATCGGATTCAATTCAGACAAGGATATCATCGATATCTTCAATCTTGCTGACGAGGTGGCTGTCACCAAGGAGAACCTCGAAGCGAACAAGGGCCGCAAACTTGCGGCGAAGGTTCTCAAGACCTGGATTGAGGATTTCGAAGACGAGGATACCGGAGAGGTCATACCCATCGAACGTACCGTTCCCATCGTGGAACGAGACCAGATTCTCGATGACGAGACTATTGAGGCCATCACAGGCACTGACGTCAAGACCATCCTCCTCCAGAAGGATGAAGCAAGCGCCAACGAGTACGGCATCATCTTCAACACCCTCCAGAAGGATCCCACCAACACTGAGCTCGAAGCTGTGGGTTATATCTACAAACAGCTCCGCAACTCAGAACCACCCGATGAGAACACGGCAAGAGACGTCATCGACAAGCTCTTCTTCTCCGAGAAGAGGTACGACCTCGGCAACGTGGGCCGCTACCGCCTCAACAAGAAGCTCGGACTTTCAATCGATCCCAACGTCCGCGTTCTTACGAAAACAGACATTATCGAGATTATCAAATATCTCATCCAGCTGATCAATTCAAGGGCAACGGTTGACGATATCGACCATCTGTCCAACCGCCGTGTCCGCACAGTGGGAGAGCAGCTGGCCAACCAGTTCAGCGTAGGTCTGAGCAGAATGGCGCGCACCATTCGCGAAAGAATGAATGTCCGCGATTCTGAGCAGTTCAACCCGATTGACCTGATCAACGCCAAGACCCTGTCTTCTGTCATCAACTCATTCTTCGGTACCAGTCAGCTGAGCCAGTTCATGGATCAGACCAACCCTCTTGCCGAAGTGACCCACAAGAGACGTCTTTCCGCACTCGGTCCCGGCGGTCTTTCCAGAGAGCGTGCAGGATTCGAGGTTCGAGACGTTCACTACACCCATTACGGACGTCTGTGTCCTATCGAATCTCCTGAAGGCCCGAATATCGGACTCATCTCCTCTCTCTGCGTCTATGCCCGCATAGACAAACTCGGATTCATTGAGACTCCCTATCGTGACGTGGTTGACGGAAAAGTCAATCTCAATGACAAGGAAGCCCGTTATATGAGCGCCGAAGAGGAAGAGAACAAACTCGTGTCCCTTGCCAATGTCTCTATGGATGATGAAGGCAATATCATGTCGGACCGCATCCAGTGCCGTCGCGAGGCGGATTTCCCCGTCGTCACCAAGGAGGAGGTCGATTATATGGATGTCGCCCCCAACCAGATGGCTTCCGTGGCCGCTTCCCTCATTCCTTTCCTGGAGCACGATGATGCCCACCGTGCACTGATGGGAGCGAACATGATGCGCCAGGCAGTTCCCCTTCTCAAACCGGAATCTCCTATCGTCGGTACCGGTCTTGAAGAAAGAGTCTGCATCGACTCGCGCACACAGGTCATTGCCTCACGCAGCGGAGAAGTTGTCTATGTTGACGCCAATGAGATTCATATCAAGTACGATAAGACTGACGATGAGCAGTTTGTGAGCTTCTCACCTGACGTGACCGTATATAAACTTCCCAATTTCCGCAGGACCAACCAGAGCACTACCGTAAACCTCAGCCCTATAGTAAGGAAGGGTGACAAGGTCGTTGCAGGCCAGGTTCTCACGGAAGGTTACGCCACCCAAGGCGGAGAACTTGCCCTCGGACGCAACCTCAAAGTGGCGTTCATGCCCTGGAAAGGATATAACTATGAGGACGCCATCGTTCTCTCCGAGGAAATGGTCAAATGGGATGTCCTCACATCCATTCACGTGGACGAGTACCTCACCGAGGTCCGTGACACGAAGCGTGGAATGGAGGAACTCACATCCGATATCCCCAATGTCAGCGAGGACGCGACCAAGGATCTCGACCAGGACGGTATCATCCGTATCGGTGCTCACATCGAGCCGGGTGACATCATGATCGGCAAGATCACTCCCAAGGGAGAAAGCGACCCTTCACCTGAGGAGAAACTTCTCAAGGCCATCTTCGGTGACAAGGCCGGTGATGTCAAGGATGCATCCCTCAAGGCCAATCCTTCACTCAGCGGCACAGTCGTGAAGACCGCTCTTTACACCAAGCTCTCCAAGGAAAGCGGAAGGAGGAGTGCGGCTAAGAATGACCAGAAGGCCCGTATCGAAATCCGTCAGGAAGAATTCGACACGAAGAAGGAGAAACTTTTTGCCGATTTCATCCAGAGGCTTGCAACTCTCACAAAGAACAGGAAGAGCGCTGGCATCTTCGATCTCTACGGAGTCGAGCTGATTGCCAAGGATGCCAAGATCACCCTTGACAAGATCAAGGATATTGACTACCTCAACGTCAATTCCAACAGATGGACCAACGACGATGCCACGAATGCTCAGATCCGCGACCTCATCAACAATTACTGCATCGAGCGCAAGAACGAGGATGCAGTATGCAAGAGGGAACTGGATCAGATCAAGGTCGGCGACGAACTTCCCAACGGAGTCATGCAGCTGGCAAAGGTTTACATTGCCAAAAAGCGTAAGATCACCGTTGGTGACAAGATGGCCGGACGTCACGGAAACAAGGGTATCGTAGCAAAGATCGTACGTCAGGAAGATATGCCGTTCCTTTCAGACGGTACTCCTGTCGACATCGTCCTGAACCCTCTCGGCGTGCCTTCACGTATGAACCTCGGACAGATCTACGAAACAGTCCTCGGTTGGGCCGGGGCAAGACTTGGTCTCAAGTTCAGCACCCCTATTTTTGACGGTGCAAGCATCGAGGAAATCTGCAATTACACAGACAAGGCCGGTGTTCCGCAATTCGGCAAGACCTGGCTCCGCGACGGCGGCACCGGGGACCTGTTCGACCAGCCCGCAACCGTCGGCGTCATCTATATGATCAAGCTTGGCCATATGGTCGACGACAAGATGCACGCCCGTTCAATCGGTCCGTACTCCCTCATCACCCAGCAGCCTCTCGGCGGTAAAGCACAGTTCGGAGGTCAGCGTTTCGGAGAGATGGAGGTCTGGGCCCTTGAGGCATTCGGAGCAGCCAATGCTCTTCAGGAAATCCTTACGGTCAAGTCCGATGACGTCACCGGCAGATCCAAGACATACGAGGCCATCGTAAAGGGTGACCCTATGCCGCCTGCAGGTATTCCGGAGTCTCTCAATGTGCTCCTGCACGAACTCAGGGGACTCGGACTCAAAGTTACATTGGAGTAATTTACGGACAATTTGAACTTAAAGAATATGCCTAATTTCAATAATAAAGAAAACAAGGTAAAGAGCAACTTCTCGACTATCAGCATTGCTCTCGCATCTCCGGAGGACATTACCGAAAGGTCCTGCGGCGAGGTTCTGAAGCCCGAAACGGTCAACTACAGAACCTATAAGCCCGAGCGTGACGGTCTTTTCTGTGAAAAGATCTTCGGTCCCACCAAGGACTACGAGTGCTATTGCGGAAAGTACAAGAGAATCCGTTACCGCGGAATCGTCTGCGACAGATGTAACGTCGAGGTCACTGAGAAGAAAGTCCGCCGCGAAAGGATGGGCCACATCAGCCTTACCGTTCCTGTTGCGCACATCTGGTACTTCAAGAGTGCTCCCAACAAGATTTCAGCTCTTCTCGGTATTCCTTCCAAGAAGTTGGAGTCCGTAATCTACTACGAGAAATTCATCGTCGTCAAACCCGGCGCCAGCGGACTCGAAAAGATGGAGCTCCTCTCGGAGGACGAATATCTTGACGTCCTGAACAAACTCCCCGGCAACAACAGTCTTTCCGACTCTGACGAGAATAAATTCATCGCCAAGATGGGAGCCGAGGGTGTCTACGATCTTCTCAAGGAGATTGATGTCGAGGCACTTACCAAGGAACTGCGTCAGAGGATGCAGGTCGAGAGCTCTCAGCAGCGCAGAGCCGAAATACTCAAGAGACTCCAGGTTGTCAAATGGTTCCATGAGTCCCAGGGCATCAACCGTCCCGAGTGGATGATTATGAAGGTCATTCCCGTCATCCCTCCCGATCTGCGGCCTCTCGTTCCTCTTGACGGCGGACGCTTCGCAACATCAGATCTCAACGATCTCTACCGTCGCGTCATCATCCGCAACAACCGTCTCAAGAGGCTTATCGAGATTAAGGCTCCCGAGGTCATTCTCCGCAACGAGAAACGTATGCTTCAGGAATCCGTCGACAGCCTGTTCGACAATTCCAAGAAGTCATCAGCCGTCAAGAGCGAGACCAACAGAGCTCTCAAGAGTCTTTCCGACTCCCTCAAGGGCAAACAGGGACGTTTCCGTCAGAACCTGCTCGGTAAGCGTGTTGACTATTCGGCACGTTCCGTCATCGTTGTCGGTCCCGAACTCAATATGCACGAATGCGGTCTTCCCAAATTCATGGCTGCAGAACTTTACAAACCTTTCATCATCCGCAAGCTCATCGAGCGCGGTATCGTGAAGACCGTCAAGTCTGCAAAAAAGATTGTTGACCGCAAGGACCCTGTCATCTGGGATATCCTCGAGAACGTGATGAAAGGTCATCCCGTACTCCTTAACCGTGCACCTACCCTGCACCGACTCGGTATCCAGGCATTCCAGCCGCGAATGATAGAAGGAAAGGCCATCCAGCTGCATCCTCTTGCCTGTACGGCATTCAACGCCGACTTCGACGGAGACCAGATGGCTGTCCATCTTCCCCTCGGAAATGCCGCCATCATGGAGGCTCAGCTTCTTATGCTCGGTTCCCACAATATTCTGAACCCTGCCAACGGAGCTCCTATCACCGTTCCTTCCCAGGATATGGTTCTCGGTCTGTACTACATCACCAAGATCCGCCCGGGAGCAAAGGGTGAAGGCAAAACCTTCTACGGACCCGAAGAAGTCATCATCGCATACAACGAAAAGGCCATTGACATGCACGCTGAAATCAACGTGCGAATCCCCGTCGACAAAAATGATGCTGCCAAGGGCACACAAATCGTCAAGACAACTGCCGGACGCATCATCGTCAACCAGTTTGTTCCCGACGAGGTGCCTTTCGTGAACGAGCTGCTCGGCAAGAAGGCTCTCCGCCGGATCATTACTGACGTTATCAAGAACACGGGCGTCACGCGTACGGCCAAATTCCTCGATGACATCAAGAACCTCGGATACGATCAGGCCTTCCGTGCCGGTATCTCCTTCAACCTCGGAGACGTTCTCATTCCTGAAGAGAAAAAGACTCTCGTGGAAGACGCCTACAAGAAGATCGAGGAGATCAAGGATAACTACGGTATGGGTTACATCACCAATCAGGAACGATACAACAAGGTCATCGACCTCTGGTCAGCTGTCGACAACAAACTGACGTCGGTCGTGACCAAACAGATATCAGCTGATCAGGATGGATTCAATCCCGTATACATGATGCTGGACTCCGGAGCCCGTGGTTCAACTCAGCAGATCAAGCAGCTTTGCGGTATGCGTGGTTTGATGGCAAAGCCTCAGAAAGCGGGTGGCAGCGGCGCTGACATTATCGAGAACCCTATCATCTCCAACCTTAAGGAAGGAATGACCGTGTTGGAGTACTTCATCGGTACTCACGGAGCTCGTAAAGGTTTGGCCGATACCGCTTTGAAGACTGCAGATGCAGGTTACCTGACCCGCCGTCTCGTTGACGTAAGCCACGACGTGATCATCACCGAGGAGGATTGCGGAACACTTCGCGGACTCATCGCAACTGCAATCAAGGATAAGGACACCGTGGTCGAATCTCTTGGAGAACGCATCCTCGGACGCACCTCCGTACACGATATTTTCAATCCTCTGACAGGTGAACTCATCATCAAGGCCGGAGAGGAAATTCGCGAAAAGGAGGCTGACCTCATCGATTCCCTCCCCATCGAGCAGGTGGAAATCCGTTCCGTCCTCACTTGTGAGAACCGCAAGGGCGTATGCTCGAAGTGCTACGGACGCAACCTCGCCACCAGCCGTATGGTTGAGAAAGGAGAAGTCGTCGGTGTCATTGCGGCACAGTCCATCGGTGAGCCTGGTACTCAGCTGACACTGCGTACCTTCCACGTAGGTGGTACTGCATCTTCTTCAGCGGCAGATTCTTCAATCGTCTCCAAATATGACGGACGTCTCGAATTCGAGGAACTCCGTACCATCCAGAGGATTGACGAGAGCGGAGCCGCTCAGGAGGTTGTGGTCAGCCGAATGGCTGAGGTCCGCATTCTTGATGAGACCACCGGCATCACATATTCACAGTATGATATCCCCTACGGATCAATCCTTTACAAGAAGGAAGGATCCAAAGTAGCAAAGGGAGATCTCATCTGCGAATGGGATGCATACAACGCCAACACGATTGTCGAGACTGCCGGTAAGATCCGCTTCGAAAGCATGATAGAAGGTGTCACCTTCGAGAAGGAAGCGACCGATGAATTCTCTGTCAGCAACGACAAGGTCATCATCGACTCCAAGGACAAGACCAAGAGCCCTACCCTTCATATCGTGGATGAGAAAGGTGACAGCATCAAACTGTTCAACCTGCCTGTCGGAGCCCACGTGATGATTGAGGACGGCACTGACGTCAAAGTCGGTGACATCATCTTCAAGATTCCCCGCAAGGCCGGTAAGGCAAGCGATATCACCGGAGGTCTTCCTAGAGTCACCGAACTCTTCGAGGCCCGCAATCCTAGCAATCCTGCACTCATTTCCGATATCAACGGAGAAGTCATAATGGGGTCTGTCAAGAGAGGTAACCGTGAGATTACCATCCAGAACAAGAGCGGTGTGAAGAAGACCTATCTTGTTCCACTTTCAAAGCAGATACTCGTACAGGAGAACGACTACGTAAAGGCCGGGTCAAGGCTTTCTGACGGTGGCGTATCCCCTACCGACATCCACAATGTTCTCGGACCTGTGAAGGCTCAGGAATACATTGTGAAT